>NZ_JADWYO010000019.1 GCF_022414595.1 Streptomyces sp. MUM 203J | reverse complement strand
GGGCCGGACGGGCTGATACTGCGGGCCGACGTCGAACGGGCGTCCACCGCTCCGGCGGCCACGACCGCTCCGGCCGCCTCTGCTGCTGCCGCCTCCGCCGCCCCGGTCGCGCGGGCCGCGGCGCCCGCCGCCGCCGGGGAGCGGGTGCCGCTGCGCGGTGTGCGGGGGGCCGTCGCCGACAAGCTGTCGCGCAGTCGCCGGGAGATACCCGACGCGACCTGCTGGGTGGACGCCGACGCGACCGAACTCATGGCGGCCCGCGCCGCCATGAACGCCGCGGGCGGGCCGAAGGTCTCGCTGCTGGCGCTGCTCGCCCGGATCTGCACCGCAGCGCTCGCCCGCCACCCGGAGCTCAACTCCCGGGTGGACACGGAGGCGCGGGAGATCGTGCGGCTGCCGGAGGTGCACCTCGGGTTCGCCGCGCAGACCGAGCGGGGCCTGGTCGTGCCCGTCGTACGCGACGCGCACACCCGTACCGCCGAGTCGCTGACGGCGGAGTTCGCACGGCTGACGGAGGAGGCCCGGAAGGGCACGCTGACTCCTGCGGACCTGACGGGTGGCACGTTCACGCTGAACAACTACGGCGTGTTCGGGGTGGACGGCTCCACGCCGATCATCAACCACCCCGAGGCGGCGATGCTGGGTGTCGGACGGATCGTGCCCAAGCCGTGGGTTCACCAGGGCGAACTGGCTGTCCGTCAGGTCGTGCAGCTGTCGCTGACGTTCGACCACCGGGTCTGCGACGGCGGTACCGCGGGGGGCTTCCTGCGGTACGTGGCGGACTGCGTGGAGCAGCCCGCGGTACTGCTGCGGACGGTGTAGCGGCGCTGCCCCGCGTTCCGTGCGGGTCCCGGCCCACCTTCCCCTGGGCCGGGGCCCGGCGTCCTGGGACGCCGGACAAGCCGCGTGGCCCGTCCAGGGCCAGGGGGCGCCCCGGTACCGGGTGGGTGGTGGCGGCCATACTGGGCGCGTGAGCCGATTTGATGCCGTCGTGCCGGCGGGAGGGGCCGCCAAGCGGCTCGGCGGGGTGGACAAGCCCGCGCTCAGTGTGGGCGGGCGCGCCCTGCTCGACCGTGTGCTGGACGCGTGCCGGGACGCCGGACGCTCCATCGTCGTGGGCGGACGGCGGCCCACCGCACGGCCTGTCGTCTGGGCCCGGGAGGAGCCGCCCGGTGGCGGGCCGCTCGCCGCTCTGGCGGCCGGGGTGCGGCAGGTGGAGGCGGAGGCCGTCGTCGTTCTGGGCGGAGACCTTCCGTTCCTGGACCGCGCCACCGTGCGCGAACTCGTCGACACGCTCCTGGACGGCGACGCCGAGGCGGTACTCGCCGTGGATCCGGACGGCCGCGAACAGCCGCTCGTCGCCGCCTACCGGACCGAGCCGCTGCGCCGCGAGATCGCGCTGCTCGCCGCCGAGCACGGCCGTCTCTCCGGGCTGCCGCTGCGTCTGCTGACCGGCGAACTGGACCTCACCCGCCTGCCCGCCCGGCCCCTGGCCTCCTTCGACTGCGACACCTGGGAGGACCTCGCCGCGGCCCGGGCCCGCATCAGGGAGCATGGAACCGTGCTGGACGAATGGATCACCGCAGTCAAGGCCGAGCTCGGGATCGAGCTGGACGTCGACACCGGCGTCCTGCTGGACCTGGCCCGGGACGCGGCGCACGGCGTAGCCCGGCCTGCCGCGCCCCTCACCACCTTCCTGGTGGGTTACGCCGCCGCCAAGGCGGAGGGCGACGGCCCCGAGGCCGTGGCGGAGGCGGCGCGGAAGGCCGCCGCGCTCGCCTCCCGCTGGGCGCGGGAGGCCGAGGGCGAGGCCGAAGCGGGATGACCGAACCGGACGTCGACGGCGTCGACGAAGCCCTCGCCCTGGTCGGCCGCCCGCCCCGCGAGCCCGCACCGGGCAGCCGCCGTGACCCCGGAGGCCGGCACAGCTCCGGGCAGGCCGCCCCGTCTCCGGGCGCGCCCGAGGACCATGACACCCCCTGGGCCAGGGCCCGGGACCTCGCCGCGCATGCCGGCCAGAACACCCCGGTCCGTACCTGCCGCACCGTCCTGGGCTCCGCGCTCGGAGCCGTACTCGCGGAGCCCCTGGCCGCGCTGAGCGACCTGCCGTCGTTCGACTCCTCCGCCATGGACGGCTGGGCCGTCGCCGGGCCCGGCCCCTGGGCGATCCGCGAGGGTGACTCGGTACTGGCCGGACACGGTGAGAGTCCCGCCCTCCCCGACGGCGCCGCCGTGCGTATCGCCACCGGAGCCCGCGTCCCGCCCGGTGCCACCGCCGTCGTGCGCAGCGAGCACGCCCGCGCCGACACCGAGGGCCGTCACCTCCACGCGTTGCGTGACGTGGTGCACGGCCAGGACATCCGGCCCCGCGGCCAGGAATGCCGCGCCGGCGACCCGCTGCTGCCCGCCGCCAGCGTCGTCACCCCGGCCGTCCTGGGCCTGGCCGCCGCGGCCGGGTACGACGAGCTGCCCACCGTGGACCGTCCCCAGGTCGAGGTCCTGGTGCTCGGGGACGAGCTGCTCACCTCCGGCGTCCCGCACGAGGGGCTCATCCGCGATGCCCTCGGGCCCATGCTCGCCCCCTGGTTCCGGGCCCTGGGCGTCGACGTCCTCGCCACCCGCAGGATCGGAGACGACGCCGAGGCGCTGTATGCCGCGGTCACCGGCACCCGGGCGGATCTGGTCGTCACGACCGGCGGCACCGCCTCCGGTCCCGTCGACCACGTCCACCCCGTGCTGCGCCGCGCGGGCGCCGAACTCCTCGTCGACGGCGTCCGGGTCCGGCCCGGTCACCCCATGCTGCTGGCCCGCCTGGCCCCCGGCCGCCACCTCGTCGGCCTGCCCGGCAACCCCTTGGCGGCGGTCTCCGGACTGCTCACCCTCGCGGAGCCGCTGCTGCGCGCGGCGACCGGCCGCCCCGCCCCGGCACCCTGGTCGGCTCCCGTGAGCGACGCGGTACAAGGGCATCCGTACGACACCAGGCTCGTCCCGGTGGTCCAGCGCTCCGGGCAGGCCGTGCCGCTCCACTACACCGGCCCGGCCATGCTCCGCGGCCTCGCAGCCGCCGACGGCCTCGCCGTCATCCCGCCCGGCGGTGCCCGGCCCGGCGACATGCTGGAGCTCCTCGGGCTGCCGTGGAAGGCCGCCCTCTCCACGGTTGCAGCCGCCCCGAGCCGAGGTTTCACGTGAAACGTCCCCGTACCACCCCGATACGTGGCTACCTGCCCAGTGGCCAGGTGAAGCTGCCCCGCCGGATCGTCGAACACCCCCTGCGCCAGGTGGCCCTGAGGCTTGCCCTCGCCTTCCTGGTCCTGGTCCTCACCGTCCTGATCGTGCTGGTGGACCGGGACGGCTACAAGGACGGTCTCGACGGCCATGTCAGCGTCCTGGACGCCGTCTACTACGCGACCGTCACGCTGTCGACCACCGGGTACGGCGACATCGTCCCCGTGACGGACACGGCCCGGCTGATCAACATCCTGATCGTCACACCGCTGCGCGTGATCTTCCTGATCATCCTGGTCGGCACCACTCTGGAAGTGCTGGCCGAGCGCACCCGCCAGGAGTGGCGGCAGAAACGCTGGAGGACCGCCTTGCGTGACCACACCGTCGTCGTCGGCTTCGGTACGAAGGGCCGCTCCGCGCTGGAGACGCTGAGCGCGACCGGACTGAAGAAGGACCAGGTCGTGGTCGTCGACCCCAGCAGCGGCGTGATCGACCTGGCCAACGCCGACGGGTTCACCGGCGTCCTCGGAGACGCGACCCGCAGCGATGTGCTGCGGCGCGCGCAGGTTCAGAAGGCCGCTCAGGTCATCGTCGCCACCCAGCGGGACGACACGGCCGTGCTGGTCACCCTCACCGCGCGGCAGCTCAACAAGCACGCCAAGATCGTCGCCGCGGTACGGGAGGAGGAGAACGCGCCACTGCTGCGCCAGTCCGGAGCCGACGCGGTCATCACCAGCGCCAGCGCCGCGGGACGGCTGCTCGGCATGTCGGTGCTGAGCCCCAGCACCGGAACCGTGCTGGAGGGCCTCATCCAGCGCGGCACCGGGCTGGACATCGTGGAGCGGCCGGTGACCAAGACGGAGGCCGGGCGGAGCGTACGGGACACGGACGACCTGGTGGTGAGCGTGCTGCGCGGACACCGGCTGATCGCCTACGACGACCCGGAGTCGAGCCCCCTGCAGCTCACCGACCGGGTCATCACGATCGTGCGCGCCGCCGACAGCGCCGACGCCGCCAACTCCGCGGAGTAGCCTCGCGCCATGCGTGCGATCACGATTCCCGAACCCGGTGGCCCCGAGGCGCTTGTCTGGGCCGAGGTCCCCGATCCCGTGCCCGGCGAGGGCGAGGTGCTCGTCGAGGTGGCGGCCAGCGCCGTCAACCGCGCCGATCTGCTCCAGCGGCAGGGCTTCTACCCGCCGCCGGACGGCGCCCCCGCGTACCCGGGCCTGGAGTGCTCCGGCCGGATCGCCGCCCTCGGCCCCGGCGTGTCCGGCTGGCTCGTCGGTGACGAGGTGTGCGCCCTGCTCGCCGGTGGCGGCTACGCCGAGAAGACGGTCGTCCCGGCCGGGCAACTGCTGCCCGTGCCGAAGGGCGTCGACCTGGTGACGGCGGCGGCGCTGCCGGAGGTGGCCGCGACGGTCTGGTCCAACGTCTTCATGGTGGCCCACCTGCGGCCCGGCGAGACGCTGCTGGTGCACGGCGGGGCGAGCGGCATCGGCACGATGGCGATCCAGCTCGGCAAGGCCGTCGGCGCCAGGGTTGCCGTGACGGCCGGAAGCCCGGAGAAGCTGGCCCGCTGTGCCGAGCTGGGTGCGGACGTTCTCATCGACTACCACGAGCAGGACTTCGTGGAGGAGCTGCGCAAGGCGACGGACGGCGCCGGGGCGGACGTCATCCTCGACATCATCGGCGCCAAGTACCTGGACCGGAACATCCAGGCACTGGCCCTCAACGGACGGCTCGCCATCATCGGCCTCCAGGGCGGCCGGAAGGCCGAGGTGAATCTCGGGGCGATGCTCGCCAAGCGCGTCGCCGTCACGGCGACCTCGCTGCGAGGCCGCCCGCAGACGGAGAAGGCGGCCATCGTGGCCGCCGTGCGGGAGCATGTCTGGCCGCTGATCGCCGCGGGCACGGTCCGTCCCGTCGTGGACCGGGTGTTCCCGATGACGGAGGCGGCCGAGGCCCACCGGGCACTGGAGCAGAGCGACCATGTCGGCAAGGTGCTGCTGACCGCCCCGTCGGCGGTCTGACCGCCACACCGGCGGCAGACGTGCCGACCGGGCCGGCGACACGGGGTGGCAGACAGCGGCCCGGCGCTCCGTGTGGAGTGCCGGGCCGCTGACCGTCAGCCGGGTGGTTCAGGCGTGTGTCACAGGTACGGGCCGCCCGAGCGGTGGGCGGGGCCGTGCTCGTCGTCCTCCTCCGGGGCGGCGACACCCGGCGGAAGCGCCCGCCGCATCTGCTCCAACTGGGCGCGGGCCGCCATCTGCTGGGCGAACAGCGCGGTCTGGATCCCGTGGAAGAGACCTTCCAGCCAGCCCACCAACTGAGCCTGGGCGATCCGCAGTTCCGCCTCCGACGGCACCGCTTCCTCGGTGAACGGCAGGGAGAGCCGTTCCAGCTCCTCGACCAGTTCCGGCGCCAGCCCCTCCTCCAGCTCTTTCACCGAGCTGTGGTGGATCTCCTTCAGCCGGACCCGGCTCGCCTCGTCCAGAGGTGCCGCGCGGACCTCCTCGAGCAGCTGTTTGATCATGCTGCCGATCCGCATGACCTTCGCGGGCTGCTCGACCATGTCCGTGACCGGAACCTCGCGGGACTCCCCGTCCCCCTCACCGCCGCCGAGCGCCATTCCGTCCTGTCCGACGATGAGAACATGCGGGCTTTCCTGCGACCGTTCGTTCCTCGGCATCTCCATGCGCCCATTCTCTCGTACCGACGCGTCAAGCAGCGGTGTGCCCCTGCGCGGAGCTGATCCACCCTCGCGCAGGGGCACAAGCCCGTCACGTCTCCGCTACGTCTCCGCCCGCCGGGCGACCGCCCCGCGCGAGCGGGTGAGGAGGGCGGCGAGCAGCGCCGCTCCGAGCGGCACGGCGACCAGCAGGGTGCCCAGGGTCCCCCACGGGACGACGATCGGCACCGACGGGGGATCCGAGAAGATCGTGTGCCCCCCGTCGAGCGCCTCCTGGTACCAGCCCATCGCCTGGCGCCGCTCGGTGAGCCGCAGCCCGATCGCGGGCAGGACGCCCGCCGCGGACCCGAGCAGCACACCCATCGCCGCCACGACCCCGCACTGGAAGCCGCTGAGCGTACGGCGTACCCGGGTGGGGGCGCCGACGGCGGCCAGTGTCCGCAGATCGGCTTCGGCGTCGGCCTGGGCCAGCCCGGTGGCGATGCCGGCCGCGCCGATCGTGACCAGTCCCGCGAACACGGTGAGGGCCAGCAGCACGATGCCGGACTTGCTGACGTAGCCCTCCTCGACGTGCAGGTAGATGTCGACACCGGTCTTCGCCAGCGCCTCGTCGAGCTTCTGCCGCTGCTCGGCGCCCGGCAGTTCGTGGGTGGTGTAGTACGACCCGAGCGGTGTCACCGTCATTCCCGTGGCCTTCGCGGTGTCCTGGCTGACGATCCCCGCTATGCCGTACGAGCGGGTCTCGCCGTCCGGGACCCGGTAGGCGGGGAACGACTTCACCTCGCCCTTGGGCTCCCGATCCCCGTCATAGGCGCGGTCCGCCTCCTCCGGGTCGGTGATCAGTTTGAGCGAGACCGTGTCCTGCTCGTCGATCCAGCTCCGCCAGAAGGAGACGACGCCGCCTTCGGCGAGGGTCTTCGCCGCGTTCGGCTCGTCGACCCCGAGGACCTTCAGGAGGTTCTCGTCACCGACGACGAGGCCCTCGTCCGTGGGGACGAACTGGTAGCGGCGGGGCTGACAGCGCCAGTCCTGGGCCAGCTCGCGGCGTTCCGCCACGGAGAACTTCTCCTCGGCCTCGGGCGAGTCCCACAGGGGGCACTCGTTCGCCTTCGGTACGACCACCTCGACCCGGCCGCAGCGGTCGGCGCCGCCGCCCTCGGGATTGCAGCCCGGTTTGCCGACCGTGACAGCGGACACGTCGGCGCGGACGTCGACGGGCAGGTGCTTCTGCACGGCGTCCCGGACCGTCGGCACGTCCCGGCCGCTGTCCTCGGTCACCAGTGCGGCGACGGCCCCGTAGGGCAGCTGGGCCTCGTACTCCGCGCGGTCGGTGGCATCGGCGCTGGCCGCGTAGGTGGCGACGGCGACCGTGCCCGCGACCGCGGCCAGGACCGCTGCCACCGCGGGCGCCGTACGGCCCCGGTTGCGCACAGCGTCACGCAGGGCCAGCCGCGGCGACAGCGGGAGCCAGCGGCCGACCCGGCCGAACAGCCCCACCAGCATGGGCGTCATGGCGACCACGCCCAGCTCCGCGAGGGCGCTGCCACCGGCCACGATGACGAACTCGTCGCTGAACACCGACCCGTACAGGGCGACGGCGGCGCCGAGCAGCGCGACGATCAGACCGACGACGGGCAGCGTGCGGCTGCTGCGGCGTACGCCACGCCGCCCGGTGAGCGAGGCCAGCACGGTCTCGCGGGACGCGTTGACAGCGGGCACGATCGCGGCGAGCAGACCCGTCAGGACGGCGAGCAGCCCGATGCCGAACAGCTCCAGCGGCCGGATGTCGAAGGACCCGAAACGCCGCCCGATCGTGCCCTCCAGCACCGGCTGAAGCGCGAACGTGAGGATCACACCGAGCACCGTGCCGACGACGGCGGCCGCCACACCGATCACCAGGCCACCGGCCAGAACGATGGAGCGGATGTGCCGCCGGTCGCCGCCGTTGGCGCCCACCAGGCCCAGCTGACGGCGCGAGCGGCGGGCGCCGACCGCGAAGGCGGGCCCGGCCAGCAGGCAGATCTCCAGCATGGCGAGGCCGACGACGGTCGCCGTGGCCATGAGCGCGGCCTGCTCGGCGCTGCTGCTCCCCTCGTACATTCCCCAGTGGTCACTCTGGAACAGCGGCACCTCGGAGCGCTCCGGCGGGTCGATCAGCACCGCCCGGGACACGACCCGGACGCCCCTGCCGTTGGCCTCCTTGACCATGTTCCACGTGAAACCATCGCTGTTCCCGAGTTTCACCAGGTAGCTGGTGAACGGCTCGCCGCCGCTCCGCCCGGCGGCCTTGAGCGCCTTCTCGTACGGGGTGAGGAAGGCGCCCGGCAGGAAGTTGACCTGGATGGACTTGAGGTCGCCCGGCAGCTCGTAGGTGCCGACGATCCGGTACTCACGGTCGAAGTCCCGCGCGGCGAGTGCTGAACCGACGCTCAGACCGCTGTCCTCCAGGAAGCGGCTGGTGACGGCGACCTCGTCGTCCCGGTCCGGGAAGCGTCCGTCGAGGAGGTTCATGATCCCGCGGGCCATGGGGGCGTCGGCTTCGAATTCGCGGACGTCGGCGTTCAGCAGGCCGTGGGCGGTGCGAAGCCGCGCCTGCCCGGCGGTGTCGGCCAGGACCGTCGCGCCGGACGGGACGACCTTGGTCACGTCGGTCGCGCCGTCCGGCCAGTCCTCCCCGTCCTCGGGATCGTGCGCCAGCGTGTAGTTCTCGCCGTCCGGGCTCTGCAGGATGGGCTGGCCGGCCATGCCCGGGTCGTGGAACTGGGCGTCGGCGCCGCCGAGGATGCGGGTCGCCTTCTCCTGCGGGGACAGCTGCGCGCTGCGCAGGGTCAGGTCGGCGGCGCTCACGCCGAGGATCGGCAGGGCGATCATGGCCAGTACCAGGAAACTGCGGCCCTTGAAACGCCAGGCGTCGCGGCGGGCGATCCGCACTGCGGCGCGCCAGGAGTGGAGCCAGTTCGTCACAGCGAGCCCGCCTGCCCGAAGCCCGCCTGGCCGGTGCCGGACTGCCCGGAGTCCGTCTGTCCACTGCCCGGCAGACGCGCGGGGCCGCCCGCTGTCCGGGCGGTGGTGAGCAGGGAGTCGGCGTCGCTCCGTACGGTCTGGTCGACGACCGCGCCGTCCCGGAGGAAGATCACACGGTCCGCCCACGCGGCGAAGCGCGGCTCATGGGTGACGAGGACGGCGGCGGCGCCCGCGTCGCACCGGGCCCGCAGCAGGGCCAGCACCGACTCGCCGGTCTCCGAGTCGAGCGCGCCGGTCGGCTCGTCGGCCAGGACGAGGCGCCGGTCACCGACGAGGGCGCGGGCGATGGCGATGCGCTGCTGCTGACCGCCTGACATCTCGTCGGGGAAGCGGTCAGCGAGGTGACCCAGGCTCATCTCCTCCAGAGCGGCGAGGGCCTCGGTGCGCGCCTTGCGGGCGGAGACACCGTCCAGCTCGCGCGGCAGGGCGACGTTCTCGGCGGCGGTGAGCGCCGGAACGAGGTTGTAGTCCTGGAAGACGTAGCCGATGCTGCGGCGGCGGAGCGCGGCGAGCGTACGGCGGTCGGCGGTGCTGATGTCGGTGTCCTCGACGATCACCTGGCCGGAGGTGGGGCGGTCCAGGCCGCCCGCGAGGGTGAGGAGCGTGGACTTCCCGGAGCCGGAGGGGCCCATGACGGCGACCAGCTCGCCGGGGAGGACGGCGAGGTCGATGCCGCGCAGCGCGTGCACCTCGGTGGCGCCGGTGCCGTGGACCCGTGTCAGCTGCCGGAGTTGCAGGACGGGCTTCTGTGGCACATGCGTCGGATGTGACATGGGTGATGGCATCGAAGGGTCCCCCTTGGCGTACGGGCACGGTGGCGCGTACGGAGTGGTCTGGTGTTTCTGATGAGCGAGGAAGTGGTGGAGGGCGACGGAGTGTTCTCCCGAGGCCGGCGGGTGATCAGCGCGTGGCGTGCTTCGCGGCGGCCTCGGGCGCCGATGCGGGCGCCGGGCCCTTCGCCGGTCCGGGCCGCGCCGCCGCCGCGGCCGAGAGACGGATCAGCCGCGCCTCACAGTGGTCGAGCCAGCGCGCCTCGGCCTCGGTGCGGAAGATCAGCTGCTCCAGGACGAGCAGCCAGGCCACGTCGTCCCGCTCCCCCGCTCCCTGGGCGGCCCCGCTCTCCAGCGCGGCCAGCGCCCGGGCCTTGAGGCGCGTGTAGTCCTGCATCGCCCGCACGGTGTGGCGCCGCTGGGCCTGGATGACGTTCCGGATGTCCACGCCGGGCGCGCCGACCGCCATGGCCAGCTTGATGGCCAGCTCGTCCCGTGCCGGACTGCTCCGGTCCACGGGCTGCTCGAACCAGGTGCGCAGCTCTTCCCGCCCCGCGTCTGTGATCACGTACAGCGGGTGCCCCGCCCCGTCCTCCCCGTCCTGCGTGACCAGACCGTCGCGCTCCAGCCGACTGAGGGTCGTGTAGACCTGGCCGACATTGAGCGGCCACGTGGAACCGGTGCGGGACTCGAACTCCGTACGGAGCTGAGAGCCGTAACGCGGGCCGTGTTCGAGAAGGGCGAGAAGCCCGTGGCGGATCGACATACTCAGTATGTATACCGAGTATGCCGACACGGGCAACCGACTGCGGAGGGACCCGGTGCGTCCCCCTTGAGGAGGACGCGTGGGGGTGGGGAGATCCGGAGAAGGACATGCCGCGGGGCGGCGGGCTCACTGCCGCGGGCTCAGTGGCGGCGGAACCGCAGGCCCAGGAAGCCGAAGCCCGCGCCCATCAGTGTCAGGCCAACACCGAAGGTCAGGACGGGGATCCGGCGGTCGAACGTGTTTCCCGCGGCCAGCGAGCCCTGCTGGCGCGGGCCGGGCGAGGTCGTGTGCCACGGCAGGACGACCGCAGGGGACCCCGCCTCGGGCACGGCCTCCCAGAAGCTGCCGTCGGGGTCGGAGCGGATGCCGGGAGCTGTTGCCGTTCTGGTACGGGGAGAGCCGGACGCCGCATGAGAGGCGGAGACGGACGGGCTTGCCGACGGCGATACTGGCGGCCGCGTCGGGAAGGGGAAGGGGAACGGTTTGCGCCCGGGCCGCGGCCTCCCCACCCCCTCGGACCGCCCGGCCATGGACGGCACCGGCACCGATGGCCCGGGCCGGGCGCTGGGCCCGCCGGGTGAGGCACCGCCGGATGCCCCCGGCGACACGCCGGGCGAGGGCTCGCCGGAAGGCCCCGGCGACACCCCGGGGGACCCCCCGGTCCCGCCACCGTCTCCGTCCCGGCCCCCGTCTCCGGGGGGCTCCCCCGGGGACGGCGTACCGGTGTCCCCCGGGTCGGGACCGGGCGCGGCGGGCTCGCTCGCTCCCGGCGCGGGCGTCTGGTCCGCGTGTGCCACGGGGGCGCCGTACAGCCCCGCCGACAGCCCTCCCGCGAGCAGCACGGACGCGAGCCCCGATGCGACCGCCCAGGCACGTCCCCGCGTGCGGCGGGGAGGGCCGGAAGGCGGCGTCGGTGGTGGAGTCACGAGGGACCCCCTCCCGTGACGAGCGTGGCGAGCGTGACGGACACGGCGGGTACGACGAACACGGCGGCCGTGACGAGCATGACGAGCCGCCATGACGATGGCCTCAGCGTCACACAACGGCCGTGCTCCGGCATCTCGCCGCCCCTGGGGTCGCGCCGTTCGGGGTGGTTACGGCCGCTCGCCGGTGGAGACGGTGAGGACGAACTCGGCGTCGTCCTCGTAGATCTCGGTGTTCTGCTTCGGGTACTGGTTCAGGACGGCGCCGTCGCCGTAGATCATCTCGTCCTGGTCCTCCACCGTCCTGAGTTTCCAGCCGGCGGCCTGGATGCACTCCTTCACCGAGTCGATGTGCCGGTACCGGAAGTCCGGGACCTCGAACTTCTCCGGGTCGTTGCCCTCACGGGGTTCGGTGCACGCCTTGGTCTCGATGGTCTTGCCGCGGTCCGGGCCCTTGTAGTCCTCCGAGTCCGGCGCGTCCCCGGTCGCCGTGGCCGTCGGCTCGCCGCCCGCCGTGCCGCCGGGGTCCTCGTCGTCGTTGAGGTTGAGCGCCACCAGAGTGCCCGCGACGGCGATCACGGCCACCGCGATCGCCCCCACGATGACCGGCATGTTCCTCCGGCCCCCACCGCTGTTGCCGCCGCCCGTGCCGCCTCCGCCGCCGTACGGCGCCGGGGCGGGTGTCGGCGCGGGCGTCGGGTAACCCGGGGCGGGGGTCGGCGCCGCCTGCTGCGGGTAGCCGTACGCGGCGGGCGCGGGGGCCGGAGTCGGCGGCCCGTAGGGCCCGGGCGCCGGGGTCATGGGCTGAGGCGTCTGATAAGGGGTCTGGACACTTCCGTGCGGCCCCGGCGCGGGCGTCCCCGAGTAATCGACCGGCGGGAACACCGCGGAGCCCACCCCGGCCCCGCTGTTCGTCGGCGCGCCCTGCACGATCACCGGTGCCCCGGCCTGCCCGGCCGACAGCACGCGCAGGCACTCGTCGCGCATGGCGGCGGCGCTCGGGAAGCGCTCGTTCGGGTTCTTCTTCAGCGCCCGTGCCACCAGGGCGTCCATCGCGGGCGTCACCGAACGGTTGATGGAGGAAGGCGCGACCGGCTCCTCCTGCACGTGCGCGTACGCGATCGCCAGCGGGGAGTCCGCGTCGAACGGCAGCCGTCCGGTCAGCAGCTGGAACAGCATGATCCCGACCGAGTACAGGTCGGAACGGGCGTCCACGCCGCGCCCCAGCGCCTGCTCGGGCGACAGGTACTGCGGGGTGCCGACGACCATGCCGGTCTGCGTCATCGAGGTGACGCCCGACTGCATGGCGCGCGCGATGCCGAAGTCCATCACCTTGACGACGCCGCGCTTGGTGACCATCACGTTGCCCGGCTTGATGTCCCGGTGCACCAGGCCCATCTCGTGGCTGGTGTCCAGCGCGGCCAGCACGTCGGCCGTCACCTTCAGGGCCTTGTCGGCGGGCATGGCGCCCTGGGCCTGGATGTCCGCCGCGAGCACCGAACCGAGGGGCTTGCCCTCCACGTACTCCATGACGATGTACGGCATGACGCCGCCGTCACCCTGCGCGGGGTCACTGAACGTGACGGTGTCCTCGCCGGTGTCGAAGACCGAGACGATGTTGGTGTGCTGGAGCTTCGCGACCGCCTGCGCCTCGCGCCGGAACCGTTCGCGGAACGACTGCTCGCGGCCCAGTTCGGTGTGCAGGGTCTTGATCGCGACCTGGCGGTCCAGCGCGCTGTCGTACGCGAGGTACACCGACGCCATGCCGCCCTCGCCCAGCAGGTCGCGGAGCTGATACCTGCCGTTCGCGACCGAACCGCCCGCATAGCGGCCGCGGGCGCCGTCCTGGCTCATCTGTGCTTCCCCCTACGCGCGCGTGGCCGCGGTGATCCCGGATTTATGCGCCAAGTCTGCCCCAGGGCAGTGACACGTCAAGCCAGGTGCCCGTTCCGTGACCGTACGCACAAGAAGCGTCCTGCAAGCGTTACCCGGCCGGGACCACGCCGGGATAAGACCGGGACAACGGCACGATCAGTTTGCACTGGTGTACACCGAACCGCTTGGATGGCCGGTCGCATCCCGGACCGGGCCGCCACGCGGAGGCTGTAGCGTGACGTGCCGAAGTACCCCTTGAGAGACGGCGGCACACCGCCCGCGAACACAGCGGGCGGGCAGCGGACGGAAATGACGGCGAGGACCATGGCACCCGGATCCGAAGCAGGTGGCGGCGGAGTGTCGGATGACGGAGCACCCGGCGGCGCGGGTGGTGCCGGAGGCTCGAACGGCTCCGACGGCGTGGGCGACTTCGGCGTCGGCGGCCTCGTCGGGGACGGCCGCTACCGGCTGACGCACCGTCTGGGCCGGGGCGGCATGGCCGAGGTGTTCGCGGCGGAGGACGTGCGGCTCGGCCGCACCGTCGCCGTCAAGCTGCTGCGCCCGGACCTCGCGGAGGACCCGGTCTCCAAGGCCCGGTTCACGCGTGAGGCGCAGTCCGTCGCGGGCCTCAACCACCACGCGATCGTCGCCGTGTACGACTCCGGCGAGGACGTCGTGGGCGGCCAGTCAGTGCCGTACATCGTCATGGAGCTGGTCGAGGGCCGCACCATCCGCGATCTGCTGATCAGCGCGGAGGCGCCGCCGACCGAGCAGGCGCTCATCATCGTGTCCGGCGTGCTGGAGGCGCTCGCCTACTCGCACCAGCACGGCATCGTGCACCGGGACATCAAGCCCGCGAACGTCATCATCACCAACAGCGGTGCCGTGAAGGTGATGGACTTCGGCATCGCCCGCGCCCTGCACGGGGCGTCCACGACGATGACGCAGACCGGCATGGTCATGGGCACCCCCCAGTACCTCTCCCCGGAGCAGGCGCTCGGCAAGGCCGTGGACCGCCGTTCCGACCTGTACGCCACCGGCTGTCTGCTGTACGAACTGCTGGCGCTGCGTCCCCCGTTCGTCGGGGAGACTCCGCTGTCCGTGGTGTACCAGCATGTGCAGGACATGCCGGTGCCGCCCTCCGAGGTGGGTGACGGGGCACCGCCGGAGCTGGACGGGCTCGCGATGAGGGCGCTCGCCAAGGACCCGGACGACCGGTTCCAGAGCGCGGACGAAATGCGCGGCATGGTGCAGTACGCGCTGCGCATGCTCCAGGAGCAGGGCAGCCACACGGGCCTGTGGAACACCGGCCCGGTCGGCGGCGGGTACGACGGCGGGCACACCCCCGACGGCGGCATGGGCGCGACGGCCGTGATGAGCTCCCCCATGGGCCCCGGCCAGGGGGCGGGCATGGGCTCCCCCATGGGCCCGGGCGGCGGGTTGCCGGCCCACCAGGGACTGCAGGGTCACCCGGCCCACGTGCAGGGTGCCGGGCGGGACACCTCGCAGGGCCCGATCCTGCCGCCCATGAACCCCGACGACGGCGCCTACACCGGCGGCTACCCCGCCAAGCGCGGCGGCGGCCGGGGCAAGGTGCTGCTGTTCGTCGCGTTCGCGCTGGTCGCGATCATGGCGGGTGTGGTGTACGCGCTGAACGCCGCCCAGAAGTCCCAGGGCGAGCAGCAGACGCCGGTGACCAGCCCCTCCCCGTCCGTCTCCTCGGAGAAGTCCAGCAAGGCCCCGTCCCCGTCGCAGAGCGAGGAGGACGAGCAGGAGCCGGACACCTCGACCGGTGGCGGCGGCTCGGGGTGGAACCCCGTACCGCACAGGCCGACGAGGCCGACGTACAGCCAGGATCCCGGCACGGCCTCCCCGAACACCTCCTCGGGCACCGACACCACCACGGGCGGCACCGACGGCGCCACCACCGACGGCGGCACGGACGGGAGCGACACCGAAGGCACCACGGACGGTGGTACGGAGGGCACCACCGACGGCAGCAACGGCGACGGCGGCACCACCGGCGACACCTCGACGGGCACGACCTCCGGCGGCACCACGGGCAGCAGCACCGGTACGTCGGGGACCACCGGTTCGACCGACGGCGGCGGCACGGCGGACGGCGGCGCGACGACCACGACGGGCGGCCAGACGAACGGCTCGGGCACGACGGGCACCGCGACCGGAGGCTGACCTTCCGTCACGGTGCGGCAGGACCGGCTCCCCGTCACCCGGCGAACGCGTCGCGCACCGCCTCGTACTCCCGGGTCCACCACACCGTCAGGGCCGACGCCGCGGGAAACTGCGCGTCGGCCCTGCTGTCGTCACGCTGGTAGCGCCAGCGCAGTATCCAGAAGTCGTTGAGCCGCTCCCACCACACGCGATGCACGGCCGCCGCGAGTTCGGCCGTGCCCGCCCCGGAAGCCCGCCGGTACGCGCGCGCGTAGGCCCGCACCTTCGCCAGCTCCAGACGGCCTGTCGGCTGTACGTAGAAGATCAGCGCGGCCCGCACCGCCTCCTCCGCGCGCGGCTGCACGCCCAGCCGGTCCCAGTCCACGATCGCGGCCGGCTCCGCGCCCCGGTACAGCAGGTTCAGCGGGTGGAAGTCGCCGTGCACCCAGCCCCCCGCCCCCGGGGCCGCCGCGGCGGGCCGCAGATGGGCGTGCGCGTCCAGCAGCCGCCGCCGCTCCAGCAGCCGCCGCTCGGCCAGCTCGTCGAACGGGTCCCGCGGGCTCCGCGCCCCGGCCAGCGCCAGCAGCTCGTCGATCAGCCGGAAGGTGTCCTCCGGGTCCGCGCTCCCGTACGGACCGGGGGCCCGGGTCCCGTGCGAGCCGACGGCGCCGCCCATCACCCGCTCCAGGCACGTGTGGACCAGCCCGAGGAGCGCGCCGAGCCGTCGCGAGCCGCCCCGGCTCAGCTGGGTGCCGTTCCGGTGCCGCCCCTCCACCCAGGGGTGGAGGGCGTAGCAGTGGCCGCCCAGTACCGCGACCGTGCGCCCGTCCGTGTCCGGCAGCGGCGGGGCGACGGGCAGGCCGAGCGCGTGCAGCCGCTGGGTGGCGCGGTGCTGGCGGCTGATGGTCGCCCGGTCGGACGTGGGGGCGTCGACATGCTGTTTCAGGAAGAAGGTGCCGCGTGTGGTGGTGAGCCGGTAGCCGCGGTTGAGGAGGCCCTGGGTGAGCGGCACGCACGACACCGGCTCGGCGCCGGGCACGTAACGGCGCAGCAGCACGTTCACAGGAGGAGCGGGCGCGTGCCGGGGGTGGGGCACGGAGACGGCGGGCGAGGCGGGAGGTGAAGCATGGGGAGCGACTGGTGCAGACGTTACAGATGAGCGCGGCACCCGACAGATGTTAGATCAATATGAGATCACTCCGTGACGCCGTTCACAGGGCGGACGGGCCGTTTGTGACGCCCTTCACGGGGCGGAAGCGGAGGAGCCGCATCCGGGTTCCGCAAAACCGACCCTTCCCGCGACCGGGGTCCTCGGGATAACGTGCCGCTGTTCCGGCGGCCTGCAAGGCTGTGACCAGTAGTTGTTCCCGCATTTCTCGATTTACTTGGAAATCCAAGCAAAATCGCAGGTCAGGCGGGGTTTCGCAGGAATGCGGAGCACTGGGTAACGTGCCTTTGACAGGGCGCTCGCCGGGGCACCTGTCACGCCTGTTCCCGGCCGAGGGCACCCACCCCGTGCACGCGTACGGACATCAGGCGAGCCGCACTGGCCATCCCGGCGGACCCCGGGGGCCGGACCGACGGAGGAGCACGCACGTGACCGTGGAGAGCACTGCCGCGCGCAAGCCGCGACGCAGCAGCGGCACCAGCAGCACCACCAGCACCACCGGCAGCAAGACGGGTGGTGCCAAGCGCGCCGCACGCACCAAGAAGCCGGAGACGGCCCAGGACCAGAGCCGCACCGAGCCCCCGCTCGTCCAGCTGCTGACGCCCGAAGGAGAGCGCGTCCAGCACCCGGACTACGACGTGGACCTCAGCCCCGAGGAGCTGCGCGGGCTGTACCGGGACATGGTGATGACCCGCCGCTTCGACGGCGAGGCCACCGCGCTCCAGCGCCAGGGCGAGCTGGGCCTGTGGGCCTCGCTGCTCGGCCAGGAGGCCGCCCAGATCGGCTCCGGCCGGGCCCTGCGCGACGACGACTACGTCTTCCCGACGTACCGCGAGCACGGCGTCGCCTGGTGCCGCGGGGTCGACCCGACCAATCTGCTCGGAATGTTCCGGGGCGTGAACAACGGCGGCTGGGACCCGAACAGCAACAACTTCCAGCTCTACACGATCGTCATCGGCTCGCAGACGCTGCACGCCACCGGCTACGCCATGGGCGTGGCCAAGGACGGCACCGACTCCGCGGTGATCGCGTACTTCGGTGACGGCGCCTCCAGCCAGGGCGACGTGGCCGAGTCGTTCACCTTCTCGGCGGTCTACAACGCGCCCGTCGTGTTCTTCTGCCAGAACAACCAGTGGGCCATCTCCGAGCCCACCGAGAAGCAGACCCGCGTCCCGCTGTACCAGCGCGCGCAGGGCTACGGCTTCCCGGGCGTCCGCGTCGACGGCAACGACGTGCTGGCCTGCCTGGCCGTGACCCGCTGGGCCCTGGAGCGGGCCCGCCGCGGCGAGGGCCCGACGCTCGTGGAGGCGTTCACGTACCGCATGGGCGCCCACACCACCTCCGACGACCCGACCCGCTACCGCACGGACGACGAGCGGGCCGCGTGGGAGGCCAAGGACCCCATCCTGAGGCTCCGCCGCCACCTGGAGGCCCAGGGCCACGCCGACGAGGCCTGGTTCGCGCAGGTCGAGGAGGAGAGCGAGGCGCTCGGCAGGCGCGTGCGTGAGGCGGTGCGGGCCATGCCCGACCCGGACCACACGGCGATCTTCGAGAACGTGTACGCGGACGGGCACGCGCTCGTCGACGAAGAGCGCGCGCAGTTCGCCGCGTACCAGGCGTCGTTCGCGGATGGCGAGGTCAAGTGATCATGGCAGTGCAGAAGCTTCCTCTCGCGAAGGCGCTCAACGAGTCCCTCCGCAAGGCCCTGGAGACCGACCCCAAGGTCCTGATCATGGGTGAGGACGTCGGCAAGCTCGGCGGCGTCTTCCGGGTCACCGACGGCCTCCAGAAGGACTTCGGCGAGGAGCGGGTCATCGACACCCCGCTCGCGGAGTCCGGCATCGTCGGCACCGCCATCGGCCTGGCCCTGCGCGGCTACCGGCCGGTCGTGGAGATCCAGTTCGACGGCTTCGTCTTCCCGGCGTACGACCAGATCGTCACGCAGCTCGCCAAGATGCACGCCCGCTCGCTGGGCACGGTGAAGCTGCCGATCGTCGTGCGGATCCCGTACGGCGGCGGCATCGGCGCCGTCGAGCACCACAGCGAGTCCCCGGAGGCGCTGTTCGCGCACGTCGCCGGCCTCAAGGTGGTCTCCCCGTCGAACTCCTCCGACGCCTACTGGATGCTCCAGCAGGCCATCCAGTCCGACGACCCGGTGATCTTCTTCGAGCCGAAGAGGCGCTACTGGGACAAGGGCGAGGTCGACCCCGACGCCATCCCCGGCGAGCTGCACAAGGCGCGCACCGCACGCGTGGGCGCCGACATCACCCTGGCGGCCTACGGCCCCATGGTGAAGGTGTGCCTGGAGGCCGCGGCCGCCGCGGCCGAGGAGGGCAAGTCGGTCGAGGTGCTCGACCTGCGTTCGGTCTCCCCGTTCGACTTCGACGCGATCCAGGCGTCCGTCGAGAAGACCCGCCGCCTCGTGGTGGTCCACGAGGCGCCGGTCTTCTTCGGCTCCGGCGCGGAGATCGCCGCCCGGATCACCGAGCGGTGCTTCTACCACCTGGAGGCCCCGGTCCTGCGGGTGGGCGGCTACCACGCCCCCTACCCGCCGGCCAGGCTGGAGGAGGAGTACCTGCCGGGTCTGGACCGGGTGCTCGACGCCGTCGACCGCGCGCTGGCGTACTGAGGAAGGGCGAGAACACCGTGATCCGCGAGTTCAAGATGCCGGACGTCGGTGAGGGGCTCACCGAGGCCGAGATCCTCAAGTGGTACGTCCAGCCCGGCGACACCGTCAGCGACGGCCAGATCGTCTGCGAGGTCGAGACCGCCAAGGCCGCCGTCGAGCTGCCCATCCCGTTCGACGGGACGGTGCACGAGCTGCGCTTCCCCGAGGGCACGACCGTCGACGTCGGTGAGGTCATCATCACCGTCGACCTCGGCGGCGGCGCCCCCGCCGCCCCGGCGGCTCCGGCCGCCGCCGAGACCGCCCCCGCGGCCCCCGCAGCGGCTCCCGCGCCCCAGGCGGCCGAGGAGACCGAGGAGACCGCCCCCGAGGGCCGTCAGCCGGTCCTGGTCGGGTACGGCGTCGCCGCGTCGTCCACCAAGCGCCGCCCGCGCAAGCAGACGACGCCCGCGCCCGCCGCCCCCGCTCAGGCCCCGGCAGCCGCGCAGGCGGCCGTCCAGGGCGAGCTGAACGGGCACGCGCCCGTCGCGGCCCGCCCCCTGGCCAAGCCTCCCGTGCGGAAGCTGGCCAAGGACCTGGGCGTGGACCTGACGACCGTGACCCCGACCGGCCCGGACGGGATCATCACGCGCGAGGACGTCCGCGCGGCGGCGGCCCCCGCCCCGGCGGCCGTACCGCAGCAGGCGCCCGCCCCCGTGCAGGCGCCGGAGCCTTCCCCGGCCCCGGCCGCCCCGGTCCCCGCCGAGGCGGGCGCACGGGAGACCCGTATCCCCGTCAAGGGCGTACGGAAGGCCACCGCGGCGGCCATGGTCGGCTCGGCGTTCACCGCGCCGCACGTGACCGAGTTCGTCACGGTCGACGTGACCCGCACGATGAAGCTCGTCGAGGAGCTGAAGGCCGACAAGGACATGGCGGGGCTGCGGGTCAACCCGCTGCTGCTCGTCGCCAGGGCCCTGCTCGTCGCGATCAGGCGGAACCCGGAGGTCAACGCCTCCTGGGACGAGGCCGCCCAGGAGATCGTGCTCAAGCACTACGTGAACCTGGGCATCGCCGCCGCCACCCCGCGCGGCCTGATCGTGCCGAACATCAAGGACGCCCACGCCAAGACCCTCCCCGAGCTGGCCACGGCCCTCGGTGAGCTGGTGTCCACCGCACGCGAGGGGAAGACCACTCCGGCGGCCATGCAGGGCGGGACGGTCACCATCACCAACGTCGGCGTCTTCGGCGTCGACACCGGTACGCCCATCCTGAACCCCGGCGAGTCCGCGATCCTCGCGGTCGGCGCGATCAAGCTCCAGCCGTGGGTCCACAAGGGCAAGGTCAAGCCGCGCCACGTCACCACGCTGGCGCTGTCCTTCGACCACCGTCTGGTCGACGGGGAGCTGGGCTCCAAGGTCCTGGCGGATGTCGCCGCGATCCTGGAACGCCCGAAGCGCCTGATCACCTGGGCGTAAGCGGGAGCCAGCGGGAAGCAGCAGCACGGCCACAGCCCCGTCCGGTCCACGTACTGGACGGGGCTGTGTCTTGTACACGCCTTGTATCTATCCTGTGCGCATGCCGCCGGTACCCGCCTCCGCCCCGTCCCCCGCAGATCCCGCCGCCCCGCCCCCGCCCGCCGCCGACCGTGTCTACGCGCACGTGAAGGAAGCCGTCCTGGACCGCCGCTACGAGGGCGGGACGCTGCTCACCGAAGGTGAGCTGGCGCAGGCCGTCGGGGTTTCCCGCACGCCCGTGCGAGAGGCGCTGCTGAAGCTGGAGATGGAGGGGCTGCTGAAGCTCTATCCGAAGAAGGGCGCGCTGGTCCTGGCCGTCTCCGCGCAGGAGATCTCCGATGTCGTGGAGACCCGGCTGCTGGTCGAGGAGTACGCCGTACGGAAGTGCGTGCCCGTGACGGTACGGCTCGTCGCGCGGCTGGAGGAGCTGCTGGACGAGCAGCGGCGCCGCGCGCGCGAGGGGGACCTGCGGGCCGTCGCCGTGGCCGACCGGTGCTTCCACGCCGAGATCGTCCGGCAGGCCGGCAACCAGATCCTGGCCCGCCTGTACGACCAGATGCGCGACCGCCAGCTGCGGATGGGCGTCGCCGTCATGGAGGCCCATCCCGACCGGGTCGCGAAGAACATCGTGGAGCACGCGGAGATCCTGGAGGTGCTGCGGGCGGGGGACGCCGAGGGGGCCGCCCGGTGGGTACACGACCATGTGGGACGGGTCCGGGACCTGGCCCGGGGTGAGGCCCGGTGAGCGAGCCCGCCGACCCGCCCGGTGGGCGCCGTGCCGTCCTCGTCTGGGGCGCCGGCGTCTCCGTCTACCTGGTCGCCGTGGTCTTCCGCACCTCGCTCGGCGTCGCCGGGCTGGACGCGGCCGACCGCTTCCACGTCAACGCGTCCGCGCTGTCCGCGTTCTCGATCGTCCAGCTGCTCGTCTACGCGGGCATGCAGATACCCGTCGGCCTGATGGTCGACCGGCTCGGCACCCGCCGCGTCCTGACGCTCGGGATCGTGCTGTTCACCGCCGGGCAGCTCGCCTTCGCGCTGTTCCCCTCGTACGGCATGGCCCTCGCCGCCCGGGTGCTGCTCGGCTGCGGCGACGCGATGACGTTCATCTCCGTGCTGCGGCTCGGCGGGCGCTGGTTCCCGGCGCGACGCGGCCCGCTGATCGCGCAGGTGGCGGCGGTCTTCGGGGTGCTCGGAAACCTGGTCTCCACGATCGTGCTGGCCCGGCTGCTGGAGGGGTACGGCTGGGAGGTCACGTTCGGGGGCAGCGCGGCGGCCGGTCTGGTCGTCCTGCTCCTCGTACGGCTCTTCCTGCGGGACCACCCCGAAGGGCACGCCCCGCGGCCCCTCCCGCACGAGGACGCGGTCTCCGTGCGGCGCCAGCTCGCGGCGGCCTGGCGCGAGCCGGGCACCCGGATCGGGATGTGGGTGCACTTCACGACCCAGTTCCCGGCCATGGTGTTCCTGCTGCTGTGGGGCATGCCGTTCCTGGTGGAGGCACAGGGCCTGAGCCGGGGGCGGGCCGGTGAGCTGCTGACCGTGGTGGTGCTGTCCAACATGATGGTCGGCCTCGCGTACGGGCAGATCATCGCCCGGCACCACGCGGCCCGTATGCCTCTGGCGCTGGGCACCATCGGCGCGACGGCCGCCCTGTGGACGGCCGTCCTCGCGTACCCGGGCGACCGCGCCCCCATGTGGCTGCTGCTCACCCTGTGCGCCGTCCTCGGGGCCTGCGGCCCGGCCTCCATGATCGGCTTCGACTTCGCGCGCCCCGCGAACCCGCCGGAGCGGCAGGGCACCGCCTCGGGCATCGTCAACATCGGCGGTTTCACGGCCTCCATGACGACCCTGCTGGCGATCGGCGTCCTGCTGGACGCGACGGGCGGGGACTACCGGACGGCGTTCTCGCCCGTGTTCGTCCTCCAGGCGCTGGGGGTGTCCCAGATCCTGCGGCTGCGGGGCCGCACGGCCCGCCGGGAACGGGAGCGCCTGGTCGCGAGCAGGGTGGAGACGGTGCACGTACCGGCGTGACAGGGCGTGACAGCGGTGCGGCAGGGGCGTGGCGGTGAGGCCGTCACACGCCTGCCGTCGCCCTCAGGGCGTCACCGCGAAGTTGGCGAGGATGGCCGCGGCCAGCTCCTCGTCCCCCTCCACCTTGATCCGGTCCGCGACGGCGGCGGGCTTCACCCGCCCGCAGGCGAGCCGGACGAACGTCTCCCAGTCCGTCGCGAACGTCACCGCGGGCCCCAGCGAGGGCGCGCTGTCGACGCTGCCCCGGCCCTCCCCGTCGACCCGCACGGTCCGGAGAAACTCCACCGGGCCGCTGACGTCGAAGACGACCGCCGAGTTGCGGGGCGCGCCGGCGTCCTTGGCGACGACCCGGGGCAGCACGGCCAGCAGGTTGTCGCGGGCGACCTGGGCGCCGGGAGAGTCGAGGTTGCCGGGCCTGTTGAGGGCGGCACGCAGGTCCTGTTCGTGCACCCACACGTCGAAGGCCCGCATCCGGTAGGCCACTTCGAGGGACTGCTGGGCGCCCAGCGGAGCCCGTACGAGCGTGTCGGGGGAGCGGTTCTCGTTGCGCAGCATCCGTGCGTGGCGGATCAGCACGTACTCGAACTCGGCGGTCATCTCCGGCGCGGTGTGGTGGCGCCGTACGTCGACCTGCATCTCCATGTAGCGGGCGAAGTCACTGCGTACGTGGTAAAGATCGCGGGGCAGGGAATGAATGGGCCGCGGGTCGCCCAGCATCTCGCACTCCATGCCGATGACATGGGAGACGATGTCCCGGACCGACCAGCTGGGGCACGGTGTGGCGCGGTTCCACTCCGCCTCCGCGAGCGGTTGCACCAGCTCGGCTATGGCTTCGATGGAGTGGGTCCAGGCGTCGGCGTAAGTCTGGAGGCTGGGATGGACGGTCACGGGACCCCTCGTGCGGCTTGCGGCGTGCGGCTCGGAACGCGGACTGGGCGCTGTGGCACCTGGCAAGGGGGCGGCCTTGGGGGCTGGCCCCCGGTAGAGAACAGTACGCTCCTGGCAGGTACCTCGGCAGTGCTTTCGTGTGACGATCGTAGGCCCGTATTGACGGCTTCAACGCCAGGACGGTGGTAGTGTGCGCGCCTCCCTTCTCCAGATCGCGGTGAAACAGGACGAGTCGGTCGCGGCCCGGCGGGCCCGTGCGGCGGAGCTGGTACGCGAGCAGCGCGGAGCCGCGGACCTGGTGGTGCTGCCCGAGCTGTGGCCTGTCGGTGCCTTCGCGTACGAGTCGTTCGCGGCGGAGGCGGAACCGCTGAAGGGCCCCACGTACGAGGCGATGGCGAAGGCCGCGCGGGAGGCCGAGGTGTGGCTGCACGCCGGCTCGGTCGTCGAACGTGCCCCAGACGGGCGCCTGTACAACACGTCCCTGGTCTTCTCCCCGTCCGGTGAGCTGGCCCGCTCGTACCGGAAGATCCACCGCTTCGGCTTCGACCAGGGCGAGGCGGTGCTGATGGCGGCGGGCGGGGAACTGGTGACGGTCCCTCACCCGGAGCTGCCGTTCGGCGTGGCGACCTGCTACGACCTGCGGTTCCCCGAGCTGTTCCGGGGCCTGGTGGACGCAGGAGCTCGGGCCTTCGTGGTTCCGGCGGGCTGGCCGGCCCGGCGGCGCGCCCACTGGACGCTCCTCGCCCGGGCCCGGGCGGTGGAGAACCAGGCGTACATGCTGGCCTGCGGGACCGCGGGCACGCACGCGGGCGTCGAACAGGCCGGGCACAGCATCGTCGTGGACCCGTGGGGCGAGGTCCTGGCGGAGGCCGGCGCGGGGGAGGAGGTCCTGACGGTGGACCTGGACCCGAAGAAGGTGGAGACGA
Organism: Streptomyces sp. MUM 203J; assembly: GCF_022414595.1. Lineage (GTDB taxonomy): Bacteria > Actinomycetota > Actinomycetes > Streptomycetales > Streptomycetaceae > Streptomyces. Next base: position 65,903 of record NZ_JADWYO010000019.1, on the reverse strand, counting down.
CGCGGGAGCAGTTCCCGGCGCTGAAGGACCGGGTGCTGTAGGGAACACGTACGACGGTGAGAACCGTGCTCCGGCACGTCGGCCACGCCACGCACCGCCGCGCCTCAGCGGAGACGCCGGCCACGGTGTGACGCGTGGACCCGGGTTGCCGGTGGACAGCCGCGCCGACCGGGAGCGCGGAGGTGCGCATACAGGGCACCGGCCGGACAGGTCACATGGCCTTCCTCCGGGAGTTCTCTCCTTAAGAGATGTTCTGAGTCTCTATGGATGGAATAGAACTGAACGTCATTCCGTCACTTCGTCACTGGGGCCGCCCGAGGGCCGGCGTGAAGTTGCGTGGTGGTCACCATCCCGACCCCGGCCCCAGCTCGGAACGCGCACGCTGGGTGTGACCCCGTTTTTCGGGCCCATCGTGGCTCTGACCAGCGCATATCGACCGCCGAAGGGGCGAGAGCGGCACAGTTGACGCCCTGCAAAGCCCGCCGAAGGCCCCACCCCGTGGGGTCTTCGCCCCATCAGGTGCCCCGGCGGATGTCACTCCGGCGGCTGGCTGTACCTCTCCAGCGTCGCCTTGCTCGTGGACCGGTCCACCAGCCGCAGTTCCCAGGGGCCGGTGTTCACGTCGAAGTCCTTGCCGAAGCCGACCCACTTTCCGGCCATGCGCCGTCCGGTCGGCTCGACCAGGAGTTGGATGGCCCCGTGGTAGCGGGCCCCGTTGTAGTAGCCGTCTGCGGCAGTCTGCTCGACCCACGTACCCGTGACCACGTTGCGATCGACAGTGAGATCCAGCGTGAGCGGGCTGTCCGGGTTGCTGCTCGCCCCAGGCAGACTCTGAACGGTCAGCCGGTTCCCGTGCTGGACGATCACTACGTAGTGCTTGCCCTCGTACGAGTCGCCCCGGCTCGAAGAGAAGAACTCGTAGCGGCTGAGCCACACCCCCGAAAACGTGTCCTCACTCCCCTGCGCGGCGGGCTGCGCGCCTACAGCGGCAGATGTGAAACCGGTTGTAGGGGTCTCCATGTCATGTCCTCCCTTCCCGTCTGCGTGGACTCGTGCCGTCGGCACCGGCAGGGCGAACCCCAGCGCCTCGACCGGACGGCCAGTGACCCGTTCTAAGGCCCTGGCGTAAACACCCCGAGGCGTCTTGCTCGTGCCGGACTCCCAGCGCTGCACCAGCCGCTTGGAAGCCTCGTTCGGCTCCCCCAGTTCCGCACCTGCCCGGCGGAGCGCCTTGGCGAAGTCGTCTTGACTCAAGCGCAGGCCGATACGCACGGCCCGCAGCACATCATTCGGCACCACGGAGGTCGTCGTCATGACGTCAAAGCTAGACCGAACAGCCATGCAATGACACCGGTTTGACGCCCTAGAGGGCGTCATTGACACCCCACTGAGTGACGCCCAGGCGACGCCCGAAGCGTCGTCGTTCCGACCGACCGGCGGCGGGAACATCGGTTCACCACCGGGACCGGGCAGCGGAAGGCAAACCATGACCATGCCCGTGCGGGTCTCTCGCGATTCCGGCCAGACGTTCGGCTCTGAGGTGATCTACCCCAGCAGCAGCGCCGAGAAGCCGTTGACCCCCATGGCCTCTGCCGCCTGGCCCCCCTGCAAGTGCCCCCGATGTTCCTCACAGACCAGGAAGGCACAGACGTGACGATCACCGACACGACGAAGACCGTGTACGACCTCATCACCCCGGAACTGAGGGCCGACCTCATCACCATGGTCCGCGAGGACTCCTGGCCGGAGATGACCGACGACCAGGGCCAGCGCGGCGTCAACCAGGTGGCGGCCTTCCTCGCCGTCGCCGCGAACACCACGGAGAGGGCCACGCCCAGCCTTCGCGTGGACCTTTTCTGGCACGCGCTCGTGCTCCACACCAAGCACTACGCCGAGTTCTGCGACGCGCTCGGCGGCGGGTTCATCCACCACGTCCCCGACCGCAACAGCGGCCACAACCCGGCCGAGGGCCGGGCCGCGATGCGTCGGACGGCCGAGATGATCCGATCGGCCGGCTTCGACGTGGACCCGGAGTTCTGGCCGATCGACGGCGCGGCCGACTGCACCCAGAGCTACGCGGGCTGCTCCGACAGCCCCGTCGCCAAGTAGCTCCGACTCAAGCGGAGCGACTGACCCACGAGAGCTTCAGCCGCCCGGTATCGTGCCGGGCGGCTGTCGCCGTGAACGAGAACGGACAGGTAGTGACTGACGCTCGCAGCACCGCATGGGACACCTACTCGCAGAGCAAGCCCCAGCGGCGGAAGACCAACGCCAAGGGCGAGACCACATGGTTCAACTGGTCCCAGTACCCGGACCACGGCCCCAGGGCCGACGTGCTCAACCTCAACCCGGGAGACCGCGTGCTCGATCTCGGGTGCGGGTCTGGAGGGAACGCCGCTCACCTCGCAACGCTCGGCATGAAGTCCGTCGGGATCGACCTCTCCGCCAAGCAGCTCGACAAGGCACGCGAGCGGTGGCCGAGCGTGGACGGGATGGAACTCCACCAGGCCGACGCCCTCACCTACCTCGGAGACACGTTCACGATCTTCGATGCGGTCTACAGCGTGTTCGGCGCTACCTGGTTCACCGACCCCGGCCTACTGCTGCCGATGGTTCACGCGAACCTCAAGCCAGGTGGCGTCTTCGCCTTCTCCCAGCGGCCCGCAGTTGAAGGGTGCTACGGCTGCCAAGCGTCATACATCCCGCGCGGGCCCGAAGAAGACCCCGCTGTCGTCAAGCGGTGGGACTACGAACCCGATGTGTGGGCGCTGATTCTCAAGGAACACGGCTTCGTGGACGTATCAGCGTCCGTGCTTGCCCCACCCCCCGGTAATCGGCGCACAGGAACCCTGTTCGTCCGGGGCGTCCAAGGAGGCTAGTCCGTGGTGGAGCGGATCCTGTAGCTGCGCAGGACAACGGCGTCGTACGTCCGTGATCCGGTGTTCATGGGCCAATGGCAAGCTTGAAACATGAACGATGCTGCCCCTGCGCCCACCCCCGCGCCCGCACCCCGCAAGCGTGCCCGTGTCCGTGCCCCCGAGCTGATCGGCAAGGGGGGCTGGATCAACACCGGCGGGAAGGACCTGAAGCTCGCCGACTTCCGAGGTCGCACATTGATCTTGGATTTTTGGACGTTCTGCTGCATCAACTGCCTGCATGTCCTGGACGAGCTTCGGGAGCTTGAGGAGAAGCACCGGGACACCGTGGTGATCATCGGCGTGCACTCGCCCAAGTTCGTCCATGAGGCCGATCACCGGGCCGTGGTCGACGCCGTCGAGCGGTACGGGGTCGAGCACCCCGTGCTGGACGACCCCGAGCTGGTCACCTGGAAGCAGTACGCAGTGCGGGCCTGGCCCACGCTCGTGGTGATCGACCCCGAGGGGTACGTCGTCGCCCAGCACGCCGGCGAGGGTCATGCGCACGCGCTCGCGGAGCTGGTGGCCGAGCTGGAGGCCGAACACGGGGCCAAGGGCACCCTGCGGCGCGGCGACGGGCCGTACGTGCCGCCGGAGCCCGTCGCCACGCACCTGCGCTTCCCCGGGAAGGCCCTGCTCCTGGACTCCGGCAACCTGCTCGTCTCCGACACCACCCGGCACCGGCTCGTCGAGCTGGAGGCGGACGGGGAGACCGTCGTGCGGCGCATCGGCAGCGGTGAGCGCGGGCTCGTCGACGGCCCCGCCGAGACCGCCCGGTTCAGCGAGCCCCAGGGGCTGTGCGCGCTGCCCGACGGGCGCGTGGTCGTGGCCGACACCGTCAACCACACCCTTCGGGTCCTCGACCCGGCCACCGGCGAGGTGTCCACCGTCGCCGGAACCGGCGCCCAGTGGATGCAGGGCAGTCCCACCAGCGGCCCCGCACGCGAGGTGGCCCTCTCCTCTCCCTGGGACGTGGCCTGGTGGCGCGACCGGGTCTGGATCGCCATGGCGGGCGTCCACCAGCTGTGGGTCTACGACCCGGCGGCCGGGACCGTCGGCATCGCGGCCGGGACCACCAACGAGGGCCTCGTCGACGGCCCCGCCTCCGAGGCCTGGTTCGCCCAGCCCTCCGGCCTCGCCGCCACTCCTGACCGCCTGTGGGTCGCGGACTCCGAGACCAGCGCCCTGCGCTGGGTCGACCCCGACGGGCGTGTGCACACCGCCGTCGGGACCGGTCTGTTCGACTTCGGGCACCGCGACGGCGCCGCCGCCCAGGCCCTCCTGCAGCACCCGCTGGGCGTCACCGCCCTCCCCGACGGCTCCGTCGCCGTCTGCGACACCTACAACCACGCCCTGCGCCGCTACGACCCGGCCGCCGACGAGGTCACCACCGTCGCCACCGACCTGCGTGAGCCCAGCGACGCCGTGCTCGTCGGGGAGGACCTCGTCGTCGTCGAGTCCGCCCGCCACCGGCTCACCCGGCTGCGGCTCCCCGAGGAGGCGCTCCAGGTGGAGGCGGTCGCGCACCGCACACAGCGCGAGGCCACCGAGATCGCGCCCGGCGTGCTCTCCCTCGACGTCGTCTTCCACGCCCCCGCCGGGCAGAAGCTCGACCAGCGGTACGGTCCCTCCACCCGGCTCCTGGTGTCGGCCACGCCCCCGGAACTCCTGGCCGACGGCGCGGGCGCCGGGACCGGCCTGGCCCGCGAACTGAAGCTCGACCCGGCGGTCACCGAGGGCGTCCTGCACGTCTCCGCCATGGCCGCCTCCTGTGACGACGACCCGGACAACGAGTACCCGGCCTGCCACGTCCACCAGCAGGACTGGGGCGTCCCGGTCCGCGTCGTCGAGGGCGGTGCCTCCCGACTGCCCCTGATCCTGGCGGGGATGGACGCTCAGTAGCCCAACAGGCCCTGGTGCCAAGACGGGTGGCCTGCCGCGCCGTCCAGACAGCCCGCCACCCACCGGTCCGGGTCCAGGGCCGCCCGGCCGCCGCCCAGGCCCTCGCGGGCCATACGGGCGCATCCCCCGGCGAGCAGCTCCGGGACCAGGTCGCCCCGCACGTCGCGCTGGCGCACGCGGGTGCCCGTGAGGTAGCCGCCCTCGTACGCGATGCGGTCGGCGCCCGGCGGGCGGTCGTCGTAGCGCGCGATCACCAGGGTGGACCCGGCGACGAACAGGGCCGCCGCCATCGCCCCGGCGGTCAGCAGCTTCAGGCGGGACGGCCCCCGGTGTCGCGCGAGGGCCGAACCTTCTCCCAGGAGGACCATGCCCGGCAGGGTGTCAGGACGCCGCTTTCCGGGATGTTTCGCCCGCCGCCCTCCCCGAAGTGGACTGCTGAAGTGCCTACTTGAGGAACGCCACCAGCGCGTTGGCCAGCAGGTACGGGTCGTCCGCGCCGCACAGTTCACGGGCGCTGTGCATCGACAGGCAGGCCACGCCGATGTCGACGGTGCGGATGCCGTGCCGGGCGGCCGTGATGGGACCGATGGTGGTGCCGCACGGCATGTCGTTGTTGGAGACGAAGGACTGCCACGGCACGCCCGCCTCCTCGCACGCCGCCGCGAACACGGCGCGGCCGCCGCCGTCCGTGGAGTACCGCTGGTTGACGTTGACCTTCAGGATCGGGCCGCCGTTGGGACGCGGGTGGTGTGTCGGGTCGTGGCGCTCGGCGTAGTTGGGGTGGACGGCGTGGCCGACGTCCGACGACAGGCAGACGGTGCCGGCGAAGGCGCGGGCGCGGTCCTCGTAGCCGCCGCCCCGGGCGAAGACGGACCGTTCCAGCACCGTGCCGAGCAGCGGGCCCTGGGCGCCGGTGTCGGACTCGGAGCCGTTCTCCTCGTGGTCGAACGCGGCCATGACCGGGATCGCGGCGGGCGTGCCGCCCGAGGTGGCGACGGCGGTCAGCGCGGCCGTACAGGCGTGCACGGACAGCAGGTTGTCGAGGCGGGGCGCGGCCAGCAGTTCACGGTCGCGGCCCAGGTAGGCGGGCGGTTCGACGGAGTGGACCATCAGGTCCCAGCCGAGGACCGCGTCCGCGTCCAGGCCGTCCTCCTCCGCAAGGAAGCGGACCAGGTCGCCCTCGCGGACGTCCGAACCGAGACCCCAGATCGGCTGCATGTGCCGCTGCCGCTCCAGCTTCAGGCCCTCGTTGACCTGCCGGTCCAGGTGGATGGCCAGCTGCGGGACGCGCAGCAGCGGGCGGTCGACGTTGACCAGCCGCTCGCTGCCGTCGCGCAGGGTGAGCCGTCCGGCCAGGCCGAGGTCGCGGTCGAGCCAGGAGTTGAGGAGCGGGCCGCCGTAGATCTCGACGGCGAGCTGCCGCCAGCCGTGCGCGCCGCTGTCGGGGCGCGGCTTGACCCGCAGGTTCGGGGAGTCGGTGTGAGCACCCACGATCCGGAACGGAGTGTTCGGGGCAGTGCCCTCCGGTACGTACCAGGCGATGATCGCGCCGCCCCGCAGGACGTACTTGCCGCCGGCCGTCCCGTCCCACTCGGCGGTCTCCTCGACCTGCCGGAATCCGGCCTCGTCCAGCCGTTCCGCCGCGGTGGCGACGGCGTGGTAGGGGGACGGGGAGGCCGCCAGAAAAGTCATCAGGTCGTCGGTGTGGCCGCGGTCGAAGCGGGCGGGCTCACGGGCGGGATCGCTGCTCATGGTCCACACGATACGGGCGGTCCCGGACCGGGTCGCAGGGGTTCGCGAACCGGCGTCGGCCCGCCGTTGTCAGTGGTGGCTGCCAGTATCGGGAGGGACGACTCACTGTTGCGGCGTCGCGGCGACTGCGGCCGCGCCACCGCTGACCGACGTAGGACTGCTGGCGCGTGACCGGAGGTGCACTGGTGGACACGATGACGACGACGGCGATGGCGGCGATGGCGGCGATGGGGACGGCGGTGGCCGTGGGACCTGCCTGCGCGGTGTGCGAGGCGCCGGGCGCGGAGTGGAGCGGGTTCTTCGCGATGCCGGTCTGCGCGCGCTGTGCCAGGACGGGGGCGGGAGCGCCGGACGACCGCGATCCGGTACGGCTCGGGGACCTGCTGCCGGTGACGGCGGCGGCACTGCGGGCGTCGGCCCGGCCCGATCCGGTGCGGGGACCCGCCCGGATTCCCGCGCCTCGCACGGGGTCGGTGATGGTGTGCCGGCACTGCGGCGGGCGGGCGCGCTGGCACCGTACGACAGGCGACCGGTGGGTGGCGATAGAGCCGGGCGCGCGCCCGTCGGCCGGGGTTCCCGGCGGCAGGCGCTGGTACATCGCGGGGGACGGTACGGCGGTGAATCTGCGGGGCGCCGCCCCGTCGGAGACCTGCCGGGTGAGTCACTTCGACGTGTGCCCGGGGCGGGCGGCGGGGCGGGTCACGGGGTGATGTTGTGGTTGATCCGGAAGAGGTTGCCGGGGTCGTAGCGACGCTTGGTCTCCACCAGACGGTCGTAGTTCTGGCGGTAGTTGGCGCGTACGCGGTTCTGGTCGTCGTCGCTGAGGAAGTTGATGTAGCCGGCCTCCTCGGTGTGCGGGCGCAGCGCGCTGTCGTAGGCGCGGCACCAGGCCACGTTCCGTTCGATGTCGGCGGGGTCGCTGAAACTGGGACCGAAGGCGGTGGAGAAGGCGGCGTCGCGATAGGCGAACGCGGTGTCGGTGGGGCCGGCGCGGTGGCAGGCGCCGTCGACGGGGAAGACGATCGTGTCGCTCTGCATCGACGGGATGCTCTCCCCGAACGACATGTGGACATCGATGGCGCCGTCGGACAGCTCGTGACTGAAGTTGCCCTTCCAGTAGTGGTAGAGGCCGGGCGGCAGGTCGGCGTCGAAGAGCGTGTTGATCACGGGGTACGGCATGCGGGCGAGGTACTGGCCGAGGACCGGGCCGAGGGTGCCGAGCCGGGCACGGACCGCGTCGTCCTCGTCCTCCGAGCCGCTCCAGCAGGTGATCACGGCGCACACGGGCCGCCCGTGCCAGCGCTCGGGCAGGAACGGCACGGCCGGGCCGAGCAGCAGCGCGAAGAGGCTGTTGAACTCCTCGGGGCTGTCCGCGACCAGCTCACGCCAGCGGCGGGCCACGTCCCCGTCAAGTGGATAGACGGTCGGTCCGCCGAGGACGGTGCTCACCGGGTGGAGGCGATACAGGAAGGAGAGGACGGCGCCGAAGTTGCCGCCGCCGCCGCGGAGGGCCCAGAACAGGTCCGGGTCGTTGTCGGCGTCGCAGCGGACGAGGGTGCCGTCGGCGGTGACGACGTCGGCGGCGAGCAGGTTGTCGCAGCTCAGGCCGTAGCGGCGGGACAGGTGGCCCATGCCGCCGCCGAGGGTGAGGCCGCCGATGCCGGTGGTCGACACGACGCCGCCGGTGGTGGCGAGGCCGAAGCCGTGGGTGGCGTGGTTGAAGTCGGCCCAGGTGCAGCCGCCTTCGGCGCGGGCGGTGTGGTGCTCGGGGTCGACACGGACGGCGCGCATCCGGGAGAGGTCGAGCACGAGGCCGTCGTCGCAGGTGCCGTATCCGGCCGCCGCGTGGGCGCCGCCGCGTACGGCGAGGGCGAGGTTCTCGTCGCGGGCGAAGTTCACTGCGGCGACGGCGTCGGCGGCGTCCACGGCGCGGACGACGGCGGCGGGGTGCTTGTCGTGGAGGGCGTTGTAGACGCGGCGCGCCTCGTCATAGCGAGGGTCGGACGGGCCGATGACGTCGCCGTGCACGGCGTCACGCAGCGGCTCCAGGTCGAGGGTGACGGTGGTCATGAGTCCGTTGTAGGCGGGGGCGGCACGACGGGGCATCGCGGGAACGGCCCATTCCGGGGCCCTGGGCCGGATGGGCGGAACGGCCCATGGTGCTCATGCCAGCCCGTGGGAGACGGCGAAGGCGGTGGCGGCGGCGCGGGAGGTCACCTGGAGTTTGGCGAAGATGTTGTTGAGGTGCCGGGCGACGGTGTGCTCGCTGATGGTGAGGGCGGCGGCGATCTCCCGGTTGGTGCGCCCGGTGGCGACGAGCCGCAGAACCTCCACCTCGCGCGCCGACAGCCCGCCCGGGGGCCGCCGCCGCTTCCTCCGCTGTACGTCGTCGAGCAGCGCGCCGGCCCGCCGGGCGTCCGGTACGGCTCCGAGCGCCTCGAACGTGTCGCGGGCGGCCCGCAGCTCCATGACGAGGCCCTCCTGGTCCCCGGCCTCCCGGTCGGCGGCGGCCAGCATCATCCGCACCTGGGCCGCCTCATACGGCACGCCCAGCTCCAGCCACGCCCCGAGCGCCCGCCGCAGCAACGGCAACGCCGCGGACGCACCCCCGGGCCCGTGCCCCGGAGCGGCTCCGGGGCCGTCGGCCGGCCTCGGGGTGGCGGGGGCCGGGCCGCCCGGGGCGCGGGCTTGACCGGCGCCTCCCGGCACCGGTGCGGCGGGCGGGGCGCTGTCGGCCGGGGTGCCCGCGGCGCGGGGGTGGTGGGTTTCGGGGCCGGACGCCGGTGCCACGCTGCCGGGTCCGGAAGCGGGGGCGTCGGGGCTCCGGCCGTCGGGTGAGGTGCCAGTCGTGTCGCGGGTGCCGAGGTCCGGGCCTGCGGGTGCTGTCCTGTCCGGGCTTGCAGGTGGCGGGCCGCCCGGGGTGGGGGTGCCGGGGCTTCGGCTGCCGGGTGCCGTCTCGTCCGGGCCTTCGGGGGCAGGGCCGTCCGAGGTGGTCGCCCGGTGGACGCCGTGCGGCCCCGCCAGGGTTGTGGCGGCTGTCGCCGTGGTGGTGAGGGCGGTGAGGAGGGGGGCTTCCGGAGCGGTGGCCGCAGTGAGGGCGGCGAGGGCGGTGGCGGCTCGGGCGGCTTCGGTGAGGGCGCCGCGGGACAGTTCGACCTCCACCTGGGCGGCCAGCAGGCGGGCGTGGTGAAGAAGGTCGCCGTGGAAGGGGGCGTCGGCCAGGGCGAGGCGCAGGGCGGCGGCGGCCCGGTCCGCGTGGCCCTGGGCCAGACGCAGGAGTGCGAGGCCGGGCTGCGGGGTGCGGCCCAGCGCGTGAGCGCGTGCGTAGGCGGCCTCGGCCGCCGCCGGGTCGCCGCGCCGCCGGTGGATCTCCCCGGCGACGTACTGGGCCTCGCCCGCCACCGCCGCGTCGCCCTCCGCCACCTCGGCGCACACCTGGGCGGCCTCCGCCTCCGCGCGCGTCCAGTCGCCGTGCAGGTCCAGGACCTCCACCCGGTGCACGCGGCACAGGCCCCGGAACGGGTTGTCGGACGAGTGGGCCGCGCACCAGCGCATCGCCGCGTCCGTCCACTCGGCCGCGCGTGGCAGGTCCGCACAGGCCATGCACCGGGTGAGGGCCAGGCAGTAGATCCAGCCGGTGAACAGTGAACTCAGCTCTCCCGCCGTCACCGCGCACATGGCGTCGTCGAGCAGCGCCATGCCCTCCGCCGTGCGGCCGTGGGCCAGAAGCGCCGCGCCGTGCACCTGCCGGCTCATCGCCAGCAGGTCCCGGCTGCCGCAGTCACGGGCGATCCGGCCCATGCGCCGCGCGGCGGTGACGGCCGCGTCCAGTTCGCCGCGCCCGGCCGCGTCCTCGGCCTCCGTCCAGGCCAGATATGCCTGTTCCAGGCACTCCGGCCGCCCGTCCAGGTGCTCCCGTGCCCGGTGCAGCCAGCCGGTGGCCGTGGCGGTGTGCCCGATGTCCCGGTACTCGTAGAACAGCGTCCACGCGGCGCCCCCCGCCGCCCGGTCGTCGCCCCCGGCGGCGTACGCGGTGTAGGCCCGCAGCCGGGCGTCGACGGACTCCCGCACCCGCCCGGTCCACCAGGCGGCGTCGGCCAGCAGCGTGAGGTCGTCGGCGCCGAGCGTGTCCGGCGGGAGGTCGTCCAGCAGGGCGTACGCGGTGCTCCACTCCTCGCGCGCGGCAGCATCGCGGGCCTTTTCGAGGCCGAGCCGGATGGTCCCCATGGAAGGTTCCTCCCGCCCCCAGGATAGAAGGAACCGGACAGGCGGGGTTTCGGGAGGAAAAGGGTGACGGCCTGCTCTCCCGGGGCCGACCCCACCGGGAGAACAGGCCGTCACGGCCTTCAGGCAGTTACGTGCGCGAGGCTCAGAACGCGGCCTCGTCCAGCTCCATCAGGCCCATGTCGACGCCCTCCGCCAGCAGCCGCTCGGTCGCGACGCCCGGGAGGACGTTGGCCGCGAAGAACTTCGCCGCCGCGATCTTGCCCTGGTAGAAGGCGACGTCCTTCGAGGAGGCACCCTCCGCCAGCTTCTCGGCGGCCACGGCCGCACCGCGCAGCAGCAGGTAGCCGACCACGACGTCGCCGGAGGCCATCAGCAGGCGGGTGGTGTTGAGTCCCACCTTGTAGATGTTCTTGACGTCCTCGCCGGTCGCCGTCAGGTCCGTCAGCATGGCGCCGACGATCCCCTCCAGGTCCACGGCGGCCTTGGCGAGCGCGTCGCGCGCGGCGGCCAGCTCCTCGCCGCCGGGGCCCACCGCGAGGAACTTCTTGATCTCCTCGGACAGCGTGTTCAGCGAGGCGCCCTGGTTGCGGACGATCTTCCGGAAGAAGAAGTCCTGGCCCTGGATCGCGGTGGTGCCCTCGTAGAGGGTGTCGATCTTGGCGTCCCGGATGTACTGCTCGATCGGGTACTCCTGCAGGAAGCCGGAGCCGCCGAAGGTCTGGAGCGACTGGGCGAGCTGCTCGTAGCCCTTCTCGGAGCCGTACCCCTTGACGATGGGGAGCAGCAGGTCGTTCAGGCCGTGCAGGGCCTTCGCGTCCTCGCCCGCGGCCTCCTTGAGCTGGATCGCGTCCTGGACGGTGGCCGTGTAGAGGACGAGGGAGCGCATGCCCTCGGCGTACGCCTTCTGCGTCATCAGCGAGCGGCGGACGTCCGGGTGGTGCGTGATGGTGACCTTGGGCGCGGTCTTGTCCATGAAGTTCGCCAGGTCGGTGCCCTGGACGCGCTCCTTGGCGTACTCGAGGGCGTTGAGGTAGCCCGTCGAGAGGGTGGAGATCGCCTTCGTGCCGACCATCATGCGGGCGAACTCGATGATGAGGAACATCTGGCGGATGCCGTCGTGCTTGTCGCCGATGAGCCAGCCCTTGGCGGGGTGCTTGTCGCCGAAGGTCATCTCGCACGTGTTGGAGGCCTTGAGGCCCATCTTGTGCTCGACGTTGGTGGCGTACACGCCGTTGCGCTCGCCCAGCTCGCCGGTCTCCCAGTCGAACTCGTACTTCGGGACGAGGAAGAGCGACAGGCCCTTGGTGCCCGGACCGGCACCCTCGGGGCGGGCGAGGACGTAGTGGAGGATGTTCTCCTCCATGTCGTGCTCACCGGAGGTGATGAAGCGCTTCACGCCCTCGATGTGCCAGGAGCCGTCCTCCTGCTGGATCGCCTTGGTGCGGCCGGCGCCGACGTCCGAACCGGCGTCCGGCTCGGTCAGGACCATGGTGGAGCCCCAGCGCTTCTCGACGGCGATCTGGGCGATCTTCTTCTGCGCCTCGTTGCCCTCCTCGAAGAGGATGCCGGCGAAGGCGGGGCCCGAGGAGTACATCCACACGGCCGGGTTGGAGCCGAGGATCAGCTCCGCGTAAGCCCAGATGAGGGAGCGGGGCGAGGTGGTGCCGCCGATCTCCTCGGGCAGGCCGAGGCGCCAGTACTCGGAGTCCATGAAGGCCTTGTAGGACTTCTTGAACGAGGCCGGGACCGGCGCGGTGTTCGTCTCCGGGTCGAAGACCGGCGGGTTGCGGTCCGCGTCGGCGAAGGACTCGGCGAACTCGTTCTCGGCGAGCCGGCAGAGCTCGTCGAGAACGCTCTTGGCGGTGTCGACGTCCATCTCCTCGAACGGACCGGTGCCGTACACCTTGTCGCGGCCGAGGACCTCGAAGAGGTTGAACTCGATGTCGCGGAGATTCGACTTGTAGTGCCCCATGGCGAACGGCTCCGTAAGGGATCGGGAGGCAGGTTCCTCGTGCATCTACCAGCTAGTAGCTTCGATGATGCTACCCGCTGGTAATAAGGGCAACCCCTCACCGGGATCTGTGACGCGTCTCAACCACGGCAGGCCACCGCCCCCGGGCCCGCCGTCACGGGCTGCCACGATCGGCGCACGCGGGCGGGCGCCGCTCACCGCCCCGTGCCTACGGTGGCCGCATGCCCGCCGAGCCCGGTGACGACGAGGAGTCCGCCTCCTGGATGGAAGGCGGCGGCTGGTTCGAGTTCACCCTGGCGGTGATCCTCGCGCTGGCGGCCGTGGGCACGGCGTGGGCCGGTTTCCAGAGCCAGAAGTGGGGCGGCGTCCAGGCGAACTCCTTCGCCGCCGCGTCCGCCGCCCGCACCGAGTCCACGCGCCAGTCCACGGAGGCGGGCCAGTTCCTCACCATCGACGTGATCATGTTCACCCAGTGGCTCACCGCGCTGAACGAGGAGATCCTCGCGGACCCGTCGAAGCGGCCCGAGGGCGAGTACGTGCCCGACCCCGACAGCGTGTCGGGCCTGCTCTTCACCCGCTTCCGCAGCGAGTTCAAGCCCGCCGTGAACGCCTGGCTGAAGACCCGGCCGCTGACCGACCCCGATGCGCCGTCGACCCCCTTCTCCATGCCGGAGTACCAGCTGGCGACCCTGGCGGAGGCGGTGAAGGAGCTCAAGGAGGCGGAGCGCCTGTCCGCGAAGGCCCGGCAGTCCAACCAGCGCTCGGACAACTACGTCCTGACGGCCGTCCTCTTCGCCCTGGTCCTGTTCTTCGCCTCCGTCGCGGGCCGCGCCCACGCCCGGCGCCCGAGGGTGCTGCTGTTCGGCCTGACCGTGCTGACCCTGACGGGCGCGGTGGTGCTGCTGGTGCTCTATCCGGTCCAGCTCTGACCGCCGCCGGGGCTGTCCCCGCCGGGGCTGACACCGCCCGGCAGCCGCGCCACCAGCCGGGCCCCGCCCCACCGGCTCGCGGCGGCCCGCAGGGTGCCCCCGTGCCGTACCGCGATCTCCCGCGCGATGGCCAGGCCCAGCCCCGCACCGCCGGAGGACCGTGCCCGCGCCTCGTCCAGCCGGGTGAACCGCGCGAAGACCCGCTCCCGGTCGTCCGCCGGGATCCCGGGCCCGTCGTCCAGCACCTCCAGGACCGCGGTCCCGTCTTCCACCCGTACGGCCACGAGGACCCGGGCGGTGGCGTGGCGGCAGGCGTTGCCGAGCAGGTTCCGCAGCAGCCGCTCCAGCGACCCGGCGTCCCCCGGCACCCGTACCGGCGGTGCGTCCAGCTCCAGTGTCAGCCCCTCCGACGTGGGCAGATGCCGATGTTCCCGCACGAGATCCTCCGCGATCCCCGACAGATCGACGACCCCGCCCGCCTCCGCGTACGGCGTCCCGTCCATCCGGGCGAGCAGCAGCAGGTCGTCGGCCAGCGCCTGGAGCCGCACGACATCGGCGGCGGCGCCCGCCACGACGCCCTCCCAGTCCGCCCCCTCCGGGTGCCGCAGCGCCCCCTCCAGCTGCGTCCGCAGCGCGGCCAGCGGGCTCCGCAGCTCATGCGCGGCGTCCGCGACGAACTCCCGCTGCCGGGCGGACGCCGCCTCCAGCCGGTCCAGTGTGCCGTTCGTGGTGCGGGCCAAGTGCGCGATCAGGTCCTCGGTGGGCGGCACCGGAACCCGCCGGTCCAGCGAACTGCCGGTGATGTCCTCCAGCTCCCGGCGGATCGCCTCGACGGGACGGAGCGCGCGGGCGGCCCCGAGCTGCACCAGCAGCCCCGTCAGCACGCCCACTACCGGTACGGCGGTGGACAACAGGACCCAGTACAGATCGCTGATCGCCTGCCATTCGTTCTGGGCGGCCCACAGCAGATGGAGGGCGACGAGGAAGAGGAGCCCCGCCGCGAGCGACGCGGCCAGCATCAGCCGTCCCCGGAACGACAGCCGGGAGTTCCCGCCCCGTAGCGCCGCCCAGACGGCGAGCCCGGTGAGCAGCCCGGACGCCGGGCCGACGAAGCCGAGGCTCCATCGGTAGACGGAGAACGCGGCCCGCCAGGGCTGCGCCTCGTTGAAGTCACCGAGCCACCCCACGTACGTGAGGTACAGGAGCGCAGAGGAGGCGCCGGCGGTGAGCGCGGCCCGGCGCCGGGGCGCCCGGGGCAGCCCGTGCCCGGCGGCCCAGCAGACGAGGGTGACGGCCAGGGCGCCCAGCAGCCAGCCGGGCCAGGCGAGCAGCCCGACGACGGGTCCGACGCGGTCGGTGTACACGGCCGGGGTGTCCTGGGGCGGCGGCACCCCGGCCGCCAGCTCCGCGTAAACGACCGCCTCCGCCGACACGGCCACGACTCCCGCGCTCATCAGCGCCGCCGCGCACACGGGGAGCGGCGGAGGGGCCCACCTGGCGTCACGCACCGGGCCGTACCCGGTACCCCGCCCCCCGGACGGTCTCGATCGTCTCCGTCCCGAACGGCCCGTCGATCTTGCGGCGCACGGCGGAGACGTACACCTGCACGATGTTCGGGTCGCCGGTGAAGTCGGCGGACCACACCTCGTCGAGCAGGTCGTACTTGCTCACGACCTCCCCGGGCCGACGCTGGAGCAGGCTGTGCAGCAGCGCGAACTCCTTGGGCGTCAGGCCGATCGCCCGACGGCCCCGGCCGCAGGACCGGCGTGCCGGGTCCAGCCACAGGTCGCCGCACTCCAGCACGGCCGGATGGCGGGCCCCGCCCCGCCGGATCAGCGCGCGCAGCCGGGCCTCCAGCACGACGTACGAGAACGGCTTGGCCAGGTAGTCGTCGGCGCCGGTGTCGAGACCCTCGGCCTCGTCCTGCTCGCCGTTCTTCGCGGTGAGCATCAGCACCGGCACGTCGTTGCCCTCGGCGCGCAGCCGGGCGCACACCCGGTAGCCGCTCAGTCCGGGGAGCATCAGGTCGAGCAGCACGGCGTTGTACGGGTGCTCGCGCGCGAGGTGCAGTCCGGTCACGCCGTCGCGCGCGAGATCCACGGTGTACCCGACGGCGGACAGCCCCCGCTGGAGGGAGCAGGCGAGCCGCTCCTCGTCCTCGATCACCAGTACGCGCACGGCAGCCAGTATGGGGGCGGGGCCGGGACGGTCCCTGAGGAAATCCTCAGCCGCCTTGAGCCGCAGCTCAGGGGCCGTCCCCCAGGCTCCGCCACCATGCGACACGAACGATCACTGGCGGTGGGGGCGCTGTCCTTCCTCGCGTACACCGTGTACGCCCTGCGCCGCCACGCCCGCTTCGAGACGACGGCGTACGACCTGGGGATCTTCGGCCAGGCGGTGCGCTCGTACGCCGAGGGCCGCCTGCCGGTGTCGGAGATCCGCACGGCGACGGCACCCGAGGGCTTCGCGGGCGCGGCGTATCCCCTGCTGGGAGACCACTTCCACCCTCTGGTGGGGCTGTTGGGCCCGGTGTACGCGCTGGTGCCGCGCGTCGAGGTGCTGCTGGTGGCGCAGGCGGGGCTGGTGGCGGTGTCGGTGTACGTGGTGACGCGGACGGCCGGGTGGGTGCTGGGTCTGTCGTACGCGGCGTCGTTCGGGCTCCAGGACCTGGTGGCCTTCGACTTCCACGAAGTCGCTTTCGCAGTACCGCTGTCGGCCCTGGCCTGCGCGGCGTACACGGAGGGCCGGTGGCGCGCGGCCGCGTGGTGGGCGGCGCCGCTGCTGCTGGTGAAGGAGGACCTGGGGGCGACGGTGGCGGTGCTGGGCCTGCTGCTGTCGCGGCACGACCGCCGGACGGGGCTCGCGCTGTGCGCGGCCGGGTGCGTGGGGGCGGTGCTGACGGTGGCGGTGCTGCTCCCGGCGGCGGCGCCGGACGGCCGCTACGGGTACGTGCACCAGCCGCACGGGTACGGGGTGGGGGACGGCTGGGACACGAAGGCCGTGACGGTCGCGCTGCTGGTGGCGGTGACGGCGGGCCTGGCGCTGCGAAGCCCGCTGGTGCTGCTGGCGGTTCCGACCCTGGCGTGGCGCTTCCTGTCCCCGAACCCGGCGTACTGGGGGCCGGGACTGCATTACTCGGCGGTGCTGATGCCGGTGGTGTTCGCGGCGGCCGCGGAGGGGCTGCGGCGGTGTGCGCGGCCGGGGCGGTGGGTGTCCGTGGTGGCGCTGGCGGCTGCGGTGTCGGTGGGCACCGGGCCGTTGAGCGCCTCGTGGTCGCCGGACTTCTGGCGGGACCCGCCGCCTGCCGCCGCCGCTCGTGAGGCGTTGCGGCTGGTCCCGGACGGCGCGGCCGTGGCGGCGAGCAACAGCCTCGTGCCGCACCTCGTGGACCGTACGACCGTGTACCTGGCGACGGAACGGGCGCTGCCGCGGGTGCGGTGGCTGGTCGTACGGGACGGCGACCCGTGGCCCGCGGGACAGGCGGGGGCGGTGCGGCGGGCGGCCGAGGGGGCGGGCCACTGGCGGCGGGTGCACGCGGCGGGCGGGGTGACGGTGTACGCCCGCGAGGGCCGCCCCGAGGGGCGGATACCGTGGCGTACGCCGACCGCAGGGGAGTGAGACCATGCAGATCGAGTACGACAGGGAGAACGACGTCGCGTACGTCTCCCTTGTCCCGGGCATCGAGGACGGGGCGGCCGTGAGTCAGGTCACGGTCGGCGCCCCGGGCGTCGAGGCGGAACTGACGCTCGACTTCGACGCGTCGGGGCAACTGCTCGGCATCGAGGTCCTCGGCGCCCGAGCCGCCCTCCCGGCCGAACTCCTGGCCGGGGGCGAGGCCCGTCAGAGCTTCGGTCCGAAGGGGGCGCTGCCCTCCTGCCCGTAGTAGGCGCGCACGAACGAGATCCTCGCGACGCGTCCGCCTTCTGACACGACGTGCTCGGCTGCCTTCCGGCCGGTGAAGCTCCGCTGCTCGCGCCGGTACTCCTCCCAGGGCTCGATGAAGCGCGGGTCGTCGATGACATGAAGCTCACGGCTGTCCTCGACGATGGTGACGACAAGGCTGTCGCGCGTCTTCGGGTCGCGGTACTCGTACCGCTCGGAGGTGGCGGCGTAGTCGGCGGGGAACGGCGCCCGTGCGCCGGTCCACCGGTCCTCGCCCAGGGCCTTCGCCCATGCCTCACCGGCCGTCCGGGTGTCCCCGTCGAGGACGACGTACCGGTCCATCCGCCACTGGCAGCCCAGCGGGCCCGCGGACTCCCCCTCGAAGGGGACGTGACGACGGCAGTGGTCCGTGGCCGAGGCGCCGAGCTGCCGCGAGACGCCGGGCAGACCGTCGACGATCTCCTCCAGGCGGTGTTCGCTCTCCGCCTCCGCCGTGCGGCTCGCCGCGTCGACCGCCCAGCTCCGCGACATGCCGGTCAGGGTCAGCTGCGTGTAGCCGTACCATCCCGCGGCGGCCAGGCCCGCCAGCACAGCCACTGTGCGGACGATCCGGCGTCGCCGCACCCGCGGTCTCGTTGTTCGCGCCATCCCTGGATCGTGACAAGCCGGGATCACCGAGCGGTCACGAACCTGTGCGGATGCGGCGCCTTGCGGCCTTCGGCGGACGCGTACGGCCGGAACGGCGGTCAGACGTGGCGGCGGGCCGTCACGACGAAGGTGTCGATCAGGTCCCTGGCCGACTCCCGCCGGGTGTCGAGGTCCGCGCGGTCCGTCGCGCGGTTGAGCTTGCCGATCGCCCTGAAGGCCTCCGCCGCGGCGGTGTTGACCTCCGGCGCGTCCGTGATCAGCTGAAGCTGGAACAGGGCCTGCTGGGCGCCGGCGCGCAGCTCGTACGAGCGCCTGCGCAGGGAGACCTCGTCGTCGGCGTCGCGGCCCTCGTGCACGCAGATCCAGTGGTGGACCATGGCCTGACGGAACTCCACGAGCTGCGCGGCGTACGTGCCGTACACGTCGAGCCGCTCCTGCCGCAGGTGCGCCTCACGGCTGCTCTGCTCGGCGCGCAGAGCGGTGCGCTGCTGGAAGACGTGCGTCAGGGCCGAGCCCAACAGGGTCCCGAGCACGGCGATGACGCTGGTCAGTATCGCGTCCATGGACCGTCATCCAACCAGAGTCGCGTCTGCGGCCGGACTGTTCCGGCCCGGCCGCAGAATGACGCGCCGGCCCTACTCGGCGGCCCGCGCGACCGCGCCGAGGCCCGCCGGCCGCCGCTCCGGGACCTCCCGCAGCACGTCGAGCAGTGCGCGGGCGGTGGCGAGGTTGCAGTTCCCGAGCACGATCAGCGGCGGCATCCCGAAGTCCCGCCCGAGCGAAGGCAACTTGACACCGAGCGAACCGAGGGTGATCCGGAGCTGGTTGACGAGGATGCCCGCCTCCCGGTCCAGCTCCCGTTCCGTGTCCTTGGCCTTGTCCATGGGCCTTCATCCCTTCTGTGCGTTGAGTGACGAACCGGTCACACGGTGGCGTGACGGGGCGTACCGTGAAAAGGGGTTTCGGCGACACGGCGCCAGGTGTGAAAGGCGGTCACCCATGGGGCAGGGGAAGCGGTATGACATCGACGGGTGGCGGAGCGTTCCGTGCTTCTACGGAAAGGAGTTGAGGTTCCAGCGGGAGAAGGCAGGCCTTTCACTGGCACAGCTTGTGGAGGGCAGCTTCTACGGGGTCACGTACCTGAGCGAGATCGAACGCGGCAACCGCCGCATGCCGGTGGACCTGGCCCGCCACGTGGACCAGGCCCTCAAGACGGACGGCTACTTCGAGCGTTGCTGCGAGGACGTGCGGAAGGCCAGACAGGGCGCCCACGCGTCGTACTTCGCGCCGATCGCGGAGGCGGAGACGCGGGCACGGGTGATCGAGGAGTGGGCCTGCGCCCTAATCCCAGGACTCCTCCAGACCGCGACCTATGCACGGGCGATCATCCACGCCACGCATCCTCTGAACCTCGAAGAGGAGGTGGGGGCGAAGATCCGTGACCGGCTGGCGCGGGCCCGCCTCTTCGACGACTGCAAGAGGCCGGAGTACTGGGTGATCTTCCATGAGTCCCAGGTGTGGCACCCACTGGTGGCTCCAGAGGACATGGCCGCACAGTTGGACCACATCGCGACCCTGGCGCAGCGGCGACGGGTTGTTCTGCAAGTCCTCCCGTGGAACGCGGCGACGCATCCTTTCACGGCGATGTCGCTGACGTTCATGGAGTTCGACGACGAGCCGCCCTTCGTCTATACGGAGGGCCCGTATCACGGCCAGATCCTGGACGACCCGGGCCTCGTGAAGCGGTACCGCAGGGCATACGATCGGCTCAGGGCTGCCGCGTTGGCACCGGAGGCGTCCCTCGCCATGATCGAACAAGCGTCTGAGGACTACCGAAATGGCAAGCAACCTCGATGGGTTGAAGGGCGCCCTTTGGCGTAAGAGCAGCTACAGCAACGGCGACGGCGGCAACTGCGTCGAGGTTGCTGACGATGTCCCCGACGTTGTCCCGGTCCGGGACAGCAAGGTCCCGGGTGGCTCGGTGGTCACCGTCACGGCCCGTGCCTGGGCGCCGTTCGTCGCGGCGCTGAAGACGGGGCGGCGGTGACAACGGGCGCGCCTCGCTGGCGTAAGAGCAGCTACAGCAACGGCGACGGCGGCGATTGCGTCGAGGTTGCCGACGATGTCCCCGGCGTTGTCCCGGTCCGGGACAGCAAGGTTCCGGGTGGCTCGGTGGTCACGGTCACGGCCCGTGCCTGGGCGCCGTTCGTCGCGGCGCTGAAGACGGGGCGGCGGTAGCGGCAGCCGGGCCCTGCCGCGTGGCGTGGTGGCACCATGGGGCGCATGGCGGCTGACCAGCCCTGGGCGGGGCTTCACGAAGACCTGCTGGCGGCGTGGACGCTCGTGTACGGGCCCGGCGGGTTCGCCTGCTCGCGGCCGGTGCCCGAACCGGAGGGCGCCGAGTACGCGGCGCACGGGTTCACGCTCGACGGGCTGGCGGTCAGGTTCCGCGTCGCCAGGACCACGCCGGCGAAGGCCGGGCAGTTCGTGACGGTGTGGCAGCGGTCCGAGGCGGGACCGATCCGGCCCTTCGACGCCGGGGACGGCATCGACCTCGTGGTCGTCAGCAGCCGCGACAGCGGGGACGGCGGGCACTTCGGGCAGTTCGTGTTCCCGCGGGAGGCGCTGTGCGAGCGCGGCGTCATGTCCCGGAACGGCTCCGGTGGGAAGCGGGGCTTCCGGGTCTACCCGCCGTGGGTCACCACGGCGAGTCGTCAGGCGGGCAGCACTCAGGCATGGCAGGTGCGGTACTTCCTGCGTCTCGCGGCGGAGGACGGGGCCGTCGACACGGCACGTGCCGAGGCCCTCTACCACCCGTAGCTGCGGAGCGTGGAGGCAGCGGAGGCAGGTGCGACGGCTGAGACCTCTCGCCTCCTCGGAGCCACGCCCCTGTCACCGCGTCAACCTGGCGTCCTCCTGCCCCTCCTGCCCCGCCGGTAGCGTCCCTCCAGGCGTGGGCGGTACGGCGCTGTGCGGTGGCGGCACCGCGCCGTAGGGGCCGTGCGGTGGCGGCACCGCGCCGTACGGGCCGTGGGGCGGCGGCACCGCGCCGTAGGGGCCGTACGCGGGCGGGGCGGCGTGGGCGTACGGGTACGGGGGCGTCGGGAGGGCCGCCGGAGTGACCGGCAGAGGGGAGAGGCGCTCCGGAGGGCGGGGGCCCCTCGGGGTCAGCCACAGGATGAGCGCGGCGTAGAGCAGGATGGACACGATGTCCACGACGGCCATCTCCCACGGCATGTCCGCCGCCGTCTCCTCGGACAGCAGGCCGTCGACGAACGCCGCGGTGAAGCCGAACGCGACCAGGTTGTTCACCACGTGCAGCGAGATCGCCGCCTCCAGGCCGCCGGTACGGACCGACAGCATGCCGACGACCACGCCGAAGACCAGCAGGTCGACGAAGCCCCACACCGTGCCCCAGCCGTGCAGTGCCGCGAACACCAGCGCCTGGGGGAGCGTCGCCAGCCACGGGGAGCGCAGGAACTGGCCGACCGCCTGGAACAGCCAGCCCCGGCACACGTACTCCTCCGCCGCGGCCTGGAGCGGGACCAGGAGGATCAGCATCGTGAGCGAGGCCGCGTACGGGCCCCAGCCCACCCACACGTCGGCCGGGGCATCCTCGGCTGTCTCGCCGGCCGGGAGCAGCAGCATGACCGTCGTGGACAGCGCCTGCACCGCCGCCGCGGCCATCAGGCACCGGCCCAGCCAGCCGACCCGCAGCCGCCCCGTGACCGACGACACCGTGCCCGCGGGCCGGGCGCCCACCCACCGGACTGCCAGCAGCACCAGCGGCAGCGCGATCGCGATGACCAGCAGGTCCAGTGCCGTCGACACCACCGGGCCGAAGTCCGTGCCTTCGTCGTCCGGCAGCTGCGGGAGGCCGGCCAGCAGGCCGGCTATCTCGGCGCCGACGACCAGGACCAGCATGGCCGGGATCCAGCCGCCGAACACCAGCAGGGTGCCGAGCGGCGGGCGCCACCAGCTGTGGCGGTCCGTGACCCGGGCCATGCGGTGGTAGGGCAGCTCGGAGGGCGGTGGGGACGCGGTTGTCATGACCGCAAGCATCGCAGGTGACGGCGGACCGGGTGCGCCGCCCGGTCGGCACGGAGCCTCGCGTGCGGCGGGCTCAACCGCCCTGCTCCTCGCGGTAGCACGCGCCCAGGGTGCTCAGGGCCGCGCGGAGGGAGTCCGGGGGTGTGCCCGCGTAGCTGAGGACGATCGCGGGCGGGCGGGTCCGGGGGGCCAGGGTGTCGTCGGTGAGGGTGTAGAAGGTGCCGCCGCGTACCAGCACGGAGCGGCCGCGGGCGCTGCGGACCAGGGCGTCCTCGTCGGTGCCGGGCGGGAGACGGACGTACGCCTGGAGGCCGCTGTCGCCGCCGAGGACCTCGGCGCCCGGGAGGTGGACCGGCACCTCGGCCCGGACGGTCTCCCGGCGGCGGCCGAACTCCGTGCGCAGCCTGCGCTGGTGGCGTTCGTACGCACCCGTCGAGATGAAGTGCGCGAACGCGAGCTGCTCGATCCCGGAGCAGCCGATGTCCCAGCCCACCCGCGCGTACTCGATCGACGCCATCAGTTCGGACGGGGCCGCCAGCCAGCCCAGCCGCAGCGCCGGGGCCAGCACCTTGCTCGCGCTGCCCGCGTACACGACCCGGTCCGGCGCCAGGCTCTGCAACGCGGGCACCCGGTCGGCGCGGTTCAGGTACGCGCTGTCGAAGTCGTCCTCCACCACATAGCCGTCCACGGCCCGTGCCCACGCCACCAGCCGCTCCCTCCGCTCCGGGCTCAGCCGGACACCGGTCGGGAACTGGTTGCCGGGCGTCGTGAGCACCGCGCGGGCCCCGCTCTCCGGCAGCAGGTCCACCCGCATCCCGTCCTCGTCCACCGGGATGCCCACCGGGCGCAGCCCGGCGCCCGCGATGAACTCCCACTCGCCCGGGTGCCCGGGGTCCTCCACGGCCAGCGCGTCATGGCCGCGCTCCCGCAGCACCTTGCACAGCATCGCGAGTCCCTGGGCGAAACCCGCCGTGATCATGAGGCTCTCCGGCCGGGTGCGCACCCCGCGCACCCGGCCCAGATAGCCGACCAGGACGTGCCGGGCCAGCGGTACCCCGCTGGGCGGTGAGTAGCCCAGCTCGGCGCGGCCCGCGTCCGCCAGCACAGCGGTGACCGAGCGGATCCAGTCCTGCCGGGGGAACGCCGCGGTGTCGGAGGTGCCGGTGCGCAGGTCCCAGGTGCCCGCGGGGACGTCCACGGGGGCGGGGAGCAGGGAGGACGCGGGGCCGGGCGAGGGCTGGGTGCCCTGCGCGACCCGGGTTCCCGAGCCGCGCCGGGTCACCAGGTAGCCCTCGGCGGCGAGCTGTTCGTACGCCTCCACCACCACGCTCCTGGCCACGCCGAGGTCGCTCGCGAGCTGCCTGCTCGACGGGATGCGCGAGCCGGGACGCAGTGTCCCGTCCTCGATGAGCTTCCGCAGCGAGCCCCGTATCTGCGCGGCCAGCGGCAGCCGTGCCGTGCGGTCCACAGTGAGGGCGAGGTGCCAGGACAAGTGGTCTCCTTTTCGGCCGGCGAAGTGGCATGGACGAAGAACTTCCCCGTTTGATGAAGTCACTTCGTACGGACATTCGCGTAACTATTCGACCAGATGCGCCTCTTGACGGGGGTAGGTCGTCGTGGTCGGTCAGGGCCGGGGGAGCCGCAAGGGAGCGGCACGGCCCCACGTGGATCTGTTGTGCGGCGGGCCACCGACCCGCCCACTGGGGGAGGGGGACCCGGCCGTGAGCCGGGTGCGCCGGGAAGGTTCGTTCCGTGTCCTTGATGCCGGATGTGATGGCGGAGTTCTCCGTCTCGGGGGTGCCCGGGGCTGTGGGGGAGCCGCCTGCCGAGCCCGGCTCGATCCGAGTGCGGGTCGATGCCGTCGAACTGCCGCCCAGCGATCCTGTGCGGGTCTACGAAGCCCTCGCCCGTGAGCGGGCCGACGACGACCTGTACCTCTTCGAGAGCCTCGACGGGCCCGCCCAGGACCGGCACTCCGCCGCCGTCGGCTGGGGCCGTCTGGCCGAACTGCGGCTCTACGCGGACCGCGTGGAGCTGACCGCACCCGGCCCGCTGGGCGAGGCCCTCGCCGGGTTCGTCACCGAGGCGGCGGGGGGCTCCGCCCCGGCGGCCGAGGACGGCGGCGTACGGGTGTGGGCGGCTCCGCGCGTCCGTGACACCTGGCGGATGCTGCGCACGGTGCAGGGCGCCTTCAGTGTCGACACCGAACTGCCTGCCTCCACCTTCGCCTTCGGCTTCCTCACCACGCTGGCCTACGAAGCCGCCTGGGACATCGAGGAACTCCCCCAGTCCCAGCGGGAGTCGGACCTGCCGCGCTGCACGCTCGCGCTGTTCCGCGACACCGTCTGGTACGACCTGGACAGCGGCGCCGTCCGGCATCTCGCCGCCTCCGGTGACCTGCTGCCGCCGGACACCGGGCGCCCGCCGGGCGAGGCCCTGGCAGCCGCGGTGACCGGGGAGCCCGGCCCGGCGGAGCCGCCCGCGGCGCCCGCGCCCCGGTCCGTGCGGGACAACGTCGACGAGGCGACCTTCGCCGAGCGGGTGGAGCGCTGCCTGCGCCACATCGGGGTGGGCGACAGCTACCAGATCCAGATCGGTCACCGCATCGACGTCGAGTCCGACCTGACGCCGTTCCAGGCCTACCGCCGGCTGCGGCACCGCAACCCCTCCCCGTACATGTACCTGGTCCCCTGGGCCGGGCACACGGTGATCGGGGCCAGCCCCGAACTGTTCCTGCGCATCGAGGACGGCCGGATCGTCATGCGGCCGATCGCGGGGACCACGCCCCGCGCCGCCGATCCGGAGGAGGACGCCCGGCGGGTGGCCGAGCTGCGGGCCAGCGCCAAGGAGCAGGCCGAGCACGTGATGCTCGTCGACCTGTGCCGTAACGACATCGGGCGGGTGTGCGAGCCGGGCACCCTGTCGGTCGACACGATGATGGAGGTCGAGCCCTTCGCGTACGTCCACCATCTGGTGTCGACCGTGTCCGGCACCGTGTCCGGGCGCGGCGGCGACGGGCCGGACGTCTGGGACTCGATCCGTGCGACCTTCCCCGCCGGGACCATGACCGGCGCCCCGAAGGTGCGGGCCATGGAGATCATCAACGACATCGAGGACGACCCCCGGGGCATCTACGCGGGGGCCCTGGGCCTGGTCGACGTACGCGGCTACGCCGTGCTCGCCCTGTGCATCCGCACCGCCGTCCACGACGGGCACGGCCGTTTCACCACCCAGGCCTCGGCGGGTGTGGTGGCCGACTCCGAGCCTGCCGGGGAGTGGCGGGAGACGCTGGCCAAGATGAGCGCCGCCTACTGGGCGCTGACCGGGGAGGAGTTGCTGCCGTGAGCGGTCCGAAGGTGCTGCTGGTCGACGCGTACGACAGCTTCAGCCACATCATCGATCAGTACCTGCTGACCCTGGGGGCGCGGACCGAGGTGGTGCGCTCGCGTACCCGGACGCCCGAGCAGCTGGTGGCGACGCGGCCGGATGCCGTGGTGCTCGGTCCCGGGCCCGGCCATCCCGCCGACTCCGGGCACGTCGAGCTGGTGCACGCCTTCGCCGGAAGGGTGCCGTTGCTCGGCGTCTGCCTCGGGCACCAGGCCATCGGCCTGGCGTACGGGGCGGAGATCGCCGTGGCCAGGAACCTGATGCACGGCAAGACCAGTCCCGTACGGCACGACGGGCGGGGGCTGTTCGCGGGTGCCGCGGAGCCGCTGACCGTGACCCGCTACCACTCGCTGATCGTCACCGAGCCCGTGCCGACGGAGCTGGAGGTGACCGCCACGTCGCTCGACGACGCGTACGTGATGGGGCTGCGGCACCGGACGCTCGCGGTCGAGGGGGTGCAGTTCCATCCGGAGAGCGTCATGACGGAGGACGGGCTCCGGCTGTTCGAGAACTTTCTCGCGGGGGCGGGGAGCCGGGCCGCGGCCGGGGCCGTGGGCTAGCTCCCGACCTGGGCTCGTCACTACTCGGGGGGATCAACCATGAAGGAGCTGAACGGAGCGCTCGCCGTCGTGACCGGTGGCGCCGGAGGCATCGGCCGAGCCGTCACCGCTGCTCTCGCGGAGGACGGGTGCCGCGTGATCGCCGTCGACATCCGGGGCGGTGGCGCCGGTCCTGGCGCCCATGGCGAAGTGGTCGCCGACGTCGGTGATCCGGACGCCGTCGCCGGGCTCTTCCGGCGGATCGAGGAGACGTACGGAGTGCCGGACGTTCTCGTCAACAACGCCGGGGTGTACGAGGCGCGGGACTTCCTCGACTACGACGCGGAGTCGTACCGGCGGGTCTTCGACAGCAACGCGACCTCCGCGTTCTTCTGTACGCAGGCCTTCGCCCGTCTCCTGATCGCGGCGGGGCGGCCCGGGAGTGTCGTCAACGTGGCCTCCATCAGCGGGCAGTCGGGGAGTCCCGATGCCGCCTACGGGGCGTCCAAAGGGGCCGTGATCACGCTGACGCGGGGACTGGGGCGGTCGCTGGCCGCGCACGGCATCCGGGTCAACGCGGTCGCGCCCGGGGTGATCGACACGCCCATGGCCGCGCGGATTCCCCGGGAGCGGCGGGCCGACTACGCGGCGCGGGTTCCCGTGGGGCGGCTGGGGGAGGCCGGGGAGGTCGCCGCGGCTGTGCGGTTCCTGGCGGGGCCGGGGGCCGGGTATGTCACGGCGACGGTCCTGGACGTGAACGGGGGGCTGGGCTGAGGGTGCGGCCGCGCCCGTCCTCTCCCCTGTCCCGTCCCCTCCCGGCCGTGCCGGGCCGCGTCTCCGCCGCGTGAGGGGCCGTCACCCCAGGCTCTCTCGCCCCTCCTCCGACCCCTTCGGGCAGGGCGTACCCCCGGCCGGGCCGCACCGCGCAGCCCCGGCCACGGCGGACGCTCGGGGCACGACCGCGTCGCCGGATGGGTTCCGGCTGCCCGGAAGGGCTTCGTCGCCCTGCCTGATCCCGCGTCCGTTCCGGCCCGCCCCTGTCGCCCCTGTCTCCCTCTGTCTCCCCCCCATTCCCTTTCCTTCCAGTTTCGAGAGGAGCCACGCCATGTGGCTGCCCACGCACGGCCCCGCGGCCGAGTTCGCCGCGCGGTACCTGGACGTCCACCGCGCCTTCTACGACCGCACCATCACCCCGGAGGCCCTCGACGGCTGGCGGTCGCGTCAGCTGCGGACCGTCCTGGAGCAGGTCGGCAGCGGATCACCCTTCTACGCGAGGCACTTGAAGGACGTCGACCTCGCCTCCGTCACGCCCGGCGACCTGACCGCGCTGCCCTTCACCACCAAGACCGACCTCCGCCGGGAGATGCTCGACGTCCTGAGCCGGCCGCTGGCCGACGCGGTCTTCTTCTACGAGACGACCGGGACCACCGGCGCCGCCACCCCCTGCCCGCGCGACGGCCGGGAGGTCGTCGCGAGCAACGCGCACGTCACCGAGTCCTGGGCGTCGATCTTCCGGCACCACTTCGGGGACCACGCCCCGAGGATCGGGCTCATGGGACCGACCGAGGTGCACTCCTTCGGGGACACCCTGGGGGACGTGGCCCGCAACACCGGCTCCATGAACGCCAAGATCTGGCCGTACTCCCCGGTCATCGGCTTCCAGAAGGCCCTCCAGCTGATGCGGGACCTGGAGCTGGAGGTCATCTGCTGCACCCCGGGCGTCGCGCTCACTCTCGCCAAGGCGGCCGAGCACTTCGGCTACGACCTGCGCCGCGACTTCGCGGTCCGGCTGCTGTTCGTCACCGGCGAGATGTGCACCCCGGCCCTGGCGCGGAACCTGGAGGCAGTCTGGGGCGCCGACGTGCACAACATCCTGTACGGCTCCCAGGAGGCGTTCGTGATCGCCACCTCCTGCCGCAACAAGCGGATGCACCTGTCCCAGACCAACTACCTGATCGAGGTGGTGGAACCGGAGAGCGGGAGGTCCCACGGGGCCCGGGGCAGCGGGGAGCTGACCGTCACCATGCTGGTGGACGGGGTCAAGCCGCTCGTCCGCTACCGCACCGGCGACGTCGTGGCGATCGAGGAGCCGTCCGGCTGCGACTGCGAGATGCCGGGCGACCTGGTGCGGATCGTCGGACGCACCCTGGACCGGCTCGACCTGGGCGGGCGTCGGTTCACGGCCGGCCAGATCGAGACCGCCGTGATGACGGGCGTGACCGGTGCCGCCGGGTATCAGGTCGTGATCGAGCGGGACGCGGACGGACAGGACCGGCTCACGGTCCGGCTCGAACTGCTCAAGGGCCTGGTGGACGACCCCGCGGGCGTCGCGGACGGGGTGTGCGACCGGGCCGCCGCCGACCTGGGCGTGCCCGTGCGGGCCGAGCTGAGCGACGGGCTCGACCCGATCGTCAGCACGGGCGCGTTCGTCAGCTGGAAGGCCGCGCGGATCGTCGACCGGCGTACCGAGCCCGACCACGAGACCAAGGTGGCCCAGAAGATGGCGGTGAACCGTGGCTACACCCGCTGACCTCGCGCCCGCCGAGGAGTACCGGGCGCGCTGGACCGAGCTGACCCGGCAGTGGGCCGAGCAGCCCGGGTGTTCGCTCGGGACGCTGGGGCCCGCCGGCACGTCGAGTCATCTCACCGCAGTCTCCCTCGCGGAGCGGTACGGGCTGCGCCTCGCGCTGCTGCCCAGCTTCGACGCCGTGCTCAGCGAACTCGTTTCGCGGAAGGTGGAGTTCGCCCTCGTGCCCAGTGCGTACCAGGGGCTGACCAGGTTCCACTGGCACGGCGGCCTGCGGCTGCGGGCGTTCTTCGCCCAGGCCACTCCGGAGTACGGGATCGCCGCCCGGGCGGACGACGAGCCCGGCCCGCCCCCGGGGACCGGGCCCGTCTCGGTGGCCGCCATGTGGGAGGTGCGCCGCATCTACGCCGAGGTCGCGCCCGCCGGACTGGGTGACCGGCCGGTGCGCTGGGTCGACGCCGGGTCCACCCAGGACGCCGCCGCGATCCTCGCGCGCGGCGGCGCCGACCTGGCCGTCACCAACGCCCCCGGCGTCCGCGCCCACCGGCTGCGCTGGGTGGCCACACGCCCGGGCGCGGAGGTCGTCTGGACGCTCTTCGGACACGCCGACGCCTGACACACACCACGGGAGCCTCCCTCATGTCACGCAAGACCCTGCTGCACGACGCCACCGTCCAGGAAGGACGGGGCAGGCCCTCGCTGCCGCACCGCAGTGTGCTGATCGACGGGGAGCGGATCGAGGCCGTCCTGCCCGTCGACCTCGCCCCGCTGCACGACCCCGGGGTGGACGTCCTCCACCTCGGCGGACGCACCGTCATGCCCGGGATGACGCTCGGGCACACGCACATCGCGTACCTCGACGTCCTCGACGGGCGGGAGATGCTGTTCAAGTACTCCGTCCCCGAACTCACCCTGGCCGCCGCCGAGAACACGACCCGGCTGCTGTCCCTCGGCTACACCGGCTTCGTCGGCGCGGGCTCCGTCTCCGGCATCGACATGGCGCTGCGCAAGGCCGTCGACGCGGGGCGGCTGCGTGGCCCGAGGATCACGCCGTGCAGCCGCGACCTGATGGTGTCGGGGCCGCCCGAGCGGCGGAACGGGGAGGTGAAGAAGCGGATTCCGACGGACCTGATGCGGCTGGCCGACACCCCCGAGGAGATGGCCGAGTACGTCGCCGGGGAGATCGCCCAGGGCGCGGAGATCGTCAAGGTGTTCTCGTCGGGGGACGACACCTTCCCCAACGGGCGCTCCCATGAACTCCTCTTCACGGCAGAGGAGCTGGTCGTCGCCGCGCGTACCGCGCACGAGCACGGGGCGCGCATCCGGGCCCACTCGCGGGGACTGGGCGGGATCCGGAACGCGATCGCCGCCGGGGTGGACGTCATCGACCACGCCACCTACGCGGACGACGCGGCCCTGGAGGCCGTCGCGGAGCGCGGCATCTTCGTGGTGCCGAGCCTCTACCAGCCGCACATGCTGCTGACCACCGGGACCCGGCACGGCAAGACGCCGGAGTACCTGGAGACCCTGGAGTTCCAGGCCGAGATCGACAACACGCTGCGGATCCTGCCGCTCATGGCCGAGATGGGGATCCCGGTCGTCGCGGGCGACGACTTCGGCTTCGCGTGGACCCCGCACGGGACGTACGCGCGAGAGCTGGAGCTGTACGTCACCATGGCGGGCATTCCGGCGCCGACCGTGCTGACCTGGGCCACCGCCAACGGTGCGCGGCTCGCCGGGCGCGGCGACGACGCCGGGACCGTGCAGGCGGGGCGGCTCGCGGACCTCGTGGTCACGGACGGGGACCCGGCCGAGGACATCGGTGTCCTGAGCCGGCCCGGCGGGATCGAACTGGTGCTGCTCGGTGGCGAGGCGGTCGCGGGGAGCGCGGAGCCGTACCGGGCGGGCGTGGTCGAGGGGGTGAGCGTCCGATGACCGCAGCCGGTACGGCTCCGGCCGCCGGGACGGCCCCGGGAGCGTCTCCCACGGGGCGGGGCGGGGTGCTGCCGGTGCTCGCCGTCGGGGCCTTCGCGATCGGCACCGACACCTTCGTGGTCGCGGGGGTTCTGCCGGAGGTGGCCCGTGACCTGGGCACGAGCATCGCCGCCGCCGGGTGGGTCAGCACCGTCTTCGCGCTCACCTACGCCGTGCTCGCGCCGGTGCTGGGGGCGCTCACCGGGCGGCTCGAACGCCGTACCGTCCTGCTGATCTCGCTGCTCGGCTTCGCCCTCGGCAACCTGGCATCGGCGCTCGCGCCCTCGCTGGGCCTGCTGCTCGCGGCCCGGGTCGCCACGGCCGCCAGTGCCGCCCTGTACATTCCGGCGGCCTCCGCCACGGCCGGGTTCCTGGCCGCGCCCGAGCGGCGCGGGCGGGCGCTCGCGGTGGTCCTCGGCGGACTGTCGGCGTCGACCGTGGCGGGGGTGCCGTTCGGGACCTGGCTCGCGGCGGGGGTGAGCTGGCAGGCGACGTTCTGGCTGCTGGCGGGACTCGGCGTGGTCTGTGCGGGAGCCGTGGCGCTGTGCCTGCCGCAGGTGCGGCTGCCGGCCGCGCCCGGGCTTGCCGCGCGGCTCGCCCCGGCACGGGACCGGCGGGTGCTGGTGACCGTCCTGACGACCCTACTGTTCATGACGGGCGGGTATCTGGCCCTCACCTACATCGGGGCGGTGCTCGCCCCCGCGACGGGCGGGGACGGTACGCGACTGTCCCTGCTGCTCCTGGTCTTCGGCGTGACCGGTGTCGCCGGTACGGCGCTGGGCGGGCGGGCGACGGACAAGGCGGGCGCGGTGCCGGTGCTGCTGGCGGCGCTGGGCGGACTGGTCCTGGTCCTGGTGTCCCTCCCGTACGCCCGGGAGGGCATGGTGGGGGCGGGACTGGCCATGGCGGTGTGGGGGGTGACCGCGATGGCCACGCAGCCGCCGCAGCAGCACCGGCTGTTCTCGGTGGACCCGGGCTCCGGGCCGCTGCTGCTGTCGCTGAACTCGTCCGCGACGTTCGCGGGCATCGCGCTGGGCGGCTTCCTAGGCGGCCAGATGCTCACGCACGGCGGCGGCGGGGCCCTGCAGGCCCTGGGGCCGGTGGGTGCGGGCGTCGCCCTGCTGGGCGGGCTGCTTACGGCGGCGACCGCACGGACAGGCTGGAACACGAGCCCGCCCGGCGCCTGAGGGCGCGCTCCCCCGGTCTCTTCGAGCAGGGGGTCTCCCACGGCGGGACGGCGGGGGCCGGGCACAGCCCGGACACGGGCCCAAGTGGCTCCCCGCGACCGGCCGGAAGTGGTCACAAGCAGGCGGCCCCGGCCGCCCTAGCGTCGGACGGGTCGTCACCCGTCCCCAACACCCCGTACGCGAGGACTTCCCATGCCCCTGACGGTCACCGTCGACCCGCGGATCCACGAGCGCGCCCCCCACTACGCCCTCGGCCTCATCGCCGTACCGGCGATCGACGTCGCGGGGGCCGAGCCCGCCGTGGAGGCGCTGCTCACCGACGCGGAGGACGCCCTGCACGCGAGGGCGCTCGGCAAGGCCGACGTGGCCGCGCTGCCGACGGTGGCCGCCTGGCGGGACACCTACCGGGCCTTCGACGTCAACCCCAACCGCTACCCCTGCGCGGCCGAGTCGCTGCTGCGGCGGGTGGCCAAGGGCGACCGGCTGCCCCGTATCAACGCCCTCGTCGACCTCTGCAACGCCGTCTCGCTCGCCGTCCGGCTGCCCGTCGCCTCCTGCGACGTGGGCGACATCGACGGCACCCTGGCGGTGCGGCCCGCCGACGGCGGCGAGGTCTATCTGCCGCTCGGCGCGCCCGAGGCCCCCGAGCACCCGGAACCCGGTGAGGTCGTCTACGCCGACAGCCGGGGGCGGGCTCACTCGCGGAGGTGGAACTGGCGGCAGAGCGACGTGATCAAGACCGACCGCGGGCGCCGCAGGCTGCTCCTGACCGTCGAGGCGGTGCACGAGGGCGGACGCGCCGGGGTGGAGGAGGCGCTGGCGCGGCTCGCGGACGTACTGGACGGGACCGGGTCCGGTGCGACGGCGGACGGGCGGCGGGAGCAGCCCCTCGTCCTGGACCGCGCCGCGCCGTCCGGCGAGCTGTTCACCGCGCCGGCGGCCACGGCCGTCCGCTGACCACGCCCCCAGCCCGCAGAGATCCGGAGATCCCCATGGACCAGACGCAAGACCACCGCTCCGTCCTCGTCGTCTACCGCCCCGCCGCCGGCCGCTACACCGCGCAGTTCCGCGCCGTCGTCGACGCCGCGGCCGGGCTCGGCGTCCGCACCGTCGTCCTGCTCCCCGAGGGCTGGGAGGCCCCCGAGGCCGCGGAACTGCCCCGGTACCACGCCGACCTGGAGGACGCGGCCTCCGTGCGGGCCGCGGTCGGCCACATCGTCGCGGAGCACCGCATCGAGCGGATCTTCCCGCTCTTCGAAGGCGACGTCCTGCCCGCCGCCCGCTGCCGCCGCGACCACGGCATCCCGGGGCTCACCCCGGACGAGGCG
The DNA here is from genome assembly GCF_022414595.1 of Streptomyces sp. MUM 203J. GTDB lineage: Bacteria > Actinomycetota > Actinomycetes > Streptomycetales > Streptomycetaceae > Streptomyces. Next base: position 32,684 of record NZ_JADWYO010000019.1, on the reverse strand, counting down.
CTCAACTTCCGCGACAAGAACGTCATGCACCGCAGGGCCGAGGAACTGGGCATCCGGGTCGCCCGGTCGGTGCGGCCCGACACGGTCGGTGCCGTGGCGGAGTTCGCGGAGGAGGTCGGGTACCCGGTCGTCGTGAAGCCGTACGCGGGCTGGGCCTGCGGCGACACCTACCGGGTCGACGACCGCGGCCATCTGGACGCGGTCTGGCGGGAGATGGGCGACGACCGGCACGAGTACCGCGTCGAGGAGTTCGTCAGCGGCGCCGAGTACCACGTCGACGCGCTGATGCAGAACGGCGAGATCGTCTTCGAACAGCTCTCGCAGTACACCTACTCCGTCCTGGAGTACGCCGACGAGCCGGGCGGGACGATCTCCCGGAAGCACGGCATCTCGGAGCGCGAGCAGCGGATCCTGGACCTGAACGCCGTCGTGCTGCGCGGCTTCGGGATGCGTACGGGCGTCTCGCACGCGGAGTTCTTCCTGCGGGACGACGGCGAGGTGGTCTTCGGGGAGGCCGGGGCGCGGGCCGGTGGCGGGTCGATCGTGCCCGCCGTCGAGGCCGGGCGCGGCATCAACCTGGCGGGCGAGTGGTGCCGGCTGGAGCTGGACCCGTCCCACCGGCCCGCCGCCCGTCTCGGTCCTGAGATCGGCACCGAGTACCTCGGCTCCGACAAGTACGGGCGGATCACCGGGATCTCGACCCGCGAGGACCTGATGACGCTCGACTCCGTGCTCGACGCGGACGTCTGGAAGTCGGTCGGGGACGTGCTCGCCCCGCCCACCCGGTCGAACGACGTCCTGGGCTGGTACGTCTGCGAGGGCACCGACTTCGAGGACGTCCGGGCCCGGTTCAAGACCGTCCGGGACGCCTTCCGCGTCGAGACCGAGCGGGACTGAACGCCCGTGTGGATGACGAGATTCAGGGAGTTACCGCTCGCGCTGCGGGTGCTGTTCCTCGCCGCCTTCGTCAACCGGGCCGGGATGTTCGTCTTCCCGCTGCTCACCGTCTACCTGGTGCGGGGCAAGGACCTCAGCCCGGGCCAGGCTGGGCTGATGATCTCGGTCGGCAGCACGGGACTGCTCGTCGGCAGTCTCCTCAGCGGCCCGCTGTGCGACCTGCGGGGCCGCCGCCCGGCGCTGCTGACCGCGCTCCTGCTGAACGCGGCCGGGTATCTCGGCCTGGCCACCCTGGACGGGCCGCCGTGGACGTACACGGCGCTGCTGTTCGCCGCCCTGGTCGGCATGGGCATGTTCGGCCCGGCGTCCAACACCCTGATCGCGGACCTCACGACGCCCGAGCAGCGCCCCTTCGCGTACACCGTCAGCTACATCGGCAACAACCTGGGCATGGGCATCGGGCCGCTGCTCGGCGGGGTGGCCGCGGCCTACTCGTACCACGTCATGTTCGCCGGGAACATCGTCGCCGGGCTGCTGTGCGCGGCGCTCATCGCGGTGTGGGTCCCGGCGGACCGAGCGCGGGGCGAGGGCCGGGGCGGGAGTGAGGACGAGGGCGCGGGGCGGCAGGCGCGGAGCCCCGCCGAGGCCGGGGCCGGGAAGGCGTGGACCGGGCACGGGCATGTGCTGGCGCTCGTGCTGATCTCCTTCTTCTACGTCGCCCCCCTCATCGGCATCGAGTACACCCTGCCGCTGGCCATCACCACCGTCCTCGACGAGTCCGCGAGCCTCGTCGGCGTCGTCTACACCATCAACAGCGTCGTCGTGGTCGGCCTCGGTCTCGTCGCCGAGAAGCGGATCCCCCGGTACGGGACGAAGTCCCTGCTCGTCGTGTCCGGTCTGCTCTGGGCGGCCGGCATGGCGGCCATCGCGTTCTTCTTCTCGCTGCCCGCGATCCTGCTGTCCACCGTCGTATGGACGCTCGGAGAGATCATCGCCTCCGTCGTCGTGCCCACCTACATCGCGGACCACGCCGACAAGCGCCGCGTCGGCAGTCTCATGGCGCTCAACGGGTTCGTGCTGGGCGTCGCCCGCCTGGTCGTCCCCGTGGGACTCGGCACCCTCTGGCAGTTCCAGGGCCACGGGCCGGTCTTCTTCACCCTGCTGGCCTGCCCCCTCGTGGGCATCGCCGCCTTCGCGCTGCTGCGGGTCAGGAACTCCCCCGCCGCCGCGCCCGCCACCGAGCCGACGCACCCGTCGGACACGGCATCAACCACCGCATCACCCACCGGAAAGCAGACATGACGCACACGAAGTTCCTGCTCCCCGAGGACCGCATCCCCACCACCTGGTACAACGTGGTCCCCGACCTTCCCGCCGGGCTGCCGCCCATGCTGCACCCCGGCACCAAGGAGCCGCTCACCGAAGCGGACCTGGAGCCGCTGTTCCCGGCCGAGCTGATCGCCCAGGAGTTCAGCACCGCCCCGGACGTCGACATACCCGGTGCCGTCCTGGACGTGTACCGGCAGTGGCGGCCCGCCCCGCTGATCAGGGCGCGGCGGCTGGAGAAGGCGCTGGACACCCCGGCGCGGATCTACTTCAAGTACGAGGGCGTCAGCCCGGCCGGCAGCCACAAGCCCAACACGGCCGTCCCGCAGGCCTACTACAACCAGCGGGCAGGCGTCGGGAAGCTCACCACGGAGACGGGCGCCGGGCAGTGGGGCAGCTCCCTCGCCCTGGCCTGCTCCTACTTCGGCCTCGAGTGCGAGGTCTACATGGTCAAGGTCAGCTACCAGCAGAAGCCCTACCGGCGCGGCCTGATGGAGACCTTCGGCGCCAGCGTCACCGCCAGCCCTAGCGAGCTGACCGAGGCGGGCCGGGCCGCGCTGGCCGAGGACCCGGACTCCACCGGCAGCCTGGGACTGGCCATCTCGGAGGCGGTGGAGGCGGCGCTGAAGAGCGGCGGCACCGCGAAGTACGCCCTGGGGTCGGTCCTCAACCATGTGCTGATGCACCAGACGATCATCGGCCAGGAGGCCCTGCTCCAGATGGAGATGGCCGAGGACTACCCGGACGTGGTGATCGGCGCCGCGGGCGGCGGCTCCAACTTCGGCGGCCTGGCCCTCCCGTTCCTGCGGGAGCAGCTGGGCGGCGGCCGGCCGGTGCGGGCGGTGGCCGTTGAGCCGTCGTCCTGCCCGTCCATGACCAAGGGCAGCTACGACTATGACTTCGGGGACACCGCGGGCCTCACCCCGCTCACCAAGATGCACACCCTCGGCCACGACTTCCGGCCGCCCAGCATCCACGCGGGCGGGCTGCGCTACCACGGCATGGCGCCGATCGTCAGCGCCCTGAAGGAGGCGGACCTGCTGGAGGCGCGGGCCGTACCGCAGACCGCGTGCTTCGAGGCGGGCGTGACCTTCGCGCGCAACGAGGGCATCGTCCCGGCGCCCGAGTCCACGCACGCGGTGCGGGCCGCCATCGACGAGGCGCTGGCGGCCCGGGAGGCGGGCGAGGAGCGGACCGTGCTCTTCACCCTGTCCGGACACGGCCACTTCGACATGCAGGCGTACATCGACTACTTCGCAGGCAAGCTCCAGGACTGATCCCGCAGGGACCGACCGTTCTGGACCGAACCGACCTGGACCGAACCGATCGGGACCACGGGCGGCGGGCGTCCCGGTTCTCGCCCGCCGCCCGTGCCATCACGGGGGAGAGACACAGTGCGAAAAGAACGTGCCGTCATTCTCGGTATATCCGGTTCCGAACGGGCCGGGGGCAACACCGACCTGGCCCTCGACCACGCGGGTGAGCTGGTGCGGTCACGGGGCGCCGAGTTCCACGCCGTCCGGCTGCGTGAGCACCGCATCTCGCCGTGCAGCCCCTGCGGCGACTGCAACAACCGCCTGAACCCGTGCGCGCTGCCGGACGACATGCCCGGCATCGTCGAGAAGATGAAACAGGCCGACGGGATCATCTACGCGGTGCCCGTGCACGGCTTCGGCCTGGCCCACCTGATGCAGATCTTCATCGAGCGCGCGGGTGTGGGCTATCTGCGCTTCGAGCGCCCGCTGGCCGACAAGGTCGGCGGGATCATCGTCACCGGCCGCCGCTACAGCGACTCGGCCGTGCACGACCAGCTCGTCAACAACCTGCTGCTCAACCGCATGATCCTGGTCGGCAGCGGCTTCCCGGTCCTGATGCGCAACACCTCGCCGGAGCCGGGCCTGCACGACACGGAGGGCCTGGACGCGCTGGAGCGCATGGTCCACCGGATGGTCGACATGGCCGAGATGCTCAGGGCACACCAGGAGGTCACCGGCCGCCCGCCGCTGCCCCGGCTCGACCTCAACGAACGGATCCGGCGCCGCCGCGGGATGCCCGCGGCGCAGTCCCCGATCACGTCCACCCCCTCGTGAACCTCTCGCGACCCCGAAACCTCCCGGAGGTAAGACACCCCATGACCACGACCGCCCAGCCCGCCGCCGCCCCGGAGCAGGCCCTGCCCGTCCTCGTGGGCATCGACTTCGACAGCATCCCGTGGGAGGCCTGGCACAAGCCCGGCGCCGACGGGCGGGTGAAGATCGCCTACGCCGGTGATCTGCGGGTCCGGCTGATGGAGCTGCCCGCCGGCTTCGACGAGCACGAGTGGTGCCTGCGCGGCCACCAGGGCTACGTGCTGCAGGGCGAGTTCACCATCCACTTCGACGACCGGTCGGTGCCCTGCCGTCCGGGCATGGGCTTCGTCATCCCCGACGACGAGCGGCACCGCTCGCAGGGTGCCGACGGCGAGCCCACCGTCGTGTACGTCGTCGACCGGGTACCCGCACCCGTCACGTCCACCGGCGACGCGGCGATCAGCGAGCTGCGGCGCTCCATCGACGTACTGGACGGCCGGATCGTCAGCCTGCTCGCCGAACGCACCGACGTGGTACGCACTCTGACGGAGCACAAGAACGACGAGGTCGCCGTCCGCTCCAAGGGCCGCGTCGAGGAGGTCGTGGCCCGGGTGCGCGCGCTCGCGGAGGAGCGCGGGATGCCGCCGGGCATCGCGGAGGCCACCTACCGCACCCTCATCGACGAGCTGACCGGCCTCCAGCTGGACCGGCTCGCGGAGCGCCGGGAGGGCGCCGCCCCCGGGGGACGCGCGTGACCCGGCGGAACCTCGCCGACCTGCGTACCGCGCTCGCCGCGCTCGACTCGATGCCCGGCGGCCTGGTGCGGGTGCGGGAGGAGGTCCCCGCCCGGTACGGGGTCTCCTCCCGGTACGCCCGGTGGGCCGGGGTACCTGCCCCGCCGCCCACCGGGCCCGGGCCCGCCGTCCTGTTCGAGCAGGTCACCACCGAGTCCGGCGAGGCGGGGGCGGTGCTGATGGGCCTGTACGGCACCCGAGAGCGGGCCGCCGCGCTGCTCGGGCTCACCCCGGCGGAGCTGCCCTGGCGGCTGCTGGACGCGGTGGCCTCGCCGGTGGCCCCGGTGCCGGCGGCGGACCCGTCCAGATGGCCGCGCACCTCGTACCCGCCGGACCTGACCAGGCTGCCGGTCCCGGTGCTCACGGACGAGGACGCCGGGCCGTATCTGACGCTCGGCGCGGTCCTGGCCACCGACCCGGACACCGGCGTGCGGAACCTGTCCGTGCACCGCATGTGCGTGCGCGGGCCCGACCTTCTGACGATCTGGATGGTGCCCGGCCGCGACCTGGAGCGCGCACACCAGGCGGCGCGGCGGCGGGGCGAACCGCTGCCGGTCGCCGTGCACCTGGGCCTGCCGCCCGCCGTGCTGCTCGCCTCGACGTGCCCGGCCTCGCTGGTGCCGCCGGAGCTGGACGAGCTGGCGGTGGCAGGGGCTCTGGGCGGGGCGCCCGTGGAAGTGACGCCGTGCCGGACGGTCGAGGCGGAGTGCGTCCCGCAGGCCGAGTACGTGCTGGAGGGCGAGCTGCTGGCCGACATCCTCCCGGAGAACCCGGACGGGCCCGCGTCGACCCCCGAGTTCCTCGGCTACCAGGGCCGGGCACACCCCGGGCTGCCGGTCATCAGGGTCACCGGGATCACCGCCCGCGAGGGCGCGATCCTCCAGGCCGTCTCCGGGCCCGGTCACGAGCAGTCCGTGCTGCTGGGCTTCGGCATGGAGGCCGCAGTCATCGACCGGCTGCGGCAGCTCGGCGCCCCGGTGAAGGCGGCGCTCAGCCACACGGCGGGCGGCGGCCAGCTGATGCTGGTGATCCAGTGGCACGCCAAACGCTGCGCCGCGGACGACGCGTTGGTGCGGGACGCGTGCGAGACGGTCCTGGAGGAGTTCCGGATGGCGAAGCTGGTCGTCGCGGTGGACGAGGACGTGGACCTGGAGTCGGACACGGACCTGTGGTGGGCGATGACGACCCGGCTCCAGGCGGACGTGGACGTGGTGGTGCTGCCGGACCGGTACGGCTTCCCCCTGGACCCGACGCAGACCCCCGCGTACACCAAGACGGTCTCGGCCGACGGGCGCACCGCGAAGGCGGTGTTCGACTGCACGGTGCCGTTCGCCCAGCGGGAGCGGTTCCGGCGGGTCGAGTTCACGGGCGACGGCGGTTCGGTCCGGGACTCCGTTCCGTCTCCCGTACCGCCGCCGCCAGCAGCGCCACTCCCTCGGTGATCCGGGCGACCGGCAGCGCCGCGTAGCCCATCAGGAACGCCGGCTCGCGCGGCGGGTCCTGCACGTAGTACCCGGACGCGGGGTAGACCCGCACTCCGTGGGCCGCCGCGCGGCGGGCGATCTCCGGCTCGGGCGCGCGCCGGGCGCCGGTCAGGGTGACCAGCACGTGCAGGCCCGCCGCCTCGCCCGAGACCCGCACCCCGGCGCCGAAGTGCTCGTACAGCGCCTCCAGCAGGCGGCGTCGGCGCTGCCGGTACAGGCGGGTCATCCTGCTGATGTGCCGGGTGTACGCGCCGGACGCGATGAAGTCCGCGAGCGCCTCCTGGCCGATCGTCGGGGTCAGCCGGTCGGTGATCCACTTGATGCCGAGGAACGGGTGGACCAGGTGCGGCGGCAGGACCGCGTAGCCGATGCGCAGGGCCGGGAACAGGGTCTTGCTGAAGCTGCCGACGTACGCGACGACGTCCCGGTGGCGGCCGGAGGCCAGCGCGGGCAGACGCTCCCCGGAGAACGTGAACTCGTTGTGGTAGTCGTCCTCCAGGACCGTCGCGCCCCGCCGGTGCGCCCAGTCCACCAGTGCCGACCGGCGCGCCTCGGACATGACGCAGCCGGTCGGGAACTGGTGCGACGGCGTCACGTACACCAGCCTCACCCGGCCCGGGTCGTGCCCCCGGGCCCGTACGCACGCGTCGATGTCCTCGACCCGCAGCCCCTGTTCGTCCACCGGCACGGGCACGACGGCGGCCTCCGAGAAGCCGAAGACCTGCCGCAGCACGGTGTGGCTGGGGTCCTCGATCACCACGACGTCCCCGGGGCGGACCAGCAGCCGGACGAGGATGTCCATGGCCTGGGTGGCGCCCGTGGTGACGACGATCCGGTCGGGCGGGGCGTCCAGCGCGCGGCTCTGCCGGACGAGCGCGGCGATCTCGGCGCGCAGCGCGGGCGCGCCCTCCGCGTGCCCGTAGCCGAGGGCGGTGGCGTCGGCCCGGGCGTAGGCGGCGGCCAGCGACTGCCGCCAGCGGGCCACCGGGAACGCGGCCAGCGCGGGCGTACCGTGCCGGAAGTCGAGCGCGCCGCCGCGGTGATGCATGGGCGGGGGCTCCCAGGGCTGCCAGAGGGGGTGCCCGTCGTCGGTGGGGCGCGGCGGGCGGGGCGCGAGCGGGGCCCGGGAGACGGGCGGCGGGTCCGCGGCGGGGGCCTGCCCGGCGACGACCGTGCCCGAGCCGCGCCTCGCGGTGAGGACGCCGCGGGCTCGCAGCAGCTCGTACGCCCTGAGGACGACCGTCCGGGACACGCTCAGCTGGCGGGCCAGCTCCCGGGTGGCGGGGACCCCGTCCCCGGGGCGCAGGCGGCCCTCCCGGACCAGTCCGGTGACCTGGTCGCACAGCTGCTGCTGCAGCGGTACGGGGCTGTCCCGGTCCAGATGGACCAGCAGCCCGGCCGCCGCGGTGACCCGCTCCCCCATGGCGGGATCGTAGCGAATGCCCCGCCCCGCCCCTCTCCGGAACCGGAGCTCGGCCCCGGCCACCCGGGCTCCGCCGACCAGGAGACCTCCGGGGTCCGGGCCCCGGCCCGTCCGGCGTCCGGGCACGGGCGCCGCCGCTCGCGGGAGCGGGGCCCGGGTCCGCACCCCTTCGCGCGGCGGAGCCGCAGATCCACACAGCCGTGGGGGGACGGGGCGGAGGACGACCGCCGTTCAGGGGCGGAAGGTTCGGCCATCCGGCGGCGGTACGGTGCGCCGGTGCGCGCGGGCCCGCAGAGTGCCTGTCATGACGCGTATCCGAAGGGCCTGGCTGAGCGCCGCGGTGCTGCTGGCGCTCACCCTGCCCGGTACTCCCGCCCTGTCCGCACCCTCCGTCACGTCACCGGCGGCGCCGCGGGCCACCCACCCCGGTCCCGCCTGCGTGGCCACCCCGAGGCCGCACGGGAAGGCCCGCGAGATCGCCGAGATCGTGCGGGCGACCCGCGAGGAGCTGGGCCTGAAGTCCGCCCTGGTGAAGGTGACCGTGCACGGCCGGGAGATCGTCACCACCGCCGACGGAGAGGCGCTGGCCGGCGTCCCCGCCACCCCCGACCGGCACTTCCGCGCGGGTGGCGTCGCCATCCCCTTCCTCAGCACCGTGCTGCTCCAGCTCGTGGACGAGGGCCGCGTCGGCCTGGACGCGCCCGTGTCCCGCTGGCTCCCGCACCTTCCGCACGGCGACAGGATCACGCTGCGGATGCTCGCCAGCTCCACGTCGGGGCTGTACGACTACGTGACCGACCCCGGCTTCCTGGCGGCCCTGTACGAGGATCCGTTCCGCCAGTGGACGACCAGGGAGGTCGTCGGGATCTCGACCGGGCAGCCGCTCTGGTACGAGCCCGGCACCAACTGGAGCTATTCGCACGCCAACTTCCAGCTGCTCGGCGCCGCTCTGGAGAAGATCACCGGCACCCGGCTGGACAAGCTGCTCTGGCACCGGGTCTCGCGCCCCCTGGGCCTGCGCGAGACCCGCAACAGCTTCACCCCGGAGATGCCGCCGCCGGTGCTGCACGCCTTCACCAACGAGCGGGACATCCACGAGGAGTCCACCTACTGGAACCCGTCCTGGACGATCCGCGCCGGGGCCGTGCTGACCTCTGACGTCTGCGACATGGCGCGGGCGGCGCGGGGTCTCGGGTCCGGTGAGCTGATCTCCCGGGAGGCGTACGCGACCCTGCTGAACCCAGGGACGGTGGGCATCGGCGGCCCGACCGCCACCTGTCCCGCCACGGTGTGCCGCGCCCAGACCGAGGCGTCCCACTACGGGCTCGGCGTGGTGGTCCGGGAGGGCTGGGTGTTCCAGAACCCGCTGTTCTCCGGGTACGGGGAGGTGATGGCGTACCTGCCGGAGAAGGACGTGGCGATCGCGGTGGCCACGACGATCGGCCCGTCGTCGCCGGACACGAACACCGCCCAGACGGTCGCGTCCCGCGTGGCGGCGGTCGTGACACCGGGACACCCGTTGTTCGGCTGACGCGGGCCGAGGGCCCGGCCCGTCAGCCCGCGTCAGCCGGACGTGGTCACGACGGGCCGGGGCCACTCAGTACGCTTGCGTACATGTACGGCTACGAGCAGACCCCGGGTGCCCAGCAGCAGTACGCCCCGCCGCAGCAGGGATACGGGCAGCAGCCCCCGCTGTACCCGGAGCCGTCGCCGCCGTCGCTCGCGGACGCGGTGCGCGCGTTCACGACCGGGTCGCTGTCGTCCGAGGACTTCCAGCAGATCTTCGCGACGTCCAAGATCTACTGCCCGCGTGGTGACAACCCCGGGTTCCTGGCGCTGCACAACACCCAGCAGCCGGTCATCCCGATGTTCTCCACGCTCAAGCAGCTGCGGCGGTACGCCGGCAAGGAGTCCAAGTACTTCGTGATCACCGGCGCGGAGGTGCTGGACCTGCTGCCCACGGGCTACGGCTTCGTCCTGGACATGGAGGGCGACCACCGGATCGTCTTCGACGCGAAGGCGGTCGAGGAGATGGTCGACTTCGCGATGCGGAGGATGTACGGGTAGGGACGCCGGGGCCCGTGTCCGGGCCCGGTGCCCGTGGGCGGGCGGCGCGCCTCGGGGTTCTCGGGCGGGGACCCGCCGCTCTGCCGGGGGGCCTGCACGCGCACGGTACGCACCATGGTGCCGCAGCGCCTGCTCATGTCGTCGATGTCGGATGTGACGATGACGCGCGGCTTCGGACGGTTCAGGGCTGTGGCCGCGACGACCGCGCACTTGTGGCCGCGCAGGCCGGCGTCTCTGAGCAGACCGATGGCGTCCCCTGTGATCGTGTCGGTCACGGGGAGAGCCTCCGGACGGGATGCGACGTGGCGGAAGCGCGCCGCCTCCCCCCGTGCGTGGCACGCCTAGGTGGGCGTCGGACTGCTGATCGCCACCGGGCCGTCCCTGGCCTGAGCCGTGCGGACCAGGCCCGGCACCTCCGGATCCCTGTGCACGAGCCTGCTCAGCCCCTCGCCGTCGAGCAGCACGACACCGTGCCGACCTTCTGGGCGTAGCTCTCACCCGAGCGCTCGTATGCCTCTGCCCTGCCCGTACCCGGAGGGTGGTGACGCGGGTAGTGACCGGCGGCCCTGTCTCCCCCGGAATGCTGAACGCAGCACATACGTTCCCCATGACAGGAAGTTCAGGTTTCAACTAATCTGGGCTCAGGACACACCAGCCCTGGAGGTCTCCATGCCTGCCGTCACCGTCGAGAACCCGCTCACCCTGCCGCGCGTCTCCGCGCCCCTCGGCGTACCGGCCCGGAAGGTGCGCGCGGTGACCATCGCGCCCAGCGGGTTCGAAGGGGAGGGCTTTCCCGTGCGCCGGGCCTTCGCCGGGATCGACTACCGCTACCTGGACCCGTTCATCATGATGGACCAGATGGGCGAGGTCGACTATGAAGCCGGCGAGCCGAAAGGGACCCCTTGGCATCCGCACCGGGGCTTCGAGACCGTCACGTACATCATCGACGGGACCTTCGTGCACCGGGACTCCCATGGCGGTGGCGGCACCATCACCAACGGGGACACGCAGTGGATGACGGCGGGCTCGGGCCTCCTGCACATCGAGACCCCTCCCGAGGAGCTCGTCATGTCCGGCGGCCTCTTCCATGGCTTGCAGCTCTGGGTGAACCTGCCGGGCAAGGACAAGATGACCGACCCCCGCTACCAGGACATTCGCGGTGGCAGCGTCAAGCTGCTGACCTCCGGCGACGGCGGCGCACTGGTGCGGGTCATCGCGGGCGAGCTGGACGGACACGAAGGCCCCGGCATCACACACACCCCGATCACGATGATCCACGCCTCGGTGAACCCGGGTGCCGAGGTCACGCTGCCCTGGCGGCCCGACTTCAACGCCCTGGCGTACGGCCTCGCGGGCCGGGGCTTCGCAGGCGCGGAGCGGAGGCCCTTCGGGATGGGGCAGTCGGTTGTCTTCGGCGACGGCGATTCGCTGACCATCCGCGCGGCCGATGGCCAGGACTCCCGCAGCGCCAACTTCGAGGTGGTCCTGCTCGGGGGCCTGCCGATCCGGGAGCCGATGGCGCACTACGGGCCGTTCGTGATGAACAGCCATGCCGAACTGGTCCAGGCGTTTGAGGACTTCCAGGCGGGGCGGCTGGGGGAGGTTCCTACAGGGGAGTTCTAGGAGTCCCATTGGTCGAGAGAGCCGCCTGCTCCTGCTTCCCGGGGCCAACCGCCGTAGCGGTTGGCCCCGGGAAGCTTTCTTGGTCTCCTCGTAATGGGCCGTGTGGGTGACCTGCGGCGATGGGTGCTGCAGGTCGCTGACCTGGGCTTTTACCGATGGCCGGTGATGGGGTGCGACGGTCTCGACCGGGTGTCCTGCGGATTGCGGGCGGTCTGCTGGCTGTCATCACGGAGGCCCTGACCCATTGAGCCAGGAGGCGCCGTAGGCAGCAGAGGCCACCGAGAGCAAGAGGATTGATCCCCAAACAACACCCGGACGTCTCCTGGCAAGCGTGATGGCGACTGGGAAGAGGAGAGGGAAGGCTGGCATCAGGAGCCGTGGCTTGGATCCGAAATAGCCAGAAGCGCCTACAGCCAGCAGGGTGATGATGGCTGAGTAGACCCAGATCGCGGGAATAGGAAGCTGTCTCATCCCGACTACATGTGGCCAGGCTGCCAGAGCCAAAATGAGGGCGAGCACGATTATTGATATAACAACGGATCCGCTGAGATTTCTTGCCGCGAAACGCGAAAATGCCCAGCCGAAGTCGAACCCGTTTCCCCACTCCTTCTGAATTTCTAGGTAGGCCAGTAATTCATTCCTCTGGGTGCCGACCCATAGGATGTAAGAGGAGGCTCCCGCAGGTGCGAGCAGGCAAGCGAAGATGCGCCGGAATATGAGCCGTTGAGGAGCTCGCGGCGAGGAGCGCGTGAATGAGATGACTGCTGTGACGATCAGTGCTAATGCCACGGCCAGTCCGACTGGACGTGTGAGGCCGGCTAGGGCGGCGAGTAGACTGGCAGTGATCCACCGCTCGGAGACGATGCAGTAGATTGCCCAGGCCGCAAGCGCGACGAACAGGGATTCGCTGTACGCCATGGACTGGACGATACCCACAGGCAACGCGCCCCACAGGCTTACGGAGATAGTGGCGACGCGCGTGCTGTAGAGGGAGGCGACTTTGAAAATTCCCCATGCGGCCGCGATCGATGCCACAGCGCTGATTGCCAGTCCCGCATTGGCGTAGTTGAGCGGCGTGGCCCATGCGAAGCCTTTCTCAAGCCACGGAAGCAGGGGAAAGAAGGCCATATTGGAGAGCAGGCGGCCATCTGGGGCCTGCAATACATAGTCATAGCCATGCTCGGCCACCCGGGCGTACCATAGTGAATCCCAGCGCTCGGAGAGGAGTGCTTGAGCATCCTTTCCGGACAGCTGACACCAAATGCCGAGAGCTGCAAGGCCGACGATTTTCATCGATATGAAGATCGTAAGCGCAGGTATAGCGTGTGCTAGGGAGCTCGGAAATGGTGCCGTGGGAGCACTTGCCGCTCCGTGGGATGTGCTCTCTGAACGAGCCAGGGAAGCGGTTGGCACGTGTTGTTGATCTCCTTGTGCATGCATCAATTGGGTGGGTGATTATGGGCGGCGACTCGATGGTCACAAAGCTGGGGCAGAGTGGTCTTCACTCTGCCCCAGCCCTGCACTTGATGAGATGCGATGTCCATCTCAACTGAGGCTTCTACTTCACCTGGACAACGACATCGACAATCTTGAAGGTGCAGTCCGAAGCGTAGACACGGGTCTTCTTGGTGGTGGTAATCCACTGGGTATACCGGTCGTAGTCGGCCCAGCTGCAGATGGACCTAACCCGCCAGGTTCCCGAGCCGGTGCATTCGGCCCAGCCGCCGGTGTCCCCCATGCTGGTCGTACACGACAGGGCCTGCTCGCCGGCGCTCGCATTCGGGACGGAAAGCCCTAGCAGAACAGTGGCACCGACCACTGCGGCGGCGATCCTTCGCCTGTTCATTCATCCTCCCCAGAGACGGCCACAGGGCGTGGCACGTACGGATCCTGCACCATTCGCCTACTCAAGATCTACCGCAGATCGAATGTTGACTGAAAGCATGCAGGACTCGGAACGCGATGCTCAAGCATGTCCGGATTATCGCTTCGTGAGGTCCGGGGATTGCCTGCGCGTCATTACGTCGCCTTAAGTCTGTTTTGCCCCTGCCGTGTCCATGTGTAAATCAGTCACATGAGTGTCTTGATCTGTGAGGGTGAGCCCTCGATCCCTGTCGGCTGCGATCAGTGCTCAAAGGCTTGTTTTAAGTCATCGCCGTTATTTAGGTTGATCGTGGGGAGGAGTCGATGCATGCTGCGTACATGCCGCATTTTGCGGCTATTTCTGGGGAGGAAGAAATGAACAAGAGAAGGATCGCCGCCGCAGTGGTCGGTGCCACTGCGCTGCTCGGGCTTTCCGTCCCGAATGCGAGCGCCGGCGAGCAGGCCCTGTCGTGCAAGACCAGCGTAGGAAACACCGGCGGCTGGGCCGAATGCACCGGCTCGGGAACCTGGCGCGTGCTCTCTATATGCAGCTTCGAGCAAGACAGGTACGGAACTTGGGGGACACAGAGTGGCGGGACCACGCGCAGGTATGCGCCTGACTGCACCTGGGAGATGGCCAGCGTGCGAGTCGAGATGAAGTGACAGATGCGCCGGGCAGGCGTTCCTTTCTTGCCTGCCCGGCGCTCCTTCGTTTACGCCCTCCAGCTAGCGCTCCGCCATAATTTGCGAAATGCGCTGTCGTGAAATGCCAAGGATCAAGGCAATCTCTGCCCCTGAGATGCCCGACTTCTTTAGATCCCTAACCAGCTTCTTGTGCGCCTGTGAAGACTTTTCCTGAGCTCGCCGCGCCTCCAGGGCTGCCTCAACGACGTTCTTTTTGTCGCCCTGTAGTGGTGTTCCTAGATCAATGTCCAGCTGCACATTTACAGAGCTAGGGTCGGATTCTGTCCTCTCGGCGATGAAGTCTCGCGCAGTGCTCATTGCCTGTGTCAATCGACGCACCCACACCTCTCCCGATTCCGGGATGTCCAGTCGCCAACCTCGACCCGTTAGGGTCGCCTGAACTCGGTAGATCCTGTTTTCAGAAGCGAGCTCCATACGTGAGATGTTAAATCGGTATTACCGTGTTGGTCAAGCGCCCTTGACGACCCAGTTGAGCTCTCTCTGCCCGCACATCGGCTGTTCAGCGATAGGCCCGAGAGGCCGGAGGGCGGGCCACCTCGGTATCCGGGTTGGCCCTGCCCGGGGCAGCATCGTTTCAGGCGCGGCCGAGGGTGCGGGTGAGCCAGTCGGCCTGGTGCCATTCGTTGGTGTTGAGGGTGCCTCGGGCGTCGATGAGCTTGGGGGTGGTGGCGCGGGGGGCGAGGCGGTGGGGGGTGATGTGGGTGTACTGGGGCCACTCGGTGAGGTGGAGGAGGAGGTCGGCGTCTTCGGCGGCGGCGATGGCGTCGTCGGTGTAGTCGAGTTCGGGGTGGAGCTTGCGGGCGTTGTCGAGGGCCTTGGGGTCGGTGACGGTGACGGTCGCGCCGAGGTCGTGGAGGGCCTGGGCGACGGCGAGGGCGGGGGAGTCGCGGATGTCGTCGGTCTCGGGCTTGAAGGCGGCGCCCCAGACGGCGATGCGCTTGCCGCGCAGGTCCGAGCCGAGTTCCTCACGGGCGAGGTCGATGACGCGCTGGCGGCGGCGGGTGTTGACGGTGTCGGCTTCGCGGAGGATGCCGACGGCCTGCCCGGCGTCAAGTTCGTCGGCGCGGGTGATGAAGCCGCGGATGTCCTTGGGCAGGCAGCCGCCGCCGTACCCGAGGCCGGGGCGCATTCCGCGGCGGCCGATGCGGGTGTCGTGCCCGAGGATGTCGGCGAGCTCGGCGACGTTGGCGCCGGACTTCTCGCAGACCTCGGCCATCGCGTTGATGAAGGAGATCTTGGTGGCGAGGAAGGAGTTCGCGGCGCCCTTGGCGAGTTCGGCGGTGGCCCAGTCGGTGACGATCGTGGGCGTACCCGCGTCGATGAGCTGCGCGAACGCCTGCCGCAGCAGGGCCTCTGCCCAGGTGTTGGCGGTGTTGAAGCCCAGGACGAGGCGGTCCGGCCGCAGTGTGTCCTCGATGGCGAACGACTCGCGGAGGAACTCGGGGTTCCAGGCGACCTCGATCGCGTCGCCTGCGGGTGCGTGCTCGTGGAAGGTCTTGGCGACCCGGGGGGCGGTCCCGACGGGGACGGTGGACTTGACCGCGACGACGGCCGGGCGGTTCAGGTGCGGGGCAAGCCGGTGGGCCGCGTCGAAGAGGTGGCTCAGGTCGTAGGCGTGCGTGCCGGGCTGCTGCGGGGTGCCGACGCCGATGAAATGGAGTTCGGCGAACTCGGCGGCTTCGGCGTACGAGGCGGTGAAGCGCAGGCGGCCGGTGGCGGTGTGCTTGGCGAGGAGGTCGTCCAGGTCGCGTTCGAAGAAGGGGGCCTGGCCGGTGTTGAGGGTGTGGACCTTGTCGATGTCGGAGTTCATGCCCAGGACCTCGTGGCCGAGCTCGGCCATGCAAGCGGCGTGGGTGGCGCCGAGGTAACCGCAGCCGATGACGGTCATCTTCATGGCGGGTCTTGTCCCTTCGGGTGGGGCCGCCCACAGCGGCCCCACCTGTTCCCCCGCCTCGCTGCGGCGGGGTGCTCAGGAGGGCCTGGCGGCCAGGTAGCGGTTGATCCCGTCCCGGATGAACGGCGGGATCGTGAGGATGTCGAGGTGCTCGGGGGCGAAGAACTGGAGCTTGACCCCCTCGGTGAGGGGCAGGGCGGTCTCGTCGCCGTCCCAGGTGTTGGCGAAGAAGGTGATGACCTGGCCCGAGCCGTGCTCGTCGCGGATGGCGAACAGCTCTGTCAGGGGGGCGGCGGAGAGGCTTGCTTCTTCGTCGAGTTCGCGGACGATCGCCTCGGCGGGCGCCTCCCCGGGGTCGCAGCCTCCGCCCAGCAGGCTCCAGTGGGCGGGCCAGGCGATGTGGGGCAGGTCGTCGCGGAGGTGGAGGAGGAGTTCGCCGCGGCGGTTGGTGATGATCGCGACGGCGCCGCGGGCGGTGGGCGGCTCCTCGGCCGGGGTGGTGTCGGAGTGCATTCCGACACGCTAGTGGGGCGGTTGGGGATCATGCGGTGGCCCTGCTCGCTTCGTTCGAGAACCAGGCGGCTGCCATGAGGGCCTGCATGCGGGTGCGGTCGAACCGGCCGCCGGGTTTCAGGCCGCCTTCGAGGAGGGGGCGGAAGGCGTTGGGGGCGTCGGCGAGGGCGGTGGTGATCTGGGCGTTGGCCCATGCGGCGAGCTGGCCGTTGAGCCAGGTGGGGATGGGGGAGGCGAAGCCGAGCTTGTCCCGGCTGGCCCAGATCTCGTGGGGAAGGCCGAGGGCCTTGGCCGCGTCCCGCAGGATCCGCTCGCCCTGGGCCGGATCCGTGATCTTGTACTCGGCGGGGTCAGCTGGGCATGAACCTCTTCCACCGCCTCGGCGAAGCGCCACGAGGAGGACCTGAAACGGAACAAGTCGGCGCAAGGGCTGTCAGCAAGGCGGAACAGGAGCGTCGTAATCGGTGTGGCCCTTGACCGAGCCTCGCCCGCTCCTTGCGCTCGGCCATGGCCGGAGGACACCCGCAGGAGTGCCCCACCCTGGATGCGGGGGACAGGAAGACACGACCGTCGCAGTGGTGTACGAGGCCGCGGGAGTCCCACAACTTCATCTGGGTCGTGTCCCTTGTAGTGGTGTAGCGGATCACACAGCGGTGCCGGGCAGACAGGTGGTGTTGTCCGGATAGAGGCTGTCCATGCTCTCGATGGAGAGGTAGCGGCGGGGGAAGGCGATCCACTCGTCGTGGAGCTCGACGAGGACGGCGGTGGCGAGCCGGTCGACGGCGCCGGTGTTCGGGAAGACCTGGACGACGTCGGAACGGCGCTTGATCTCCCGGTTCAGCCGCTCGAGCGGGTTCGTCGACTGGATCTTCTTCCAGTGCTGGTGGGGGAAGTCCGCGAACGCGGTCAGGTCCTCCTTCGCCTCCCGCAGCATCTCTTTGACCTTGGGAAACTGCTCGCCGAGCATGTCCGCGACGGTGTCCAGGTGGGCCCGGACCGCTTCGGCGGTGGGCTGGGCGAAGAGCGTGCGGATCGTTGCGGCGACCATTTCCGCGGCTCCCTTCGGGATCACCGAGAAGACGTTGCGGACGAAGTGGACACGACAGCGCTGCCAGGCAGCACCGAGCATGACCTTGCGGATGGCTTTGACCAGGCCGCTGTGGCTGTCGGAGATGACGAGCCGGACACCAGTCAGACCGCGTTCCCGTAACGAGCGCAGGAACGCGGTCCAGAACGCTTCGGTTTCGCTGTCACCGACCATGACGCCCAGGACCTCGCGACCGCCGTCCTCGGTGACGCCGGTGGCGATGACGACGGCCTGGGAGACGATCTGGTGGTTCACGCGGGCCTTGACGTAGGTGGCGTCGAGATAGACGTAGGGGAAGCGGGTGTGATCCAGCAGCCGGGTGCGGAAGGCGTCGAGCTGTTCGTCGAGGTCCGCGCAGATCCGGGAGACCTCGCTCTTGGATATGCCGGTGTCCGAGCCGAGGGCTTTGACCAGGTCGTCGACTGAGCGGGTGGAGACGCCGTGGACGTACGCCTCCATGACGACCGCGTAAAGGGCCTGGTCGATCCGGCGTCGGCGCTCGAGCAGGCTTGGGAAGAAGCTTCCGGCCCGAAGTTTCGGGATCGCGAGCTCCAGGTCGCCGGCCTGCGTGGTCACGGTCTTCTCCCGGTGCCCGTTGCGCCAGGTGGTGCGTGTGTCGGTTCTCTCGCCCCACTCCGCACCGATCCGGGCTGTGGCCTCGGCCTCGATCAGTTCCTGCAGCAGCCGCTCGGCGACCTCGCGGACGAGTTCAAGACCATCTGCCGAACGTAGTGACTCAAGCAGGCGAAGTAGGTCATGCTGGGACAAGGCCACCGGGCACCTCCTTGGAACGAACTGGCAGTTCACCAAGGACAGTTGCACGGTGGCCTGCCCTGTTCTCAGGGAGTGTTCACCGGCAGCCGATGCACGCCAGGGCACGGAAACGGCGCACTTCCCAGCCAAGATCCGTTACACCACTCCGCGGGACGCCATCCTTCATCTGCATTGTCATGCTCTCCGGCTCCTCGACGGTGATACGGATGCGGGGCTCCTGCGAAACGACCTCGAACTGCTCCGTTTCGTGCACGAGCGCGCTCCGAAGCGGCGCGTCGAGCACACGTGAGACGTTCTGGGCCACTCGCTTCGAGGGAGTGAGGAGGCGCCAGACCGGCTGGGAGAGCAGTTTGCTGCCGACTACGCGGCCGAAGTCGATGTCTCCCTTGACCGTTTCGGCTGGTCCGGAGATGGAACATGTGCGCGGAAGGACGCGGTGCTGGCGACGAGCGCCGTGCGCGGGGGTGGTGCGGCGCTGGTGCTGACCAGCGCATGTGTGGGCCATCGGAGATGCGGCCCGGCCGGTTCCGAGGTCGGGGCTGTGCAAGGAGCGGCTCCTGGTTACTTGGAGGTGCGGCGGCACAGGGGCAGCGACTGGGCTGCCCCTGCGCCCCGAAGGGACCTCCAAGGATCCGGAGAATCGCCGGTTAGGCTAACCGGGATGTCGGTGTATGTTTCCGCCCCCGCACCGCCTGAGCAGCGGATCAGACTGCTACCGGCAGTGGTTCCGGTCGGTCCGGATCCTCCGCTTCGTCGGCGCTCTGTTCAGGCTGTACGAACTCGACCGTCGCGCGTCGCTCGACCGGCGTGGACTTCCCGGCGCCGGTCGCCTTGGTGACCGTGATCCGGGCGACGAACAGCTTTACGAAGTCTCGCCGCTCCTGGATCGTCGCTGCGGCCCACCACGAGCCCTCGCCCACGGGGTCGACGTCTCCCGCACCCATGGGCAGCCACAGGTGGATGGGGAGCGTCGGTGTCGACGCCTCCTCCAACTCGGCGAGGCGGGCCTCTGCTCCTTCCATGCGGCCGAGGAGCCGCTCCTTGCGCTCTCGGAACCGGCGCCGCCCGACGGGGTCGTCGTAGTCGCCGGCCTCCTCCCGGTCGTACAGCTCCTCCAGGGCCTGCTTGGCATCGGCGCGTTCGGTGAGGAGGCTGCGGCGTTCACCCGAGATCTCCGGTTGTTCTGTCTGTGCGGTGTACCGCCGGGCGGCCTCGGCAAGGATGACTGCCGTCTCGGGGTCGTCCTCGGCGGTCTGGATGAGCGCGAAGATCCGCTTGGCCACGTACAGGTCCAGGGCCTTCATGCTGACGGTGCAATCGCCCTCGTGCTGTCCCGGCAGCACCTTCCGGCGGCGGCAGCGGTACGCGGCTTTCATGGCGACGGCTGCTCGGTGGGACGTCATCACCGCACCGCAGTCGCAGAACAGGATGTCCATGGCGGTCAGGAGGGCCTGCCCGCGCGACAGTCCCTTGCCCTGCCCCCGGCCGTCGAGCCACTTCTGCAGCTCATGCCAGTCGTCCGGCGTGATGACCGGCGGATACGCCCTGACCGGTTCCATCGTCTCGGGGTCTCGTTGGACGCGGTAGCTCTCGATCTGGCTGGTGAGCGTGCCGTCTTCGCGGCGCTTGTAGATCGGCGTCGCCGCGTAACCGGCGATACGCGGATCACGCAGGATGCGCATGAGCGTCTTCGGGTCCCAGACGCTGTCCTTGGTCTTCTTGCCGGTCTTCTGGCCCTTGGTGGGTACGCCTTCGGTAGTCAGTTGGGCGCTGATGCCGGTGAGTGACCCGGGGTGCCGACGGCGACCTCCGGGGAAGTACGCCTCGTCCTTGTGCTTCTTGATCCGCGCCCAGACGTCCTGGATGACCTGCACCTCGTCGGGCTCGTGCTCCAGGACCTGGATCACGACCGGCCTGCCCTCGGGCGTCATCCGTGTCACCGGGACCATGCGGAACCCGTACGGGGGCTTCCCGCCGGTGTACCCGCCGAGTGCTGCCGCAGCCTTCTTCGCCGCGTGGACGGCGTCGCTCTTGTTCTTGCTCTCGCTGTGGGCCGCGTCGAGCCGCAGGATCAGATGGATCAGGTCCATCAGATTGCCCTTGCGGAACTCGCCCTCGGTGAGGCTGACGATCGTCACGCCGAGGTTGAGCAGCTCGGTGACGATGGGGATGGCGTCCAGCGGATCCATCCGGGACAGGCGGCTGATGTAGTAGACGATGATCAGGTTGACCCGGCCCTCGTGGCAGTCCTTGAGCAGCCGGTCGAAGTCCGGACGTTCGTCGCCCGTGAACGCGGATATGCCGAGGTCCTCGTACTCGGTGATGCTGACGGCCCCGCGCCGCTCCGCCTCGGCGACGCCCGCCGCGCGCTGCGTGACCGTGCTGACCTCGGACTTGTTGGCTCGCCCCACGGACTGACGCCCATAGACCCCCGCATGGATGTCCATGCCGGTCACCACCCCTGGTCTCTTCATGGGAGGACTCTAGCGTTTGTTTAGTCCCCCAACTGATGTAACTCAAAGGGACCCCCTGGCACCCGCACCGAGGCTTCGAGACCGTCACCTACCTGATCGACGGGACCTTCGTCCACCAGGACTCCAACGGCGGCGGCACCATCACCAACGGCGACACCCAGTGGATGACCGCCGGGTCCGGGCTGCTGCACATCGAGGCGCCCCCGGAGTCGCTGGTCACCTCGGGCGGGCTGTTCCACGGGCTCCAGCTCTGGGTGAACCTGCCGGCCGCGGACAAGATGAAGGACCCGCGCTACCAGGACATCCGCGGCGGGTCCGTGAAGCTGCTGACCTCCGCCGACGGCGGCGCGCTGATCCGGGTCATCGCCGGGGAGCTGGACGGCCACGCGGGCCCGGGCATCACCCACACGCCCATCACCATGGTCCACGCCACCCTCCAGCCAGGAGCCGAGGTCACCCTGCCCTGGCGCGCCGACTTCAACGGGCTCGCCTACGTGCTGGCCGGGCGCGGCTCCGTGGGTGCCGAGCAGCGGCCCGTGCACATGGGGCAGGCGGCCGTGTTCGGGGACGGGGGCGCGCTCACCCTGAAGGCCGCCGCCATCCAGGACGGCAACGCCCCCGAGCTGGAGGTCGTCCTCCTCGGCGGGCAGCCCATCCGGGAGCCCATGGCCCACTACGGGCCGTTCGTCATGAACACCCGTGAGGAACTCGTCCAGGCCTTCGAGGACTTCCAGGCCGGAAGACTGGGAACCATCCCCGCCGTGCACGGGATGGACGGGACGCCCCTGACGTAGCACGGGGACCTGATGGGGCGTCACCCTCACGGTGGCGCCCCGCGCGCGGGGCGCGGCTCGCCGTGGTGCGGTGGAGGCGTGCCCCTCTCCTCGCTGCCCGAGCCCGTCCGGCGGCTCGCCGCCTGGTGCGTGGTCGTGCTGCTCGTCACGGGTGTGGTGGCCGTGGCCGTCTGGCTGTGCGTCACCTTCAAGACGGCGGTCACCCCGCTGCTGCTCGCGCTGCTCGGCACCGCCCTGCTCGGGCCCTTCTACCGGCGGCTCCTCCGGCTGCGGGTGCGGCGGTCGCTCGCCGCGGGGCTGACCTGCGCCGCCGTGGTCGCCGTCGTCGGCGGAGCCACGTACGTCATCGTGGCCGCGCTCATCGACACCGGCGACCAGATCGTCGCCTCCCTGCGGCGGGCCGGGCGCGACCTCGCGGAGTACCTGGGGGCGGCCGGGACCTCCCTGGACGATGTCGCCGGCAACGCGCGGTCACTGCTCGGGCGGTTCGGCGGGACGGCCGCCGCCGGGGTGATCAGCGGGGTGAGCGTGGTCGCGCAGGCCATCGCCATGGCGGTTCTGGCGCTGTTCCTGGTGTTCTTCTTCCTGCGCGACTCCGGGCGGGCCCTCGCCGCCCTGCGGGCCTTCGCGCCCCCCTCCACCGGTGACATGACCGAGGCCATGGCCCGGCGCGCCTTCCGGGCCGTCGAGGGTTTCATGCGGGGCACCACCCTGATCGCCCTGATCGACGCCACCCTGATCGGCGTCGGGCTGCTGATCCTGCGGGTGCCGGGCGCGGTCGGGCTGGGCGCGCTGGTCTTCGTCGGCGCCTACATCCCGTACCTCGGGGCCTTCCTGTCCGGCGCCGTCGCCGTCCTCGTCACCCTGGCCGACCGGGGCTTCGCCATCGCGCTGTGGGCGCTCGGCATCGTCCTGCTGGTGCAGGTCGTGGAGGGGCACGTCCTGCAGCCGCTGATCCAGAGCCGTACGGTGCAGATGCACCCCGCCGCCGTCATGCTGGCCATCACCGCCGGGGCGTCCGTCGCCGGGATCCTCGGCATGCTGCTGGCCGTGCCGCTGACCGCGGCGGCGTTCGGGATCCTGGGCGAGCTGCGCGCCCACTACGGCTCGGGCGGCGCCAGGCAGGTCTCCGCGTCCGGTGGTTCCGCGCCCGACTCGTAGAGCTCGAACCAGATCGACTTGCCCTCGCCGCGCGGGTCCACGCCCCACGCGTGCGCCAGCATCTCCATCAGCACCAGGCCGCGCCCCGAGGACGCCATCTCGCCGGGGCGCCGCCGGTGCGGCAGCTCGTCACTGCCGTCCGCGACCTCCACGCGCAGCAGCCGTGCCCCGTGCTCCCCCGCCGCCTCCGCCACCAGCAGGGCGTCCCCGTCGGTGTGCACCAGTACGTTCGTGACCATCTCGGACACCATCAGGACCGCCGCGTCGACCTGGTCCTCGTCCGCCCAGTCGTGCAGCAGCTCCCGCAGCTGGTGCCGGGCCGCCGCGATCCGCTCGGGCTCCGCCTGGGCGACGCTCAGGACCGTACGGCGCGGGGCCGTGCGCCGCGTGGCGGGCTCACCGGTCCGGGACAGCAGCAGCACCGCTATGTCGTCCTCCCGGCGGTCCGCGAACGGGCCCGTCGTGTGGTGTGAGCCCGGCCCGTGCACCGCCTGCACCAGCGCGTCGGCCAGCACGTCCAGCGACTCCGCGCCCGGGTCGTACTCCTCCAGCAGCTTGCGGACCCGCAGCCAGCCCGTCTCCATGTCGTGCCCGCCGGTCTCCAGCAGGCCGTCCGTGCAGATCATCAGGGTCTCGCCGGGCTCCAGCACGAACCGGGTCGTCGGGTAGTCGGTGTCCGGGACGATGCCCAGCGGCAGCCCGCCGTCGGTGGGCCTGAGCAGCACCGTGCCGTCGGCCATGCGGATCGCCGGGTCCGGGTGCCCGGCCCGCGCGATGTCGACCGTGCCCTTCGCCGGGTCCACCTCCAGATACAGGCAGGTCGCGAACCGCCCGTCCGCGGAGGTGTCCCCGCCCGGCCCCCCGCCGTCCGGGCTCCCGTCCCAGGGCCCGGTGCCCTCCGTCATCCCGTACAGGAACCGCGACGCCCGCGACAGCACCGCGTCCGGCCGGTGCCCCTCCGACGCGTACGCCCGCAGCGCGATCCGCAGCTGCCCCATCAGTCCGGCGGCCCGCACGTCATGCCCCTGTACGTCCCCGATGACGAAGGCCACCCGGCCCCCGGGGAGCTGGATCATGTCGTACCAGTCGCCGCCCACCTGGAGCCCGCCGCCCGTCGGCACATACCGCGCGGCCACCTCCATGCCCGGCACCGCGGGCCCCAGCACCGGCATCATCGACCGCTGGAGCCCCAGCGACAGCTCCCGCTCCGACTCCGCGACCCCCGCCCTGGCCAGCGCCTGCGCCAGCATCCTGGCCACCGTGGTCAGCACCGACCGCTCGTCCGGGGTGAACGCCACCCGGTGGGTGAACGCCGCCATCCACGCGCCCATCGTGCGTCCCGCCACGATCAGCGGCAGAAACGCCCAGGACTCCCGGCCGAACCGCTTCGCCAGCGGCCAGGCCGTCGGATAGCGGTCCCGGTAGTCGTCCGGGGTCGGCAGATAGATCGCCCGGCCCGATCTGACCACCTCGGCCGCGGGGTAGTCGGTGTCCAGCGGCATGTCCGCGAACGGGCCCTCGTCGCCCAGGCTGTGCCCGTGGTGCCCGATGATCGTCAGCCGGTCGCCCGCGACGCCGAAGACGGCGAGACCGTCCGGCGAGAAGCCCGGCATCGACAGCGAGGCCGCGACCCGCAGCACCTCCTCCGTCGACCGGGCCTCCGCCAGCGCCCGCCCCGCGTCCAGCAGGAACGCCTCGCGGGAGCGCCGCCAGTCGCCCGTCACGGGCGTCCGCGCGGCCGTCCCCGGGCGCTGCTCGGGCACCTCCTGGAACGTGCCGACCAGCCGGAAACCGCTGCCTCGGCGGCCGTCGTCGCGGGCGGGCGGGGTGCCGTCCACGATCGGCTTGGCCCGGGTGCGTACCGTCCGGATCACGCGCCCGTGCCCGTCCATCACCCGCAGCCGGGCCTCGGCCAGGGTGCCCTCCGCGACGGCCAGGCTCACGATGCCGTCGATCTCGTTCCAGTCCACCGGATGGAAACGGGCCCGCGCCGCGCCCTCGGTCAGCTCCGCCGGCCGGGCGGGCAGCCCCAGCAGCCGGGCGGCCTCCGCGTCCAGCGAGACGGTCCGTGTGGCGTCGTCCCAGCGCCACAGGCCGGTCAGGATCGCGGCCAGGACGTCCTCGGTGTGCATTGCCCCACTTTAAGAAGATGGGGCGACGAACCGCCACTGTGCGGAGGATGTGACCTGCGGCTCACTCCCCGCCCGGCTGAACTGCGGGTTCGTCACCCAGGACCGTCGGCTTGGAGCGGACGGTAACCTTGACGGGTCGAGCCATGCCCACCCCCTTTCCGAAGACTGGATGAACGACGATGCATCGGTACAGGTCCCACACCTGCGGCCAGCTCCGCGCCTCTGACGTCGGCACCGACGTCCGGCTGAGCGGCTGGCTGCACAACCGTCGCGACCTGGGCGGCATCCTCTTCATCGATCTGCGCGACCACCACGGCGTCACGCAGCTCGTCGCCCGCCCCGGCACCGCTGCGTACGAGGCGCTGGACAAGCAGACCAAGGAGTCGGTCCTGCGGATCGACGGCCGGGTCGTGTCCCGCGGCGCCGAGAACATCAACCCGGACCTGCCCACCGGCGAGATCGAGGTCGAGGTCTCCGAGGTCGAGGTGCTCAGCCAGGCCGGCCCGCTGCCGTTCACCATCAACACGGACGACGGCGTCAACGAGGAGCGGCGCCTGGAGTACCGCTTCCTCGACCTGCGCCGTGAGCGCATGCACCGCAACATCATGCTGCGCACCGCCGTGATCTCCGCGATCCGGCACAAGATGACCGCCCTCGGCTTCAACGAGATGGCGACCCCGATCCTCACCGCGACCTCCCCCGAGGGCGCGCGCGACTTCGTCGTCCCGTCCCGCCTGAACCCGGGCAAGTTCTACGCCCTCCCCCAGGCGCCGCAGCAGTTCAAGCAGCTGCTGATGGTCTCCGGCTTCGACCGCTACTTCCAGATCGCGCCCTGCTTCCGCGACGAGGACGCCCGCGCCGACCGCTCACCCGGCGAGTTCTACCAGCTCGACGTCGAGATGAGCTTCGCCGAGCAGGAGGACGTCTTCCAGCCGATCGAGAAGCTCATGACCGAGCTGTTCGAGGAGTTCGGCGGCGGCCGGCACGTCACCTCGCCGTTCCCGCGGATCCCCTTCCGCGAGGCGATGCTGAAGTACGGCTCCGACAAGCCCGACCTGCGCGCCCAGCTGGAACTCGTCGACATCACGGACGTGTTCGCGGACTCCGGGTTCAAGGCGTTCGCCGGCAAGCACGTGCGGGCCCTCCCGGTGCCGGACGTCTCCGGCCAGCCCCGCAAGTTCTTCGACTCGCTCGGTGACTACGCCGTCGAGCACGGCGCGAAGGGCCTCGCCTGGATCCGCGTGGGCGAGGACATGGCCTTCACCGGCCCGATCGCCAAGTTCCTCACCGAGGAGAACGTCAAGACCCTGGTCGACCGCCTGGGCCTGCAGCCCGGCCACGCCGTCTTCTTCGGCGCGGGCGACTTCGACGAGGTCTCGAAGATCATGGGCGCGGTGCGGGTGGAGGCCGCGCGCCGGTCCGGCCACTTCGAGGAGGACGTCTTCCGCTTCTGCTGGATCGTCGACTTCCCGATGTACGAGAAGGACGAGGAGACCGGGCGGATCGACTTCTCCCACAACCCGTTCTCCATGCCCCAGGGCGGCATGCAGGACCTGGAGGAGAAGGACCCGCTGGACATCCTGGCCTGGCAGTACGACATCGTCTGCAACGGCGTCGAGCTGTCCTCCGGCGCGATCCGGAACCACGAGCCCGAGATCATGCTGAAGGCCTTCGAGATCGCGGGCTACGACCCCGAGACCACCGAGCGCGAGTTCGCCGGAATGCTCCGCGCGTTCCGCTTCGGCGCCCCGCCGCACGGCGGCATCGCCCCGGGCGTCGACCGCATCGTCATGCTCCTGGCCGACGAGCCCAACATCCGCGAGACCATCGCCTTCCCCCTGAACGGCAACGCCCAGGACCTGATGATGGGCGCGCCGACGGAGCTGGAGGAGACGCGGCTGCGGGAGCTGAACATCACGCTGCGGAAGCCGGTGGCCGACAAGTAGGCCCCGCTCTCCCGGGGCCGCGCCCCCGGACCCCGCTGCCGCGCCTGACGGCGCTCGCCCCGAAGGCCCCGGGCGGGCTGAGACCAGCCCCCCGGAGCCCGAGGGAGGAGCGCCGTCAGGCGCGTTTCCCGTACGTGCGGAGCCTGAGGACGAGCGTCCCCGGGCTCTTCGGGCAAGCGGCACCTCCCAGGCACGAGGGGGCGGAGGCGGAACGCCCTCCACGGCGGCGGAGCCGCGGACCGGCGCGGCCGGGAAGGGGCGCGGCGCCGGGCAGCGGCCGTCGGGCGCGGCGGGGAAAGAACCGCCACCCGCAACCCCGGACGGCCGCCCGCCCGTTGACAGGGCGTGACGCACAACCCCGCACCCCGCCGCCCCCTGCTGGTCGCCGCCCTGGCACTGGTCCTGCCGCTCACGGCCTGCGCGGCCCCTGCCCCCGTAGGCGAGGCACCCCCCGTCCGGGACGCGGCCCCGTCCGCCGCCGGTGCCCCCGACAACCGCCCGGCGGCACCGCCGTCCCCGTCGGCCGGGCCCGCCCCCGCCGAGATCCCCGGCCTCGGCCCCGAGACCCGCGCCGCCGTCCCCGGGGACGCCCACCAGGCGGTCGTCGTCCGCGGCGGTGACGAGGACTCCCACACCTCCACGACCACCCTGTACGCCCGCCACCCCGCGCACGGCTGGCGGCGGGTCCACGGCCCGTGGCCCTCGCACAACGGCACCAGGGGCTGGACCCACCACCACATGCGGGACGACCTGCGCTCGCCCGTCGGCGTGTACGGCCTGACGGACGCGGGCGGTCTGCTCCCGGACCCGGGCACGAGGCTCCCGTACGACCGGGGCCCCGCCTTCCACGTCACCGGCACCGGCAGCCTGGGCGAGCCGCTGGAGGGCTCCTTCGACTATGTCGTCGCCGTCAACTACAACCGCGAGCCCGGCACCTCCCCGCTCGACTGGACCCGCCCCCTGGGCCCGGAGCGCGGCGGCGGCATCTGGATCCACGTCGACCACGAGGGCCCCACCCAGGGCTGCGTCTCGCTCCGGCGGCCACGCATGCGCGAACTCCTGCGCTGGCTGGACCCGGAGGCGAACCCGGTGGTGGTGATGGGCGACGCACGGAGCCTGGCGCGGTGAGGGGCGGCGTACAAGACCCGTCGCGGTGAGGGGCCCGCATGCGGGAACCGCCGCTCCCGTCGCGGGAGCGGCGGTTCCCGGAGCCGTAGGGGACCCGTGCCGTCAGTCCTTCTTGGGCTCCTCCAGCCGGGGGAACAGCACCGCGCCCTTGGTGACCGTGGACCCGGCCGGGAGCCGGCCCCAGTCGGCGGCGTCCTGGACGCGCTGGTCCGCGAGGGCGCCCAGCGAGGCCTCGGCGCCCAGGGAGTCCCAGAGCTTCCCGGAGGTCTCGGGCATGACCGGGTTCAGCAGGACGGCGACGGCGCGCAGGGACTCGGCGGCGGTGTAGAGGATGGTGGCCAGCCGGGCCTGTCCCTCCTCAGAGGTGTCCTTCGCGACCTTCCACGGCTCCTGCTCCGTGATGTAGCCGTTGACCTGCTTCACGAAGTCGAAGACCGCCAGGATTCCGCCCTGGAAGTCCAGCTCCTCGCCGATCCGCCGGTCGGCCTCCGCGACCGCCCTGGCCAGCCCGTCCCGGACCGCCTGTTCGGCCTCACCCGCGGCCGTCGCCTCCGGCAGGGCGCCGCCGAAGTACTTGCCGACCATCGCGGCCACGCGCGAGGCGAGGTTGCCGTAGTCGTTGGCCAGCTCGGAGGTGTAGCGGGCGGTGAAGTCCTCCCAGGAGAAGGAGCCGTCCTGGCCGAAGGCGATCGCCCGCAGGAAGTACCAGCGGTAGGCGTCCACGCCGAAGTGCGAGGTCAGGTCCTGCGGCTTGATGCCGGTCAGGTTGGACTTGGACATCTTCTCGCCGCCGACCATCAGCCAGCCGTTCGCCGCGACCCTGCCGGGCACGGGCAGGCCCTGCGCCATCAGCATCGCGGGCCAGATCACCGCGTGGAAGCGCAGGATGTCCTTGCCGATGAGGTGGACGTTCGCCGGGAAGGTCGAGTCGAACTTCTCCTGGTCGGCGCCGTAGCCGACGGCCGTCGCGTAGTTCAGGAGCGCGTCCACCCACACGTAGATGACGTGCTTCTCGTCCCACGGGATCGGGATGCCCCAGTCGAACGTCGAGCGGGAGATGGAGAGGTCCTCCAGGCCCTGCTTCACGAAGTTCACGACCTCGTTGCGGGCCGACTCGGGCTGGATGAAGCCCGGGTTCGCCTGGTAGAACTCCAGCAGCTTCGGGCCGTACTCGGACAGCTTGAAGAAGTAGTTCTCCTCCTTGAGGATCTCCACCGGCTTCTTGTGGACGGGGCACAGTTTCGTGCCGTCCTCGTCCTCGACGAGGTCCCCGGGGAGCTTGTACTCCTCACAGCCCACGCAGTACGGGCCCTCGTAGCCGCCCTTGTAGATCTCGCCCTTGTCGTACAGGTCCTGCACGAACTCCTGGACGCGGTCCGTGTGCCGCTTCTGGGTGGTGCGGATGAAGTCGTCGTTCGCGATGTCCAGGTGCTCCCAGAGGGGCTTCCAGGCCTCCTCGACGAGCTTGTCGCACCAGGCCTGGGGCGAGACGTCGTTCGCCTCGGCCGTGCGCATGATCTTCTGACCGTGCTCGTCCGTGCCGGTGAGGTACCACACCTTCTCGCCGCGCTGACGGTGCCAGCGCGTGAGCACGTCGCCTGCGACGGTCGTATAGGCGTGGCCCAGGTGAGGAGCGTCGTTGACGTAGTAAATGGGGGTCGTGGCGTAGAACGCCTTCGTCCCCTGCTTCTCGGATCCAGTGGCCGCCATGGGCGAAATCCTATCCGGCGGCCGGAGGCCCGCTCATCCGCGTTTCGCGGGGCGAGAAGGGGCACGGAAAGGTCCGGGAAACATCCGGTGCGGTAGACAGGCCGCATGCGTGTACTGGTCGTCGAGGACGAGAAGACACTGGCCGCGTTCGTGGCCACCGGGCTGCGGCGGGCCGGGTTCGCCGTGGACGTCGCCCACACCGGCGGCGCGGCCCTGGAGCTGCTGGGGCTGTACGCGTACGAGGTGCTGGTGCTGGACCGGGACCTGCCGGAGGTGCACGGCGACGACGTCGCGCGGCGGCTGGTGGCCGAGGGGTCGCGGACGCGGATCCTGATGCTGACGGCGGCGTCCGGGCTGGACGACCGGGTGGCCGGGCTGGACCTGGGCGCGGACGACTACCTGGGCAAGCCGTTCGAGTTCCCCGAGCTGGTGTCGCGGGTGCGGGCGCTGCGGCGGCGGGGCGCGCTGCCTGCCGCACCGCCGGTGCTGGGGCGGGGAGGGCTGCGGCTGGACACGGTGCGCAGGACCGCCGAGCGGGAGGGACGGGACCTGGGGCTGTCCCCGAAGGAGTTCGCGGTGCTCCAGATCCTGCTGGAGGCGGACGGGGCGCTGGTGTCGGCGGAGACGCTGCTGGACCGGGCGTGGGACGCGCACGCGGACCCGTTCACGGGGGCGGTACGGGTGTGTATGAGCAAGCTGCGGTCGAAGTTGGGAGAGCCGCCGCTGATCAGGACGGTACAGGGAGTGGGGTACGCGCTGTGAGCACCGCCGCGGGCATCGGCATCGGGAACGGTTCCACGATCCGGACACGGATCGCCCTCGTGTACGGCGGGGCCTTCCTGGTCCTGGGCGCGGTGCTGCTCGCAGTGGTGAACCTGCTGGCGGGGGCGGGGACGCGGGGCGAGGCGGAGACGGTCCGGCTGCGGTCCGCGGCGGGCGGCGGCTCGTGGGAGTTCCGGATGGTGGAGTCCCCGGACCCGGGCGGCGCCGAGCTGGTGGACCAGGTGAGCCGGATCGCCTCGCGGCAGATGCTGGTGTGGTCGCTGTTCGCGCTGCTGGTCATGGCGGTGTGCGCGGTCCTCGTCGGCTGGTGGACGGCGGGGCGGGTGCTGCGCCCGGTGCATGTGATGACGGAGAGGGCGCGGCGGCTGTCGGAGCGGAACCTGCGGGAGCGGATCGCCGTCCAGGGGCCGGACGACGAACTGAAGGAGCTGGGCGACACCATCGACGGGCTGCTGTCCCGTCTGGAGAAGGCGTTCGACAGCCAGCGGCGGTTCATCGCGAACGCGTCGCACGAACTGCGGACGCCGCTGGCGACGCAGCGGACGGCGATCCAGGTCGGGCTGGACGAGGAGGAGCCGCTGCGGGGCGAGCAGCTGGCGGCGCTGAAGCGGGTGCTGCTGGACGGCAACCGGCGCAGTGAGCGGCTGATCGACGGCCTGCTGGTGCTTGCGCGGGGAGAGCGGGGGCTGGACGAGCGGGAGGACGTGGAGCTGGGGGAGCTCGTGCGGGAGGAGTGTGCCCGGTACGGGGTGGAGGCGGGCGGCGCGGACGGTGCCGCGACCGTACGGGGCAACCGGGCGCTGCTGGCCCAGCTGGCCCGCAACCTGCTGGTCAACGCGGTGACGTACAACGTGCCGGACGGGACGGTCGTGGTGCGGGTGGAGGGCGCGGTGCTGACCGTCGCGAACACGGGCCCGAGGGTGTCGGCGGCGGAGATCCCCGCGCTGTGGGAGCCGTTCCGCCGGGGGAGGGACCGGGACCGCACGGGTGAGGGCGCGGGCCTGGGCCTGTCGATCGTCCGCTCGGTGGCGGAGGCGCACGGCGGGACGGCGCGGGCGGTGCCGGGAGGGGCGGGCGGGGGCCTGGTCGTGACGGTGGACCTGACCCCCGCGTGCGTGCCTCAGGCGTTCCAGGACGCGAGGATCTCGCGGTAGAAGCGGGTGTGCGGGATGTCGCGCGGGGCGGGGCCGGCGTGGAAGAAACCGGCGTTGTCGGCGCGGAGCCTGCGCAGGTAGTCGAACGCCTTGTTGTCCTCCTCCCCGAAGGCGACGAACTGCCAGAAGACGGGCCGGTCGGCGGCGTCCGCGAGGGCGCGGGTGGCGGCCGTCCTGGCCTCGGGAGCGCCGTCGGTCTGGAAGAGCACGAGGGCGGGACGCTCGGGACCGGTCTTCTGGTGCTGAGCCAGCACCTCCGCGATGGCCCGGTCGTAGAAGGTCCGCCCCATCCGGCCGAGGGAGTCGTGCAGCTCGTCGATCCGCCCCTCGACGTCCTCGGGGGTGAGCTCGCCGGTGCCGTCGACGTCGGTCGAGAAGAACACGACGCGCACGGTCGCCGTCCCGTCCAGGTGGGCGGCGAGCCCGAGCGCCTGCTCGGCCAGGTGCTGAGCGCTGCCGTCCTTGTAGTACGGCCGCATGGACCCGGACCGGTCCAGCACCAGATACACGTCGGCCCGCGCCCCGGTGAGCCCGCGCTTCCGCAGCGCGGCGCCCGCCGCCTTGTACGCCTCGGTGACGTTGTCCCGAGCGCCTTCGGGGACCCGCGCCTTGAGACGGGCGAGGGGGAGGGCGGGCTTGGCGGCGGCGTCGTCCGCGGCGGTGGCCCGGGTGGCCGCGGGCCCGGGGGCGTCGGCCTCCGGCGGGGCGGGCTCCGCCTGGGCGCCGTCAGCGGCTGCCTGCGGGGCGGGGGCCGCCGGGGCTTCGGCGGGTGTCTCGGTCTCCTGCGCGGCGGGTGCGGTCCGGGTGCCGGTCCCGGCTGCGGCGGGCGTCTCCGTGCGGCTGCCCGCCGGCGCGTCGGCCTCGGCGGTGCCCGGCTCCGGGC
>NZ_JADWYO010000018.1 GCF_022414595.1 Streptomyces sp. MUM 203J | reverse complement strand
TCACCGACTCCTCCGTCATGGACCTGATCCAGACCAAACTCCCCACAACCCCCAGCGAGGACTGAGGCCTCCACGCTCCCACAGACGCGATGCCGGGCGGCGCCTTCCCCCCTGCCGCCCGGCATCGCCTTGCCCCCAGCGGTCCGTCGCACATCTCGGGCCGGGGAGATCAGACGCCCAGCGCGTCATCCAGACCGGCCCTGCCCACGATGCCCAGCTTGCGGTAGGCGCGGCTCAGATGGATCTCCACGGTGCGCAGCTCCACGAAGAGTTCGCGGGCGATCGCCCTGTTGGTCATGCCCCGTGCGGCCATCCCCGCGATGCGTCGTTCGGCCGAGGTCAGCGCATCCACGCCCTGGCGGTCCGCCGGCACCGCCCGGTAGCCGGCGAGCCGGAGCTCCTCCTCGGCCGATGCCACCAGGCGGAGCGCTCCGCAGCGCCGGGCGACGCCCACCGCCTCCGACAGATACGTCCGGGCACCGGCCGGGTCGCCTGTGGCGCGCAGGAGCGCACCGCAGTCGGCCAGGGTCTGCGCGTACCCGAACCGGTCCGGTGTGCCCTCCAGGAGGGCCACCGCCGCACGGAGCGACTCGACGCCCTCGGCGCCGCCGACGACCAGTCCCCGGGCGCGCAGGGCCACTCCGACGAACTCGTCCACGCCCCACGCCCTGGCCAGGTCGAGTTCCTCACCGGCGAGATGCAGCGCACGGTACCTGTCGCCGAGGGCCGCGCACACCAGGGCGGCCTCCGACCGCCAGGGCAGTACTCCCGGGGACGCCATGCCGCGCCCGCAGGCACGCGCGCCGCTCTCCAGGAAGTCGTCCAGGGCGTCGTGCAGCTTTCCCCGGGAACGCCGCACTCTGCCCCGGACGAGTGCGGTGAAGTCGTTGGCCCAGTGGGACGACAGCCGTCCCGTCAGTCCGTGCTCCTCCAGGACGCCCTGTGCCTCGTCTGCCCTGTCCTGCTTGAGCAGGGCGTCCGCCCACATGGCGACGGCGTGGCTGGTGTGCGGCCCGGCTCCGACGCCTCCCAGCGCCGCAACGGCCGCGGAGGCGTCGCTCTGACAGTCGACAACGTTGCCAAGACGGTAGTGCACACCGGCACGCAGCGTACGCAGATAGGCGTGCGCGAACTCGGACTCGTGCTTCCGCAGCGCTTCGAAGCTGGTGTCGACATGGCCGAGGGCCAGATCCGCCCGGCCGGCGACGGCCAGCCCGAGTACCGCGCAGGTGTACACGAAGGACTCGTCCCCGGGCGGCAGAAGCCCCTCGTGGAGTGCGTGCCGCGCGTGACTGACCGCTTCGTCCGGAGACGCGGGTGCCATGACCGCGCGGAGCGACAGCAGAGCGGACAGGGCCCGTTCCGCGCCGGTTTCCCGTTCGTCGGCCGCGGACAGGCGGGCGAGCCGGCCGGACACGCCGGGCGGCAGCGGGGTCGTGTGGCTGATCTCGGCGTAGATGAGGTCGATCTCTGTCCGCAGTGCCGGGAGACCGGCCGACCGCAGGCGGTTCGCGGCCCAGCGGAGCGTCTCGATGCCCTCCGGGAAGCGGTCGAGGGCGAACAGCGCGCCGGCCAGTGAACGGGCGGCCTTCCCCTGCTGGACGGGGGACGGGGAGAGCTCCAGGCTGCTGCGCAGGCTGCGCACTGCCGTGGGTACGCAGCGGGTGAGTTCGGCCTCACCGAGGGACGCCAGCACGGAGGCGCGGACCGGGGCGGCCAGCGGCTCGCGCAGCACGCGCCGCAGGCAGTCGATCCCCCTGTCGTGGTCCCGGCCCCTGGCCTCGTCCGCGGACCGCAGCAGCGCGTCCACCACCCATTCCTCACCGCGGGGGCTGAGCAGCAGGTGCGGTGTCACGTCGCTCCACGGAGCACCGTGCCCGACGAGATGGCGTGCTGCCCGGTGGTGCAGGTCCGCCCGGCGACTGGCAGGTACACCGCGCAGCACCGCCTGCCGGACCGCGGGCACGGTGCAGGAGAATCCGTCGGCGGCGGAGGTCACTGCTCCGGCTCGCACCAGGGCGTGTACCGCGTCCTCCACGGCGTACGGGGAGAGTTCACCCGCAGCGGCGACGAGTTCCACGGAAGGGCGGCCCAGTACGGCGATCACCTCGGCGGTCCGCTCCGCGTCGGGGCCCAGAGAGCGGAAGACCTCCAGGGCTGCGCGGCCGACTTCCTCCGGTACATGGCGCTGCAGGCCGACCGGGCTGATGGCGGCGAGTTCCTCGCCGGACGCCCGGAGCGCGCCCAGGACCTCCCGCACGACGGACGGGACGCCGGCCGTCAGTTCGTGGCACTCGCGGGAGAACGCCTCGCCGGGATCCGCTCCGAGGAGTTCCCCGGCCAGGACGCGTATCGCGTCCGGGGGCAGTGGCTCCAGTGTCACCTGGTGTTCGAAGAGAGCGAGGACGTCCTCGACGTGCGTTCCGCCGACCGCCGCCAGTCCCGGGTGGAGAGAGCCGATGACGGTGACCGGCAGCCCGTCGATCCGGCGCAGGAGGTGGGCCAGGGCGCGCAGTGACGGGGCGTCGGACCGGTGCAGGTCGTCGATGAGGAAGACGAGGCGTTGGTCGGACGACGCCATGTGGTGCCCGGCCGCGCACACCAGTCGCTCGGTCCGGTCGTTCTCGTCGCCGGTGTGCCGGGGCGATGCGTCCTCCGGCAGTCCGGGCGCCGCCGTGGCGGGCGTGGTGCCGCCGGAATGACGGGCGAGGAGCTGATGCACGACGTCCCCGTGGCGGGCCGCGCGGCCGGCGGTCGCGTACGCGGTGAGACACCCGGCCTCCCCCGCCTGGACGGCCGCGGCGCGCAGCAGGGCCGTCCTGCCCATGCCGGTGTTCCCCTGCACGAGGACACTCGTCCCCGGGCCTGATCCGGACGCCAGACCGAGAAGTGCGGCGATCGTCTGTTCTCTTCCGACTAGCACGTGTGCACATTAGAGCGATCGTGTGTGGTTCGGGCGTGCGTGTCCACCACGTGACATGGCACCGGCCGCCGTCGCGGGTCCCCCAGGCCTCGTGCGAGGAAGAAACGCCGGGAACGGGACGAAGGGCGACCGGAGCCCCCGGCGTCCTGCTGCCGTACAGGGCTGCCTCGGTACCGAAACCTTTGCGGTCTTCGGTCGGGGACCCCTGGGATCACGTCGGCCGGTGCTGTTCGATGTGACCGACGAGGCCCCGGACATGACCACCCGGCGGCCGGCCCACGGCGATACGACGGCCGGGGCACCCACACCTCAGTTCCTACGAAAGAACCCTCTCTTCTCATGAAGTACCGCACGACATCGGATGACATGACGCTGCGTCGCACCAGGCGGACGCGCCTGCGCGGAGTGACGGGGGCGGCGATCGGGCTGGCGCTCATCGCCACCGCGGGATGCAGCGCGACCGGAGACGGTACGGAGCCGTCGTCCCCCGGGCGGAACGGCGGGCAACTGCCGTCCTCCCTGACCGGTCAGCGGCTCCACTGGGGGGCCTGCCCCGCTCCGGATCCCTCTCAGGGCGGCGGCTCCGCCCCGGACGGATCGTGGCAGTGCAGCACGCTCACCGTTCCCCTCGACTACGCAAAACCGGAAGGAGAGACGATCGGCATCGCGTTGATCCGTGCCAGGGCGGCGGAGGGATCGCGGCGTCTAGGATCGCTGATATTCAACTTCGGCGGACCGGGCGGCTCCGGCGTGGTGGGGCTGCCCGAGAGTGCGGATCGGTTCGACAAGCTGCGGGCCCGTTACGATCTGGTCAGTTTCGACCCCCGCGGGGTGGGGCGGAGCGAGGGGATCACCTGTCTCGGCGACGCGGACCTGGACCGCTACTACGCGACGGACTTCACGCCGGACGACGCCGCGGAGCGCGCCCGTGCGGATGCTGCGGAGAAGGAGTACATCGACGCCTGCCGCAAGAAGTCGTCCAGCATCCTGCCCCACGTCGACACCGAGAGCGTGGCCCGTGACGTCGACCTGATGCGGGAGGTGCTCGGCGACAGCCGGACGGCGTTCTTCGGCTTCTCCTACGGCACCCAGTTGGGAGCCGTGTACGCACACCTCTTCCCCGACAGGGTCGGACGCTTCGTGCTGGACGGGGCCGTCGACCCTACGCAGGACCGGGTGCAGTCGGCCCTGGCACAGACGAAGGGCTTCCAACTGGCGCTGGACAACTACATGAAGGACTGCGCCCGCCGGGTCGAGCAGTGCCCGACCGGCCGCGGCGGCAGCGAGGGCAACGGCATACTTGCCGCCCTGCTGGAGGAACTGGAGGAGAAACCCCTGCCCACGGCGGAGGGCAGGGTGCTCACCGCCGGCCTGGCCCACGCCGGTATCGCCTCGGCGCTGTACACCGAGGAGGCGTGGGAGTATCTGACCGAGGGCCTGCGTCAGGCGCTGTCGGAGCAGCGGGGCGACATCCTGCTCGCTCTCGCCGACATCCATCTCGAACGTGGCGAAGACGGCCGCTACAGCAGCCTGCACGCCTCACACCGCTCCGTCACCTGCGCCGATTTCGCAGAGCGTCCGGGCAAGGAGGACGTCGCGAGGCTGCTGCCGGAGTTCCGCAAGGCGTCGCCGGTGTTCGGCGAGTATGCGGCATGGGGTCTGACCGGGTGCAGCGGGTGGCCCGTGGCCGGGAAGTCCCTGAAGCCGGAGGTGGCCGCCCCGGGGGCGGCGCCGGTCCTGGTCATCGGTGTCACGGGGGACCCGGCCACGCCGTACGCGGGTGCCCGGAACCTGGCACGGGCCCTGGGCGACTCCGTCGGTGTCGATGTGTCCCTGGCCGGTGAGGGCCATGGGGCCTACTTCGCGGGCAGCCACTGCCTGACCGGTCTCGTCGACGACTACCTGCTGAACGGCGAGGTGCCGGAGCGCGGCACCGCGTGCGCCTGAGCCCGGTTTCTGCCAGCGCCCGCGGCATGATGACGGTCCGCGGTGCCGCGCCGCCGACGGCCCGGTGGCACGAGGGCACGGGGCGGAGGGTGCGTGCCGTGTCCCTCACCGCCTGCAGCGCCGCCCGCCGGAAGGCCGCTCACGCGCGGTGCGGTCGCCCGGCGGGGGACACGGCGGCACGGCTCCGGCCGAGTCCCGTGAGCGCCGGGGCCGGGGTGTTGCCGACGACGAGTCCGGTCACGTCACCGAAGCGGCCCGCTGCGGGGGCCGGCTGTCAGCCCCGGCTCCGTCCCCGAACCCCTCGCGCGCCGCTGAGTACGGTCCTCGACCGCCGACGCGTGATCCGGAGCCCGGCAGCACGGGTCGTGGGCAGGGGTGCGAAGGGGCACGCAGCAGCATCTGACGCGGAGACGACCGCCGCCAGGTGCGGCGCGTCCGGTGACGCGGTGTCAGGGGGTGTGGGGAGTGTCGCTGTGGTGGAGTTCGATCATGGCGGGCTCCACCACCCGGTAGACGGACGTCCGCCTGATCGTCACCACGGCCGCCGGATCGGAGTCACCTCGGGTGAGGTAGACGACGGTCGCCCGCTTCGTCGGCGGCGGGGAGATGCTGATCGATACGACCGGTGTACGGTCGCCGAGCGAGGCCGCGGCGGCCGGTACCGGAACTCCGCCGTCGTTGCGCCAGGTGACGAGGCCGTAGAACCTGCCCGTGCCTCCGGCCGTGACCTTGACGGCCGCCACTGCATCAGCGGCCGGATCGCCTGTCATGTCGCCGATGTCGCACTGTGGTTGAAGCTCGATCACCACGCCGTCGCCTTCCCACCGTCCGTCCGTGAAGGCGATCGTCCCCTCCGGGGCGTCGGGGAGCCTCAGGGACGCGTTCTGCAGTTCGGCGTTCCGCAGCTGATCGCAGGTCAGCTCGGTGGCCGAGGCGCTGCTGTCCGGCTTCTTCGGAGTGCCCGGCGTCGGTACGGCCGAGTCCTTGGCGCCGCCGGGCGTCTTCGAGGAAGTGGAAGGCGCCGCGGGCGTCCGTCCCGCGTCCTTTCCGTCACCCGTCGTGTCCTGGCATCCCACCGTCACCGCCGCCAGGGCGATTCCGGCGATCAGCCACGTGCCCCGTACCGGCAGTCTCCTGGTCCTGTCCACCCGTTGACCCCCTGCCCGTTCTGCCGCCCGCCCGCCGGCCGGCGCAGTCGAAGACGCGCCGGCCGGGCACCGCGGTTGCGGACGCCGGGCGCCCGGGCTTCCCGGGGGCACAGCCGTGTCGAAGGGCAGCGAAGGTGCAAGCGGGCAGGGCACAGGTCCGACGGGTCTGCGCCGCCCGGCTTCCCGCGGCGTGCGGGGGAGCCGTGGACCGGGAGGCCCGATACCGGCCTGGAGGACCGGACGGGGCCGACACGATCAGGCGGGAACGGAGCAGGCGGGCGGACTATCCGCGGCCGAGCGGCCCCGTCTCCTGGAGAGCTGTGTCCTCGTCCGTCAGCGGCTCGAGTTCTCCCCGCGCGTCGAGCCGGTAGAGCAGGACGACTGCCGGCCCGACCAGTGCAAGCGCGACCACGCTGACGATCACCAGCCAGTTGAGCGTCGCCGACGCCCCTGCGGCGTCCGTGACCGTGAGCGAGGTGGGCAGCATGTAGGGGCGCTGGGCGATCCCCCAGGCGACGACCACCAGGACGACAGCGGTGACAGCGGTGCCCCGGGCCCACAGCCTGCTTCCCCGGACGAGCAGCCAGGCGGTGGCGAGCCCGCCGAGAGCCGAGAGAGCGACGAGCACCAGGCCCGGCCCCCGGGTGAGCCCGTCGTGGACGTACCGCGCGTCGTCACGTGTGACGAACAGGCCCACGAGGGCCAGGACGCCGAGCACGGCGAGGCTGCAGAGGGCGCGCAGCCGGAAGTACGGGACGAGGTCGTGGACGCCGAGGCGGTACGCGTCGCCGGTGAGAAACACCGCGCCGAGGAAGGCACTCGCGGCGACGGCGAGCAGACCGGTCATGATCGAGGTCGGGTTGCTCCACACCTCGGCCGACGAGTATGCCGCACCGGCTGTCACCCGGCCGGAGACCACGCCGCCGACCGCCGTACCGAGGAAGTACGGGGTGAGCAGTGAGGAGACGGCGAAAGCCGCGCCGTAGAGCCGCCGCCCGGACAGGCGGCGGGTCGGCTTGCGCAGGGC
Source organism: Streptomyces sp. MUM 203J (assembly GCF_022414595.1). Classification (GTDB taxonomy): domain Bacteria; phylum Actinomycetota; class Actinomycetes; order Streptomycetales; family Streptomycetaceae; genus Streptomyces. The sequence continues at coordinate 83,623 of NZ_JADWYO010000018.1, read as the reverse complement.
GAAACCGGCACCGCGCAGCACCAGGCCGACGGCAGCAAGCGCCAGCGGCAGCCACAGCGCGGAGAACACCGCCTGGAAGACCGTCGGGAAACCGGTCCACATCACGACAAGGACGAAGACCAGCCATACGTTGTTGACCTCCCAGACCGGAGCCATGGCGTGGTCGATGAGCCACCTCGGCCGCTGCCCCCGCTCCGCACCCCCGGCGAGGAGATCCCAGAAGCCGGCGCCGTAGTCGGTTCCTCCTCCACAGGCGTAGGCCGCGATCGAGAGCAGCAGGACCCAGGCGACGATCGTCACGGTCATGACGGGCCGCCATTCCCGCGCCCCGCACCGGAGGCGGCGCGCTCCCCCTTCGCCGGTCCGGCGGACAGCACGGGCGGTGGGCCGTAGGGGGTCATGCACTCCGGGGCGACGTCCACCGGCCGGGCGTCCGGTTGCTCGTCCGAAAGCCGCCAGCGGAGCCGCATCCGCAGCAGCACGGTCACCGCGGCGGCCAGGACGCACACGTAGACGGCGACCACGACACCGAACATCGTCCACACGGCACTCGCGGACGACGGGGTCACCGCCTCCGAGACCCGCATGTTCCCGTAGACGATCCAGGGCTGCCGCCCCACCTCGGTGGTGATCCAGCCGGCCTCCACGGCCGCCACCGACGCGGCCCCGGAACAGGCGGCGGCCCGGAAGAACCAGCGCGACGCGGGCAGGTCCCGCCGCCGCCACCACGACCAGGCGTACCAGAGCACGAGCAGCATCAGCAGGCTCCCGATCACCACCATGATGTCGAACGCCCAGTGGACGACGGTGGCCTGAGCCGGTGTGGGGCGATCGGCGGCCGGGACGGAGGTGAGGCCCGTCACCCGGGTGCCGGGGCTGAACCCCGCGAGGACCGAGTCGAAGGAGGGGATCCTGATGCCCCCCGACACGCTTCCGTCCGGGTGCAGGCGTCCGAAGACGTACTCGGGTACGTGCGTGTCCGTGTTCCAGACCAGCTCCATCGCGGCGAACTTGACGGGTTGCTGGTGGAACAGCGAGCGGGCGATGAAGTCCCCGAGCCCCAGCTGCACGGGGGTGAACACGGCGGCGACACCGAACGGCACACCGAATCCGAGCCGGTGGTACCGGTCCCGGCGGCCGCGCAGCCAGCCCATCGCGTAGACGCCGGCCACCATGAAGCCGGCGGTCATGAACATCGCGATCACGAAGTGCCAGTACTGCGGCCCGAACATGGGAGTGAACACGGCTGCCCGCGGGTCGACGTCCACGGGGCGTCCCTCGGCGTCGAGGGCGAAGCCCCCCGGTGTGTTCATCCAGGAGTTCGCCGCGAGGATGCCGAACGCCCCCACCAGGGCGACCACCGGAAGCGGAGCCGCGAGCCAGAAGTGTGTCCAGGGTTTGAGCCTGCGCCAGCCGTACAGGTACACGGAGATCAGGACCGCTTCGAGGAAGAAGGCCCATGCCTCCACACCGAACCCGATCCCGAAGACGTCTCCCCAGCGGCCCATCAGCCCCGGCCACAGCAGCCCGAACTCCAGGGAGAGCACGGTGCCGGTCACCACGCCCACGGCGAACTGCACGGCCATCACCACGGACCAGCGACGGGCCAGCTGCAGGGCCACGGCGTCGCCGCGCCTGAGTCCCCTGACATGCATGAGCAGGGTGATGAAGGGAAACGACACGCCGAGCGGCACCAGGATGATGTGCGTGCCCAGCGAGAAGGCCATCAGCAGGCGGGCGGGGAGGAGCTGTGCCGGAACGTCGGCCGCCAGCTGCGTGAGGGCGCTCACGCCGGACTCCCGCCGCGTGAGGTGAGAGCGCGCTCCCGGCGCGCGCCCGAGGCGAAGACGACCAGCCAGCTGAGGACGGCGCCGAACCGGTTGCGGAATCCGTTGAGGAAGGCGATGTGGATGAGCAGCCAGACCAGCCAGCCGGGCAGTCCGGACAGGTGGAGCGGGCCCCGCCGCACCACCGCCCGGCCGCGCGAGATGTATGCGGCACTGCCCAGGTCCCGGTACCGGAAGGGGCGCGGTGGCCGGGTCCGCCTTTCCACCTCGTGCCGGATCCGCAGTGCCGCGTAGATCCCGGACTGCATCGCGACCTCCGCCAGGCCGGGCAGCCCGTCGAGGCTCATCATGTCCCCGACCACCCGGATCTCGGGGTGCCCGGCGACGGTGAGGTCGGGTTCGACGGCGATCCGGCCGGCCCTGTCCTGCGCGGCGCCGGTGGCCTTCGCCAGCCGCTCCGCCAGAGGCGGCGCCTGGACACCCGCGGTCCACAGCACCGTGCCCGCGTCGAAGCGCGTCAGGCCGCCGTCCTGGCCGCGTACGGACAGTCCGTCCTCGTCGACATGCTCGACGCGTGCTCTCAGGTGTACCTCCACCCCGATCTGCTCCAGGGTGCGTGCGGCGCGCCGGGACAGTTTCGGGCCGAAGGCGGCGAGTACCGATTCCCCGCCCTCGAAGAGCAGCACCCGGGCCTGGCCTGTGTCGATCCGGGAGAACTCCCGCTCGATCGTGCGGGTGGCGATGTCACGGATCTGCCCGGCGAGTTCGACCCCGGTCGGGCCCGCTCCGACAAGGGCGAAGGTGAGCAGGCGCCGGCGCCTGCCGGGGTCCGTGGCCGCGTCGGCCGCCTCGAAGGCCCGGTAGACCCTGCGCCGGATCTCCAAGGCGTCGTCGAGGGTCTTCATGCCGGGTGCGTACCGGGCGAACGCGTCGTGGCCGAAGTAGGACTGCTGTACACCGGCGGCCACCACGAGATGGTCGTAGGGCAGCTCGGCCGTGGTGCCGTCCGGATGTTCGGCATGTACCACCCGGCCCTCGGTGTCGACATCGGTGACCTCGGCGAGCAGGCAGCGCACGTTCTGATGGCGGCGCAGCACGCTTCGCAGCGGACGGGCGATCTGGCCCTCGGAGAGGATCCCGGTCGCGCACTGGTAGAGCAGCGGCTGGAAGAGGTGGTGGGTGCGGCGGTCGACAAGGGTCACTCTGACCGGCGTGTTGCGCAGCATCCGGGCGGCGAACAGCCCCGCGAAGCCCCCGCCGACGATCACTACCCGGCGAGGCCTTACGTGGTTGTCCAAGCGAAGCCCCCGTTGACTGGTCCGTACGGTCTCGTGAAGGAGAACATCAGGGACAACCTGCCAGCATCTCGGTGCCGGCCGGGTTTCGCGCGCCCGTGTACGGGCCGTGCGGGTGAACAGCGTCCGGCCTAATGGGCTAGCTGCTCCGTTCTCGTAGGACGAACTGCTCGACTGCGTGGGCGAAGCCCTCCTCCTCGTTGGACGTGGTGACATGCCGGGCGGCTCGCTGGACCTGCGGGTCGGCGTTGCCCATCGCGATGCTCAGCCCGGAGTGGGCGAACATCAGGACGTCGTTCGGCATGTCGCCGATGGTGGCGATCTGCGAGGGCGGGATCGAGTAGTGGTCCGCGAGGAACTGCGCCACCCGGCCCTTGTTCGCTTCGGGGTGGGTGACGTCGAGGTAGTACGGCTGGGAACGTGCGGCCGAGACGTGGTCCGCGAAGCGGGACCGGGCTGCCTGCTCCGCCGCGGCGACGGCTTCGTGGTCGTCGCTGACTCCGACGACCTTCGCGACTCCGTCGGAGAGGCCCGCGTAGTCGTCGACCGGGGTGGGAGCGAAGCGCACCGTCCGTGACTCCCGGTCGACATGCGGGCCGGCCGGGTCGCGCACGTACCAGTCGATGTTCCGGTACAGCCAGACATCCAGTGCGTACGCATCCAGCAGTGCGACGACAGGCGCCACCAGCCCGGCCGGGATGGACTTCTGCGAGACGACCGAAAGGTCGCGCCGCGTGAGGACCCCGCCGTTGAAGGCGGCGATCGGTGTGGTGAGACCGAGGGGGCCGGCGAGCATCGACATCCCCCGGGGCGGGCGCCCGCTGGTGACGGCGAAGAGGACTCCCTTGCGTCCGAGGGCGCGCACCGCCTCGACGGCCCGGTCGGTGAGGATCTTGTCCCGGGTCACGAGTGTGCCGTCGACATCGGCGAGCAGCAGGCGTATCGGCGCTTCGGGCACGGCGGCTCCCCTCCTCAGCCCCGGTCGTCCGGCAGGTGCCAGTGGTACGGGGCGGCCAGCTCGGTGACCGCCGGTTCCGGGCCCCAGGAGCCGGGGGCGTAGGGCTGGACCGGCGGCGGGCTCGTCAGCAGCGGGCCCGACACCTCCCAGATGCGTTCGATGCCGTCCGACCGGGTGAACAGCGACTGGTCGCCCAGCATCGCGTCCAGGATGAGCCGTTCGTACCCTTCGAGCCCGTGCGCCAGCCGGAAGGAGTCCTCGTAGCGGAAGGCCATCGCGGCCGGGGCGAGGCGCATGGTGGGGCCGGGCTCCTTGACGAGGAAGCGGGCGGTGACCTGGCCGGGGTCCGCGAAGTCGATCACAATCCCGTTGGCCCGCTCGGCTGCTCCGGGGAGCGCGGAGGGGAACATCCGCAGGGGAGGTTCGCGCAGGCCGAGGACGATCATTTCGCGGTGCTGGGCCAGGCGCTTTCCGGTACGCAGATGGAACGGCACCCCGGCCCACCGCCAGTTGTCGAGCTCCAGGCGCAGAGCGGCGAACGTCTCCGTCTGCGAGTCCGCCGCGACACCGGGCTCGTCGCGGTACCCCTCGTACTGGCCGCGCACGGCGTGCGCGGGGTCGATGGGGCACAGGGCCTCGAAGACCTTCGCCTTCTCGTCGCGCAGACGCTGGGCGCCGAGTGAGACGGGCGGTTCCATCGCCACGATGCCGAGCACCTGGATCAGATGGGTCACGATCATGTCCCGGAAGGCTCCGGTCTCCTCGTAGAAGTGGGCGCGGCCCTCCAGCCCGAGGGTCTCGGGCACGTCGATCTGCACATGGCTGATGTGGTCGCGGTTCCAGATGGGTTCGAACAGGCCGTTGGCGAAACGGAGAGCGAGGACGTTGTCCACCGACTCCTTGCCGAGGAAGTGGTCGATACGGAACACCCGGGACTCGTCGAAGACGGCGTGAACGGTCTCGTTCAGTGCCCGGGCCGAGGCGAGATCGGTACCGAAGGGCTTCTCGACGATCACCCGGGAGTCCTCGGCCAGCCGGGTGTCGCCCAGCAGCCTGATGACGGAGGCGAACGCGGCCGGGGGCACGGCCAGATGGAACAGCCTGCGTGCCCGCCCGCCGAGGGCCTCCTCGGCCGCCTTCACCTTGGCGAGCAGCGGGCCTGGGGCCTCCGGGTCGGCGGCGCCGAAGGACAGGGACGCCTCGAACGCCTGCCAGGCGTCTCCGGCCGGCTCGGCGAGCCCGAAGGCGGCGACCGCGTCGTGCGCGTGCCGGCGGAAAGCGTCGTCGCTGAGCGCGAACCGGGCGGGTGCCGAGCCCACGATCCGGTAGTGCTCCGGGAGCAGCCCGGCCCGGGCGAGGTGGAACAGCCCGGGCAGCAGCTTGCGCCTGGCCAGGTCGCCGGTGGCGCCGAAGAGCACGATCACGTGGTCGTCGGGGCGGGTCACGGCCGGCTCCGCTTCTCGGCGTGGCCGCCGAACTCGCTCCGCATGGCGGACAGCACCTTGTCCTCGAACTCGCCGGCTCCCCGGGACTGGAACCGCTCGCCGAGAGCGGTACCGATCACGCCGAAGGGCACGCCCTCGTCGACAGCGGCGAGTACCGTCCACCGGCCTTCGCCCGAGTCCGATACGCGGCCCGTGAACTCGTCCAGCCGAGGCGAACGGGCCAGGGCGTCGGCGGCCAGGTCGACCAGCCACGACCCCACGACCGAGCCGCGGCGCCACACTTCGGCGACCTCGCCGACGTCGATGTCGTACTGGTAGGCCCCCGGGTCGCGCAGCGGGGCCGTCTCGGCGTCGGCGGTGCGCCCACGACGCCCGGCGTCCGCGTGCTCGATGATGCTGAGACCCTCGGCGATCGAGGCCATCATCCCGTACTCGACCCCGTTGTGGACCATCTTCACGAAGTGCCCGGCCCCGCTGGGGCCGCAGTGCAGATAGCCGTCCGGAGCTGTCCCGTCGGACCGGGTCCGGCCCGGTGTCGGCTCCGCGGTGACGGACCCGGGGGCGATGGTCCGGAAGATCGGGTCGAGGCGGGACACCGGCTCCGGCTCGCCGCCGATCATCAGACAGTAGCCGCGTTCCAGCCCCCACACGCCGCCCGAGGTCCCGCAGTCCACGTAGTGGATCCCGCGTGCCGCGAGCTGCTCGGCGCGGACCATGTCGTCCCGGTAGTACGAGTTGCCGCCGTCGATGACCGTGTCGTCCGGGTCGAGCAGCCCGGCGAGCCGGTCGAGGGTGGGCTGGACCACTGCGGCGGGCAGCATGAGCCAGACGGCCCGGGGCCGCTCCAGCCTGGCCGCGAAGTCCTCCAGAGAGGTGGCGCCCACGGCGCCCTCACCCGCGAGCTCCTCCACCGTCGCCCGGTCGAGGTCGTGGACGACGCAGCGGTGGCCGTCGTGCATGAGCCGGCGGACCAGGTTGGCGCCCATCCGGCCGAGTCCGATCATGCCGAGCTGCATGGGATTGTCGGTTGCCATGGCTCTCTCCTGCTACGACGGGCCCTGGCGTTTCAGGGCGCGGTACCGGCGGATGAGGGCGTTGGTCGACGAGTCGTGGCCGAGCTCCGGTTCGGCGTCGGAAGTGAGTTCCGGGGTGATCCGGACCGCCAGGACCTTGCCGAGTTCCACGCCCCACTGATCGAAGGAGTCGATGTCCCAGACCGCGCCCTGGGTGAACACGCTGTGCTCGTAGAGCGCGACGAGCGTGCCCAGCAGCCGAGGCGTCAGGACCTCGCCCATCAGCACGTTGGTGGGGCGGTTGCCCTCCATCACGCGGTGCGGCGCGATGCCCGGTTCGGTGCCCTCGGCCAGGACCTCCTCCTCGGTCCTGCCGAAGGCGAGCGCCTGGGCCTGGGCGAAGATGTTGGACGACAGGATGTCGTGGTGCTCGCCCAGCGGGTTGATGCCCTTGCCGAAGCCGATCAGGTCGACCGGTATCAGCCGGGTGCCCTGATGGATGAGCTGGTAGAAGCTGTGCTGGCCGTTGGTGCCGGGCTCACCCCAGTAGACCGGGCCCGTGTCGTGGTCGACAGGCGAGCCGTCGAGCGTCACGTGCTTGCCGTTGGACTCCATGGTGAGCTGCTGGAGATAGGCCGGGAACCTCTTCAGGTACGCGTCGTACGGCATGACGCCGACGGTCTGGGCCCCGAAGAAGCCCGAGTACCAGACAGTGAGCAGCCCCATGAGCACCGGGAGGTTCTCCTCCAGCGGGGCTGTGCGGAAGTGCTCGTCCATGGCGTGGAAGCCGGACAGCAGCTCGTGGAACCGCTCGGGACCGATCGCGATCATGGTGGAGAGGCCGATGGCGGAGTCCGTCGAGTAGCGGCCGCCCACCCAGTCCCAGAACTCGAACATGTTGGCCGTGTCGATGCCGAACTCCGCGACCCGCCGGGCGTGCGCCGAGACCGCGACGAAATGCCGTGCCACCGCGTCCTCGCTGCCGAGGGCGCCGACGGTCCAAGCGCGCGCGGAGCGGGCGTTGGTGAGGGTCTCCAGGGTGCCGAAGGTCTTGGACGCGACGATGAAGAGCGTCTCCTCCGGGTCCAGGTCCCGGGTCGCCTCCACGAGGTCGGTCGCGTCCACATTGGACACGAAACGGAACGTGAGGTCGCGCCGGGTGTACGCGCGCAGCGCCTCGTACGCCATGACGGGGCCCAGGTCGGAGCCGCCGATGCCGATGTTGACGATGTTCCTGACCGGCCTGCCGGTGTGGCCGGTCCACTCGCCGGACCGGACGCGCGCGGCGAAGGAGGCCATGCGGTCCAGGACGGAGTGGACCCGGGCGACGACGTCGACCCCGTCCACGACGAGGGAGCGGTCGCGCGGCATACGCAGCGCCACGTGGAGGGCCGGGCGGTCCTCGGAGACGTTGACGTGCTCGCCACGGAACATGCCGTCCCGGCGCCGCTCCAGCCCGCACTCCCGGGCCAGCTCGCACAGCAGCCGCACCGTCTCGTCGGTCACCCGGTTCTTGGAGTAGTCGAGGTACAGGCCGACTGCCTCGGCGCACAGACGCTCACCGCGGCGGGGGTCGTCGGCGAACAGCTGCCGCAGATGCACGCCTCCGATCTCGGAATGATGCTGTTCGAGCGCCTTCCACGACGGCTGCTGCCGCAAGGGGGTGACCGGCATCTCTCCGTCCTCTCAGACAAGGGCTGCGCGCTGTTCCGAGACACGCGCCATGAGGTCGTTCCAGGAGGCGGTGAACGCCGCCGCACCGTCGCTCTGCAGCCGTGCGGCGAGGGCCCCCACGTCCACGTCCGCCTCTGCGAACCGGGCGAGCACCCGGTCGCAGTCGCCGCCGTCGGCCGGCATGGGGTCGCCCACCTCGCCGTGGTCGTGGAAGGCCTCCAGCGTGGCGTCGGGCATCGTGTCGACCGTGAACGGCGCGGCGAGCCCGTGCACGTAGAGGGTGTCGGACGCCGAGGGGTCCTTGGTACGGGTGCTCGCCCACAGCAGCCGCTGCATGCGCACGCCCGCGTTCTCCGCACGCTGCACCCGGTCCGAGTCCAGCAGTGAGCGGTACGCCCGGTAGGTGTCCTGGCCGACGGCCAGGCCCAGCCGGTCGCGCAGGTCCTCGGGCACCTCGTCGGCGACGGCCACATCCCAGCGGGACATGAACACCGAAGCCACTGAGCCCACCGCCGGGTCGAGCCCGCGCTCGACACGGCGCTCCACACCCGTCAGGTACGCGTCGGCGGCGGCCCGGTAGTGATCCGCCGAGAAGAGCAGGGTCACGTTCACCGGCACGCCCGAGGCCACGCACTCGGTGACCGCGGTCAGTCCCTCGGCGGTACCGGGAATCTTGATGAACAGATTCCGGCGGCCCGCGCGAGTGTGCAGTTCCCTGGCCGCCGCGACGGTGCCCGCCGTGTCGTACGCCAGGAGGGGCGAAACCTCCAGGGAAACCCAGCCGTCCACGCCGTCCGTCCGTTCGTGCACGGGGAGGAACAGGTCGGCGGCACGCCTCAGGTCCTCGACGGCCAGCTCGAAGAAGAGGTCCTCGTCCGACTGCCCCGCCGCCGCCCTGGCGCGGATGGCGTCGTCGTAGGAGCCGGAGGAGACGGCCTTGTCGAAGATCGACGGGTTGGACGTCAGGCCGGTGACCGCGTACTCGTCGATGTAGCGCTGGATCTTCCCCGAGTCGAGCATGTCACGGGTGATGTTGTCCAGCCACAGACTCTGCCCGTGCTCGTGCAGGGATTGCGTCGCCCTCACGACGTCACCTCCTCGCCCGGGTCACCGCCATGTGCGGGGGCCAGCAGGTCGTGAGCCGCCTGCACCACCCGTGCGGGGGTGAATCCGAACTTCGTGAGCAGTTGCCTCAACGGGGCGGAGGCACCGAAGGTGTGCATGCCGACGATCGCTCCTCCGTCGCCGACGTACCGGTCCCAGCCCAGAGTGGACGCCTCCTCGACCGCCACCCGCGCCCTCACCGAGGGAGGCAGCACCTGGTCGCGGTACTCCCGGGGCTGGCGGTCGAACAGCTCCCAGCACGGCATGCTCACCACCCTGGACCCGACGCCCCCGGCGGTCAGCGCTTCGTGCGCGGCCAGGGCCAGTGCCACCTCGGAGCCGGTGGCCAGCAGGAGCAGGTCCGGCTCGCCCGAGGGGGTGTCCGCCAGCACGTACGCGCCCCGGGCGACCCCCGTGGCGTCGCCGAGACGGCCTTCGGCCCGGTCGAGGGTGGGCAGCGCCTGGCGGGAGAGCACCAGCGCGGCGGGCTCGTGGCGCAGCGCGGCGACCACCCTCCAGGTCTCCACCACCTCGCCCGCGTCCGCGGGCCGGAAGACCAGCAGGCCCGGCGTCGCGCGGAGTCCCGCCAGCTGCTCGACGGGCTGGTGGGTCGGCCCGTCCTCGCCGACCCCGATCGAGTCGTGGGTGAAGATGTGCACCGTGGGGATCTCCATCAGCGCGGACAGCCGGACGGCCGCCTTGGCATAGTCCGAGAAGATCAGGAATCCCGACCAGTACGGCCGCAGCTTCGTCAGCGCCATGCCGTTCGCGACCGCCGCCGACGCGTGCTCCCGGATCCCGAAATGGAGGTTGCGCCCCGACCGGTCGCCGGGCTGGAAGTCGCCGGCGCCGTCGAACACCAGACGCGTTCTGGTCGACGGGGCCAGATCGGCGGAACCGCCGAGGACCCAGGGCACGGCCTCGGCGACGGCCCCCAGCACCTGGCCGGAGGAGTCGCGGGTCGCCAGTCCCTCGGGGTCGGCCGGGAAGGATGGCAGCGCACGTTCCCAGTCGTCAGGCAGTTCCCGTCGCTGGATCCGCTCCAGTTCGTCGGCGAGGCCGGGGTGGGCGGTGCGGTATGCCGCGAAGGCCTGTTCCCAGTCCGCGCGCAGCTGTGCGCCTCGCCTGCCGATGCCCTCGGCGAACCAGTCGCGAACGCCGTCGGGGATGTGGAACTCGGCGTCCGGCGGCAGGCCGAGGAACCGCTTCGTGGCACGCACGCCCTCCGGGCCGAACGGGGTCCCGTGTGCCTTCGGCGAGTCCTCGACGGGCGAACCGTAGCCGATGTGGCTGTGGACGAGGACCAGGGTGGGGCGCCGGCTCTCGGCGCGGAACGTGTGCAGTGCGCGGCTCACCTGGCCGAGGTCGTTGGCGTCGGCGACGGTGGTCACGTTCCACCCGTAGGCCAGGAAGCGCGCGGCCACGTCCTCGGTGAAGGTGATGTCGGTGTGACCTTCGATGGTGACCCGGTTGGAATCGTAGATCCAGCACAGATTGGCCAGCTGCTGGTGTCCGGCCAGCGAAGCGGCCTCGGAGGAGATGCCCTCCATCATGCAGCCGTCCCCGGCGAGCGCGTAGACGTCGAAGTCGAAGAGGGTGAAGCCGTCGCGGTTGTAGCGCGCCGCGAGCCACTGGCCTGCGATGGCCATACCGACGGAGGTGGCCACCCCCTGGCCCAGGGGGCCTGTGGTCGCCTCGACGCCACTCGTCCACCGGTACTCGGGGTGCCCGGGACAGCGTGAGCCCAGCTGGCGGAAGCTCCTGAGGTCGTCGAGAGTGACCGCGGGGCGGCCCAGCACCTCGTAGTCCGGGTCGACGGCACGGACTCCGGTCAGACAGAGCAGCGACCACAGCAGGGCGGAGGCGTGCCCCTCGGAGAGCACGAAACGGTCACGGTTGGGCCAGATCGGATCGGCTGGGTCGAAGCGCAGGAACCGCTGCCACAGCGTGTAGGCGACCGGTGCCATGCCCATCGGAGTACCCGGATGCCCGGAACGGGCCTTCTGGATCTGGTCCATGCACAGCCCGCGCACGGTGTTCACCGACAGTGTGTCCAGGTCGCTCATCGCTCGGCCGCCCTCCGCGCTCGTTGCCGGACCGCACCCGCGGGTCACCTCATGAGCCTGACGGAGAGCGTGCCGGACGACGTCACCCGGGGCGGGTGAGATACCGGAGCCGGGGAAGATCGTGCGCGGCGGAGAAGGCTCCCGTGGATCGCTGCCGAGGAGCCGACGGCGTGACCCGCCGTCCGGCGCGCCCGTCCTGCCCGCACCCCGGTGGACGTGCTCCGCCCGGCCGGGGACGGGAGGGGGCACTGCTCCCGGTCTGGGGGCCCTTCCCGGGGCTTCGCCCGGCAGTGTGCCCGCGAGCCCGGGCCCGGCCGAACGGGTCGCGGACGGGCCCCGCAGCCCCCGGCCGGGAGCGAGCGCCGGGGGCGCACGGCGGGAAACCGCTCGGGTGCCCGCTGCAGGAGCCGTCAGGAGTGGGGGACGACGGCGACCGGGCAGGCGGCGTGATGGATGGCCGCGTGGGTCACCGACCCGATATGCGGGCCCACGGACGCCCGGCGAGCGCGCTTGCCGACGACCAGCAGCCCCGTGGCCGGTGAAACGGCCCTGGTGAGGTGCTCACCGGCCCGCCCGGCCACGACCTGCTCGGTGACCTCGACCCCGGGGAACCTGCCCCGCCACGGACGCACGGTCGCGGCCAGTTCCGCGGACCGCTCCGCCTGTGGTCCCGTGTCCCGGCCGTCTTCCGCGGACTGGTGCATGATCCCGGCCGGGAAGTGCCAGGCGTGCACGATGCGCAGCGGAGCCCCGCGCCGCACGGCCGAGTCGAACGCGAACGCGAGGAGTTCCTCGTGCGGATGCCGCACATCCAGGCCGAGGACGATCTCCTGCCCCTGCCCCTGCCCGTCCCCGGCCGCAGCGCCGGCCGGACGTACGAGCACCACGGGCCCCCGCGCCTCGGCGACCGCGGCCTGCGCCACGGAACCGGTCCAGAACCCTCCGCCTGCGCCGAGCCCCTGCGAGCCGACGACCAGCAGCAGGGCCTCCGCCGCCGCGTCCAGCAGTGCCGCTGCGGGTGCGTCCTCCACGGTCTCGGAAGCCATGGCCAGCCCGGGGTGCCGGGCGCGGACTCTGTCCTCGGCCTCGCCCAGCAGCCGACGGGCCAGCTCCTGCTGGTCGCCCGCGGACGGCTGCACGGCGTTCGGGTGCTTCTCCCACCGGGAGGCGAACACCAGCCGCAGTTCCGCGTCGCGCAGCGCTGCCTCGTCCGCGCCCCAGTCCACGGCTGCCAGGGCTTCCTCGGAGCCGTCCACTCCCACCGCGATGCGTTCGGACATCCGGCTTCCTCCTCGTTCAGGCTTCTCTCGGGAGCGGTGCACTCCCACACAGGCAATAAAGGTCATCCTTCATGGCTTATGGGTGATTCATCCTGTAGTGGTCGTGCCTCGGGTTCCCGAAAGGCGCTCCTCTCCTAGGCTCACTCGCATGCTGGGCCTCCCGGATCAGGTGCGTGCCTGCCTCTTCGACCTCGACGGTGTCCTCACCCGTACGGCGAAGGTGCACGCGGCCGCGTGGAAAGAGATGTTCGACGACTATCTGCGTCGCCGCGCGCAAGACGACGGCACACCCTTCGTGCCGTTCGACGCGGTACGCGACTACGACGCGTACGTGGACGGCAGGCCGCGTGCCGACGGGATCCGCACGTTCCTGGCCTCGCGTGGCATCAGCCTCCCGGAGGGCGGACCGGACGACCCGCCCGGCACGGCGACGGTGCACGGCCTCGGCATCCGCAAGAACGACCTGCTGCTGCGGAGAATCCGGGAGGACGGAGTGGAGGCGTACGAGGGCTCGGTGGACTACGTACGGGCAGCCGGAGAGGCCGGGCTGCGGCTTGCGGTGGTCTCGTCGAGCGCGAACTGCCGTGCCGTGCTGGACGCCGCCGGCATCGCCGACCTGTTCGACGAGCGTATCGACGGGACCGTCGCGAAGACGCAGCGCCTGCCGGGCAAACCGGCGCCGGACACCTACCTGGCGGGCGCCCGCGCCCTGGGCGCGGAACCCGGTGCGGCCGCGGTGTTCGAGGACGCCCTGGCCGGGGTCGAGGCAGGCCGGGCAGGAGGCTTCGGCCTTGTCGTGGGGGTGGACAGGACCGGACAGGCCGACGAACTGCGCCGGCACGGTGCCGATGTGGTGGTTCAGGACCTGTCGGAACTGCTGGAGCGCCGGTGATCGAGCACCCCGCGTACACGGTGGAGCCGTGGTGCCTGCGCGAGACCGAGCTCAACCTGTCGGTGCTCGCGCAGAGCGAGTCCGTGTTCGCCCTCGCCAACGGGCACGTCGGCTGGCGCGGCAATCTGGAAGAGGGGCCTCACGGTCTGCCCGGGTCCTACCTCAACGGCGTCCACGAGCTGCAGCCCCTCCCGTACGCCGAGGCCGGATACGGCTACCCCGAGTCCGGTCAGACGATGATCAACGTCACGGACGGCAAGGTCGTCCGGCTCCTCGTGGACGACGAGCCCTTCGACCCGCGTTACGGTGAACTGACCTCGCATCAGAGGGTGCTGGACTTCCGCGGAGGTGTGCTGCGCCGTACCGCGGAATGGACCTCCCCGACCGACCGCAGGGTGCGCATCACCTCCACCCGGCTGGTGTCCTTCACCCAGCGGGCCGTCGCCGCCGTCCACTACGAGGTCGAGCCGCTGGACGGCGCGGCCTCCCTCGTCCTGCAGTCCGAACTGGTCGCCAACGAGCAGTTGCCCGGCGGCGGCGAAGACCCGCGGGCCGCAGCCGCCGCCGTATCGCGGCTGAGCCCCGAGCAGAACTTCGCCCAGGGCACCAGGCTGCGCCTGGTGCACCATACGGAACGCAGCAGGCTGCGGGTCGCGGCGGCCGCCGACCACATCGTCGACGGACCCGAGGGCACCGTCACATCAGCGGAGAGCGAACCGGACGTCAGCCGTCTCACCGTCGCCGCCAAGGTCGCCAAGGGACAGCGCCTGAGACTGGTCAAATTCGTGTCCCACGGCTGGTCCGCGCGGCGCAGCCTGCCCGAGGTGCACGACCAGGTCGACGCGGCCCTGGCCCTGGCGCGCAGTACCGGCTGGGCAGGCCTCCTCGCCGAACAGCGCCGCTACCTGGACGACTTCTGGGCGGGCGCGGACGTCGAGGTACACGGAGACGCCAGGATCCAGCAGGCAGTGCGCTTCGGGCTCTTCCACGTGCTGCAGGCGGCCGCCCGGGGCGAGGAGCGGGCGATCCCGGCCAAGGGCCTGACCGGGACCGGATACGACGGCCACTCCTTCTGGGACATCGAATCGTTCGTCCTGCCCGTGCTGACCTACACCGCACCACAGGCCGTCGCGCCGGTCCTCCGCTGGCGGCACGCGACACTGCCCACGGCGCTCGAGCGCGCCCGCCAACTGGGACTCCAGGGGTCCGCCTTCCCATGGCGGACCATCACGGGTGAGGAGTGCTCCGGCTACTGGCCGGCCGGGACCGCGGCGTTCCACGTGAACGCCGACATCGCCGACGCCGTGCTCAGATATGTCGGGGCCACCGGGGACGAGGAGTTCGAGAAGGGGCCGGGACTCGACCTGCTGGTGCACACGGCCCGTCTGTGGCGGTCACTCGGCCATCACGACACCGAGGGCGTCTTCCACATCGACGGAGTCACCGGACCGGACGAGTACAGCGCCCTCGGGCGCGACAACCTCTACACGAATCTGATGGCGCAGCAGAACCTGCGGGCGGCAGCCGAGACAGCCGTACGCCACCCGCGGCGGGCCCGGGAACTCGGCGTCGACGACGAGGAGGCCGCGTCGTGGCGGGACGCCGCGGACCGGATGGCCGTCCCGTTCAGTGACGTCCTGGGGGTCCACGAGCAGTCGGCCGGGTTCACCCGGCTCGAGTCGTGGGACTTCGACGGGACCGGGCCGGAGAAGTACCCGCTGATGCTGCACTACCCGTACTTCGACCTCTACCGCAAGCAAGTGATCAAGCAGGCGGACCTGGTCCTGGCGATGCAGACACGGCCGGACGCCTTCACCGCGCAGGAGAAGGCGCGCAACTTCGCCTACTACGAGCCGATGACGGTCCGGGACTCCTCCCTGTCGGCCTGCACACAGGCCGTGCTCGCCGCGGAGACCGGCCACCTTCGGCTGGCGTACGCCTACCTGGGCGAGGCAGCCCTGATGGACCTGGAGAACCTGGAGCACAACACCCGCGACGGTCTGCACATCGCCTCACTCGCCGGCACGTGGATCGCTCTGGTCAAGGGCTTCGGCGGCATGCGGCGGCAGGGCACGTCCGTCGCCTTCGCCCCGCGGCTGCCCGAGCAGCTGAGCCGGCTGTGCTTCACCGTCATGCTCCGGCAGCAGGCACTGCGGGTGGAGGTCACCGGCACGGAGGCCCGCTACACGGTCCTGGGCGGACGGCCGCTGGACGTCTTCCACCATGGCGAGCCCGTGGCCCTCACCCCGTCCGAAACCGTGGAGCTGCCGCTCCCTCCCGCACCGTCGCAGCCGGAGCCGCGTCAGCCGCCGGGGCGGGAACCTGCGAGTGCCCGGAAGTCGTGACGGACCGGCGATGACGACATGGCGACCCGTGCACGTGCCCGCCCGGGCAGCGGCCCGGCCGCGTGCCGCGGACGGCCCCTGGCACGTGCCGACGACGGCCTCGCTGACGGTCTGTGGTGATGCCCGGCCATCGGGGCCCCGCAGGGCGACTGCCGTGGGGGAGGGGCGCCCGCCCGGCGGTCCGCTCGGCCCACGGACGTCCGAACGACCACATGGGGAGCGGCGGGTACCGGGACTCGGAGGGTGAAGGCCGGCACGGGAGCCGCACTCAGCGCGGCCATGGTGTCGCTCACCCTGATCACGGGCATCGTGGAGGCCGTCAGCTACCTGGCGCTCGGCCCGGTCTTCACCGCCACGCAGACAGGCAACCTGCTCTTCCTAGGTTTCGCCGCCGGCGGGGCGCAGTTCCTGTCGGTGAAGGCATGTGTGGTCTCGATGGCCGGGTTCTCCGTCGGTGCGGCGCTGGGCGCCCGGTTCGAGTCGGCTGTGGACGTGCGCGGTCACCGCTGGTTCGTGGCGGCACTGCTCGTGGAGGGAGCAGCACTGGCCGTCGCGGGACTGGTGGCGTGGCAGATCGCCGGCGGACCGCTGACGAGCCGCCACTACCTGGTGACGGCCCTGGTCGGAGCAGCCATGGGCATGCGGAACGTGACCGCGATGCGGGTACACAAACCGGATCTGACGACCACGCTCACCACCCGGACCCTGACGGCTCTGGTCAGCAGTCTGCCGTTCGCCCACGAGACGAAGATCCCCTCAGGCCGCGGGCTCGAGCTGCGGCGCGGGGCCTCGATGGCGGCGATGTTCGCGGGCGCCCTGCTGGGCTCCTTGGCGCTCCGCGAAACGGAGAGCCCGGGCACGGTGCTGCTCGTGGCCGCCGCGGCGGTACTGGTGACCGCCGTCTGCTACGCCCTCACCTTGCGCCGCGGCACCGCCGTGCCCGGCTGAAGCCCGGCCCCGGTCCTCCGCCCCGGTGGGCGCGGCGGAGCTCCTGTGCCGAGCACGTCCCGGGCCGCGGCGGCCGGAACGCGCCTCCTCCCGGTCCGCCCGGCCGGAACGCCGTGCCATGACCACGGCCTACGAGTTGCGCACCGCCCGAGGACGCCGGGGCCGTCGAGGTCCTCGACAACACGCGCTCTGCGAGGTTCCGGTGGAGCAGCCCCTCACGAAGGTCTGCCCGGAGGATGAGCCCGTCGGAGGCGAGGACGGCGGGGCGCCCGGCGGCCGTACCGCCGTCGGGGCCGACGGCGGGCCGACTTCGTGGCCGTCTCCTACGGCTTGTGGAATCTCCGCCCCGTCATCGAGGACATCGCGGTCGCACCCGGCCGCCGGGCCGTGAGGTGGCGCGCGCTGGAGGATGCGCCCCCGAATGCGCACACGAGTGTCGGGCCGGGCAGGTCTGGCCGGAGGCCACCGACGTCAACGCTCCGGCCGTCCACGCCTGTCGGCGGGTGGGGTTCGCCCTGTGCGGCCTGGACACGGCCCCCTGCTCAGGCACCGGATCCGAGGGTGAGCAGGCGATCTGCACGAGCATCCCCTGTGTCCGAGAAGTCGGCCTGCGGCGGAACCGCCTACGAGGACGCGGACCAACTCACGGCCGCCACCAGACGGCTGGACGGAGGCACCGGGCGACTGGGTTGATCCGTACGTCCCGTACCGTCCTCGGCCACCCGGGCGTACTGTCGGCTTCGCTCCCGGCGAGTCAGACGGGACGCGTCGGGATCGACGCCGCTATCCGGTCGAGCCGACGGCCGATGCTCGTCAACCAGACGTCGAGGTCGACGAGTACGGGCAGGGGGATGCCGTACCCCGGCTCCGTGGGGACCGGCCGCACACCGTCGGGAGCCGCCCCGCGTTCTCGGCGGACCGCCGCATGGCCTTCCTCGTGACCGCGTACGCCGGCCGCGGGGAGATCGAAGCGCAAGAGCCGGTGCGTCCCTTGCAGTGTCTGGTGGGCGACGATCAGCACGGCATGCCAGTCGGTGGATGTCCCGTCCTCGTCCACGGGAGGTTCGTTGCGGTACTGGGCGTACGCTGCCTCGGCCAGTCGGAGCCGGCGCAGCACCGGCACCGTCGGCAGGGACGAGCGGGACGGCCTGGGCGAGGTCAGCAGCCCGACGGTGGGCGGAACCAGGGTTCCGCAGGCGTGCAGCAGCTCCGCCATCGCGCGGCGGACCTCACGGTGGCCTCCGGCCGGCCAGGCCAGCAGTCCGCACAGCAGACCGATGACACTCCCGGTGACCACGTCCAGAAGGCGCACTTCGGACAGCCGCCAGTTCACCGAGGCGACCTGGGCGAAGACGACGGCGACCAGGAAGGTGAACAAGCCCTGTGCGTAGGCGATCCCCAGGGACGGCCCCAGTGTGAACGCCACCAGCATGGTCGGCACGAGCAGGGCTGCGTAGACGTCCGTGTGCGGCCCCAGCAGGAGAAGCAGGGTGCCGGCAGCAGCGGCACCCGACAGAGTGCCGACCAGCGCCCGCCGGATCGCCCCCCAAGTCGCGCCCACGGTGGTCCGGCCCAGTGTCAGCACCGCCAGCAGCACCCAGAACCCGTGGGCGAGGTCGAGTGAACCTGCCACGAGACGGGCCGCCGCCAGTCCGAGTGCCACACGTGCCGCATTCTGGAACCACACGGAACGACGCGTGAGATTGCCGGCCACACGGCGTGCCCAGAGCCGGTGCGCAGGCAGGTTCGCGTAGTAGAACAGGTCTCCCCAGGCCGACGGCGCGGACCGCCCCCGTTCCGCGATACCGAGTGCCGTGACCGCGACCCACGCGGCCGCGGCGAGTTCGAGGACGGCGGACTGCTTGCGCAGTACGGTGAGGTCCGGCTGCTGCGGCGCGGCCCGGTGAATGCGTTGATCCTGAATACCCTCCGTCGCCGCTTCCAGCGGTGCCGCCGAGGGGACGCTTGTGCCAGCCCGCAGGGCCCCGGCGGCGGACGCGCACGTGTCGGCGATCCGGGAGAGCAGGACATCGCAGGCCGCGTCGGGCTTCGACGCACCCCCACGCCACGCAGGGACCGACAGTTCGGCCAGTCCCTCCAGAAGACGTCGGGTCGCGGAGCCCGCCTGGGCCAGGGCCCGGTCCTTGCGCCCGGGGCCCGTGGGTCGCTCCCCGGGCGCCACCTTCGACAGCCTCAGCCGGTCGCCGCGTTCGCGGATGCTCTCGACGGAGCCGCGGCCCCTCGCGGCAGCGGTCGCCGCTTCGAGTGCGTCGGCCAGGCAGGCGCGATAGGTGCGTTCCGGTACGCCCGGAAGGAGAACAGCACTGCAGGCGGCGAGCAGGAGGACACCCAGGCCCGCCCCGAAGAGCCGGGCGGGCAGGGTCTGCGGGGCGTAGGGCGGGAAACAGGCAAGGATGTAGAACAGTTGGAGGCCGGGTGCGGCTCCCGCGCTGCGAGGGCCCGCGATGGGTGAGAACCCCAGCAGGAACCCGACCACCAGCATGCCTGCCACGGCCGTCCACGTGCTTGCCGCGAGTGTGGTGCCGAGAGCGACGAGAAGCAGGCCGAAGGGCAGCGCGCGCAGGATCACCCCGGCCCGCTGCCGACCGGCTCCGGCGATGGATGACAGCGGTCCCAGCGCGACGGGTGCGAAGAGCGCGTAGAGCGCCGCGACAGGCTGGCCGAATCCGTAAAGACACAGATAGAACCCTCCGCTGGCGGCGGCGGTGGTCTGGACCGCGCGCCGCGGTACGTTCATCCGGGCCAGTTCACGGATCATGCCCGCCCTCCGGCGGTGACACAGCAGCGTGTCACGGCGTCGGCAGGATCAGTGAGGCGGCACACAAGAGGCCCCACTCGCTTGCGGCCGGCGTATTCGCGCCAGGTCTCCCACCATTGTCGGACCGTGGAAGGCGGCCTGCATGTCGGGGTGGCGGCCTCCGCCGAGGGCCATGTCTCTCCCCGCTGCGGACGGCGCGGGGCGGCACGCGATCCGACTCCGCCGAGGCCCCGGTGAGCGGCCCGTATCTGAGGGGCGAACCGGTACTTCGGCGCTGCTCGGCCTCTGCGGTGACAAGGGTCCGCCCGCGGCGGGTCGTCTCACCGGTGCGGACGGCTTCGATGTGGGGGTCGTACCGGTCCTTCGACCTGGACAGTCGGGCGCGGGAGACACCGGCCTCGGCAGCCGCGTGGCTCATCGGACGACGGTAGCACCGTCCGATGAGCCTTCGGCGTCCCCTGGTGTTCATGAGGCGTTCGTGTGTGTCACTGGAGTACCCCGGCACTCCGCCTGGCCGCGACCGCAGTGCGGAGGGGGCACGCGATGAGCAGCGCGACGGCGACCAGGAGCCCGCTTGCCCACAGCGGCCCGAGGTTCCCGGCCGCGGTGTTGAGAGTGGGCCCTGCGATGAGGGGGCCGACGGCGGCGCCGACGTTGAGTGCCGCGGTCGCATAGGAGCCGGCCATGGTGGGGGCTCCCGCGGCCTCGTAGAGGACCCGCGTGATCAGCGTGCCGCCCAGCGCGAACGACAGCGCGCCCTGCACGAACACGAGGGCGAACAGGGCGACCGGCTCGTCGGCCAGCACCGCCAGGGCTGGCCAGCCGAGGAGCAGCAGCGGACCGCCGACCGCGAGGACCAGACCGGGACGCCGGTCGGACAACCGGCCGGCGACGGTGACGCCGAGGAAGGAACCGGCACCGAAGAGCACCAGAACGGCAGAGACCCACAACTCGTCCAGCCCGGCGGTGTCGGTCACCAAGGGGGCGAGGAAGGTGAAGCCTGCGAAGGTGGCCGCGTTCAGCAGTGCGCCGAGCAGCATGACCAGGGCCAGCCGCAGTCTGGTGAGCTGGGCGAGTTCCGCTCGCAGGGTCGGCCCGCCGGTCACCTCCGGTGTCACACGTACTGTGGGGATCCCCGTCAGGATGCCGAGAGCTGCGGGCAGGCAGAGAGCGGCGACAGCCCAGAAGGCGGCCCGCCAGCCGAACAGGGTGCCGAGTACCGACCCCCCGGGGACTCCGGCGATCGTGGCCAACGTCGTGCCCGACAGCAGCACAGCCAGCGCACGTCCCTTCCTGTCGGCAGGGACCAGCGTGGCGGCAGCCGCCAGGGCGACGGAGAGGAACCCGGCGTTCGCGAGCGCGGCGATGACCCGGGTGGCGAACAGGACCGGGAAGCTGGTGGTGAGGGCGCCCACGGCGTGAGCTGCTGCGAAGGCGAGGACGAACCCCAGAAGGCTTGAACGCGTGGGCCAGTTGCGGGCGAGGGCGGCCACCAGAGGGGCGCTGATGATCATGCCGATCGCGAAGGCCGAGGTGAGTACGCCTGCCGTCCCGACGGTGACGTCGAACTCTGAGGCGAGGTCCGGCAACAGGCCGGCGAGCATGAACTCCGAGGTGCCCATGGCGAAGACCGCCAGGGCGAGCAGGTACAGCGGGAGGGGCATCGAGTGGCTCCGAGGTGAGGAGAGGCACGAGAAGGTCATCTCGTCACCGCGGCCAGCCCCAGGGGCACCCGCGCCCCACCGCAGAATGCGGCGCGACGACAGGCTACGAGCTCAGGCGTTCATGGGGCTGACGGCGTGACCGAAAGCCCCCGCCCTGTCTGACTCAGGACTCGACATGGCCCGCACGCTACCCGGCCGATGCCCGTCGAGGCACCTCGGTTACACCGGAGTTGGCCTCTGTCACCGACGGCATGTCCCGCAACAGGCAGGAGTCACCGCTGCGAAAGCCCAGCGGTGAGACCAGGGCTGCTCGGGCGGCTTGTGCTGCCGTGCCGAGGCTGAGGCGCCTCGAAGCGCTGGACAGCAGCCCCGTCTCCGCGCTCGACGCCCTCGCGACAGCCCCCGACGGCTGCGGACGGAACTCAAGTCCGTCAGCGGCGTGGAGACTTGGCGAGGGCAAAGTTCTTCAGTGGTTACCGGGCCGTACACCCAGATTGGTCTAGACCTTACTTGATCGTGTGTGATCATGGAGGCCGCCCAGCGAACCAGGTACACAGCGTCGTGTGCTGGACACTTCGATCCACGCTCGACTGGAGAACTCACATGGTTGAGACAGGGATTGCTCGATTCGGTCCCGAAAACATGCCCGTCCCCATCTTGGCCGCTTCTGGGACTTCCAGAGCGGCCATCGCGTCCAGACCCTCCCGGCCCGACTCCGGTTCCACAGCTCCGGGAACGTTGCCGAACGCGCATCGCGAAGCTCTCCACGACACCGTCGTCGTGATTCCCGCCCGCGACGAGGAGGCCGAGATCCTCGGCTCGCTGGAGTCCCTCGCCGCACAGACCCACCGCCCCGACCTGGTCCTGGTCGTCGTCAACAACTCGACCGACGGCACACAAAGGGTGGCCCAGGAGTTCGCCACCCGCCCCGGCGTCCCCCCGACGCGGGTACTGTCCCTTCCACACAACCCCCACAAGAAGGCCGGGGCGCTCAACCACGGTCTGACGCGGCTCGCCGAACAGGCCGGTTCCCTGGAGCAGGCCGCCCGCTTCGTCCTGGTGATGGACGCCGACACCAGCCTCCACCCCGAGTTCCTCGCCCGGGCCCGACTGGTCATGGACGCCGATCCCGGGCTCGGCGGCGTCAGCGCGACCTGCTACGGCAGAGGGGGACTGTGGAGGTCGACCTGGCAGCGCTATCTGGCCGGGATGCAGATCATCGAGTACGGGCGGTACGCCCACACACGCGCCCGCAGCGGCGTGCACACCATGGCCGGGGCGGGCTCGTTCTACCGCACGGCGGCGCTCCAGCAGCTCGTCGACGCGCGCGGCGAGGTGTTCTGGCAGCACAGCGGCAATCTGGTGGAGGACTACGAGACCACGCTGGCCCTGAAGGAGTCCGGGTGGCGGGTGACCGCCAACCAGTACTGCGTGGCGTACACGGACCTGATGCCCCGGCTGCGGGACCTGGTCCGCCAGCGGGAGCGCTGGGTCCGCGGCACCCTCGACATCATGCGGCAGCGCGGATGGACACGGCACACCCGGCTGTCCATCGTGCAGTACGTTCTCGGTCTGCTGGGCTTCGCCTACAGCCTGGGCTGGATCGCGGTGTGGGCGGGTCAGTCGCTCCAGCAGGGCAGTCCGGCGGGCGATCCGCTCTGGCTGGCCATCCTGCTGGTCTGGTCGCTGTTCTCCGCGCTCAGAGTGGCGCCGCTCGGCTGGAAGGCGATGCTCGTCTGTGCCTTGCTCCTGCCCGAGCTGGTGTTCCAGCTCATCCGCACCTACTGGATGGGGACTTCCCTCTGGCGCTCCTACACCTCCGGGACGCCGACATGGGCGTGATGCGCACCCTGTCCGAGCTGAGTCCCGCGGGACTCGCGTTCCTGGGTATCAGCCTCGCCATCCTCACCTTCAGCGTCGGCTGCTATCTGGCCTCCTTCCCACGCCGACGGCGGGATGCGCGTGCCGTCCACGAGAGCCCGCACAGACGCACCCCTGCCGCCCTGGCCCGCAACGGGCCGCCCTCACCCCGCACCCCAGCGGGTACCTGAGGCCCGGATCCCGCTGTGAGTTGTGGACGGGGGCCTTGGGCTGCAGTACCCCAGGTCCGACGAGAATCCTGCAACTCTACCGAGAATTCTCGTATCCGTACTGCCCGACGCGCCGGGAAGAGGCTGTCAGCGGTCGATGACGGCCCAGCGGGGGCAGCCGCCGTCCCCTCGGTCGGTGTCCGTGCCGCATGCGGCTCCGGACGTGAGGAGACTGTGCAGCGCGTGTCGTCGGCCGCTACGGGGCCGGACCGGAGTGACCGGACGAGGACCACGATGAGCCGGTCCCAGTGGTGGTTGGCCAGGTGGCCGCCGACCCGGCGGCCGCCGTCGACGACGGCGGCCCGCATCATCCCTCCGTCCGAGCCCGCAGTGTTCACGTGTGCCGAGCCGGGCCGTCGGGCCGCTGGTCAGCCGGCGCACTGCTGTGCTGCTGAAGACGGCCGCCTTGATCGGTGGCGGTTCTCGGAGTGCTGGCGTTCCTCGTCAGGGGGCGACGCGACCGCCGCTCTTCGCGGGGCCTCTCCGGGGCGGGCGCCGGCACTCCTGGCTTCGTGGGAAGGGCCGGGTCCGTCACGGCCTGGACGGGCACGGCACCGTCCAGGCCGTACACGATTCCGAAGCCGGGCTGCCGGCCGCGTCGTGTCAGCGGGCGTCGGAGAAGTTGTGCACTCCCCACCAGCCGGAGTCGTCGTGGTAGATCCCCACGCCGACCTCAGTGAACGACGTACTGGTCTGGCCCTTGTAGTGGCCTGGGCTGTGACGCCACATGGCCTGGAACTTCTCCGCCGCCTCCTGGGCGGTCATCGACTCATCGCTCCACCAGACGATGTTCTCGCCGATCCAGGTGCGGCCACCGGTCACGAGGTACGCCGTGTCCGAGTCGCTGGAGTGGCCGAACCCGGAGGTGCGCATGTGCTGGGCCCACTTGCGGGCGAAGTCGCTCAGGTCTGTCCGCAGGGTCAGCGGGGGCAGGCCGACTGTTGCCCGCTCGGCGTTGAGGAGCCTGAGCGACATCGCTTCCGCCTCGCTCGTGCTCTGCGATGTCGTACGGGGGCCGGGAAGAGTGGGGTCGGGGCCGACCGGGCCGTCTTTCGGCGACGGGGCCTTCGTCGTGGTCGGAGTCGCGGGGCGAGGGGAACGCGTCGCGGTGGCGCGGCTGCGTGCCGGGGAGGACACGGTGTCCGGGGATGTCGACGTGGCCGCGGAGGGAGATGACGGCCGGGCCGACGGGGAGACGGAGGGGCTGGCGGACGGGGACGACGACGGGGACACGGACGGGCTGGCGGACGGGGACGATGTTCCGGCCAGGGCGCTGGGAACAGCGGAGCCGGCGGCTGCGGCAGGGGGAGTCGCGGTGGCCGTGCCGACCGTGTCCGGGTCCGGGTCCGGGCCGGTCAGGGTGACAGCGCCTGCCGCTATTCCCGCGACCAGCGCGGCGCCTGACAGGACCACACCCGTTCGTGTTCCTTGCCCTGTAAGCCGGTGCCAGCGCTTCTCCCGGCGGTGCCCGCGCCGGCGCTCCCCACCCGCCGCATCCGTGCGGGGTGACGGTTCGTTGCGTGTGTGCATCACGTTTGCTCCGTTGTTGTCTGAACCTGTCGGTCCGATGTCCGACAGGAGGGAGACCTGGGACGCCCGCCCCGACAACGGTTTTGTGGAAGATCCGCTTTCCGCGTGCTGGTCCACAGCGGTCCGACGCGGTGACGAGCGGCTCTCCCTCGCAGCCACCCTGATGCTGAGGCGGGCCGTGGCGGTCGCCTCACGCTGCCGAGGAGGCCCGCACGTCGTCCTATGTGCCGTCGCGACGACGTCAGCGACGATGAACCCGCCCCACACCACGGTCGTAGCGTCCAACGATGTCGCGAACCGGGTCCGTCGGCTGCCAGGAGTGGTCGTCAATGTGCCCAGGCCCACATCAGGGGCGACGCGAGGGTGACGGCTGCCGTGTCGGACCGGGTGGTCCTGTCGTAGCGGGTGGCGGTGCCTCGCCACTGCCTGAGGCGGTTGAAGCGCCCTTCAACGATGTTGCGGTGTTGGTGGACCTGCTTGTCGAAGGCCGACGGGCGGCCGCCGAGGCTGCCCTGCAGCACCAGCCACGACGCACCGATGCCGACGCACTGGCGTCTGCAGCCTCAGCCCGACGGCGGCTGTGCTACGCAGGTCTTCTGACCGGGCGTGCCCGTCAGCCTCCCTGGACCGAGCCCGTCGTCGCCTTGGACACGCAGTCCTCCGGAGACGGCTGGCTCTTCGAGGACTCCGATCGGCCAACGGAGCACCTCACCTGCCGCGCACTGGCCGAACTCGCCTTCACCGCCATCGCACACTCCGACCACGGGGAAGCCGCGGTCCTGGCTCTGCAGGCTGCCGAATGTTGCCGGCGGACGCACTCGCGGTGATGGCGCTGCGACATGAGGAGGCCGGGCTGACCGCTGAGGCGTCCGGTCTGGCTCACCACGCCGCAGCCGATGGCGCCCCCGCATGCCTGAGTCGTCTTGCGATGCTGCGAGAAGAGCGGGCCCTGCTCGACCAGGCAGAACACTACGCGCGAGCCGCCGCCGAGTACGGGCTCACCGGGACACTGGTCGGCCTCGCAGTACGCCGCGAAGCAGCCGGTGACCGAGAAGAGGCCCGAGATGTCTGGGACGCCGCCGCTGCCTGTGGGCATCCCGAAGCCTTCGCCGGCATCGCCCGTTTCCAGTACGAAGCTCACGACATCGACGGAGGGGCGCGAACCGCTCGCGAAGCGCTCGACCGGGGAGATGCCGCCCACCTCCATCACCGCATGGAACCCCTGTGGGCACGGCTGTGGCCGCACGGCATTGAACCGGACGGTACTCCCACCGCCGAACCGACCGGGACCCACTCCCTGCAGAAACCTAATCTGAGGCCGTGAGGTCGACGAGTATGGCCCCGGCCGCACGTTCGTCAGGCGGCTCGGTGACGGCGCCTTCGATCATGGCCCGCACTCTGTCTGGCAAAGGAGAGAGCGGCTGCTCCAGAGTTTCGCCGATGCCTCGGTAGATCGGCATGCCCAGCACCTCGTCCTCAGCGCGCTGGTAGTCCGGGTCCGGTACGTCGGGTGTCGCCATCGTGCCGCCTTCACCTGCTTCCTCAGACTCGTCCCAGGGTCCGTATCGGGCGGCAGCCCCATAGCGGTCCCGGTTCTTCGACCAGCGGACCTCGGCACGGATGGCGGCGCGTAGGTCGTGCAGCCCTCGTTGATGAAGGTGTTTGGCCGCCGTATGGGCCATGTGAAGCCCGGTCTGCTCGCCGCGGGGACCGTCACAGAGAAGGCGATGCCACGGAACGCTGCGGTCCCGGACGTAGGCTGCTTTCACGGGACGGCTACGCAGGACGGCGTGGACGGTCAACGCCGAGACGAGCGTGCAGCCCAACTGCCTCTGCTCGCCGGGCCCGTGACGGCAAGCAGTCACCTGTCCGAGTGGAGATGCCGCCACCCAGTTGCGGTGGTTGTACAGGACATAGGCGGGAAAGCAGCCGACGGCCTGCGCGTCCTGGACCAGCAGCTCACTTTGGCGGGCACCGGTCCGACGGACGACGTGCTCAAGCTCGTAGCCTCCGCCGCGCTTCGCGCGCTTGGCCTGGACCCGCATCCCGAAGCCGTGGCCGCCCGAATGGAACCACCATTCCCAGTCGGCTCCATTGAGGGCTTCTTCGCTTCGCTGGAACTCGCGGATCACCACGCGGTCGCTGTGCAAGCGGTAGATGTCCTGCAGGTTGAACTTGGTATACGCCTCTTCGTCCGGCACCGGCCCACGGAAATGGTCGTCAGCCAGACGCTCGAAGGTCCTCGTCGCGCAGGAACGGAGCGTTCGGCACAGTGACCCAGCCGATGGGGAAACGCCATGGCGCGCTTCGTCAGAACAGCGAAGCTCAATCCCGCAGTGCGGGCAGAAGGCGAAGTGCCCGGCGATGTCTCCGCCACAGCCACACAACAAGGTGCAGACCTCTCCCCACGTACGATCACGTGCAAGGATATCGGCAAACGGTGATCTCTGATGCCCCTTGCCTTACGCAAGGGCGCCTGCGTGGCCCGGCAGGGCGGCGCAGGAGGGGGCACCACGCCGGCAGCACGTTCCTCCCGGTGAAGAAGGAGCCGGGCGCGATGGAGCGGTGGGCCACCGGCAGCCGACCCCGTACAGCAGCGCCGTGCAGCAGGCGAACACCCGTTCGCCGCACGGCGCCGCTCGTTGCAGGGCGGGCCCTGCTGCACGAGCGGCACCGGATGATCGCCGCGCCCGCCGGGCAGGCCGTAGGGTTCACCCGGCAGGCCGCGCAGGTCCACCCGTTGAGCGCGATCGTCCGCCACGAGGCCGAGCAGGTTCCGCACGCCGTGACCGACGATCCTGAGGTCACCGACCGGTGGGCCAGAGGCACGGAGCACTGACGAGACTCGCCCCTCAGGGACGGTGCACCTCTGCCTGAAGATCATTTCCCGCGCTGTGCCGGCCGTTTCCCCGCGGCCCAGGCCGACGGCTCACCGCAGGGATGGCGGCGGCCCGCGCCTGATCCGTCCAGCTCTTATCGTGGAGGTCAAGGACGGCACCGAGCACTGGGCAGGCAGTCATGGCGGAGTCGGGAATCAACTACGAGGCGGTGTTCCGGGAGCTGCCCGGCATGGTGGCCCTGCTGACGCCCGAGCTGGTGTACGCGGACGTGAACGAGGAGTTCATGCGCCAATCCGGCCGTACTCGGCAGCAGCTGGTGGGCCGGTACCTGTTCGACGTGTTCCCGGACAATCCCGGAGATCCCGCCGCGACCGGCGCGCGGAATCTGAAGGCATCACTCAGGAGGGTGCTGACCACCGGTGAGCGGGACACGATGGCGCTGCAGCGCTATGACGTGGAGTCGCCGGAGCGCCCCGGTGAGTGGGAGGAGCGGTACTGGAGCCCGGTCAATGCTCCCATCATCGGCACGGACGGCCGGGTGGAGCTGCTGGTGCACAGGGTCGAGGAAGTCACCGAGCTGATCAGGGCCCGGGGCGGGCCGGAGGGCAGCCGGGCTCGTGTCCTGGAGGCCGAGCTGTACACCCGGGCCCGGGAGCTGCAGGAAGTCAACGAACGGCTGCGTGAGGCCCATGCCCGGGAACGCGAGGTCGCTCTCGCCCTGCAGGAGGCCATGCTCCCCGCCCCCGGGCCCGTGGGGCACCACCGGGCCGCTGTGCGCTACCGGCCCGCGGTCGGCTCCCTGAACGTGTGCGGCGACTGGTACGACCTCGTCGACCTGCCCGGTGACCGCATCGGGATCGCCGTCGGCGACGTCGTCGGCCACGGCCTGCAAGCTGCCGGTGTCATGGGCCTGCTCCGCAGCGCTCTCTCGGCCGCCTCCCGTGTCGCCGCCGGCCCCGCGCAGGCCCTGGAAGTCCTCGGTCTGTACGCCCGTTCCATCGAGGGCGCCGAGAACACCACCGCGGTGGAGACCTACGTCGACTGGGACACCAACACCCTCACCTACAGCAGCGCCGGCCACCCCCCACCGGCCCTGCTCCGTATCGACGGCAGCGTCGAGTTCCTCGACCAGGCCACCGATCCGCCGCTCGGTGCCCGCCCCGAGCACGGCGCCCGCCCCCAGGCCACCGCCGCGTTCACCGAGGGCGACACCCTCGTCCTCTACACCGACGGCCTGATCGAGCGCCGCCGTGAGGACATCGACACCGGTCTCTCCCGCCTCGCCGACGCTCTCAGCCGCCATCGTGCGGCCGACCCCGAACGCCTTGCCGACATCCTTCTGTACGAGCTGCTCCCGACCGGAGGCGCCATGGACGACACCGCCCTCGTCATCGTCCGGCTCTGAGGAATCACCGGGGTCGGTGGAGTCGGGTGCGTCCGGCGGAGATCTGGTGGAGGAGGCGCCGCTGACGGGCAGGGGCCGCGGCCGAGCCACCGGGCGACGCCGCGGTGGAGGCGCAGCGCAGCGGTGCAACCGAGGACGACCTGGCCCGGCTGCACCCGGGTGCGGTCGGATGCGGATCGGTCGGCACGCTCGTCGTCGAAGCCCTGGTCCGCACCGGTATCCAGCGCCTGAGCCTGTTTCGACTTCGACACTGTTGAGGAGTTCAACCTCGACCGGCTCCTCTACGCCACCCTCTGTGACGTACGCCTGCACCGGGCCAAGGCCCACCTCGCCGCCCGGGGTGCCCGCCGCGCGGCCACCGCCACGAACTTCCGGGCGGCGCCGTACGAGCTGACCGTGGCCGAACCGGACGGGTGCGCTGCCGCGGCCGACTGCGATGTGATTCTCCTGCGCCGACCGCCCCTGGCCCCGAGCCGTCCTGGGCCAGCACGCCCCCGCCCACGTCCAAGACGCACGCGACGGTTCCCTCGACCATCCCGCCTACATCACCGGCCTGCCCGCCGACCATCCGCCGCGCCGCAAGGAGAACGTCTTCGCCTTCTCCACCAGCGCCGCGGCAGCGCAGCTGAACCAGTCAGTTCGTCACCATGACGACCGCGCCGGGCTGCGTCGCCGACACCGGCGCCCACTTCCCCGTCCGCATGCGCGGCGGCCCGACCGCCCTCCTCGCCAGCGTTCCCCCTGTTCCTCTGATCCTCACCACGCCCGGTGCCGCACACCGTGTGGGGGACCGCGCCAGGGGGCTGCGGGACTGGGATCAGATCACCCTGGAGTGCCCGAGGGAGGCGTGGTCACGGTCACGGGCTGCCCGCCGTCCGTGGTCCTGGCGCCCGGGAGAGCAACGCCCAGGACTTGTGGATCGGCTCGCGGGAGAACGCACGAGGGGCGTAACTTCCCGAGTGATCGATTGATGGTCACCGAGTAGGCCCGCGTTGCACCGCGGGTTGGGAAGGCATGCCCGTGCTCAGCGCGGTCAACAACGACGGCACCACCGAGACCGGATCCCTGATGGACGAGATCGTCCGCGAGGGTGCCCGGCGGATGCTCGCTGCGGCCCTGGAGGCCGAAGTCAACCAGTACATTGCCGAGTTGGCTGGTGAACGGGATGAGGCTGGCCGCCGTCTGGTGGTGCGCGACGGCCATCACCGCGAGCGGACGGTGACCACTGCCGCCGGGACGGTCGCGGTGAAGGCGCCCCGCGTGAACGACAAGCGCGTCGATGTGGACACCGGTGAGCGCAAGCGGTTCTCCTCGAAGATCCCCGCGCCGTGGTGCCGCAAGTCCCCGAAGATCAGCGAGGTACTTCCTTTACCCTGCCTCCACGGACTGTCCTGCGGGGATTTCGTGCCCGCGATGGAGCGGCAGGCCAGGCACCAGAGGTGCTGGGTTCACAAGGTCCGCAATGTCGTGAACGCGCTACCGAAGTCGGCTCGGCCCGGCGCGAAGAAGGCCCTGCAGGAGATCTACAACGCAGAGGACCGCGACCACGCAGAGAAGGCGCGCGACCACGCAGAGAAGGCGATCAAGGGTTTCGAGCGCACCTACGGAGCGAAGTGGCCGAAAGTGGCCAAGAAGGTCACCGATGAGGCCGACGAGCTCCTCGCGTTCTACGACTTCCCCGCCGAGCGCTGGGTGCACCTGCGCACGACAAATCCTCGAGTCCACTTACAGTACCGTGAAGCTGAGGACCAAGGTCACCCGCGGGGCCGGCAGCCCGGCCGCGGCCCTGGCGATGGTCTTCAGCTCGTCGAGTCCGCCCGGGCCCGCTGGCGCGCGTTCACCGCCCCCCATCTGGTCGCCCTCGCCCGCAACGGCGCCCGCTTCAAGAACGTTCACCTCGTCAAACACCCCGAGGTCCTGGCCTCTTGACCCCGACCAACCGCAAGGAGGAGCTGATGGCCTTCGATGTCATCTGCCTGATCACTGAATGGGCGCCCGCCGTCGCGGCCTGCCGGGAGTCTCGCGGCATCAATTTCTACTGGAACGCACCTGAGAACCCAAACGGTGACGATCTGCCATTCGCAACCGAGCGAAACTACCGCGGTTTCGATTTCATCGAAGCCAGCTTCTACTACGAGATCCTGCGTGACCAGTTGCCAACTCTGCCGCGTAACAAAGCCGACGCTTTTCTCGGCTGCGTCCTCATGGACTTCGGACAGGACTGTCCCGAACTGCCCGAGGATCTTGCCGACGATGTCGGAATCGAACTCCCCTGCGACGAAATATACTACTCGATGCGTCCGGCAACGGTGCGGACGGTGCTCGAACGCATGAGGGCGGTGCCATGGGCCGAGATCGAACAAGCCGCCCATGACGCGGACATGCCGTCACCTATTCGCAAGTACGACATCCGTGACATCGAGCATTTTCTCTTCATCATAGAAATGCACCAGCGCTGGCTGGACGAAGCGGCCAGAACGGGACGTGGGCTGATCGTCCTTCGCAGTCAATGACCGGCAAGAGAGCTGAGCCAGTGAGGTTTTCCCAGCGAGACGATCTCTGTGGGGCCAGGGCGATCGGTGGGCGTCGCTGGCGAGCGGCTGCGGCCCCTGGGTTGCGGAAAGACATGAAGTTCCTGGTAGGGCAGGTCTCTCTCACAAGATCGTCCGCTGGACCAGAGGCTTCACGTTGGTCACCCATGTTGCCACGCTCGACGTCCCGCGCCACCTGGTGGAGTACCTCGCCCGCCTGCTGGCCGCCCACCGACGCCGGATCGGCACCCCGAAGGGCTCGCGGGCTCTGGGGCCGTTCCGTCAGGCGGTGCTGGTGCTCCGCTGGTTCCGCGACCGCGGGTGCGTGCACTGCCTGGCGCGCGACGCCGGCGTTTCCCAGGCCACCGGCTACCGCTACCTCCACGAGGGCATCGACGTCCTCGCCGACCAGGCGCCCGGCCTGCACGAGGTCCTGAACCGCTGTCGGCGCGAAGGCGTGACACACGTCATCCTCGACGGCACTCTGATCGAGTCCGACCGCCTGGCCCGCGTCCGCGACCACGGCAACGACCTGTGGTTCTCCCAGAAGCACAAGGCATTCGGCGGCAACTTCCAGTTCCTGTCCGCCCCGGACGGCACCCCCCTGTGGGTCTCGGACGCCGAGCCAGGGTCCACGCCCGACATCACCGCCGCCCGCATCCACGCCCTTCCAGTCCTGTACAGGACGGCAGCGGACGGCGGTCAGGGGAGCGCGGCGCCGACGGGCTCCGGTCGGCGTTCCGCCGGGTTGATGTCACAGTGACCGTCACCGGCCGCCGTCGAGTGCCGACTCGCGGCACGGCGGGTGGCCTTGCCGGCAGGGAAGAAGGGACTCCGCACCCCTCGGCGGGACACAGCCGTGCCCTGGGCGGCCGGCGCGAGGCCGGCTTCGGTGTGAGGCCCGGCCTCCACCGCCCTTGAGCATCTGTCTGACGAGGTGGCCTGACCGTGTGGCGTATGTCCATGGCGCCGAGCACAGCTCGCTCCTACCTTGTGGGCACACGCAGTTGCCTGCACCGAGCGACCCTCGGCGCTCGCCGCCGCAGCGGCAGGTCCCGCCCTGGCTCACAGCTGCCCCCGGCATCCTGCCGCACGTGGTCCGGTGGGCCGGGCGGCCGTCATGACGACAGGGCGAGAGGCCGCAGCCCCTTCTGCCCTTCCGGGTGGACCGCCTGCGGTCCGGCAGACCCGTGGTTCCCAGTCCGCCTCCCCCCGGCTGTTCCTGCCCGGGTGAATGCGTGCTGCGGTTCTGATCCCCGCCGGCACGATCCGAGCCGGGCGCACACACGTCGATTGAGAGTTGGGACATGAGCATTGCAGGCAGGGCCGGTCCGCGCGCCGACAGCCTCGGCCCCCGGCCGATCACAGGTCACCGTGACGGCGGGCCCGTGTGCTCCGTGGAGAAACCGGAAACCACAGACCGGGCCCGCCTCGTCCTGGCAGCCCACGATGACGCCGACAGCGATGATGGATCGGCCCTCGGCGACGTCCCGGGCAGCGCCTACGGCGGCTCGCGCCCTGGTCCGGATGTCCCCGAGTGTCATTGTGGGCAGCCGATGACCCGCTGCACCGGCTGTCGAACTCTCCGTTGCCTCGTCTGCGATCCCTACCGTTCTGATGACTGCACATCCGGCCTCTGAGCACCCCCGCACTTCCGCCTCCGCCGAGCGGTGCACACCCGACGCGGTCGGTGTTCCGCTCTCCGGGAACGGAACACCGGAGCGGTACTTCGTCGTGATCGGCAGTGACGTGGCGCGCAGGGTCTGCGGCTCCCTGCAGTCGGCAGGACACCGCGTGCGCCACTTCGCCCAGCCCACGGACGAGGATCTCCGCCAGGCACTGGACCGGCGGGTGGCAGGTGTCGCGATCCTGCTCGACGACGACGTCGCGTCCCTGCGCTACGCGCTCGCAGTAGCGCACATCCGCCCCAACGTCACACTCGTGGTGACGATCTTCGACCGGACCGTCGCCGAACAACTCGTACGCGTGGTTCCCAACTGTCAGGTCACCTCGCCGGCCGATGTCGCCGCTCCGGTCCTCCTGGCAGCCTGCCTTGAGCCCGATCTGCTCGCACTCACCCGTACACCCAGTGGGCACGCCGGTGCTCGCTGGGACGGGAAGAGCGTGAGCCTCCAGCCGTACCGGCCACCGCGCTCCCTGAGGTACCGTGCCTGGCTGGGGAGGGTCCGGGGGCAGCTTCGACCACACGACGGCAGTTCGAGGATCATGCTCATGGGTCTGGCGGGTCTGCTCGCCGTACTGCTGTCGGACTGGGCCTGGCTGGTGACCCGCCACCACCGGCCACCCGTCGAGGCGTTCTTCGAAGCAGCGCGAACCGTAGCCGCCGTCGGCCCCGCACTCGCCCACGGCTCGCACTCGTATCTGGTCTTCAACGGCCTCGCGATGCTCATCACCATCGTGTTCACCGCCGTCTTCACAGCAGGTGTGGTCGATCGCCTGCTCGCCCCGCGCTCAGTCGGCATCGTGGGCACACGGACCCTGCCCCGAGCAGGCCACGTGGTCGTGGTCGGACTGGGGCAGGTGGGACTGCGGCTGTGTACCCGGTTGCAGGCCCTGGGCATCGCCGTGGTCGCGGTAGAGCGGGACCCGACGGCCCCGAACCTCCGTCTGGCGAAAGCGATGGGTCTGCCGGTCGTCGTCGCCGATGCGACGGACAGGTTCGTGCTGCGCAGACTCGGCCTGCACAAGGCTCAGGCGATGGCGGCTGTGGCATCGGTCGATCTGGACAACGTCGCTGTGGCGGTGACGGCCCTGGCAGTCGCGCCTGAACTGCGCGTGGTCATGCGCGCGGGGGACCACGAGGCCATCGCCGAGACACGTTCGCTGTTCAAGATCGGTCTCGTCCATGACCTCGGCGGCCTGAGTGCCGCGTACACCACCGCGAGCCTGACGGGGCTGCGGCCGCGCGGTGTGCTGACACATGGCAAACGGCTTCTGGTAGAGCGTGCGGACGGGACGTTCGTACCCTGGCCGACGGCGGACCGGTGCGATCACTCACAGGAGTGAGATACCGACGTTGATATCGACGCCCGTGTATCCGGGCCTTCACCCGGCTGGCATCAGGGTGGTCCATGACATGTCCGTTTCTCTGATGAGGCCGGAGCTGAAGCTTCCCCATGATCTCGGACACTCGATATGACCGCGTGAATGTTCAGACCGAGGGCCGCCGGGTCGACCACGGCTCGGTGGCTGGTGATGACGGCGTTCTTCTCCAGACGTTGGATGCGCGCGCTGGCCGCGGGCTGTGAGAGTCCGACGCGGCGCCCTACCTCTGCGCCGGTCGACCGGCCGTCGGTCTGAGCCGGGCGAGGATGTCTCGGTCTATCCGGTCGAGTGGGTCCATTGCTGTCCGCGCCATCTTCTTTGAGATCACTTGCGTCACTGCCGTTGCGCAGATGTATCCGGCAGAATCTGCGCCAGGTGCTCCCGTGAACGTAGGGAGCGACGAGCGAAACGGTGGTGGGCAGTGGCCGCGTACGTCATCATCCCCGGTATCGACGGCTCGGACGGGCAACACTGGCAGACCTTGTGGGAACGGCAGTGGGACACCTCAGCTGTGAGGATCTCCCCTGCCTCGTGGTCCGCACCCGATCTGGATGACTGGGTCGACGCTGTGCAGGAGGCGTACGACGACGTTTCCCAGCAGGACAGCCACGTTGTGCTGGTGGCCCACAGCCTGGGCTGCTGGGCGGCGTCCGCCTGGCTGAACAAGAACCCCTCAAGTGCGATCGGCGGAGCATTCCTGGTCGCGCCGCCCGACCCGCACGGGCCGTCGTTCCCACGCCAGGCGGCCGCGACGTTCATAGAGGTGTCGGCACAGCCGTTGCCGTGCCCGGCTCTGGTCGTGGGCAGCACCGACGATCCGTACTGCACCCCCGGGGCAGCAGCCGGGTTCGCGGCACGGTGGGAGGCACGATGGCACCTGGCGGGCGCGTGCGGACACATCAACTCCGCCAGCGGACTGGGCTCCTGGCAGAACGGCCAAGAACTCCTGGACTCGCTGACCCAGTAGTGATCAACCCACACATGGGACGTATACCCGCCCGGCCGCGCCCTGCGCTTGGACCTCTCCGGCAGGACCGCCTCGCTGATCGTCCCTGTCTGCGTTCCACCCGGCGCCGACGGCGAGGACATCCTGGGCACCGCCTACGAGCCGGTGCGCGATCGCCGGCGCGCCGGGCGGCCACGACCACCGCATCCTCGAGCGTCTTCCGGACAAGACCAACCGCCTGCCGAAGGAGACCAGCGATGTCATCGCCTGCCGCTGGCACTTCGACTTCACCGTCCACCCCGAACGCATCGCCCAGGCGATGGACCTGGTCTCCTTCGGCCCCCGAGACCCGGCCGTCTCCCGCACCCGCCGCCTGGGGCTCGCCGCCGCCCGCTCCTACCGCGACCAGTACGGCCACCTCGACGTCCCCGCCGACTACACCGATCCCACCGGCTGCACCCTCGGCACCTTCATCACCACCACGCACGACGCGGTGAAGACAGGCCGCCTCGGATCCGACTGGATGGCCGAACTCGACGCCCTGGGCATGATCTGGGACAAGCACGACGCGGCCTGGCTGCCGCAGCCGACTACCACCGCCTGCACGGTCACCTCGCTGCCCCCGCCACCACCCACGTCGGCGCCTGGCTCGCCGAACAACGCCTCCTCGCCGCCAAGAACCAGCTTGATCAGGCCCGCGCGGACGCCATGGCCCACCCCCACCCCTGGCCAGCAGCTGATCACCGACCTCGGCCTCACTCCCGGCGCCACCCCCCTCGCCCCCACCCGTCGCGCCCGCCGCACCTTCGAGGAGACCGTCCAGCTCCTGGAGCTCTTCCCGCACCGCGAAGGCCGCGCCCCGGCCGCCCGCGAGACGATCCGCGTCGACGGCGACACGTCGAGATCGGCGCCTGGCTTGCCAAGGCCCGTACCAAGCACCGTTCCGCCGGCTTCACCATGATCACGTACGCCTGGTCGCCGCTCTGTCCGAGGGGGGAATGGACGGCCGAGGACGCCGTTCCGGCCGCCCTGGTGCAGGTCGTGTTCCGGGCCGGTGCTGCCGGGGTCCCTGAGTATCCAGGGCGGCGGGTCGGTGGCCCTTCGTCGGGTGTCGCGCAGGGTGGTCGTTGCAGCGGGCGAGGGCGAGGGCGAGTGCGTCTTGCGGGTCGTCGGCGCGGAAGGAGACGCGGCGCAGCAGGCGCACGTTGTCGAGTGCGACGCCTTCGCGGGCGAGGACGAAGAAGGAGGGTGAGGAGGGCGGAGCGGGCGTTGCCGTCGTCGAAGGGGTGTAAGAAGCAGACGTCGAGGAGGTCACCGGCCGACTCCGGGGCGGTTTCGGGCCGGGCTCCGCACCGAAACCTTTGCGGTCTTCGGTGCGTGGGCTCTGGTCGCGCGCCCGGTGCTGCTGTTCGATGGCACTGCCCCTGGCTCCGGGCCCGACCGCCCGGCGGGTGAACTGCGGCACTGCGACCGGCCGGGGTGCCCACACCCACTTCCCACGTTCCGACGAAAGAACCGTGTCCACTCATGAAGTACCGTACGACGTCAGTCGACATGGCGCCGCGTCGGCCGAGGCCGAGGCGACTGCGCAGGGTGACGGGGCGGTGATCGGTCTCGTGCTGATCGCCACCGCGGGATGCGGCGTGACCGGCGACGGTCCGGAGTCCCCTTCCCTGGGGCAGGACGAGGGACAACTGCCCTCCTCGCTGACAGTTCAGCGGCTTCTGCGGCCTACCTGTCCCGCCCCGGCCGTCTGCCAGGATGGCGGCCCCGCCCCGACGAGTCCTGGCAGTGCGGCACGCTCGCCGTTCCCCTGGACTGCACACGGCTGGAAGGCGAGACGGCCGGCACGGCGTTGATGCGCACCGGGGCGGCGGACCGTCGGCCGCCCCGGTGCGGATCTTCGAACTTCGGAGGACCGGGCGGATCCGGGATGACGGGTCTGCCGGCCACCGCCGGGCGGTTCGGCAGGGGGTGGCGCCGTGAGCCTGCGCTCCTTCCTCGGGAAGAGCGGTTCGGTCCGCTCCCGCAGAGCATCCGGCGCGGTCCGGGGTGATGCCCCCAAGATGTCGAACATCGCTCGGCTCGCCGGTCGGGCACGCCGTCGGCGGCGGTCCATCTCATTGCGTGAGGCGCTGTGAAGCGGGTTCTTCCGTTTTCTTCCACAAGCATGGACGGCAATCGGACTCTTTCTGTGTGAATGTTTTGCCGTTGGTGCCGATCCTGTCCGGATCCCCAGTTCAGGGGTGCGCGGTCGAGAAAGGGTGGCTGTAGAAATGGGACGCAATTACTGCCGTTACGGTGGAGGGAATCCGCTTGATCCGATTTCAGTCACCGGCTCGAAATCCAACGGGGTGACCATGAGAATGAGAACGGTCGGAACAGGACCTACGTAAGGCTGGTTTTCGTCGAATCGCATGCCGTCCCCGATGTGTCCTTCCCCGACCCGGTTCTCGGCCGTTCACATCGTGGAACTCGATCAGTCAGGAGAGAGCACCGCAATGCCCGTATCCCAGTCCCCCGGAGCGTGGCCGCAACAGGCGGCCGACCCCGGCGCTCCGATGCTGCGTGTCCTGGGGCGCATGTCGGTCAGGGGCGGAGGCCGCGAGCGCCCCGTCGGCCCACCGCTGCGCCGACTCCTGCTCGCCCTGCTGGTCGTCAGACGCGGTCAGGTCGTCCCCACCGAACTGCTGATCGAGGAATTGTGGGCGGGCAGGCCCCCGAAGAAGCCCCTCGCCGCTCTGCAGAGCCATGTCTCGCACCTGCGCGGCGTGCTGGATCCGCCGGCCATCCGCGGCGCGGCCTCCGCCCTGCGCCATCATCCGCCCGGGTACGTGCTCCTGCTCCCTCCGTCGCAGATCGACGTCCACCGCTTCGAGCAACTGGTCCACGCCGGACAGCTGCTGCTGAAGGACGGGGACGCGGCCGCCGCGTGCACCACCCTCACGGACGCGTTGACGCTGTGGCAGGGGTCCCCCTACACGGAGTTCGAAGACTCCCCGACGCTCGCCCACGAGCCCGCCCGGCTGGAGCAGCTTCGGCTCACCGTCCTGGAGCACCGGGCCGCCGCGCGCCTGCGCATCGGCGACGTCGAGCAGGTGGTGTTCGAGCTGGACAGCGAGGTGCGCCGCCATCCCGTGCGGGAGCGCCTGGTGGGCCATCTGATGACCGCGCTCTTCGCGCTGGGGCGGCAGGCCGAGGCGCTGGCGGTGTACGACCGGACGCGTGCCTACCTGGCCGAGGAACTCGGTGTGGAGACCGGCACCGAACTCCAGCAGATCCATGTGGCGATCCTCCGGCGGGAACCGGAGCTCTGGACCGCCGCGCTGCCGCGTACGACGGAGCGGCCCGCCGCCACGCCGGAGGCCGGGACGACGAATCAGCCCCCGGCCCCCCGCCCGGAAGGTGAGGAGCGTGGGACCTTCACGCACCCCTGCCCGGCCTCCTCGTCCTTCGTCGGCCGGGAGCGGGAACTCGGCCGCCTGGAAGCCGAGGCAGTCGGTGCCCTCACCGGGCACGAGCATGTGAGCTGCGTGACCGGCCCCCTGGGGATCGGCAAGACGCATCTGCTCACGGAGTTAGCCGCGCGCATTGCGACGGATCACCAGGACGTGGAGGTGGTCAGTGTCCACGCGCTTCACGATCAGGGCGTCCCGCCTCACTGGCTGTGGACCCAGGCGCTCAGGCGCTTATCGGTCACGCGTTCCGGTGCCTTCCACGACGCCGCGGCACCCTACGAGGCGCTGCTCGCTCCGCTGCTGCCCGGCTCCGGGCAGCGGAACGGCGCCGACGACGCCCGGACGCGATTTCTGACGCAGGACGCCGTGTGTGAGGTACTGCGCACCCTGGCCGGGCAGCGACCACTGGTCTTCTGCGTGGACGATCTCCACTGGGCCGACCCCGCCTCCCTTGGACTGCTCGAGATGCTCGCCCGGCGGCGCTGCGGCTGGCGGATCGGCCTCGTCCTCACCGTCTGGGACTGGAGGATCACGGTCGACGGCAGGCTGCGCCGGGTGCTGGGCGACATCCTCAGAGGCCCCCGGGCGGGTGTACTGAGGCCGGCCGAGCTGCCTCGGCACACCCTCGCCGCGCTGGTGCGCTCCCGGCTCGGCCCCGACACGGCGGAGGAGCACATCGAGTGCGTGTACCGGCAGAGTCGCGGGAACCCCTACTTCGCCCACCGGACCCTGATGTGGTGCGGTGCCATGTGTGACCGGGAGGGCCGGACCAAGGGTGCGTGCTGTTCCCGGACCGGGGCGAGATCGCTGGAGAGCCTGCGTCTTCTCCTCGCCAGGATGCCGGAACGGGAGCGGCGGGTCGTCCAGCTGTGTGCGGTGGCCGGCGACCGGACCGATCTCGGTCTGCTGCGCCGCGTCGCCGCCGACGAACCGGTCGACTCGGTGCTGGAGCAACTGCTGCGGGCAGAGTTGCTGCGCGAGGACCCTCACCACCCGGGCCGGTTCCGCTTCGTCTCGGCGCTCGTCCGGGAGGCGTCAGCCGAAGCCCTCACGAGCGAGGAGCGTCGCCGGATGCGACGGCGGATCGCCGCAGCGCTCGGAGATGCGCCGACCAGGGCGGGGCTGCCGGCCGCGACCGACGGCCTCGACGAGGTGGCCGGGCCGGCGTGTCACGGGTGCTGACCGGGCTCCCGTCCCGGCTCACCGCCCGTCGTGGCCTTGGGAGCCGGTGTACGGGAAGCGCTGATCCTCCTCACCATGTCGAGGAGGGACCGGCCGCCCACTTCCTCGCATTCCAGGGGAGAGTCCCGTCGGGGCAGACGGCGGATGCTGTCGGCCCAGCGTACGGGCTCGACCAGATGTTCGCCCAGGGTCCGGGCGAACTCGCCCCTCACGTGGGGAAGGCCGGTCACGTTGGCGATCACCGGCGTATGCGGGTCGTGGAACGTGAATTGCCTCAGGTACTTCTCGAACTCGACGCGTGCCGGTTCCATGTACCGCGAGTGGAACGGCCCGCCGACACGCAGTGGGACGAAGCGGACGCCCTGCCGTGTGAACGCCTCGTGCGCGACCCGCAGTTCCGCGTACGGACCCGCGATGACGAGCTGGGTGTCGGAGTTGAAGCCCGCCACGTCGATCGACTCGATCCCGTCCTGCCGGAACAGGTCCAGGAGTTCCCGCTCCGGCACGCCCAGCACGGCCGTCATGCCTCCGTCGGAGACCGCGGCCATGAGTTCGCCGCGTTTCCTGACCAGCCGCAGGCCGGTCTGGAAGTCGAAGACCCCGGCGGCCAACAGGGCGTTGTACTCGCCGAGACTGTGTCCGAGGTAATAGTCGGGGCGGCGCTCTTCGCGGCGCTCCCTTTCGAAGGTGTGCAGCGCGTTGACGACGAAGAGCGCCGGCTGAGTGCATTCCGTTCGCGCCAGGATGCCGTCGGGGTCGTCCCGGCAGACCGCGACGAGGTCGTATCCGAGGAGATCGCAGGCGAACTCCGTGAGCGCGGGATAGTGCGCGAACACGTCCGCGCCCATTCCCCTGAACTGCGCCCCTTGTCCGGGGAAGAGAACTGCAAACGGCATGACGTCTCCCAGAGCGGAAAGGTGGTGGCAACGAGGTCGGTTCCGGTCAGCCGCCCGCATCGGGACCGCCGAGGGCGGCCCGGCCCAGTACGTCGAAGAGCAGCAGCGCGCACTGCAGCCGCAGGCGGTCCTCCCGGACCGGGCGGCCCAGGAGGCGCTCCGCCTTCCTGATCCGGTAGGCGACGCTGCTCTTGGCGATGTGCAGTCGGTCGGCGACGGCGGACATGCTGCCTTCCGTGTCCAGGTAGCACTTGACGGTGGCCCTCAGCTCGGACATGCCGTCGGCGGCCAGTGGACCCAGTTCGCGGCGGACGAACGCGGCACTGAGGTCGGGCCGGGAGCGGAGCAGGACGGCCAGCTCCACTTCGGCGTAGTCGTACGGTGACCTACGGTCACCGGCGCCGGTGCCGGCTGCGCGGACGATCTCGGCCGCCTCGGCGGCCTGCCGGTGGCTCGTCCGGAAGCCCTCGATCCCCTCACCCGGCAGGCCCGCCGCGATGTGAACCGCCGGGGACGAAGCGGCCCGCCGGTGCGGTCCGTCGTGGTGGCCCAGCCGGCCGGGCGGCCCGGGGTGTCCGCGGGCGCACGAGCCCCATGCCCACAGTGACGACACTCCGACGGGGACGGTCAGAAGGGAGGAGCACCCGGCGCTGCGCAGCAGCGCCGTGGCGGCGGCGGCCAGGTCCGCCGTGCCATGGGACTCCCAGCCGTCGCGCCAGACGACGAGCGCGAGATGACTGCGGCTGATGTCGTAGCCGAGCCGCAGGAACGCCTGCGGCGCGTCCACGTCCGCGCCGTCGAGGATGTCGAGGACCAGTTCCTGACGGTGTGCCGCGGCGCTGCCGAACCATCCCCGCCGTTCGTTCTCGGCCTGCTCGGCCTGGGCCAGGAGGACGTGCTGCACCTTGGCCACCAGCGCCTCGGACAGTGCGCGGATGACGTCCGCCGCCTCCGACGGGCCCAGCGCGTCCTGGGCTGCGCGAAACAACTCACCTACCAGACAGTCCAGTTGTTTCTTGAGTGAGTCGAACGTCCCGCCGACGGGAAGGCCACGACGGGTGAACTCCCGGACGGACACGCCGACGATCTCCGGAATGTCGTCACCGGCATGGCCTGCCAGGCAGGTGAGGACGTGGAGCGCCAGCGCCTCCGCGCTGCGCGCCCTCAGCTCGTCGGGGACCCCGGACGGCAAAGAGACCCCGGCAGCTGCGGCCGACTGCCGGACTGCGTGCCGGGGGGCGGCGGGGTGCGGGTCGTCTGCCCGGGCGGGATCCGCCGCGGCCATCAGGCAGGCCACCTCCACCGCCCAGCCCACGGCTCCGTCGCCGATCAGCAGCCGGGCCTCACGGATCGCTGCCTCCTCGCTCACTGCTTCCAGAAGCGCGGCGGTGCGACGGGGCCGCAACTGCAGGATCCACGACCGGTCCGTCAGAGGGCTCTCCGGCTCGCCGCCGGAAACGCGCTCCCTGCGGGACGCCCTGCGGTGCGTGTTCTCGGCGTGGCGACGGCCGCCGCGGTACGGCAGCGGGGACGGCAACCTGCCGGTCGTTCGTGCGCCGTCCGGCTGGGCCGGGGCGCGGAGGCGGTCGTGCGGACCGCTCGGCTGCTTCATGGGCGCTCGTGCTCGTTCCTGGTGGGGGGTCGGGTTTCGGTGTGGAGGGAGGGCTGACTGGGGATCGCGCGGCCGGTGCTCCTCGAGCGGAACGCCTGCCGCGCGGGCGATCAGCCGGCCCGGCCGGTCCGGGCGTCGGGCGTCTCGCGGGCCGGCTGCAGGAGGCCGAGCCCGACCAGGTCGGTGACGTGCTTGCGGACGAGGCCGGACGACAGGTGGGGGATGTCCTTGCCAGGGCCGATTCCGGCATCCTTCACGGCGGCGTGGAACCGCTCGGCGGAAAGCGCCGGCCCGCGCCCGATCTCCTCGGGCCGAGCGAAGGCGTGCAGCAGCGGCAGCAGCGAGTGCCGGCGCTGCTGCCGCGGCAGGGCACGCAGCGCGGCCCTGAACCGGGTGAGCCACGCGTCGTAGTCGTCGATGCGCCGGATCGGGTGGCCGGCCTCGACGAGCCAGTCGACGAAGGTGTCCAGCGAGACGCCGTCGTCGTGCGGGTTCAGCACGTGGAAGGTCCGGTGGCCTTCGGTGACCCGCGCCCCCAGTGCGGTGATGGCCTCGGCGCCGAAGTCGACCGGCAGGCCGTCGTGGTGCGCCGGGGCGCCGCTCCGGTGGAACGAACCCGGCGCGATGCCGGTGGCGACCAGGCTCAGCAGGAGTCGGGTGCAGAGGTCGGGCACATTGACCTGACCGGTGTACCTGGTGTGCGCGAGGAGGATGCCGGGCCGGAAGACCGCGGTCGGCAGGCCGTGGCGTTCGTGTGCATCCCGCAGCAGGACCTCGCCGGCCCACTTGCTGGTGGCGTATCCGTCGGCGTAGCCCCGGCCGACGTGCCGTGCGGGGATGGCGGTGCGGATGTCGGCGTCCTCGTCGAGTGACGCGTCCGGGGTGCCGAGCCGGACG
Source organism: Streptomyces sp. MUM 203J (assembly GCF_022414595.1). Classification (GTDB taxonomy): domain Bacteria; phylum Actinomycetota; class Actinomycetes; order Streptomycetales; family Streptomycetaceae; genus Streptomyces. Next base: position 39,920 of record NZ_JADWYO010000018.1, on the reverse strand, counting down.
GCGGCGGTGGAGACGTAGGTGACGGGCTTCATGCGCGTGGTGAGCGCCAGCCGGATCAGTTCGGCCGTACCGACGACGTTGGGGCCGAACAACTGGCTGTAGGGCAGCACGTGGTTGACCAGGGCGCCCGAGTGGACGATGAGGTCCACGGTGTCGGCGAGTCTGTGCCAGGTGCCCTCGTCCAGGCCGAGACACGGTTCGCCGAGGTCCCCCGCGAGCACCTCCAGGGACGTGCGGGCCGATTCCCGGTAGCGCCGGAGCAGTTCGGCGTCGCCGCTGTCGAACGTCTTCTCCAGCCTTCGCGCCGCTTCGGCCGGGTCGTTGCCGCGGATGACACAGATCAGCCTGCCACCCGAGGACGCCAGCCGCTCCAGCCATTCCAGGCAGAGGAACCGGCCCAGATAGCCGCTGGCCCCGGTCAGCAGGACGGTCCGCACGCGGCCGTCGGGGCGGGGCAGCGCGGGGGCGGCGGCCAGCGTCGGTGCGTCGAGGAACTTCTCCAGGGTGAGGTCACCGGCATGGACCTCGGTGCAGTGCTCGCCGTGCACGGAGTCCGACGTCGGCCTCCGTGCACGGGACCGGCGTTCCGTCTCGATGTACCGGGCCAGTCCCGCCACGTCGTTGGCCGGACTGGTGATCACCCCGACCGGAACCTCGACGTGGAAGATCTCCTGAAGCAACCGGGAGAAGGAGAGGGCCGACAGGGAGTCCCCGCCCAGGTCCGTGAAGTGCGCGCTGCTGCTCGGAGCGGCGTCCGGGGAGCCCAGTAGCGCCTGGGCGGCCCGGCCGACCGTCTCCACCACCGGCCGGTCCGTCCCGGTCTGCCTCAGCTCGCGCAACCGCCGCTCCTGCCCCTCGGCGAGCTCGACGTACAGATCTTCGAGCGCGGCGCCGTAGCGTTCCTTGAGCCGGGGGCGCAGCATCTTGTGGCTCTCGGTGTAGAGGCCGTTCTCCGGGCTGAAGGGCTCGGTCTCGATCAGGTGATCGCGCGGGATCTCGTACGAGTCGAGTCCGGCTTCCCCGGCGATTCGCCGGAGCGATTCGCCGATCGCCGACTTGAGTGATGCCGGGTCCCCGTCGTGCCGGGCCAGCGCGTCCGGGGTGGGCACCACCACGGCGAGCAGGTACGCACGTTCGCTGCTGCCGTACACGTAGATCTGCCGGACGAGAGGACTGCCGAGGAAGACGGTCTCCAGGCGGGAGACGGCCACGAATTCGCCCTGGGAGAGCTTCAGGGTGTCCTTGGTTCGGTCGACGTGGACGAGCCGGTCCGGCCCGACCTCGGCGAAGACGTCACCGGTCCGGTAGTAGCCGTCCGCGTCGAAGAGTTCGGCGGTCAGGTCCGGACGCTTGTAGTAACCGGGAATGAGCGTCTGCGACTTGAGCAGCAGCTCGCCGCGCGGATACGGCAGGTCGGTGCCGTGGTAGCCGAGTCCGGGGACGTCCACCAGCTTGTAGTCGATCACGGGCGGACGCTGCACCACCGTGTCCAGCAGGACCCCGCCCGCTTCGGTGGAGCCGTAGCCGGTGTGCAGGTGGATGCCGAGGCAGGACTCGACGAAGGCCGCCAGTTCGTCGGACAGCGGGGCGCTGCCGACGAACGCCTTGGCGACCCGCCCGCCCAGGACGTTCTCCCGCAGGTCCTTCCTCACCGCCGCCTCGACGTCACCCGGTTCGCCGGCCCGCCGGTCCAGTTCGCCGCGGTACCGCTGGAAGAGCATGTCGCAGATACGCGGAACCATGGTCAGTTCCGTGGGGCGCACCAGCGCGATGTCCTCGAACAGGGTGGACAGGTCGCTCTTGGCGGTGAAGTGGCCGACACCGCCCCGCACGAGCGAGCCCATCAGCGCGTAGCGGCCGGCCAGGTGGCTGTGCGGCATGTAGAGGACGCTGACCGCGGGTACGTGCGTCGACCCGTAGCTGAACCCGTACCACGCGGTGCCGACCAGCCGTTGGGTGTACACGGCCCCCTTGGGGGCCCCGGTGCTGCCGGACGTGTAGACGAGCAGGGACAACGGATCGTCGCCCGGCTCGGGCGTGAACAGGGGAGGCGGCGGGAGTTCCCCACCCCGGTCGATCACCTCCGCCAGTGTGCCGACGGCCACCGGGCTGCCGGCCTCGGCCAAGCGCCGCCGGGCGAGTTCGAGGGCGGCACGCTGCCCGGCGTCCTCGGGTCGGTGGTCGAAGACGGTCAGGTGCCGGACCGATGCCGCCCCGAGGGCCAGGCCGACGGCGGTTTCCAGGTGCTCGGCGCTCGCCGCGATGCCGCACGGTTCGGTCTCCGCGACGATCGCCCGCAGCCGGTCCGGGTGCGCGCCGTGCTGGAGGGGCACGGGTACGACGCCCACGTGGATGCTCGCCAGGTCGAGCGTCGCGTGGTCGATGCTCGGGAAGCCCAGGGTGCACAGTCGTTCCCCCGCGCGCAGCGGGTGCTCCGGATCGTGGTGCCAGCGGCCGGCTACCGCGCGGACGCGGGCCCACAGCTCGCGGTAGCTCACGGTGTCGAACCGGGGGAGCAACTGCCCCGTCAGCGGATCCCTGGCCCGCTCGCCGAGCGCCGGCCGGTCCCCGTGGCTCTCCATGACGGACGCCATGACCTCGGCGAGCGCCCGGCTCGGATCGACGGACGCCAGAACCTCGGCGAGTCCGCCGCCCGGATGGTGGTCGGACGCGGTGGTCGCATCCCGTGGTACGGCCATGATCAGCTCTCCCGTGGTGTCTCGGTGACGGAGGTGGGGCGTGTGCGACCGGGCCGCAGGGCGGCTCTCACCAGCCGACCGGCAGCGCCGCCACTCCGCGGACGAGGCGCTCGGTCCGCCAGGACAGCCGGTCGGCCGGGACGGCGAGCCGCAGACCGGGTAGACGGTCGATCAGGACTTCGAGTACGACGCGTAGCTCCAGCCGGGCCAGTTGGGCGCCCAGGCAGTGGTGGAGGCCGTGCCCGAAGGTGACGTGCGGGACACGCTCACGGTGGAAGTCGATCTCGTCGGGGCGCTCGAAGACCTCGGCGTCGTGGTTGGCCATCCCCAGTTCGGCCACCACCGCGTCACCAGCGCGAATGAGCTGCCCGCTCAGCTCCACGTCCTCGGTGGCGATCCGGGTGAAGCCTGCGGTCGCGCTGATCGGGATGAATCTGAGGAGTTCCTCCACGGCCTTGGGGACGAGCGCGCGGTCGGCGCCGAGTCGCCGCCAGAGGGCCGGCCGGGTCAGCAGCGTGTAGACGATGTTGCCGATCTGGTTGGCGGTCGCCTCCTGACCGGCGGAGAGCAGGCTGACGCCGAGGCCGATCAGCTCCTCCTCGCCGAGCGGACCGTCCTCGCCGTCCTCGTCGTTCCCGGCGACCAGTTCACCGAGCAGGTCGTCGGTGGGGGTGACGCGGCGCTGCGCGATCAGACCGGCGAGGTAGGCGTCGAGCTGTGCGCGGGCCCGCGCGGCCTGCTCGGGATCGGCCAGCATCAGCAGGCCGTCCACCCACTCGCCGAACCGTTCCCGGTCGGCCAGGGGCACGCCGAGCATTTCGCAGATCACCGTGATCGGCAGCGGCCAGGTCAGGGCCGTGGTCAGGTCGGCCGGCGCCCCCGTCGCCACCATGGCGTCGAGCAGCTCGTGCACGATCTCCTGAACGCGCGGACGCAGCGCTTTCATCCGGCGGACGGAGAAGGCGTTCGTCACCCGGCGCCGCAGCCGGGTGTGCTCCGGCGGGTCCATGCTGAGCATCGAGGTGCGGGGCAGGCCGACCGCGACCGTGCGGGGCACATGGTCCCCCACGGCGGCGGCACGGCTGAACCGGGGGTCGGCCAGTACCGTCCTGACGTCCGCATGCCGCGTGACCAGCCAGCCGTCGCCGCCGAAGGGCAGGCGTACGCGCAGCACCGGCTGTTCGCCGCAGATCTCCACCAGCGTCGGGTCCAGGTCAAGCCGGGTGATCGGGCCGAATGGGTAGGACCGTACTTCTTCCCCTGCAGCGTTCAACGTGTCAGTCCTTTGCGTGCTGTCGAGAGGTGTCCACGGGGTCTTGGCTTCGCGCTCCCGGCAGTGGACGGAGCCGGATCGACGTCACAGGCCCTCAGGCCAGGCTCGCGGTCTTCCCGCCGTCGACGACGAGATTGCTGCCGGTGATCCACGATGCCCGGGGCGAGACCAGGAAGCTCACCGCATCGGCGATGTCCTGGGACGTGCCCATGCGTCCGAGCGGGATCTCGGCGGCCCACTTCTCCGCGAGGGTGTCGAGGTCGCCACTGCCGGGGTCGCCGCCGAAGTACTCGACGATCCGGCGGCGCGCGGCCTCCGAGGCTGGTGTCTCCACGTTGCCCGGACAGACGGAGAGCACGCGGATGCCGTCAGCCGCGAGCTCGGCGGCGAGTCCCTTGGCGTACGTCTCCAGTGCGGACTTGGCGGCGGCATAGTGGTAGAGCATCGGGTACGCCGCGATGGTGGCGGTGGTCGAGACGTGGACGATGGTTCCGCCGCCGCTTTCGCGCAGGGACGGCACGAGGGCCGCGTTGAGCCGGACGGGGGCGAGGAAGTTCACGTCCATCGTGTACTGCCAGTCGTTCTCCAGATCCAGCACGCTGTGGAACGAACGGCAGCCGCCCGCGTTGTTGACGATGATGTCCACGCCGCCCAGGGTGTCCAGGGCGGTGTCCGCGAGCACGCGCACACCGTCGGCCGTGCTCAGGTCGGCCTCGACGAACGTGGCGCCGGAGGGAGTCTGACCGTGCGGGTTCCGGGCGGCGGTCACGACGGCGGCGCCGGAGCCGAGGAGGTTGCGCACGATCGCGGCGCCGATGCCACGGCTGCCGCCGGTGACCACGGCCCGCTTGCCCTCCAGCTCCCGGGCATCCGTCGCGGTCGGATGGAATCGGCTTGTCATGAGGCTCGATGCCTTTCTTCTCCGGACCGCCCCGTGCGCCGCGCGCATCGGTGGCGGAAATTCGTCGGCCGTGATGAGGAGTGAAATCCGTGCTCCGGACGATCGCATGACGCGAGGCCACTGAATCCACCATCCACGCAGTGATCGATGCGGTCAAATGAATCATTTCGATGTGCCGCATCGCTCGATTCGATGTCCAGGGGTGTGGCCAAAGACGTCGATTTTCATGCACTATTCGATGGCGTCAGCGAATTCTTCGGGAGGAAAAATGGCCGGCTTGAACGAACCGTTCACCGTGGGTGACCTCACGGTCCCCAACCGGATCGTGATGGCCCCGATGACGAGAACGGCATCCCCTGGTGGCGTGCCGGGTCCGGACGTCGCGGAGTACTACGCGCGCCGGGCGGCCCATCGGGTCGGGCTGATCGTCACCGAGGGCACGTACGTCGACCGCCCTGCGGCGGGCGCGTACGACGACGTTCCCCATTTCCACGGCGAGTCGGCCCTCGCCGGCTGGGCCCACGTGGTGCGCCGGGTGCACGAGGCCGGTGGCAGGATCATTCCGCAGCTGTGGCACACCGGGGCTGCCCGCACTGCGACCGAGCCGCCCGCCGAGGTGCCGTCCGGAATCGGGCTGGACGGCGGTCCGGCGGGAAGGGCGATGACCCAGCGGGACATCGACGCCGCGTTGGCCGCCTTCGCGGAGGCCGCCGCTACCGCCGAGCGACTCGGGTTCGACGGCGTCGAGCTGCACGGCGCGCACGGCTATCTGATCGACAACTTCCTGTGGAGCGTCACCAACCGGCGCACCGACCGGTACGGCGGCGACCCGGCCTCCCGCGCCCGCTTCGGGGCCGAGGTCGTGCGGGCCGTCCGCGCGGCCGTCGGCCCGGGGTTCCCGGTCTTCTTCCGGCTGTCCCAGTGGAAGGTGGGCCGGTACGAGGCCCGCACCGCCCAGAGCCCGGACGAGCTGGCGCAACTGCTGACGCCGCTGACCGAAGCCGGTGTCGACGTGTTCCACGGCTCCACGCGCCGCTACCGGCTGCCCGAGTTCGAGGGCAGCGCCCTCAACCTGGCGGGCTGGATACGCAGGCTCACCGGCAGGCCCACCGTGACGGTCGGTTCGGTCGGCCTGGAACGACAGTACGGCGAGGGCGACTTCACCTCCGGGTTCACCGGGCCGTCCGGGGTGGCCGGTATCGAGGAGCTGGTGGCCCGCCTGGAGCGCGACGAGTTCGACCTCGTCGCCGTGGGCCGGTCGCTGCTGGCCAACCCGGACTGGGCGGAACTGGCGCTCGGCGGGGAGTTGGACCGGGCCGCCCCCTACGATCCTTCCGTGCTCCGGACCCTGGCCTGAGGGCTGTGAGTGATCTCGCTGCCCCACCGTGTCGACGCGAGGCGTGAGCCGCTCCTGGCCGTCCGCCAGGCGGGGTGGCGAGGACACCCGTCCGGCCGGTCGGCGGGCACCTGGCATCGAGGGTCCCCGGTGAGGCGCGGTGGCGACCCGTTCATCGCACCGGTCGGGGTGCCGCGCCGTGTGTGGGAACACGCACGCGGTGGCCCGGCCCGAGGCGACGCCGGGGCAGGGCGGGAGCGGCTGACGTACGCATGCCGAGCCGTCGGCCGGCCGGCGATCCGGCGCGCTCGGACATCCGGTGAGGAAGGGGCCGGCGGGCGCGGACCGGTCCGCCACGCGTCGCCCGTGAGCACGCGGACCGGTGACCCGCCGTACCGCGACCGCTGTTCGCCGTTCGGTCGGGGCGGCCGGGCCTCGTTCTCCCCGGAGCGTTTGCGTGCCGGGCCGGCGTCACACCGGTGTGCCGGTGCGACGCCGGCCCGGCCGTCACCAGACGACCGGCATACTGCGCAGCCCGTGGACGATGTCGTTGAGCTTGAAGTCGGCCTGCACCAACGGCCTCGCAGGCCGAAGGCCCGGCAGGCGGCGCAGCAGTGTGGCCAACGCGACCTGCATCTCGACCCGGGCCAGCTGCTGGCCGATGCACTGGTGCGGGCCGAAGCCGAACGCCAGGTGGGTGGGGGCCCGCCGTTCGAGATCGACGGTGTCGGGGCCGGGGAACACGCTCTCGTCCCGATTGCCGGACGGGAGCGCGGCGACCAGCCACTCACCCGCCTTCACCTCCGTGCCGCCGACGGTCAGGTCCTCCGTGGCGTACCGGAGCAGACCGAACTGGATGACCGACAGGTAGCGCAGCAGCTCCTCCACGGCGGTTTCGATCGACGCCGGGGCGGCCCGCAGCGCGGCCATCCGCTCCGGGTTCCGGAACAGCACCGCCACACTCAGCGCGATCATGCTGGCGGTCGACTCGTGCCCGGCGGCCAGCGTCAGCACGCCGAGCGTGGCCAGCTCCTGCACGGTCAGCGGCCGGCCGGTCTCGTCCGCGCGGCTGATCAGCCGGCTCAGCATGTCGTCCCGCGGCTCGACGAGCCGTCGCTCGACCAGCTCACCGAGGTAGTCCTCCAGCCGCCGGGCGGCCGCGTCGCGGGTGGCCTCGTCCGCCTCGAAGCCCATCAGGACCTCGCTGTCGCGCTGGAAGGCCAGGTGGTCGGCGTAGGGTACGCCGAGCATCTCGCAGATCACCCGTGAGGGAATCGGCAACGCGAAGTCCCGCACCAGGTCGGCGCTGGTCCCGGCGAGCATCGCGTCGACGCGCTCGTCGGTGATCTTCTGGATGTGGGGCCGCAGCGCCTCCACCCGCCGCACGGTGAACTCGCGCATCATCAGCCGCCGCAGCCGTGTGTGCTCCTCGCCGTCGAGCTGGATCATGAAACCCGGCAGCGGATCGCGTCCGTCGTAGGACGGCAGCATGTGGTTCGACCCGGCGGCACGGGAACTCAACCGCGGATCAGAGAGCACGCTCCGGATGTCCTGGTACCGGCTGACCAGCCAGGCGTCCATCCCGGCCGGGCAGCGCACCAGGGACACGGGTTCGTCGGCGCGCAGCCGGGCGTAGGCCGCGTCGGGGTCGAAGGGACAGGAGTCCGGTCGCGTGACCGGGAAGTCACGGGTCTCGGTTCCTGGAACGGGGTGGGTGTTCGTCACGGGGAGGTGCTCCAGATGGTCGGTGGGGGGCTTACAACGCGCCGACCCGGCACGACGAAGCGCGGCGATCAACCACGGCGAAGTGTCGTTTCCGGTGTCGACGATCTCGTGGGCGGACGGGAGTCGGCCCGCTCGGGTCACTGCCGGTCCGTCACGCTCGTGATCGCGGCCGGACTCTCCCGCCTCCCGGCCGGGCGGCTGAAGCGTCGGACCGCGGGGCGTTCCACCAGCGTGTAGAGGGCCGCCGCGAGGACGAGGCTGATGACGACGGTGAGCAGGACGTCGACCAGCCTCGTCGACAGGGGCGCGGTCACCTCCGCTCCCGTGGCGTGCACCAGACCGATCGGACCGTACTGGATCACGATGTAGTGCACGATGTAGAGGGCGAACGAGATCTCGCCCAGCCACACCATGACCCGTCCGCCGAGCGGCGTGCGCGCACCGCGAATGTCGGCGCAGGCGCCTGCCGCGATCACCAGGGCAAGCGCGAACGCGGTCGGCCCGGCGCAGAGACGGAAGATGCCGGGCAGGTGGGACTGGACCACCACGCAGACGACCGCCAGGAGAAGCGCCGGTGTCATGCTCAGGCGGATCCATTTCCCCGTCATCACGATGCGTGCCATGAGGATGCCGAGAACGAATTCGAGGATCCTGGTCAACGGGAAGCTGTACGCGAACCAGGAATGCCATTGCGGAATCGTCGGGTCCCACGACGTGGCCGGCTGCGTCGGCAGCAGCAGGGCGAGGAACGGGACGGCGATGACCGTCACGGCGACGCCCCCCGCCCACGCCCACAACCGTGACGGGCCGATCCGCTCGACGGCGCGGAGCAGCCAGGGAAACGCGAAGTAGAAGACCATCTCGCAGCCGAGGGTCCAGCTCGGAACGTTGATGCCCCTCAGCCCGCCGAGAGCGTCGAAATTGGGGATCCAGGGTTCGATCAGCAGCAGCACCGGAACCGTGTTCACCAGCATGATCGGTACGCCGGCCACGAACATCGCCGCGGTGGTGGCCGCGAAGGTCGTGACATGGTTCGGGAGTATCTTCACCAGGCGTCGACGCCAGAAGAGTCCCGCGGTGTCGTCCGGGTCGGCGACCCACGTGAGAATAAAACCGCTGAGTACGAAGAAGAAGGCCACCCCGACCGGTCCGAGCGTCGTGAGCAGATAGGGCAGACCGGGGTGCATCGTGCCCACGAGCCAGCCCGTCACGTGGGAGACCAGGACGGCGAAGGCCGCGATGAACCGCATACCCGTCAATGACGGCAGGCGATTCGGGCGAGTGTACGCTTCCGGCGTCTGCATATCCGTTTCCCTTCGGTTCTTGCGGTTTCCGAACCCGCCCGCATTCTGTGAAGCCGGAACCGACGGGGAGTCAGGCACGCCACTCGGAGGTACGGTCCGAGGAGGCTTGCGCCAGTGCGTGCACGACGTCGTCGGCGTCACCTCGGATCCCGTAGACGGGAGTTCCGGGCTGCTGGCGCCACGACTCGTCGAGACCGCCCGCGTCCACGGTGTCGAAGCCGAGCGTGTGGATGAGATCGCGCACGGTCCGCTTCGCGCCCGCGCCGTCGCCGGCGACGGGCACCGCCTGGCGGCCGGGGCTGCCCTGAGGACGGCCCCGGTCCAGGATGTCCTGGGCGTACGTCCCGTTGAACGCCTTGATCACGGGGTGACCGAGCTGTCGCTCCGTCCAACGGCTCTCGGGCAGTCCGTCCTCGACGGCGGCGATCCTGCCGTCGCGTTCCGGGTAGTAGTTGCCGGTGTCGATGACCGCGGCGCCCGGTGCCGCGCCGTCGAGGAGCCCCGCGGGCAGGCCGGGTACCGCCCTGAGGGGGATGGCCACGACGACGACCTGGGCACCCCTGGCCGCCTCGGACACGGCGACCGGGGTGGCGCCGGTCTCCTCGGCGAGCGAGGCGAGAGTGTGCGGCCCGCGTGAGTTGGCCACCGACACCTCGTGCCCCAGTGCGGTGAGCCGACGGGTCAGGTTGCCGCCGACGGCGCCCGCTCCGATGACGCCGATCCTCACGGGTTCGTCCTTCCGGCGCACTCGTCCGGCATCGCGTAGTGGTACTCCTCGATCCGGTCGATGAGACCGCCCTCGAACCGGAAGAAGAGCAGCGCGTTGATCTCCCTGCGGGACCCGTCGGTCATCTCCAGGCGGAGCACATGCTGCTGGAGCACCTCGTTCTCGTGCCGGAACTGGCGCTTCACGTCGTACCGCAGCGACTCGACGGCGGTGACGAAGGACTCGAACTGCCTCAGCCGCTCACCGATCGCCTGGTCCGCCGTGCTGTCGTTCTGCCACACGGTGGCCTTGTCGGTGCACATCCTCCGGGCGGCGGAGAAGTCGCGCCTCTCCAGAATCCGCAGAAACGAATTCACCTTCTCGATCACGTTCTGCTCCATTCCGATTCCTGATCTCTCTGTGACGGATGCGGGCCGGGATCCGGTCGCCCGGGGTGAAGTCGAAGATCTCGTCGGCGGCGGGACCACATGGCGCGGCGTCCTCGCGTGCGGAGCCTCCCGGTCCACCCGGGTGTCCGATGTACACGGCGCCGTGACCTCCGTCAGGCTGCCGGTGGCGATCCATCCGTGGCACCGGTCCCGCAGACCGCCCGTCGGCGATCCCCGCCCGTGGGCCGCACGCGGCACCGCCCGACGCTCGCGCGTGGATGCCAACGTCCGTCGGGAACCGCGCGAGCCGGGGTCAAGCACGCGAACTCGTCCGGTGGTGGTGCGAGATCACCGATCGCAGCACCTCCCGGAAGGCCGCGCCACGGCTGTCCAGGCCGAGGCCGGGCATCACGGCCACCCCGAGCGAAGCGGACGCGCGGTCGCTGACGATCTCGACCGCCCGGAGCCTTCCGCCGTCCAACGTCGTCATGCTCGAGGCGCGTTGGTACATGAGAGCGACCCCGGAACCGGCGGCCACGAGCCCGCGTAAGGTCTCCAGGCTCGAGGTCCTGATCACCTGCGGCGTGGCGACGCCGGCGTCGGCGTACAGCTTCTCGAAATGACGGATGAGGGGCGGGGAGTCCAGGGTGACGAGCGGTTGCATGACCAGTTCCCCGAGCGCGACGGGGCCATCCCTGCCTCGTGGGTCGCTCTCGGCCACCAGGGCGTGAACGGGCAGGTCGACGAGTGGGTGGAACCTGGATCCCCCTGCCAGGAAGTCGTAGGTGACGATCAGCTCGCACCGGCCGTCCCGCAGGTGCTCCAGGAGCTGGTCGGCGGACGCCTCGTGTACGTTCAGCTGCAGTCGCACATGACGCTTCCTGGTCATCCGATGTGTCATCGGCAGCAGAAACGGGGCGATCGGAGCGAAGAACCCGACGTTGAGCCGGCCGGCGGTGTCGCTCACCAGGGCGTCACCCTGATTCTTGATGTTCTGCGCCTGCGTCAACAGCGCCCGCGCCTCCCGCAGCAGGCGCCGGCCGCTCGGCGTGAGGGTCACCCCGCGGGATCGGTGGCGAAGAAACAACTGAACGCCGAGCTGGCGTTCCAGCCGCATCACGGCCGAGGAAACCGTCGACTGCGTGGTGCACAACTTCTCCGCCGCCTCGGATATCTTGCCCAGCTCGGCGGACACCACGAAGTAGCGTAACTGCGCGAGGCTGAAGCCCAGCTGATCGGTCATTCGACGCACCGGGAGGAGGGTCCCTGGTTTCCGGCTGTCCGGATCTCGCTGCTTTCGGTCGGCCACGGTCGTCCGCGGGGGACCGCGCTCCTGGGGTCGAACACGTTTGATCCCGCCGTTCCGTCTTGCCTGATCTCTTCCACACGAGCCGCACCGCTGTCGGCGCCTCGCTGGTCGACATGGTGAGCCACCCCCCTTGCGGATTCCTTGTCAAACGGTCGGCGGCCCCTTGCCGGGGCCTTTCGCTCTCCTTGCCGGTACCTGGCGGACCGCGGCGTGGCGCGGGGGAGCGCCGCGGTCGGGCGCTCCACTCCGACGCAGGAGCATGGGGACGGCAGCCCGGGAAGGCCCCCTGCCGGGGCCGGTTGTCCGGCCGGACGGGCGGAACCGCTCCGCCGGGCCTGCGGCTTCAGGCACCCCGGCCGGCCGTACGGCACGGCGGAGGCCGTCCCCGGCCGCGGGGCGGGCGCGCCCTTCGTCCGCTCCCCGGGTACGAAGGCCGCGCAGTGGTCCGGACCCCCGGTCGCCCGTCCCGAGCGGACACGACCGCCGGACCGAAGCGCGTCGCGGAATTCGCTCCGGGGAGCATTTCACCAGCCGTGGCAGCCCGGCTCTACTGGGATTTCGACAGCTCGGCGAAGTCATCGCAGCCGTAGGAGACGCGGTGAGCGCTCCCGCCTCCGGCCGGGCCCTCCTTCCCCGGTCCGACGAAAAGTGACTTTCCCTGCGAATCGAACGCGTCTCCTCATACTGCCAAGGAGTGAGAAATGAACAGAACGGACAGGATCATCCGTTTTGTCGAAGAGCAGTTCCTGATCGAGTTCGGTGTCGACGTGACGCCGCAGAGCGATCTCTTCAAGGGAGGCGTCATCGATTCCTTCGGATACATCCGGCTCATGGCGTTCCTCGAAAAGGAGTTCTCGCTGAAAATCGAGAGTGAGGAGTTCCTGTTCGACGTCCCGGCCACGCTGGAGGCGATCGACGGGTTTGTCGCCGAAAGAGTCGAGAAGGCCGGAAGGGCGGACGGGAACGGCGCACAGCGGGGAGGCCCGACGTGTGCGGAATAGCCGGCTTCCTCTCCCCGTCGCCGAACGCCGGGTCCCGGCCCGCTGTCATCACCGCGATGCTGTCGGAGATCAGGCACCGGGGGCCGGACGAGGCGGGGTACTACCTCGACGACGGCATGGCGATGGGCACCGTGAGGCTGGCGATCGTCGACCCCGCCTCCGGGGCGCAGCCCATGTCGGACCACACGCAGCGGTACTGGATCTGCTTCAACGGCGAGCTCTACAACCACGTCGAGCTGCGTGAGGAGCTCTGCGGACTCGGCCGGCAGTTCCGTACCCGTTCGGACACGGAGGTCGTCCTCCAGGCGTGGATCCAGTGGGGACAGGACTGTCTGAGCCGGTTCAACGGGGCCTTCGCCTTCGCCGTGCGCGACGCGGTCGCGGACGAACTCTTCATCGCCCGGGACCGGTACGGCAAGCGGCCGCTCTTCTACGCCGACCGCCCCGACGGATTCCTCTTCGCCTCGGAGATGAAGGCGTTCCGAGCCCACCCTGGCTTCCGGTTCGAACTCGACCCGCACGAGCTGAAATCGATCTTCGGGATCTGGACCCCGCTGCCGGACCGGTCCCCGTTCAGGGGCATCAGCCAGCTTCCCCCCGGCAGCCTCCTCACCATCCGCGCCGGCCGCCCGACTCTGCACACCTACGAAGAACTCGCCGTCGACGCGTCGCCGTTCACCGGAACACCGGCCGAGGCCGCGGCGCTCGTGCGCGACACACTGCGCGCAAGTGTCGAGGTGCGGCTGCGCAGCGATGTCGAGGTCGGGGTCTATCTGAGCGGCGGCCTCGACTCGTCCATCGTGGCCAGGCTCGCGACGGACCTCTCGTCCCGCGCGGTACGTACCTTCTCCGTCGAGTTCGAGGACCGCTCCCTCGACGAGTCGAGCAGCCAGCAGGCGGTCGCCCGGTACCTCGGCACGAACCATTCCTCCATCGCCGTCTCGGCGGCGGACGTCGTGGAGCACTTCCCGGCGGCCGTTCACCACGCGGAAGTCCCCGTGTTCCGCACCGCGCTGGTGCCGATGTACCTGCTGTCACGCCACGTGCGCGACTCCGGGATCAAGACGATCCTGAGCGGCGAGGGCGCCGACGAGGCCTTCCTCGGTTACTCGCTCTTCCGCGAGACGATGCTGCGCGCTTCGTGGAACCGGCTGTCCGACGACGAACGGCGGCACGGGATCGCCGCCTTGTACCCGGAACTCGCCCACTTCGGGCCCGAGCACCGGGTCCATGTGACCGGACTGCTCAGCCGGTTCTCCGAGGAGCGGCTCGCGGGCCTGTTCTCCCACGAGCTGCGATACCAGAACGGCCGGTTCGTCCAGCGTCTGCTCAAGGACCGCGCCGAGCCGTTCGCGGACCTGCTCGCGCTGGTCCGGGACACGCCCGGCTACGCCGCGCTCTCCCCGACGCAGAAGGCGCAGTGGCTGGAGTTCAAGACCCTGCTCGCCGGCTATCTGCTGTCCAGCCAGGGAGAGCGCATGGGGCTCGCCCACGGGGTCGAGAACCGGTGCCCCTTCCTGGACCCGGCCGTGGTGCGGGCAGCCGCTCTGGTCAACCTGTGCTTCGACGACGGGTGGGAGGAGAAGGCCGTCCTCAAGGAGGCGTTCCGGGACGTTCTTCCCGAGGAGCCCCTCACCCGGCGCAAGCAGCCCTACCGCGCGCCGGGCAGCGCCGCCTTCCGGGAGCACCGGCCCGACTACCTGGAACTGGTGCTCTCCGAGCGTGAGCTGGCGAAGATCGAAGGCATCGACCCGGTCTTCGCGAAACGGCTGGTCGACAAGGTCATGGCCACTCCGGCAGCCGGGATCAGCACGAAGGAGGACCACGCCTTCGTCCATCTGCTCTCGACCGCCGTGCTCAACCGACAGTTCGTGATGGACCGGGGAGACTCCATGCCAGCCTCACAGGCCGCCGAGATGAACCTGACGACAGTGATCGACAGGCGGAGTAGCGAGCTTCTCACCGGGGGGCGGCGATGAATCCGCACGGGCGGCGCCGGGACGCGGTGGACGACGAGGCACAGGCGGGCGCGGACGGCGTCGCGATCGTCGGGCTCGCGCTGCGGGTGCCCGGCTCGGACACGTTGCAGGAGTTCTCCCGGCACCTGGCCGAGGGGCGTTCCCTGATCACCGAGGTGGCGCCGGAGCGGTGGTCGAAGGAGCGCTGGTTCGGCAGTCCGCGGCGCGGCGCTCAGAAGACGAACAGCGTATGGGGCGGCTTCGTCGAGCAGGCCGACTGCTTCGATGCCGCCTTCTTCAACATCTCTCCGCGTGAAGCGGAGAGCATGGACCCGCAGCAGCGCTTCGCCCTGGAACTCGCCTGGCACGCGATCGAGGACGCGGGCATGCGCGCGAGCGAGCTGGCGGGGACGAGGACCGGCGTCTTCATGGGCGTGTGCCACGCGGACTACGCGGAACTGATGGAGCGGGACGGGGCGAGGACCGACGCCTACTTCCCGACCGGCACCGCGTATTCGATCATCTCCAACCGGGTCTCGTACCACTTCGACTTCCAGGGACCCAGCATCACCAACGACACCGCGTGCTCCAGTTCGCTGGTCTCCGTCTACGAGGCGGTCACCGCCCTGCGGAACGGCGACTGCGGACTCGCCCTCGCCGGCGGGGTGAACCTCTGCTGGTCGCCCAAGCACTTCGTCGCCTTCAGCCAGGCGAGCATGCTGTCTCCCACCGGCCGCTGCCGGGCGTTCGATCAGGGCGCCGACGGCTACGTCCGCGGTGAGGGCGGCGCGGTCCTGCTGCTGAAACCGCTGGCGCGGGCCGTCGCGGACGGCGACCCCGTGTACGCGGTGATCAGGGGAGCCGCCACCAACCACGGCGGCCGGACCGGTTCGCTCACCGTCACCAACCCGGTCGCGCAGGCGGACCTCGTCGAGGGTCTCTACACCCGTGCGGGCATCCGCCCGGAGACCGTGTCGTACATCGAGGCGCACGGACCCGGCACGCCCGTCGGGGATCCCATCGAGGTCGCCGCGCTCAAGCGGGCCTTCCGCAACCTCCACCGGGCGCAAGGCACACGGCCCGAGCCGGGGACCACCGGCATCGGCTCGGTCAAGACCAACATCGGGCACCTCGAAGGCGCGGCCGGAGTCGCCGGCGTGGCCAAGGTGATCGCCGCCCTCGCCGCCAGGATGCTCCCCGCGACCGTCGGCTTCGAGCAGCGGAACACGCTCATCGACCTGGCCGACAGCCCCTTCCACATCGTCCGTGAGACCCAGCCCTGGGCCGAGCCCGCCCCCGGTCCCGACGGCACTCCGGTCCCTCGCCGGGCCGGAGTCAGCTCCTTCGGCTTCGGCGGGACCAACGCCCACGTCGTCCTGGAGGAACACCTGCACGACGAGCGGCCGGACACCGAGGCCGAGGCCGTGAGCCCCCACATCGTGCCGCTCTCCGCCCGGACCCCCGAGCGTCTGCGGGAGGCGGCACGGCGGCTGCGCGCGTTCCTGGCCACGTCCGACACCGACGGGTCCGCCGCCGCGCCGGTGCGGGCCCCGCGCGAGCTCGCCGACATCGCGTACACCCTCCAGACCGGTCGCGAACCGATGGCCGCGCGCGTCGCCTTCGTGGTGGCGGACCTGCGGCGGCTCCTGGACGCCCTCGACGAGTTCGCGGACGGGACGCTCCCCGACACCACCGCGCACGGCCCGGCCGAGCAGCTCGGCGGCGACGGCTTCGCCGAAGCGCTGGCGACCGCGACGCGGTGGGCCGAGGGCGGCGACGTGGACTGGACCGTGCTCGTGGAGCACGCGCGGGCACGTCGCGTGCGACTGCCCGCATACCCCTTCGCGCGTGAACGCCACTGGTTCCGTGCCGGTCCGGCCGACGAGCAGGCCACGTCGGCGCCCGCGAGCGACGCGCCGCACCCGCTCGTGCCCCGCAACACCTCCTGCCTCGACGAACACCGCTACACCTCGGTGTTCACGGGTGACGAGCCGTTCCTCGACGCGCACCGGGTGCACGGCGCGCGGGTGCTGCCCGCCGCCGCCCAGCTGGAGATGGCCCGCGCGGCCGTGTCCTGCGCCACCCGTCGCGGTGACATGGCCGGCACGGCGGTGCGGCTGAGCGACACGGCATGGCTGCGCCCGCTGGTGGTGGACGGGCAGCCCGTCGAGGCCCATGTGGTGATCACCGCTCGGGACGACGGCACCCTCGGGTACGAGATCCGCACGGGGACCGATGCCGGGGACCAGCCGGTCGTCGTCCACAGCCGGGGCACCGCCTCGGTGGATACGGCCGGCGAGCACGACGAGCCCGAAAGGCTCGACCTGGACCGGCTGCGCGCGTCCTGCGACACGCCGCACGATCCCGCCAAGGCGTACGCGGACCTCCGCCAGGCGGGCCTGGAATACGGGCCGGCGATGCGCGGGCTCACCGAAATCCGGTTCGGGGCAGGGGAGCTGCTCGCGCGCCTTCAGCGGCCCGCCGCGGACGCCGCCACGGTGCTGCCCCCGAGTGTGCTGGACGCAGGGTTCCAGGCGTCGGTCCTGCTCCGGGCGGCCCTGGCACCCGGGGAGAGCCGGAGCCTGTCGATGCCCTTCGCCCTCGACCGGATCGACGTCCACGGCCCCTGTGCGGACGTGATGTGGGCCTGGGTCCGCCGCCGGGGCGGCGGGAAAGGGCTCACCACCTTCGACATCGACCTGTGCGACGACGCCGGTGTCGTCCGCGCCCGCCTGCGCGGACTGGCCCAGCGGACCGTCACCGAGGCGGCGGGTCCCCGCGGGCCGCGTGTCGTGGCCGCCGCCTCCCGCTGGGTGGAGGCGCCGCCCGGGGCCGCGGCCGGACCGGTCACTGTGCACGGCTTCCTCACCGGAAGGCCGGACACCTTCGCTTCCGAGGTCTCCGACGCGACGGGCCTGCCGTTCACCGTCCTGCCCGACGTCACTCCCGACGCGGTGGCGGACGGCGTCGGCACGGTGCTGGACCTCGTCCTGGGGCGGGTGCGGGAACTGCTGCGGTCGAGGCCGAGGGGAGCGCATCGTTTCCTCGTCCTGGTCGACGACCGGGTCCCGCGCCGCTTCCACGCACCGCTCGTCGGCCTCTTCAGGACCCTGAACCTGGAGAACCCGTCCGTCTCCGGGCGAGTCGTGCGCGTTGCCGGGTTCGGTACCGCTCGGTCCGACCGGATCGCGGGTCTCGTCCGCTGCGAGGCAGCCGATCCGACCGCGTCCGACGCCGAGATCCGCCACTGTGCGGACGGCACGCGCCACGCCTGGCGCCCCGTCGCCGTCGAACCGGGCACCGGGCCGCAGACTCCGCCGCTCAGGGCGGGCGGGGTCTACTGGCTCACGGGGGGCCTCGGCGGCATCGGCCGCAGCGTCGCGCGGTACTTCGCGCGGTGCGCCGACGTCACCGTCGTCCTCAGCGGCCGTACCGAGGTCGGGGACGCCACCGACGAAACGCTCCAGGCGCTGCGTGCGGCCGGCGTCGACGCGCACTACCTCCCCGCCGACGTCGGCAGCGCGCGGGACGTGGAGCGCGCCGTCCGGGCCATCGTGCGCGAGCACGGATCCCTGGACGGGATCGTCCACGCGGCGGGGACGCTGCGGGACGGGTACCTCCTCACCAAGGATCCGCGGGACGTGGCGGAGGTGCTGAGGCCGAAGGTGAGCGGCGCCCTCCATCTCGACGCGGCCACCCGGGGCCTCCCGCTCGACTTCTTCGTGCTCTTCTCCTCCGTCGCCGGGATGTACGGCAACGCGGGTCAGGGCGACTACGCGGCGGCGAACGCCTTCCTGGACGCCTTCGCCCACGACCGCCAGGCGCTCGTGGAGGCCGGCGAGCGGAGCGGCCGGACCGTGGCGATCGGCTGGCCGCTGTGGGCGGACGGCGGGATGACGGTCGACGACGTGACCCGCGCGTCGATGCGTCGGCAGCGCGGCTGGGAGCCGCTGCCGACGGAGGACGGCCTGCGGATCCTGGGCGCCGCCCTGCGCGACACCCCGGAACACGTCGTCGTCGCGTACGGCGCGGAAGCCACCCTCGCACCGCAGCGGCACGCCGAGCCCGCGCCCCGGCCTGCCGGCCCCGCCGCGCCGGCCCGGGCCACGGGCCCACTCACCGGGGACGACCTCCTGGCGCGCACCACAGAGCTGCTGAAAACCGTGCTGGGCGAGGTACTGCACCACGACCCGGCGACGCTGAGGACGACTGTCGGCCTGATCGAGTACGGGATCGACTCGATCGGCGTGCTGGAGGCCACCGAGCGCCTCGGAGAGATCTTCGGACCGCTGCCCAAGACGCTCTTCTTCGAGTACGTCGACATCGACGGTGTCGCCGGCTACCTGGTCGAGGAGCACCGGACGACGCTGGAATCGCGCTTCGGGGCCGACGACGAGCCGACGGCCGAGCCGGAGCACACAGCGCCAGAACCGGACGCGGACCACCGGCCCGGGACCGCACACCGCGCCTCCGCCGCGGCCTCTCCGGTCGGCCCCGCTACCGACGACCACCACGACATCGCGATCGTCGGCATCTCGGGCAGGTACCCCGGTGCCGACACCCTCGACGAACTGTGGACGGTTCTCGAAGAAGGGCGCCACCTCTTCCGGGAAGTGCCGCGCGACCGGTGGGACCACGAAGCGATCCACAGCCCCGAGCGCAGTGTCCTCGGCAAGAGCTCCATCCGCACCGGAACGTTCCTCCGGGAGATCGACACCTTCGATCCCCGCTACTTCCGCATCTCGAAGCGCGACGCGGAACGCATGTCCCCCGAAGTCCGCCTCTTCCTCCAGGTCGGTGTCGAGGCACTGGAGGACGCGGGCTACTCCCGCGAGACGATCCACCGTCGGTACGAGGGCGACGTCGGCGTGCTCGTCGGCACCATGAGCAACCACTACGGCCTGTACGGGTTCCAGAACAGCCTGACCCGCGGCGCCCCGGCCACCGGCAGCTACATGGCCACGATTCCCAACATGCTGTCGTACTTCTACGGCTTCAGCGGGCCGTCGATCTTCCTGGACACGATGTGCTCCGGCTCGTCGACCTGCATACACCAGGCCGTGCAGATGCTCCGGACAGGCGAGTGCAAGATGGTCGTCGCCGGAGGCGCGAACCTCCTGTTGCACCCCTACAACCTCATCACCTCCTCGCACGAGCACTTCACCACCGCCACCTCCGACGTCATCCGGAGTTTCGGACTCGGCGCGGACGGCACGATCCTCGGCGAGGGCGTCGGCGCCATGGTGCTCAAGCCGCTAGCCGAAGCCGAGCGCGACGGCGACCACGTCCACGCCGTCATCAAGGGCACCGCGCTCTCGAACGCCGGGGTGCGCAACGGCTTCACCGTCCCCAACCCGCGGATGCAGGCCCGCGCCGTGGAGAAGGCCATCGACGACTCCGGCGTCGACCCACGCACCATCACCTACGTCGAGGGCCACGGCTCCGGCACCTCACTCGGCGACCCGATCGAGGTCAGGGCGCTCACCACGGCGTTCGGCAGGCACACACGGGACAAGCAGTTCTGCGCGCTGGGGTCGGTCAAGTCGAACATGGGGCACCTGCTGCACGCGGCCGGAATGATCGGCTTCGCGAAGGTGATCCTCCAGCTCCGCGAACGCACCCTCGTCCCCTCCCTGCACAGCGAGGAGCTCAACCCGGACATCGACTTCGAGGACACGCCCTTCCACGTACAGCGCGAACTCAGCGAGTGGAAACCCGCCGTCACGACGGAGAACGGATCCACCGTCGTCCACCCCCTTCGCGCGGGCATCACCTCCATCGGCGCGGGCGGCATGAACTCGCACATCGTCGTCGAGGAGTACACCGCCCGGCCCGGCCCGCGCACCGGCGGGCCGCAAGGGCCGGACCTGTTCGTCTTCTCCGCGATGACCGACACCGCGCTGGAGACCTCGCTCGCCCGGTTCCGCGACTACCTGGCATCGGCGGACGAGGCCGACCTGCCGTCCATCGCGCACACGCTGCGCGTCGGCAAGAACGAGCTGCCGCGCCGCTGGGCCTTCCTCGCGAAGGACCTCCCCGGTGCCGTCGAGGCCGTCGACCGTTACCTCGCCGGCGACCACGACCAGGCAGCCGCACTCGCCGACACCGACCCGTCCACCGCGACCGCACGCGAACTCGCCGTCGCCTGGACCGGCGGCGGCAGCGTCGACTGGACGCCCCTCACCGGCGCGCAGCCACCCCGGCGGATCTCCCTTCCCGCCTACCCGTTCGAGCGGGTGCGCTGCTGGACAGAGCCCGAGCCCGGCGCTCCCCACGTCACCGCACCGCTGGCCCTGCGAGAGAAACCGCATCCGTTCCTCGGGGCCAACCACTCCGACATCGACGGGCTGCGGTACGGCCTGGACGTCCACCTCGACGACCTCGCCGACTACGGCTGCGCCCAGGACAAGGTGCGCGGGATCGTCCCGACCTTCGTCGTCGACCTGGCGCTCGCCCTCGGGAAGGTCACCGGCTTCACCGACACCCCGCGCGTGAGCGGCCTGCGCCTGCACGGCCCCGTCCCCTGGGCCGCCACGGCGCGCCTGGTCACCACCCTCACCCCGGTGGACCGCGACGCGGCCCGCGCCGTCGTGTTCCGCGAGGACGAGACAGGGGCACGCGCGCCCGTCGCCGAGTTCGACGTCCACCCGGACCACGGGCGGGCCGCGCCGGACGCCGGGCCGGTGGTGACGGACGGTACGGAAGGGCTGCGACGCGACGCCACGCGCGTCCTGGACCGGACGGAGGTCCTTGCCGAACTCGAAGAGGGAGGCGTCACCCCGGAGCCGCTGAGGTGCGGGGTGTCCGGCGCCTACTGGCTGCCGGGCGGACGGCTGGTCCTCACGGTCGCCGTTCCGCGGCTCCGCCAGGACCACACGCCGAGGAACGTACGGATCGCCCCACACGTCCTCGCGGCCGTCGCCCACTGCGTCCACCTCGCCGCCAAACAGGCCGGCGAGCCCGACTGGCCGCGCCGGTTCCCCCACCGGATCGACGAGGTACGCCTCTTCGGCGGCAAGCGTGCCGCCGACGACGTGGCGTACGTGGTCCTCGACCCGCCTCCCGGGGCCGGCGCCCCCGGTGGCCGTGTCCGGCTGGCCGACCGCGACGGCCGGGTCCTGGCCGAACTCACCGGCATGGGGTGGGGCGACGCCGACGCGGCCCCGCACCACACGGACGTGGAACGGAGAGGAACACCCGTGCAGGTCCCCGACACGCGGACGGAGCAGCCGCCCGCCCACCCGACGCCGCCGCGGAGCGACGACGACGCCCTCGTCGCCTTCGCGGTCGACGAACTGCGGCGGCTCGCCGCGGACATCCTCAGATTCGACGCCGACGAACTGGACGCCCACACCGGGTTCGACGCCTTCGGCTTCGACTCCGTCTCGCTCGTCGCCTTCAGCAAGCTCGTCAAGGAGTCGCTCGGCATCGAGCCGACCCCCGTGCTGTTCTTCGACGTGAACACGCTCGCCGCCCTCGCTGCTCATCTCGTCGCCGAGTTCGGGGACCGGATCCGCACCGCGCGGGACCGATCGGCCCCGGCACCGGCACCGACACCCCCGCCGACGCCGGCCGGCCAGGTCCCGCCCGGCAGGACGGCACACCAGAGCCGCCCCGGGGAAGGAAGCCGCCCCGCCCCGGGTCGCGCCGACCGCCCGGTGCCCATCGCGGTCATCGGCGTCGCAGGGCGCTTCCCGCAGGCTCCCGACCTCGACACCTACTGGTCCAACCTCGCGGCAGGCAAGGACTGCGTCACGGAGTTCCCCGTCCACCGCCACGACGCGGCCTACACCCGCGTCGTCGAGGAGGCCGAGTTCCCGCACCACGCGGGCGTCGTCGACGACGCCGACACCTTCGACGCGGAGTTCTTCCGGATCTACCCGCGCGAGGCCGAGCTGATGGACCCCCAGCACCGCCTCGCCCTGGAGACGGTCTGGAGCGCCGTCGAGGACAGCGGGTACACGCCCGGCGCCCTGCCGCGCAACACCGGCCTCTTCTTCGGCGTCTCCGGCACCGACTACGCGACCCTGCTCACGACGTACGGCGTCGAGCCCGACGCGTTCACCGCCACGGGCAACGCCCACTCCATGCTCGTCAACCGGATCTCGTACATCCTCGACATCCGGGGCCCGAGCCAGCCCGTCGACACGGCCTGCTCCAGCTCACTCGTCGCCGTGCACCGTGCCATGGAGGCCATCCGCTCGGGCTCGTGCGACCTCGCGATCGCCGGCGGGGTCAACCTCCTGCTCGGCGTGGACACCTTCGTCAGCGCCCATCGGGCCGGGATGCTCAGCCCGACCGGACGGTGTCGCACCTTCGCCCGGGACGCGGACGGCTATGTGCGCGGCGAGGGCGTCGGCGCCCTCGTGCTGAAGCCGCTGGACGCGGCCGAGCGGGACGGCGACGCGATCCTCGGCGTACTCCTCGGCAGTGCGGAGAACCACGGCGGGCGCGCCAACTCCCTGACGGCTCCGAACGCCGACGCCCAGGCCGACCTGGTCGGCACGGCGATGAACGGGATCGACCCGGACACCGTCGACTACATCGAGACCCACGGCACCGGCACCGCGATCGGCGACCCCGTGGAGGTCCACGCGCTGCGCACCGCGTTCCGGCGGTTGGGTGCCGGCCCCCGCGCGGACATCGGGCTGGGCTCGGTGAAGACCAACATAGGCCACCTGGAGGCGGCCGCGGGCGTCGCCGGGCTGCTCAAGGTGCTGCTCGCCATGCGGCACGGCGTCATCCCGGCCTCGCTCCACTGCGCCGAACTCAACCCGTACCTCCGACTCGACGAGGGGCCGTTTCGCGTCGTGCGCGAGAACGAGCCGTGGCGGCGGCGTCCCGGCCCCGGCGGCGCCCTCTACCCACGGCGGGCGGGGGTCAGCAGCTTCGGCTTCGGCGGCGTGAACTGCCATGTGGTCGTGGAGGAGTACACGGCGGGCGGCGCCCGCGACGGCGGCGCCGACGTCGCCGGCACACCGGTCGCCGTCCCGCTGTCGGCCCGAACCCCCGGACAACTGCGCCAGGTCGCCCTCGGTCTGCTCGCCCATCTGGAAGGCACGCCCGAGCCGCACGCTCTGCGCCCGCTCGCCTGGACCCTGCAGACCGGGCGTGAGGCGATGCGCGAGCGCGTCGGATGGGTGGTCGGCTCCCGCCGGGAACTCGTCACCCGGCTGCGCGCCTTCACCGAGGACGGCGCACACCCCGGGCACGGGGTCCGGGGCACGGTCGCCCGGCGTTCCGGCGACAGCGCACCTGTCGCGCGGGACGGTGATCCCGCACGTCTGCTCGCCCGCTGGGCCGAAGGGGACGCGGTCGACTGGCGCGCGCTGTACGGGGCGTCGACGCCCCGGCGCGTCCACCTGCCGACCTACCCGTTCGGGCGCGAACGGTACTGGATCCCCGGCGCCGCGCCGGACCGGCCGGCCCGGTCGCGAGAGGCTCACCGGCCCACCACCGGGACCGCGCTTCTCGTGCCCCGCCGGATCCCGAAGCCCGCGCCCGCGCACGACGAAGCGGGTCACGGCACGCCGCCGCGCCGCGTCGTGATCCTGTGCGGAGCGCTCGCCACCGCCCGGGAGCCCGTCGAGCGGCGGATCGGGGATGTGCGGTGCTTCACCGCCGAGAGCAGCAGACAACGTCTCGACAGCCGCTTCGGGGACGTCTCACGGCAGGTGTTCGAGATCGTGCGCGACGTCGTCGCCGAGGTGTCGGCCGACCGCACGCTCGTGCAGGTCGTGGCGCCCGTGGGGGGCGACGACACCGTCCACCTGGCTCTCGCCGGCCTGCTGCGCACCGCCGCGGCCGAGGACCCCTCGCTCACCGCACAGCTCGTCTGTCTCGACGTCTCCGGCGGGCAGGTCCCCGACGGTGCGACCGTCGCCGCCCTCGTGGCCGAGAACGCCCGCGCCGCCGACGACGACCTCGTGTTCCACCAGGACGGCGTCCGCTCCGTCCTCACCTGGCGGCACGCCACCGCGCCGGCGGGTGACACGACCGTGCCGTGGCGCGACGGCGGCGTCTATCTGATCACCGGAGGCGCGGGCGGCATCGGTGCCGTTGTCGCCCGCGCCATCGCCCGCGACGTCGCCGGTCCGACGCTCGTCCTCACCGGCCGCTCACCGCGCGACGCACGGATCGACACACTCCTCGACGAGTTGCGTGCCGCCGGCGCCGCCGCCCGGTACGCGCGGGCGGACATCTCACGCCAGGAGGAGGTACGCCACCTCGTCAAGGACATCCGTGAGCGCGACGCGGACCTGCACGGCATCGTCCACTGCGCGGGAGTGCTACACGACGCGGCGCTGGTGAACAAGACGGCGCAGGAGTGGAGCGACGTCCTCGCGCCGAAGGCCGACGGACTCGTCCATCTCGACCGCGCCGTGGGCGACGCCCCCCTCGACTTCCTCCTGCTCTGTTCCTCCGGCTCCGCGATCACCGGCAACCCCGGACAGGCGGACTACGCCACGGCCAACGCCTTCCTGGACGCCTTCGCCCTGCTGCGGGGCGCACGCGTCGCCGCCGGGGAACGTTCGGGGCGCACCCTCTCGCTCGCCTGGCCGCTGTGGCGGGAGGGCGGGATGACCGTCGACGAGTCCGTACGAGCCCGCCTCCGGCAGAGCCGGGGCCTGACCCCCATGGAATCCGCGGAGGGCATTGAGGCGCTTGTCCGCAGCTGGCGACTGGGCGACGAAGGACGGGTATGGGTCCACCACGGAGACCCGACCCGCGTCCCGGCGACCCCGGACGGCCCCGGCACGCAGCCGCCCGCACCGGCCCGTGCCGCCGCGCCCGCACCGGCGGACCCCGATCACGTCGTCGGTGAGACGCTGCGCCGTCTCGCCGAGACCTTCGCCCGGGTCACCGGGACCGCACCGGGCGCCGTCGACGGCGACGCCCCTCTCAACGCCATGGGGCTGGACTCGATCATGATCGTGCAGCTCAACAGGGAGCTGGCCCTCACGTACGGCGAGGTCTCGAAGACGGTCTTCTACGAGTTCCCGACCCTGCGCGCGATCGCGGAGCACCTGGCGCCGAGGCCCTTGATGTCGGAGCACGTGCCACGGGGTTCGGCCCCGCGGACCGGCGAGTCCGCCGGGCGGACGCCCACCCCCCGGCCCTCGGGCGCCGCGTCCCGCACGAAGCGGGAGCCCATCGCCGTCATCGGCATGACGGGGCGCTATCCGGGCGCCGCGGACCTCACCGAATTCTGGGAGAACCTCAAGGCCGGACGGGACCGGATCCGCGAGATTCCGGCCGACCGCTGGCCGTTGGAAGGCTTCTACGAGCCCGTGCGCGCCACCGCGATCACCACCGGCCGCAGCTACAGCAGGTGGGGCGGCTTCCTCGACGACTTCGCCGCCTTCGACCCCCTCTTCTTCCGGATCGCCCCTCGCGACGCCTACGCGATGGACCCGCAGGAGCGTCTGTTCCTCCAGGCGGCCTGGGAGGTCCTGGAGGA
Source organism: Streptomyces sp. MUM 203J (assembly GCF_022414595.1). Taxonomy (GTDB): domain Bacteria; phylum Actinomycetota; class Actinomycetes; order Streptomycetales; family Streptomycetaceae; genus Streptomyces. The sequence goes on along the minus strand of NZ_JADWYO010000018.1, from coordinate 13,858 downwards.
CGCCGGATACACCCCCGAGGAACTCGGCGTCCGCCACGGCAAGCGGGTCGGGGTCTTCGCAGGCGTCACCAAGTCCGGCCACGCCCGGCACGGCGCGCGACGCCTGCCGTCCGGAGAGACGATCGTCCCGGCCCTGTCCTTCGCGTCGCTGAGCGCCCGTACCTCCCACATCCTCGACCTGCGCGGTCCGAGCCTGACCATCGACACGATGTGCTCGGCCTCCCTCACCGCGGTCCACGAGGCGTGCGAGCATCTGCACCAGGGCTCCTGCGAAGCGGCCATCGCCGGCGGGGTCAACCTGTACCTGCACCCGCTCGACTACGTGGAGCTGTGCCGTTCCGACATGCTGTCGGCGGGTCCCCGGCTACGCAGCTTCGGCAGCGGCGGCGACGGCTTCGTCCCAGGTGAGGGTGTCGGCGCGGTGCTGCTCAAGCCCCTCTCACGGGCCCAGGCCGACGGCGACCGGGTGCTGGCGGTGATCCGCGGCACGAGTGTCAACCACGCCGGCCGCACCCACGGTTACACGGTGCCGAGCCCCGGCGCCCAGGCCGAACTGATCCGTGACGCGCTGGACCGCGCCGAGGTCTCCGCCCGCGACATCGGCTACGTCGAGGCGCATGGCACCGGCACCGAGCTCGGTGACCCGATCGAGGTGAAGGGCCTGACCCTCGCCTTCGCGCAGGACACGGCCGACCGGCGGTTCTGCGCCCTCGGCTCCGTCAAGTCGTCCATCGGGCACCTCGAAGCCGCCGCCGGTGTCGCGGGACTGGCCAAGGCCGTCCTGCAGCTGCAGCACAAACAGTTCGCCCCCAGCCTGCACGCCGAGGAACTCAACCCCGGCCTCGACCTGGACCGAACTCCCTTCTTCGTCCAGCGCGAGCTCGCCGACTGGCCGAGCGACCGTCCGCGGCTGGCCTCGGTCTCGTCCTTCGGCGCCGGTGGCTCGAACGCACACGTCATCCTGGAGGAACACGTGTCCGAGTCAGCCCCCGGCCGGGCGTCGGCCCAGGCCGGAGCAGAGCACTTGGTCGTCCTGTCCGCCCGCACCCCGGAGCAACTGCGAGACCACGCCGGGCGCCTGGCGGACCACCTTGCCGGGACCGGTTCCGGGGTCGACCTCGCCGATCTCGCCTTCACCCTCCAGACCGGGCGAGTGGCCTGGGAAGAACGCCTCGCCGTGGTCGTGACCTCGGTGGCCGAACTGAGCGAGACCCTGCGGGCGTACCTGGAACAGGACACCGCCGCCCCCGGGGTGTACCGGGGCACCGTCGGGCACACGCGCGGCGCCCTGGCGGAACTGACCGAGGACGAGGAGCTAAGGGAGCTCCTGGTGACCCGCTGGGCCGAGACGGGCAAGCTCTCGAAGATCGCCGCCCTGTGGACCGAGGGCGTGACGCCGCACTGGCCCGCCCTGCACGGCTCCACCACGCCCCGGAGGATCTCGCTGCCCACGTATCCGTTCGCCCGCGACCGGTACTGGGCCGGCGACCTCGAAGCCGTCGGCACGCCCGATGCCGGTGGCGCGGCTGCCGCCGACCGGGCCGCCGGCGTCCCCGACACCGTGGACGCGGCCCGGCCGACGCACCCGGCCTCCGCCCCGCCTCCGGCGAGTGCCGAGGCCGGCGACGCCGCGGCCGGGCGGCCCCCGGCGCGGCTCGGCGAGCAGGTCCGCTCGGTGGTGCGCGCGAAGCTGGCCGACGCGCTGGCCATGGACGAGAGGGAGATCGACGGCGGGCGCGCTTTCGCCGAGTTCGGGCTCGACTCCATCCTCGGTGTCCGCTTCGTACACGAACTCAACGAGACGCTCCGCCTCGACCTGACCACCAGCGCCATCTACGACCACAGCACGGCCGACCGCCTCGTCGCCCATGTCCTCGACGTCCACCGCGAGGCCCTGGCCCTCCCGGCGCCCGTCAACGCCCCCCTGTCTGTGGCCCCGGCGCCGCCCGAAACCGCCGACGTGCTCCGGCGGGAGACGAGCGGCCGCGGGCCGATCGCCGTCGTCGGGATGAGCGGACGGTTCGCGGCCGCGCAGTCGCTCGACGAGCTGTGGCACCACCTCGCGGAGGGCCACGACCTCACCCGTGAGGCGACCCGCTGGCCCCTGCCCGCTGTGGACGACGTCGGCAACCCCCGCTGCACGCGGGGCGGCTTCCTCGACCACATCGACGAGTTCGACCCCCTGTTCTTCAACATCTCCGGGGTCGAGGCCGCCGTCATGGACCCCCAGCAGCGGCTTCTCCTCGAAGAGTCCTGGAAGGCCCTCGAGGACGCGGGATACGCCGGGAACGCGATCAACGAACGGGACTGCGGGGTCTACGTCGGCTGCTGGGAGGGCGACTACCGGAACCTCCTCGACGAGGACGCCCCGGCCCAGGCGTTCTGGGGGAACCTCGGATCCCTCGTGCCCGGCAGGATCGCGTACTTCCTCGACCTCAAAGGCCCGGCCATCGCGGTCGACACGTCCTGCTCCAGTTCCCTCGTCGCCCTCGACCTGGCCTGCAAGGACCTGTGGTCGCGGGAGACGGACACGGCACTCGTCGGCGGCGTCTACGTCCAGAGCACCCCGCGCCTGTTCGACCTCGCAGGCCGCGCCGGCATGCTCTCGCCGACCGGGAGCTGCCGCGCCTTCGACCACCGCGCCGACGGCTTCGTCCCGGGCGAGGGGGTCGGCGTCCTGGTCCTGAAGCGGCTCGAAGACGCCCTCGCGGACGGCGACCACGTGCACGGCGTCATCCGTGCGTCCGGCACCAACCACGACGGGGCCACCAACGGCATCACCGCACCCAGCTCGGTCTCCCAGGAGCGGCTGCTGAGCGAGGTGTACGACAGGTCCGGGGTCGACGTCGAGACGATCCAGCTCGTCGAGGCGCACGGCACCGGCACGAAGCTGGGCGACCCGATCGAGTTCCAGGCGCTGACCGGCGCGTTCCGCAAGAACACCGACAAGACAGGCTACTGTGCCCTCGGTTCGGTCAAGACGAACCTCGGCCACACCCAGTACGCGGCCGGAGTCGCCGGCATCCTCAAGGTGCTGCTCGGCATGAAGCACGGCCGGATACCGGCCTCGCTGCACTTCGAGAAGCCCAACGAGGCCGTCCGCCTCGACGACAGCCCGTTCTACCTGAACACCCGCACCCAGCCGTGGCCCACCCCCGTGAGCGGCCCGCGCCGCGGCGTGGTCAGCTCCTTCGGCGCAAGCGGGACGAACGCCCACGTCGTCCTGGAGGAGCCGCCGACGGTGCCCGTCCCGCGCACGCCCGCCCCGGCCCACGTCGTCGTGCTGTCGGCGCGCTCCCGTGAGCAACTCGCCCGGCAGGTGGCCCGCCTGGCCGCCCACTGCCGTCGGGAGACCGCGCTCGACTGCGGCGACATCTCCTGGACCCTCGCGGTCGGCCGCGCGCACTTCACCCACCGCTTCGCCTGCGTCGTACGGGACCGCGAGGACCTGGTCCAGGTCCTGGAGGAGGGACTCGGCGGACCGCGCGCCCTGACGGGCGAGGCCGCGTCCCGCGTGCCGGCCGCCTCCACCACGGACCTCACCGCACTCGCCGGACTCTTCGTGCAGGGCGCGGAGCTCCACTTCGCGAGGCTCCTTCCCGGGGCGGGCCACGGCCGGCGCCGGGTTCCCCTGCCCACCTATCCCTTCGCCCGCGAGAGCCACTGGGCGACGGGGACACCGCCGGTCGAGCCCGCTCCGTCCGTCCCGTCGGCGGAGGACACGCCCGTGACGGCTCCCGCGCCCGTGGCGCAGACCCCCGTCGCCCCCGCCCATCCCCGCCTGACCGGCCTGGCCCCCGTCCCCGGCGCCCCCGGCACCCTGCGGGGTACCGTCCGGCTCACCGGTGACGAGCTCCTTCTGCGTGACCATCGGGTGCGCGGCGGCCGGGTCCTGCCCGGTGTCGTCCACCTGGAGCTCGCCCGCGAGGCCGCGGCCCGGGCCCTCGGCGCAGACCCCGCGGCCCCGCTCAGGATGCGCAACGTCACCTGGGTCCGCCCACTGGCCGTCGACGGCCGGCTGGACGTGGAGGTCATGGTGCGGCCGGACGGCGAGGGCGTCGCCGTCACGATCGGGTCCGCGGCACCCGACGCGGGCTCCTACAGCGAGGGCCGCGTACTGCGGTCCACCGACTCCCCGCCGGCCCCCGTCGACCTGACCGCTCTGCGCGCCGCCTGCCCGACCCGCGTACCAGGCACCCGGATCGCCGAGGCACTGGTCGCGGCGGGCATCACCCACGGACCGTCGCTCCGCGCGATCGACGAGGCCTACGTCGGCGACGGGACCGTCGTCGCCCGCCTCTCCGAGCCTTCCGACGAGCCATGCCCGTACATCCTGCGCCCCGCGCTGATGGACTCGGCGATCCAGGCGTCGGCGGCGCTGACGCTCGACGGCTCCGGACCGCCTTCCGGCGAGGTCGTGGTGCCGTTCGCGCTGGACGCGCTGGAGCTCCACGGCCCCTGCGAGGAGACCATGTGGGCCGTGGTCCGCGTCACGGACCCCCAGCGGGCGGCGGGCGCGCTCGGGCGGCTCGACATCGACCTTGTCGACGAGGAGGGAGCCGTCCGGGTCCGGATGACCGGCTACACCTCGCGGGCCGTCCCCGAGCCCGCCCCCTCTCTCTTCGCGCCGGCGTGGGAGCCGGTGCCAGCCGGGGAGCCGGGCGAGACCCCCGCGTCCGGCCGGGACCGGGTGCTCGTGGTCGGCGCCTCGGACGAGCAGCTCGCCGGGATCGTCCGGCACTTCCCCCAGGCCCGGGCCTGGCCGCTCGCACCGAGCGCCTCGGCCGAGGAGAACACCGTCGCGCTGAAGGCCATGGGAGAGATCGACCACCTGCTGTGGATCGCGCCGGACACCGCGCCGCACGCGATGGACACCACCGGTTTCGCCGCCGCCCGGGAGGACGGCGTGATCGCGGCGTTCCGCATGGTCAAGGCACTGCTACGGGCCGACGGCGACGCCCGTTCCCTCGGCGTCACGCTGATCACCCGCAACGCCCTCGCGACGTGCCCGGGCGAGGCGACCCGCCCGGCGCACGCGGCCCTGCACGGCCTGTTCGGGTCGCTGGAGCGCGAGTACGGCCACTGGACCGTCCGCCGCGTCGATCTCGACGAGGCGACGGAGACGGCGGAGGCGCTCGCCGGCATGCCGGTCCACACCCCCGGCGGCACCTGGGTGCGCCGCTCGGGTCAGTGGCTGCGTCTGCGGCTCGTGCCGTCGGCCTCGGCCCACCCGGCGACGGTTCCCTACCGGGAGGGCGGCGTCTACGTCGTCATCGGCGGCGCGGGCGGCCTCGGCGAGGCGTGGACCCGACACGTCACGGAGAACCACGGCGCCCGCGTGGTGTGGCTCGGCCGCAGGCCGCAGGACGCCTCCATCGAGGCACGACTGCACGCAGCACGAGGGCGCGGGGAGGTCCGCTACCTCTCGGCCGACGCCACCGACCCCCAGGCGCTGCGCGCGGCCCACGAGGAGATCAGGGCCCGCTACGGGCGGATCGACGGCGTCGTCCACTCGGCTCTCGTGCTGCGCGACCGGGGCCTGGCGAACATGGAGGAGACCGACTTCCGCGCGGCCCTGGCGGCGAAGGCCGACACGAGCGTCGGCATGGCCGAGGTCTTCGCCCGGGAACCGCTCGACTTCGTCCTCTTCTTCTCCTCGCTCCAGTCGTTCGTGACGGCCGCCGGACAGAGCAACTACGCGGCAGGCTGCGCCTTCGCCGACGCCTACGCGCACCTGCTGGGCCGGCACCTGGACTGCCCGGTCCGGGTGATGAACTGGGGCTGGTGGGGCTCGGTCGGCAGCGTCGCCTCCGCGTTCCACGAGCGGAGCATGGCCCGCTGGGGGCTGAGGTCGATCGAGCCGCCGGAGGCCATGGCCGCGCTCGACACCCTGCTCTCCGGTCCGCAGCCGCAGATGGGTTACGTCAAGCTGACCGACCCGAAGGCCGTCGAGCCGATCGACCCGACCCTGCGGACGACGGTGTACGCGCGCGCGTCCGTGGGCGTCGCGCCCGAGACGGTCACCGCCCGGGCGAAGCAGGCAGGCGGCGACGAACGGCTCCTGCGCGGTACCGCCGACTGGCGCCGCACCGAACGCGACCCCCTGCTGGCTCGGCTGATCCGCGGCCACCTGGAGGCGCTCGGTGTCGTCCGCGCCGGTGAGCCCGCGCCCGCCGACCCGTCCGTCCTGCGCTCCCGCGGTGGCATCCACGAGCGCTACACCGCCTGGCTCGCCCACTCACTGCGCGTCATTCCGCACCACGCTCCGCCCCTCGACGTCCTGCGGAGGCAGTGGGCCGAGGAATGCGCGCGGTGGTCCGCCGACCAGGACAAGGCAGCCGAACTCGCCCTGGTCGACGCCACTTTGAAGGCTCTGCCCGACATCCTGACCGGCCGCACACCAGCGACGGACGTCGTGTTCCCGCGCGGATCGGTCGAACTCGTCGAGGGCTGCTACCGCAACAACCGGGTGGCCGACACCTTCAACCACACCATGGCCGTCGCCGCCTCCGGAATCGTCGCCGAGCTGCTGCGCCAGGATCCGGCCACCCGGATCCGGATCCTGGAGATCGGAGCCGGTACCGGTGGTACGAGCGCCGGCGTGCTCGCCGCTCTGCGTCCGTACCAGGACGGCATCGAGACGTACACGTACACCGATCTGTCGAAGGCGTTCCTGAACCGTGCCCAGGCCCGGTACGGCCCTGACACCCCCTATCTCGACTGCCGGCGCTTCGATGTCGAGCAGCCGCTCGCGCAGCAGGGCATCGAGCCGGGCGGCTACCACCTCGTCATCGCCGCCAACGTCCTGCACGCGACGCGCGACATGCGCAACACCCTGCGCAACGCCAAGGCCGCGATGAGGGAAAGGGGCTGGCTGCTGCTGAACGAGCTGACCGCCTTCGACGTGTTCAGTCACCTCACGTTCGGGCTGCTCGAAGGCTGGTGGCTCTCCGAGGACGTGCCCCTGCGCGTCGAGGGCTCACCCGCGCTGGCGCCGGACACATGGCGAGAGGTGCTGCGCGGCGAAGGGTTCTCCTCGATCGTCTCCCTCCTGCCGTCCGCCCGCGACCTGGGCCAGCAGATCATCGCCGCCCAGGGCGACGGCATCGCCCGCCAGCGGGTCACGGCCCCGGCACCCCCGGCCACCGAGCCGCCGCGGCGGCAGACGAGCGCCCCCGTGCCCCCTGCCCCGGTCCCCGCGCCGGCCCCGGCTCCGGCGACCCCGATCTCGGGAGACACGCGTGCCGCCCTCCTGGCAGTCCATCTCACCGACAAGGCGGCGGAGACGCTGAGGGTTCCCGCCGAGAAGATCGACCCCGAGACGTCCCTCACCGCGTACGGGATGGACTCGATCCTCGTCCTCCAGTTCACCAACGCGCTCCGGCAGGACCTGGGCGAGCTGTCGTCGACTCTGGTCTTCGAGAAGGACTCGGTCGCCAGACTCGGCGCACACCTGCTGGAGGATCGCGGTGAAGAGGTGGACGCGCTGGTCGCCGCACTGCGGCCGGGGCCCGTGCACGACGAGGGAGCCGTCGGCGCGGCGGATCCGTCCCCCGGCACGCTGTTCGACGCGGCCGTGCGGTCAGTGCCCCCGGCCCGGGGCGGCGCCCTCCTGAAGGCCGCCGCGCGGTTGCGGCCCGCCTTCGTGTCGGGTGCGGCCGGTGTGGAGCCGGAGCCCCTGCATCTGGCCGAAGGCACCCACGAGGTGGGTCTGGTCTGTCTGCCCTCCCTCATCGCCCCCACGGGCGCGCACCAGTTCCTCAGGCTCGCCATGGCACTGCGGGGGCAGCACTCGGTCTGGGCGATCGGCATGCCCGGCTACGGGACGGGCGAGCCGCTGCCGCAGAGTCTGGACGCGGCGGTGGACCTCCAGGTCGCGGCCCTGCGACGGCGCTTCGCCGGACGGCAGTTCGCCCTGGTGGCGTACTCGTCGGGCGGCTGGCCGGCGCACGAGATCGTACGGCGGCTGGAGGCCGAGGGCACCCCGCCGGCCGCGTTGGTGCTGCTCGACTCACCCGTGCGGGCCCGCGAGGCGCTGGCCGACGACATGATCACGATCACCCGCTGGCTGGCCGACAGGTTCCCGCAACTGCCCGTCGACGACGAACAGCTCACCGCGATGGCGCGGTACGCGGAGCTCTTCGCCGACTGGGCCCCCCGGCCGGTGTCCACTCCCACCTTGTTCGTGGCCCCGGCCGAGACGGAAGCCCTCTCCGAGGTGCTCGGCGACGGCTCCCGCCGGCCGTGGCCTCCGCACTGGCCGCTGGAGCACACCAGGCTGGAGGTCCTCGGAAACCACTTCACCCTGCTGGAGGAGCACGCGGAGGCCACCGCGTCGGCCGTCCGCCGGTGGCTGGTCCGGAGGCTCGGCTGAGAAGGCGTCCGCTTTCCCTTCATCGGGCTTGGCCCGTCGAACAGCGTTCCTGTCCGGGTGATCACCGAGAGGGCGGTGCATGAAGGAAGGGCCTCTTGGCAGCTCGGGGTTGCGATCCCAGCCGACCAGCACCAGGAGGCCCTTCTGCCACAGTCTTTCGCGTTCGGGCCTGCCGAGTCCCACGTGGTCTCCCGGTCGTGTGACAGCCTCGCGCACAGGCAGGGCCCGCAGCCGCAGGGGGCCACGGCACCTGAGGTGACGGCGCTCGCCACGCCCTCGTCCAGCGAGGTGTCGGGGTCGTCGAGCAACACCTCGCGCGAACCGCGGAGCCTGGTCACCGGCAGCGGGTCCGCCACCGGCCGGATACGAGCTTCCCGGCCTCGGCACGCTGCACGGTCGTCAGGCCACGCGCGAGTCCCTGCGCGGCCTCGGCCCGTCCAGGCCCCGGACCCTGCCGGCTCTGCCGCAGGAGAACCGCGAGCGCGCCCACAGGGCCCGGGGGACGGGCCTCATCGGACGACCGTGCAGGCCTGCCATGAGCGGTCAGGCGTACGCGGGAGTGAGCAACTGCGCACAGATGTATCGGAGCCGTCGGGCACGAGAGGCCGAGAGCCGGGCGGCAGCGACCCCGATCAGACCATCGCCGCACAGCAACGGCAGCAGCTCGGGGGCGCATCCCCAGGGCGGCCTGCGCACCAGCCACCAGGGTGATCACCATGACGGCCGCGCTCCCCATCGGACTGCGGGTGACGGTCACGCGTGTCGACTTCGTCTTCCGGCCGCAGCCGACGACCTTCTTGACGATGGCTCACGTCGTGATCCGCTGGCTCAGCGGCTGAGAGGCCCTCACGCCCGTGTGGCGCACGGAAGTCCCCCGTAAAGTCTCCCGATGCTCTGTTCGGTGATCCTTTACCCTCCTGCCTCTGGTCGGCGAAGAGGAGCGACGTACATGACGGCAAGGATTCATCTCATCGGCGGCGGATGGCAGTCTGCGGAGGTCTACGCGCCTTTCCTCGGCGATGCCGGGCCCGCGGCCCGGATCGGGTGCGTCCTCGTCGACGAGGGCAACGCGGACGAACAGTTCGTCCGTTGTGCCGAGCGGCTCACACAGGTGGGCCCCTGCGTCCCCGTGGCCCTGACCGTACCGCTGGGGGGTCGCTTCGACCCGGCCGCGCTGGACGACGTGGACGCTCTCCTGGTCTGCGGCGGCCTGACCCCTGCCTACCAGGAGGCACTCGTCTGCTGCGCGGACGCCGTGCGGCGTACGCTCACCGAGCGCGCCATGCCGTACGCGGGGTTCTCTGCCGGAGCGGCCGTGGCCGCCGCGACGGCCGTTGTCGGCGGCTGGCTGGACGCCGGGGTTCCGGTGTGCCCGGACGACATCGCCGAGGACCTCGACGAGGTCGCCGCGCGCGATGGCCTGGGTCTCGTACCGTTCAGCGTGGATGTGCACGCCGCCCAGTGGGGGACGCTGCCGCGTCTGATCAGCGCCGTGGGAAGCGGCCGGGCCCCGTTCGGTGTCGCGCTGGACGAGGACGCGCTTGTCACCTGCACCGCGGGGGAGCCGGTGCGGGTGTCGGGCGCCGGCCGGGCGCATATGGTGCGGCGCGGGCGCGACGGGGGAGTCGAGGTGCGCTCCTGGGCCGCCGGGCAGTCCTTTCGGGTCGGTCAGCCGGGGTGAACCGGGAGCGCCCTGCCACAGGGCAGTCGCCGGGGCCGGATCTTCATGACGTCGGCGGCGGTCCGGGCGGTGAGGCACTACTCGCCATCGGCTTCCCCGGCCGGCCTCAGTGTTGGCGATCGGTGACCGGTGCCCCTGGCCGGTGATGCGGCTTTTGCCGCCCGGGCCGGCGCTGTCGCTCCGGTGCCGGACGATTCCGGCGGGGGTTCGCACTGGCGCCGAAGCTCTACCGGCCGTTCAAGCCGTCCCGGGACCACTGTCCATGCCCGTCAGGGCGTGCGGAGCGGCGTGACCGTTCGCCTGCGGTGATGACGTGGGCAGGGGCTCGTGGCTGCAGGCCACTGTCCTCGCGGGACTGGGACTCCGGCCGGCGGTGACTGCGCCTCACCGGGGCCGCTCCGCCGACGAGCCCGACTGGTCACGCCGATGGCGTGAGCGCCCTGGTGACCGGCCGGGCCGGAACATGGCCTGGGGGGTTCAGCCCAGGTCGGCCACGGGGTGGCCGTCGACGAGGGTGCGAAAGGTCTCGACGGGGTCGTCGTCCAGGACCGGGAGGCTGCCGCTGAGCTGCAGGGTGGCGAAACCATGGGCGAGCGACCAGGCGGCCAGTCCAGTGCGTCGGGCGTCGGGGCGCCCGGCGGCAGGGAGGTCCTCGATGCCGGAGCGCAGCGTGCGGGCGACCCGCTCCCTGGCGGTGGCGAGATCCGGGTCGTCGCCGCGCAGCAGGTGGGGCCGGAACATCACCTCGAAGTGGGCCGGGTGACCGAGGGCGAACCCGACGTAGCGGCTGCCCATCTCCCGCAGCCGGTGCGCCGTTCCGGTCGGCACTGCGTTCAGGGCTGCGGCCAGCAGCTCGAAGCCTTCCGTGGCGATCGCGGTCAGCAACCCGGTCTTGTCCTTGAAGTGGTGGGCGGGGGCGGCATGCGAGACCCCGGCGCGCCGGGCGAGGTCGCGGAGGCTGATCGCGGCGACGCCGTCGCTGCGGATGACCTCGAGGGCGGCGGAGACGACGGCCCGGCGCAGATCTCCGTGGTGGTAGGAGGACGGTGCTGCCATGGACAGCAGTCTACCCCGCATCTTGGCATTGACAAGATTGCGGCGACCGCGCAATCTTGTCAGTGTCAAGTTGTGGTTCGGTGCGGGACAGCGGAGGAACTCACATGGCGCACAGCCTCGGCACGGTACGACAGATGTGGCACCTGCTGGAGCCGGTCCACGCCACGCTCTACTACGCGCCGGAGGCGTTCGAGGAGGCCGCCGCACTCGGCTACGCCACCCGGGAGCGCTGGCCGAGCTACTTCGCCTACCGCGCCGCGCCGCTCGGGACTGCCGGACCAGAGGTGGTGAGTGCACTCTTCTACAGCTTCAGCCCGCGGATGGTGGAGTGTCACACCGCGTCGGCCTGGGGCACCGCCGCTCCCGAGCAGGTCCTGCGGGCCCGGAGCGCCGCGATGGACCGCGCACTGCGCAGACTGCTCGGCGGCCGGGCCGACTCGCCGGAACTGCGCGAGGCAGCGGAACTCGCCCGCCGCGCCGCAGTGGCGGCAGAGACGGCGGGCCGCCCCATGGCCGCGGCGAACGCCGCACTGCCCTGGCCCGACGAACCGCACATGATGCTCTGGCAGGCCGCCACCATCCTGCGCGAGCACCGCGGCGACGGCCACCTCGCCGCCCTCCAGGCCCACGGCATCGGCCCTGCCGAGTCCCTGCTCTCGCACGCCGCCGCAGGCGCCGCGCTAGAAGAGGTGTTCCGCAGCAGGCAGTGGACCGACGAGGAGTGGGCCGCCTGCCGTGAACGGCTCGTCGCCCGCAACCTGCTGGGCGCCGACGGCAGCGCCACACCCGAGGGTCTCCGGGTCCGTACCGCGGTCGAGGAACTCACCGACGAACTCGCCGCCGCCCCCTGGGCCGCGCTCGGAACCGACGAAACGCACCGGCTGGCCGAACTGCTCATGCCGCCGGTGCTCGACATCGTCGACGCCGGGATTCTCCCGACGCAGAGCACTCTCGGCATCGGCATGACATACGACTACCAGTGAGCGTGAGCGCCCGGCCCATCAGCGGCCCGCCGCCGGTATCTCCGGGCGACGGACCGTCGAGGAGTGCCGGCGCCGCCTGTACCGTGCGGACGAGCCGACGCTGTCGCCGTCCGTGAGGGGACTCGCCCACAGGATGATCTCCCCCCGTCCGGCCGGGCTCCACGGCGCCGAGGGGGTCCGAGCAGGCCATGTCCGCCCACACCGGCGGGGGCGTGGACGGCATGGCCGAACGGCAGAACAAGTCCTGTCGGGGGTGGGCGGGATCAGCGGGCGGTGGCCACGGCAGTTCCGGCGTCGTATGTCTCCTGGAAGACCGTGCGCTGGAGCGGGCGGCGGCCCGGGTGCAGGCGTTCCTCCGCCGGGTAGCCGAGAGAGACCAGTAGCGCGATGGCCAGATCGTCCCGGTCCCCGATGCCGATGACCCGCTTGACCTGGTCCTGGTCCCAGCCGTTCATGGGGGAGGTGGCCAGGCCGCGTTCGGTGGCGGCAAGCATGAGGAACGAGGCCGCGATCATGGCGTCCTTGACCGCGTACTCGCGGAGCAGGCCGCGCCTCTCCAGGCCCTGGTGGAACTCCTGGGAGGCGGCGGTGAACATGGTGATGAACTCGTCCTGCCACGCGCCGCTGCGGCGGGCCTGGTCGTGGATGTCGCTGTGATCGCCTCGCCATGCTTGCGGTTCGGCGACGAAGACCAGCATGACCGGTGCTTCCCGTGTCTGGGGCTGGCCGCCGGTGGCCTGGATCAGGCCCTGCCTGCCCGTCCGGCTACGCACCACGACGATCGAACGGGCCTGGAGATTGAGGCTGGTGGGCGCCTCGGTGGCGAGGTGGAGCAGTGTGTGGAGGGTGGATTCCGGGACCGGATCGGGGGTGTAGTGCCGGACAGTGCGGCGGGCACGGATGGCTTCGCTGACGGAGAGCGTAGGAGGGATCGTCATGGAGACCACTGTGGGAGAGTTTCTCTCTTCTGGGAAGTAAGCACTTCAGAGTGCGTTACTCTCCTCTGGTGAATCCTTTGGTGGAATCCTCCGGGCTGCCGGCCGACGTCTACTCCGCGAAGTGCCCGACACGGCAGGTTCTGGACCATATCGCTGGAAAGTGGACGGTGCTTGTCGTGGACGCCCTGCTGCAGGGCACCATGCGTTACAGCGATCTGAACCGACGTATCGAGGGCGTCTCCCAGAAGATGCTCACCCAGACCCTGCGTCGACTGGAGACGGACGGATTCGTGGACCGCACGGTCTATCCGTCCGTCCCGCCCCACGTGGAATACGCGCTGACCGCCCTCGGGCGGAGCCTGGCCGAGCCGATCAGCGCGCTCCGGCGGTGGACGGAGACACACATCAACCAGATCGAACAGGCCAGGAGCCAGGCGGCCCAGGGCAGTCACCCGGCCTCGCCTGCCAGAAGGGCCGAGACGCCCCTGCAGTCCTGAGGGTCCTGCCACGGCGACCGCTCCCGACAATGGGCCTGTGCGTGCATGGGCAGGACTCGAAGCGCTGTATGAGGTGATGAGCGGCGCAGCGAGGTACAGGATCACCGTCACGTCCCGGAACAAGCCTCGGTCATCCCGCGACGATGACGTCCGAGAAGCTGCCTTGGAGGGCAATCACATCTGGGTGCAACGTCGTGCCGATCTCGGCGAGTGTGCGCTCAAGCTCGGCAAAGTCTGGAGCCAGCTTCACTGGCACGGGCTTGGGTCTGATGCAGGGTTGGGTGACAGGTTCGGTTACGCGGCCTGTAGGGCCGGTGTGGTCATGACGG
>NZ_JADWYO010000017.1 GCF_022414595.1 Streptomyces sp. MUM 203J | reverse complement strand
CCCCGCAGGCGCGGGCCGGGCGGCGGGCCGTCGGGGCCCGGCCGGGGCGGAGGAGGCCGGGGCATGTCGCTGATCTCGACGCTCGCGCGCCTGGAGGCCGTGGAGGCGGGGCGGGCGCGGCCGCTGGCCACGGTGCGGCACCGGCATGTGGCGGAGCGTCCCCTGGTTCTGGTGCCGCTGACGACGGCGGGCGAGGCGGGCGCGCCGCTCGGCGCCCTGGTGGGGACGGACCCGGAGGAGCCGCGGCTCCTCGCCGTACCGCAGCCGCGCGACCGTGACCTGCGGTTCACGTTCCTGGCGGAGCTGGCGGAGGCGGTGCTTCCGTACATCGACGCGTACACGGACAGGGTCGAGGAGGCCGAGCGGTCGGAGACCGACCCGGAGACCGGCAAGAAGGTGAAGGTCGCCGTCGACCTGTGCGCGGACGCGCCGCAGATCGTCGTGCCGAACCGGGCGGGTGTGGAGTACGTACGGCTCCTGGGACGGTCGACGCGGTTCCGGCGGACCGCCGAGCAGGACCCGGAGACCCCGTTCCCCGCTCCGCCGCGCGTGCCGCTGCTGGGCAGGTGGCTGACCCACTACGGGGAGCGGGCCCGGGTCCCGGGCGCGTCGCTGCTGGTCGCGGCGACGGACCTGCTGAACCGGCACTGGGCGACCGGCCAGTCCTCGCTGGAGGACCAGCACCTGGGCGCGCTCCTGGCGTGGGTCGACCCGCCGCTCGGAGAGGCGGGCGAGGCTGCGGCGCTGCGGGCGGAGCTGGGCCGGGACCGGGACGGGCAGCTGCTGTGCCCGCCCGCGGGTCCCGCGACGGACCCGGCGTTCGACAACCGGCTGCTGGCTCCGGCGATCGAGCGGTACGACCGGGCCCGCCAGGCGCTGGCCGCCGCCGAGGACGGGGAGGCGGCGGACCTGCGACTGGGCGAGCTGCACCGCGCGGAGGGCGAGATCCGCCGTCTGCTGCTGACCCAGATGAGGCCGACCTGGGACGCGGTCTGGCAGGCGCTCCGTCTCGTGGGGGACCTGCCGTCCGGTGCGCGGGTCGCGGACCGCTGGACGCGCGACCGCTGGTCGTTCACCGGGCACCGCGACCGCGTGCGTGCGGGCGAGCCCCCGCAGCCCCGCCGGGACGACGCGGTCACCGCCGCGCAGAAGCTGGCGGCGCGCGAGACCGCGCAGGCCCAGCTGGAGGCGCAGGAGGCCCTGGACGACCCGCTGGTGATGGCCGGGCGGCGGCTCGCGGGCGAGGCGTTCCTGGCGGAGGTGCTGGACGTGGAGATGACCTGGACGGAGACGAAGCGCCCGTCGCCGCGCCCCCTGCTGACCGTACGGACGGACGACGCGCCGCACCTGGGCGAGGGCGTGAAGGCGTACCGGTCGCTGGAAGGCAGGCCGCAGAGCGCGGAGTTCGTCCGGTACGAGGAAGAAGGCGGCGTGCTGGTACTTCGGGTGCTGGACCGGATGGGCCGTTCGCGGGAGCCGGCGGAGGGGTCCGTGCCGCAGAAGGGCGACCGGATCGCCTGGACGCTGTTCGAACACGACCAGCGGACGGGCCCGAAGCTGCCGGACCCGGAGGAGACCCCGTGGACCCACGGCGGTCCACCGCGCGCGGACGAGGCCGCGACCCCCGACCCGGTCACCCCGGAGGACTTCCTGTGACGGCGACGACGGCTTTCGACCCGGCGGCGGAGGCGGCCCGCGCCACGGCCCGGATCCTGGAGAGCACCCTGCACGGGGACGCCCGGGGCGTGGTCGTGGACTCCCCGCCCGGCGCGGGCAAGTCGACACTGGTGGTCCGCGCGGCCCTGGAGCTGGCGGCGGCCGGGCGCCCCCTGATGGTGGTGGCGCAGACGAACGCGCAGGTCGACGACCTGGTGCTGCGGCTCGCGGAGAAGCAGCCGGATCTGGAGGTGGGCCGCCTGCACTCCAGCGACAGCGACCCGTACGACAAGGCGCTCGACGCGCTGGACGCGGTACGGAAGTCGACGAAGGCGGCGGACCTGGCGGGCCTTCCGGTCGTGCTGTCGACGGCCAAGAAGTGGGCGTATGTGAAGGGCGCCGAGCCCTGGCGGCACGCGATCGTGGACGAGGCGTACCAGATGCGCTCGGACGCGCTGCTGGCGGTGGCGGGCCTGTTCGAGCGGGCGCTGTTCGTGGGCGACCCGGGGCAGCTGGACCCGTTCTCCGTGGTGACGGCCGACCAGTGGGCGGGCGTGTCCTACGACCCTTCGGCCAGCGCGGTGTCGACGCTGCTCGCCCACAACCCCGAGCTGCCGCAGCACCGGCTGCCGGTGTCGTGGCGGCTGCCCGCGTCGGCGGCGCGGCTGGTGTCGGACGCCTTCTACCCGTACACGCCGTTCCGCGCGGGTACCGGCCCTCAGGACCGGCGGCTGTCCTTCGGTGCCGCCTCCGACGGCTCGGCACCGGACCGGGTGCTGGACGAGGCGGCGGCCTCCGGCTGGGGCCTGCTGGAACTGCCGGCCCGCCGCACGCCCCGTACGGACCCCGAGGCGGTACACGCGTGTGCGCTGGTGGTGCGCAGGCTGCTGGACAGGGGAGCGGCTGCGGTGAGCGAGCGGTCGGAGCGGCCGGTGCCGCTGGGCCCAGACCGGGTGGCCGTCGGCACGGCACACCGCGACCAGGCGGCGGCGGTGCGGGCGGCGCTGCACGAACTGGGCGTCCCGCCCGGCGTGACCGTGGACACGGCGAACCGGCTGCAGGGCCGCGAGTACGACGTGACGGTCGTCCTGCATCCCCTGTCGGGCCGCCCGGACGCGACGGCCTTCCACCTGGAGACGGGCCGCCTGTGCGTGCTCGCCTCCCGGCACCGCCACGCGTGCGTCGTCGTCTGCCGCGAGGGCGTGACGGATCTGCTGGACGAACACCCCTCGACCGAGCCGGTCCAGCTGGGCGTGACCGTGAAGTTCCCGGACGGCTGGGAGGCGAACCACACGGTGCTGTCCCACCTGGAGGAACACCGGGTGCGATGGCGGCCGTGAGGCGCGCTACGCGTGCTTGCCGCACTTCGGGCACCGGCAGAGGGGCCAGGCCGAGGACAGCATCGGCGCCAGGTCCTCAGTGCTGCGGATGACCTTCTGAGGGCCCCACGTACGCCCGCTGTCCCGTGACACCCGCAGCGTCAGCAACGGCCGCCCGGTGTCCCCAGCGGTGCGCCCGCCGTCGCGGGGGATCACCGGTGCGCCTCCGGGTGCCGCCGCAGCAGGACGTTGCAGTCGGAGACCGTCGTGAAGTCGCCCCCGACACGGGCACGGTCCCGGACGGCGGCGAGTTCGGTGCAGCCGGGGCATCCTGCGACCGGGGTCGGTTCCAGGCCCAGTCGCAGCGGCAGTTCAACCGGGGGTGCGCTGTAGCGCGTGGGTTCCGTGGTCATACATGGATCGTGCTGCCGTACGACGGAGGGCTACAGGGACGGAACGTCCTAGTCTGGCGCGCTAATGGGCGCCCCCCAGGAACTCCGCGAGTTTGCGCAGTCCCGGCGGGCGCGTGGGGCCGTTCCACAGGTCGCTGACGATGGCAACCGCGAGCGTGTGGTGGCGCATCCAGCCCGGGGCGACGCGGCGCAGGCTCTGGAGGGCTCGTACGGCTCCGGGCGCGTCCCCCATGTCGGTGTGGGCGCGTGCCACGTCCAGCAGCAGCCAGGTGCGCCACGAGGGCGGGGTGTCCCTGCTGAGCCTTATGCCCTTGGCCAGCGCCAGGGCCTCCTCGGGGCGCTCGTGCTGGACCGCGAGCCGCACCCGCTCGATCCGTACCGACGACCGGCTGAACACCGACACCAGTCGGCCCTCGGCGGGCGGCGGCAGCGTGGCCAGACGGCCGGCGGCCTTCTCCGCCTCCACCATCATGACGTTGGCCGTCTCGTAGTCGTCGCTGCGCGCGTAGGAGGTGGCGGCGGACATCAGCAGACCGCCCCACACCCTGACCCCCTCCGCCGTCCCGGTGCACTCCCGTTCCACCCCGTCCGCGGCGTGTACGGCCAGGTTGCGGGCATCGTCCAGGCGGGCCTGCCGCTGGTACGCCCAGGCGACCGAGTTCGACACCATCGGGGCCAGCAGCGGGTCCGAGGACTGCCCGGCCGCCGCGTACGCGCGCTCCAGGGCCGACAGCGCGAGGTCGGTCTTGCCGAGGCGGATGGCGAGGTGCCCGCCCAGTTGCAGCGCCTTGCCGAGTGCGGCCTGCCCCGCCGCACGCTGCTCCGCGTCGCCCACCGCCGCGAGCAGACGGGCGTCGGTGATGATGCCGGGCAGCGCCTCCATGAGACGGCCGAAGCCCGCCGAGTGGTACAGCGTCCACCCGTCGGCCAGTTCGGCGCGCAGAAGGGGCAGGGACAGGTGTTCCACGCCCGTGGGCTCGGCAGGAGGTGCGAACAGCGGCGGCATGATCGCCCGTCGCACAGCGACCAGTTGAGGCGGTTCGGTCTCACCGCTGGACGGCACACCCGGCGGATCCCCCAGGAGGGCCGTCAGTTCCGCCCCGAGCCCCTTGGCCAGCGCGTGCAGGGTCGGCAGCCGGGCACTGTGCTTCCGGTGCTGCTCCAGCTTCCGGATCACGTCCACGGAGACGCCGGAGCGTTCGGCCAGTCCCTCCTGCGTGAGACCCGCAAGGCGCCGCAGCCTTCCCATGCGATCGCCAAGGTGCTCGGTAGCCATGCCCAAGACGCTACGCCCACGCCGACCACGGCGACAGCGACTTGACTGTGGCCCCGTGGAAGAGTGAGCGCATGGCCCGAACCGAGTACTACGACGACCCGAACGCCCCGGAGCCGAACAGCCTGGTCGTGGCGGCGTCCGCCGTGGTCACCTACGAGAGCGGCCGCATCCTCCTCCAGCGGCGTAGGGACAACGACCTGTGGGCACTGCCCGGTGGTGCGATGGACATGGGGGACTCCCTGCCGGGTACGGCCGTGCGGGAGGTCAAGGAGGAGACCGGGCTCGACGTCGAGATCACGGGGCTCGTCGGCACGTACACCGACCCGCGCCACATCATCGCGTACAGCGACGGTGAGGTACGTCGGCAGTTAAACGTCTGCTTCACCGCCCGCGTCGTCGATGGCAACCTGGCCATCTCGGAGGAGAGCACGGAACTCCGTTTCGTGGAGGCCGGGGAGCTCGACTCACTGCCCATGCACCACACCCAGCGGCTACGGATCCGCCACTTCCTGGAGCACCGCCCGACGCCCTATCTGGGCTGGGGTCGGAGCCCCCAGGTTCGGGAAGCCGCGGATAATGACCCCGTGGCAAAGGGCAAGCAGAAGCGCAGCCGGGGCGCGGGCCCGGAGACACTGGCCGCGACCGTCGACGGCGGGGTCGCGGAGCTGGTTCCTGACCGGGACCGGTCCAACGCCTGGACCCTGCTCATCGACCGCGCCCCGCAGTCGCACGTCGACCTCGACGACCCCACGCACCTGGACTTCGCCTACCAGCGCCGCCTCGGCCACGTCATCGACCTCGCCGCGCCCGCCGGGCGCCCCGTGCACGCCCTGCACCTCGGTGGCGGCGCGCTCACCCTCGCCCGGTACGTCGCCGCGACCCGCCCTCGCTCCACGCAGCAGGTGGTCGAGATCGACACCCCACTGGTGCAGTTCGTCCGCCAGGCCCTGCCCCTCGACCCCGGCGCCCGCATCCGCGTCCGCGGCGGCGACGCCCGCGCCGGGCTCGGCAAGCTGCCCGACGCCTGGGCCGACCTCGTCATCGCGGACGTGTTCACCGGCGCCCGCACCCCCGCCCACCTCACCAGCACCGAGTTCCTCACCGAGGTACGCCGCGTCCTGAAGCCCGGCGGGACGTACGCCGCGAACCTCACCGACGGCCCCCCGCTCGTCTTCCTGCGCGGTCAGATCGCCACCGCCGCCCCCGTCTTCCCCGAGCTGGCCCTCGCCGCCGACCCCGCCGTCCTGCGCGGCCGCCGCTTCGGCAACGCCGTCCTCGTCGGCTCCGACACCCCGCTCCCCGTGGCCGAACTGACCCGTCGGGTCGCCACCGACCCGCACCCCGGGCGGGTCGAACACGGCCGGGGGCTCACCGACTTCGCCGGCGGGGCGGCGCCCGTCACCGACGCGAACGCCGCGGACTCTCCCCTACCGCCGCCGTCGACGTTCGACTGACTAGGTGTCCCGCTCGTCGATCTCCACGCGCGGGGCCGTGTCGTGCCAGACGCAGAACACCGAGACCTCGCGGCCGGTCCGGGTGAACGTCACCCGGATCCAGGTCTCCTGGGTCCACACCTGCATCTGCCAGCCCGACGCGGGCGTGGCCGAGACCAGTTCCGCCGAGTCGTCCCTGATGTCGAAGGCGACCCGGCCGCCGTCCACGACGTAACTCTTGACCGAACCGGCGGGGGGCGGGGCGGACGGGGCGGGGGAGGGGGGTGCCGAAGGGGACGGGGACGTGCGGGGGCCGCCCGAACCTGAGCCCGCGCCCGGGCCCGGCGCCGACGTGGACGGCTCCGGAGAAGAGGGCGACGCGGAGAGCGACGGTACCGGCGTCCTCGGCCTCGGGCGCCACGTCGACGAAGCCACCGGCGCCGGGCTCTCCGTCACCCTCGCCAGCGGGACCGCCGCGGGGCGGTCGTACACCGTCCCGGCCATCACCGTGTGCACGCCCCACCACGACAGAGTGACCGCCGCGCCCGTGGCGAGCGACCACGCCAGGGCATGGACGAGTCCTCTGTGCATCCGGGCCATAGTGCACCACCGGTATCCCGTACACCAGCCGCCCCGGCGTCAACACCGGTCCCCCTCATTCCGCCTCATGGCGTACGGTGCCGCCCATGGCAAGTGTGCTCGTGGTCGAGGACGACCAGTTCGTGCGCTCCGCCCTGATCCGGCACCTGACCGAGGCCTCCCACACCGTACGGAGCGTCGGCACGGCCCTGGAGGCGCTGCGCGAGGTGGCCCATCTCCGCTTCGACGTCGTCATCCTGGACCTCGGTCTGCCCGATCTCGACGGGGCGGAGGCGCTCAAGATGCTGCGCGGCATCACCGACGTACCGGTGATCATCGCCACCGCCCGGGACGACGAGGCCGAGATCGTACGGCTCCTCAACGAGGGCGCCGACGACTACCTCACCAAGCCGTTCTCCGTGGAACACCTGTCGGCCCGCATCGCCGCCGTCCTGCGCCGGGCGCGAGCCGCCGGTTCGGCCGGGGAACTGCCGTACAGCACGGTGCTCCGGGTCGGCGGGCTCGCCATCGACCCGCTGCGCCGCCAGGCCGAACTCGACGCCAGACCGCTGGATCTGACTCGCCGTGAGTTCGATCTGCTCGCCTACCTCGCCGGCCGTCCCGGTGTCGTCGTGCCGCGCCGGGAGCTTCTCGCGGAGGTGTGGCAGCAGGCGTACGGCGACGACCAGACCATCGACGTCCATCTGTCCTGGCTGCGCCGCAAACTGGGCGAGACGGCCGCCAAGCCGCGCTATCTGCACACGCTGAGGGGTGTGGGTGTGAAGCTGGAGCCGCCTCAGGAGCCCCGCCCATGAGATGGGCGCTCGTCAAGGTCGCGCTGGCCGTCACCGTCATGGTCGTGCTCGCCTTCGCCGTGCCGCTGGGACTGGTCATCAAGGAACTGGCCCGCGACCGGGCCTTCGGCAACGCCGAGCGGCAGGCCGCCGCCATCGGCCCGACCCTCTCCATCACCACCGACCGCGCCGCCCTCGAACGGGCCGTCGCCTCCACCCAGTCGGGCGCCGACGGGCGCATGGCCGTCCACATCCCCGCGCCGCCGGGGCGGCCGGAGCCACTGGAGATCGGCACCGGGCGCGCCCCCGACGCAGACCTGGAGACCGTACGGCGCGTCCCGCGTGCCGCCATCACCGAAGTCGACGGCGGCTCCGTGCTGCTCCAGCCGACCGCTCTCGGCACCGGCCAGATCGCCATCGTCGAGGTGTACGTCCCCGAGGGCGAGCTGACCAACGGCCTCGCGACCGCGTGGCTGACCCTGGCCGCCGTCGCCGCCGCCCTGATCGTCGGCTCCGTCGCCGTGGCCGACCGGCTGGGCGTCCGGATGGTGCTGCCCGCCCAGCGCCTCGCCCGTGCCGCCCGCGACCTGGGCGACGGAAAGCTCGGCGCCCGGGTGCGGGAAGAGGGCCCCGCCGAACTCAGGTCCGCCGCCGTCGCGTTCAACTCCATGGCCGACCAGGTCGTCCAGCTCCTCGCCAACGAGCGCGAACTGGCCGCCGACCTCTCCCACCGCCTGCGCACCCCGCTCACCGTCCTGCGTCTCAACGCCGCCTCGCTCGGGGAGGGCCCGGCCGCCGACCAGACCCGTGCCGCCGTCGAGCAGCTCGAACGGGAGGTCGACACCATCATCCGGACGGCCCGCGAGGCGAAGCCCCAGACGCAGGCGGTGGGGCCGGGGTCCGGGTGCGACGTCTCGGAGGTCGTACGGGAGCGCATGGCGTTCTGGTCGGCGCTCGCGGAGGACGAGGACCGCAAGGTGCGGCTCGCCGGGGTCGACCGCCCGGTCCGCATCCCGGTGGCCCGCCCCGAACTCGTCGCCGCGCTCGACGCGTTGCTCGGCAACGTGTTCCGGCACACTCCGGAGGGCACCGCCTTCTCGGTGGACGTCCACAACGGCGAGGACGCCGTCATCGTGCTCGTCTCGGACGCCGGTCCCGGCATCGAGGACCCCGAGGCCGCCCTCACCCGGGGCAACGGCGGGGAGCGCACCGGCTCCACCGGCCTCGGCCTGGACATCGTGCGCCGCGTCGCGGAGTCCACGGGCGGGGACGTACGGCTCGGCCGCTCCGTGCTGGGCGGCACGGAGGTTCGGGTCTGGCTCGGCCTCGACGACGGGCGCCGGTCCGGTGGTACGGGTGTGGGGCGCCGCTCCGGCAGGGGCGCCCGCCGCGTGGGCCGCCGGGGGCGGCAGGTGGTGCGGGAGACTTCTTAACGGCTGCCGATGCGTTCCTTAAGGGCGCCCTAAGATCGACAACGGCCGTCCGGATGGGGCGGTTTGCCTGATTCCGGCGCGCTAGCGTCCTGCCTCACCACCCCCCACCCCACACGAGGCAGGCACACCCATGGGCACAGCAACGCACCGCCGCCGCGCGAGCGGCCGGGCCAAGGCGATCGGCGCGCTGGTCGCGGCGGCGGTCGCCGGAGGCGCGGCCTTCGCGTTCACCGGCACCGCTCAGGCCGCGGCTGTGAGCGCCGCGTACACCAGGGCCAGCTCCTGGGACGGCGGTTACACCGGTCAGTACGTAATCACCAACACGACCGGCGCCGCACGCTCCGGCTGGACCCTGGAGTTCGACCTCCCCGCCGGGACCCGGATCGCGTCCCTCTGGAACGGCGAGCACACGGTGGACGGCCGGCACGTCACCGTGAAGCCCGCGAACTGGAACAGGGAGCTGGCGCCGGGCGCGTCGGTGACGGTCGGCTTCGTCACGTCCGGCGGTGCGGGCGACCCGGCCGGGTGCCTGGTGAACCAGGTCAGGTGCTCCGCCGAGGGCGGCGCGACCCCGCGGCCGACCGGCCGCCCCACGGAGCCCACGCCCCCGAGCCCGACCGTGAGCGGGGCGCCGTCGCCCTCGCAGACCGTCACGGCCACCCCGACGCCGAGCGTGACGAAGCCCGCCCCGACCGGGACGCCGTCGGCGGGCGGGCGTTTCGCCCCGTACGTCGACACCTCCCTCTACCCCGCCTACGACCTGCTCGACACCGCTGCCAGGACCGGGGTGAAGGACTTCAACCTGGCCTTCGTCACGGCGGGCGGCGGCTGCGAGCCTCGCTGGGGCGGCGTCACCGACCTGGCGAGCGACAGGGTGGCCGCCCAGATCGGCGCCCTGCGCGCCGAGGGCGGCGACGTTCGGGTGTCGTTCGGCGGGGCCGCCGGACGCGAGCTGGCGCTCAACTGCGCGACACCCGAGGCGCTCACGGCCGCGTACGGGAGGGTCGTCGACCAGTACGAGCTGACCAGGGTCGACTTCGACATCGAGGGCGCCGCCCTCCCCGACACCGCCGCCAACTCACGCCGCGCCCAGGCCGTCGCCGCGCTCCAGAAGGCCCACCCCGGCCTGGACGTGTCCTTCACGCTTCCGGTGATGCCCGAGGGGCTCACCCAGGCGGGGGTCGACCTGCTGGCCGACGCCAAGCGGAACGGCGTCCGGATCGATGCCGTCAACATCATGGCGATGGACTACGGACCCGCCTACAGCGGTGACATGGGCACCTACGCGATCCAGGCTGCGACCGCGACGCAGGCGCAGATCAAGGGCGTGCTCGGACTGTCCGACGCGGACGCGTGGAAGGCCGTCGCGGTCACACCGATGATCGGTGTCAACGACGTCACGGTCGAGGTCTTCCGGGCGGACGACGCCAGCCGGCTCGTCGACTTCGCGAAGCGGAAGAACCTGGGGTGGCTGTCCATGTGGTCGTCCACCCGTGACAAGCAGTGCGCCGACGGGGCGGTGAACCGGGCCGACGCGACGTGCAGTTCGATCCTGCAGGAGCCGCTGGCGTTCACGCGGGCCTTCGCGGCGTACAGGTAGGCGCACAGGCAGGCCGGCCGGGGGCGAGCGGGCAGGCGCATTCCCGCCTCACCCGCTCCTCGGAGGCCGGAGCGGCTGAAGGCCGGCCCGCCTGCCGGCCGGCCTTCAGCCGCGACGCGGCGTCCGGGGGCGGGCCCCTCCGGCTCCGGGAAGGGACGCGCGCCGCCCGTCGGACGGTCCGGGGTGGAGCCCCCCGCCCCGCGTCGCCCGGCCGACTTCGCCGTCCGGACCCTGCTCCCGCAGCCCGGCGGCACCGCCCCGGACCGCCTCCCGTCCCCGCAGGTCCGCGCGAAGTGGTCCCCTCAGGCCCCAGGAGTTCCGCCGCGGCCGGCCCTCGCTCACGGGGGCCCCGGCCCGTCGCTCCGAGCGTTCTGGGAGCGCTCCCAGGGCAGGCGCCGAAGTTGTAGGTTGAACGGGAACAGGCCGGGGAGGCGATGCGGCATGGCGGTGAACGGACGGCAGACGAACGGGCGGCGCACAGGCAGGCCCACGCTGGAGGAGGTCGCCGCGCGCGCGGGGGTGGGCCGGGGCACGGTGTCCCGGGTCGTCAACGGCTCGCCCCGGGTGAGCGCCCGCGCCAAGGCCGCCGTCGTGCGGGCGGTCGCCGAGCTGGGGTACGTCCCGGACCGCGCCGCCCGTGCGCTGGCCGGAGCCCGGACGGACGCGGTGGCGCTGGTGATCCCGGAGACGGGGGCCCGGCTGTCCGCCGAGTCGTACCTCCTGGACCTGATCCGCGGCGTGAGCGCGGAACTGGCCGACTCCGACAAGCAGTTGCTGCTCACGCTGATCCGGTCGCAGCAGCAGCGGCAGCTCTTCGAACAGCAGCTGGCGGCGCAGCGGGTGGACGGTGTGCTGCTGGCCTTCGTCCACGCGGACGATCCGCTGCCGGAGGCGGTACGGGACCTGGGCATCCCGGTGATCCTGCACGGGCGCCGTTCGGAGGCGGAGCCGGTGGCGTACGTGGACTCGGACAACGTGGGCGCGGGCCGCTCGGCGGTGGACCACCTGGCGGGCCGTGGGCGGCGCGGTATCGCCACGATCGCGGGGCCGCAGGACATGTATGTGGCGCGCTGCCGCCTGGACGGCTACCGGCAGGGCCTGGCGGCGGCGGGGCTTCCGGCGGACGAGGATCTGATCGTGTCGGCCGACTCCACGGAGGAGGGCGGTCGCGCCGCGATGCGCACGCTGCTGGTGCGCCGCCCGGGCCTGGACGCGGTGTTCGCCGCGTCGGACGTGATGGCGGCGGGCGCGCGGTCCGCGCTGCGGGAGGCGGGGCGCCGGGTGCCGGAGGACGTGGCACTGGTCGGGGTGGACGACTCGGTGGTGGCCCGCCACATGGAGCCGCCGCTGACGAGCGTGCGGCAGCCGGTCGAGGAGATGGGCCGCGTCATGGCCCGGGCGCTGCTCCAGGAGATCGCGGCCACGACGCCCCAGGACCCGAGCCAACTGGTGCTGCCGACCTCACTGGTGGTCCGCGGGTCAAGCTGACCCGAACCGGAGCGCGCGCCCGCCCGCGCGACACGGCCGCCCGGCACGCCATCGGCGCGGCGCGGTTCGTGCGGCGCTGCTGAGCACCCGCCGGGCTGCAACCGCCCTTCCGCGGGGGCTGTGCGTCGGACAGGGAGGGCCGGGCCGGCGGTCAGTCGACGTGGGCGGCTAGGTCGCCGCCATGGCGCCACGGCAGGGCCGTTCCCGCCGGGCGAGAAGTGGATACCGGCGAGGTCGGGGCGACGGGGGCAGGCCCATCTCACCCGCCGGCTCGTCGTCGCTCGTCCCGCCCGTCGGCTCGAAGCCCGGTTCGCGGTAGAAGTCCTCGGGGCCGCCCTCGCCCTGCTGCCAGGTGACCGTGACGCGGGTGCCGCCGCGGCGGCGGATCTCGTCGCCGACCGCCTCCACGGCGAACCGGCCGTACCCCTTGCCCTGGTGGGCTTCCGTGATGTCGAGGCGCCACAGGCCGTCGCGCGGGCGGTCGTGGTGGCTGTTCTCGGTGAACGGCACGTCGAAGAAGGCCATGACGAAGCCGACCAGTGCGTCGCCGTCCATGATGACGCGGGGCCGGGCGATGTCCCGTGGACGTACGCCTCCGCGAGGGACGTGGCCACCGGCGAGGCGAACTTCTGCTGGTGGGAGGCCACTTGGACGGCGCATGCCTTCAGGAGGTTGTCCGGGGTGACCTTCTCCGGACGGGGGTGCTCTTCGGCACGGGCGGATCCCGGTGCGGCTGTCTCCTGCTGTCGCGGGGTTCTCCCGTGGTGCCGGACTGTTAAATGTTGACAAACCGACTGTGCGGTTTCATTCTTGCTCTATACGCCTGCTCCCAGGGGGGAACCATGAAGGGTGCGACCGACTTACTCCACCGGCCTGATCAGCCGCAGTCGACCTACTCGCTCAAGCGCCATCAGCAGGACGGGCCACGGTCGCGCGTCGTTCCGGTGCCGCCGCGGCGTGACGGTCCGCGGGTGCTCGTGGTGGACGGCGGCGGGGCGCGTGCCGCAGGATCCCTGGTGCAGGGGCTGCGCCGGCACGGCTACACCGCGGAGAGCGTGGCGACCGGCGCGGAGGCTCTCCGGGCGCACCGGGGAGCCGACCTGGTCCTGCTGGACCTCGACCTGCCCGATCTGGACGGCCTTGAAGTCTGCCGTGGCATCCGGGCCACCTGCCAGACACCTGTCATCGCTGTCTCCGCCCAGGACTCCGAACTCGACCGGGTCCTCTGTCTCCAGGCCGGCGCCGACGACTGCGTCACCAGGACGTGCGGATTCCGTGAGCTGACGGCCCGCATGGAGGCGATCCTGCGGCGCGCCAGGCCGCGGCAGCCGCGCGCCCGGGTCGTCACCCGCGGCCCGCTGCGTATCGACGCCGGGTCCAGAGAGGTGGTGCTGGACGGCCGCCCCGTCGAGATGACCCGCAAGGAGTTCGACCTGCTGTACCTGCTCGCGGCGCAGCCGGACAGAGTCGTCTCCCGCAGGCAGCTGATCTCCCAGGTGTGGGACGGCTCGGTGTCGCGGCCGGGGCGGACCATCGACACCCACGTCAGCAACGTGCGCGGCAAGCTCGGGTCGAGCGCCTGGATCGTCACGGTCCGCGGGGTCGGCTTCCGGCTGGGGCAGCCCCAGCCGTCACCCTCCTAGCACGGTGCGGGCGTGCAGCTGGGCCGCCGGGGAGAACTGCAGAGCGTTGTGCCCCGCGCCGCAGGTCACGTCGCGCCAGCGGCGCTGCAGCTCCTCCTGCTCGGCGTGCGCGCGCGTCCCCGCGCTCCGCAGCAGGCGGTCCACGGCCGTGGCGAGGATCTCGGCGGCGAGGGCGCAGTCCCGCACGGCGCGCGCCGTGCCGGCCTCGGTGACCGAGCCGGAGTCGGCCGCGCGGGCCACCCGGTCCAGCGCCAGGGCGGCCAGTTCGACCTCGCCGTCCGACCGCGCGAGGATCTGCTCGTACGTCCCCTGGTCGGTGGCACCGGACACCCCGGCGGGCGCGCCCGACAGCCTGGCTCCGGCCAGTTCCGTCCAGCGGCGCACCGCGCCCCTGGCCGTTCCGAGGAGCGGGGCCGTCAGGGACAGGCCGTTGACCGCCTTGAGCGGCAGCCGGTGGCACGGCGCCGCGGAGGCCTCGACGGGCCGGCCCGTCACCGCTGCGGCGAGCGGCACCGAGCGCTCCTGCGGGACCATGACTCCGTCCACCGCCGCGGTGTTGCTGCCCGTGCCCCGCATGCCCAGGGTGAACCAGGTGTCCTCGACCGCGACATCCGTCGTGGGCACGGCGAACAGCCGGATCTCCGTCCCGCCCGCCGTCTCCGTACGGGCCGCGAGCAGGACCCAGTGGGCGAAGCCGACGCCGCTGACGTAGGGCCAGCTGCCCGACACGGTCCAGCCGCCCGGCACCGGGGTGGCGGTCCCGGCCGGGATGAGCCCGGCGGCGACGACGGTCCCGGCGCCCTTCGCCCACACCTCCTCCTGCCCTGCCCGGGGCAGGAAGCCGGTCAGCCGGCCTGCGGCGGCCGTCACCGAGGCCACCCACGCGGCGGAGGCGCAGCCCTCGCCCAGGGCGGCGGTGGCCTGCGTGATCTCGGCGAAGCCGGCGTCGGCCGTGCGGGACGCGCCGCCCGGGCTCAGGGGGGAGAAGTGGCGGGTGAAGCCCGCGTCGACGATCGCGGCGATCACCTCGGGGTGCAGGTCGCGGCTGGTGTCCGCCGCGGCGGCGTGCCGGGCCACGAGGGGCACGGCCGCACGGGCGGCGGCGACCAGGGGCGATGTGGATGTTGTCTCTGCTGCGACGACGGTCACGGAGAACTCCTGCGTACGTATACGTATGGGTCAGGCTGGTCCGGGGGCGCCTCCCGGCCTGCCGGCTCGGGGGCGCTCTCTCGGGGTGGCTCCGGTGGTCCGGCCTCGCGGACGTCGCCGTGGCGGGCGGCACGGGCGGGGCCGCGAGGGGTCAGCCTCGTGCGCCCGCCCTCTCGGCGGCCGTCATGAAGACCTCCGCGGTCGGCGGCAGGCGGTCCAGCGCGTCCCGGAAGGCGGCCCGGCCCGCGGCCAGCGTGTCCCGGACCACCGGGTCGTACAGCACGGCCTCGACGCCCGCCACCACGGACTCCTCGTCGAACAGCTCGGTCCGCAGCGCGGTGTCCGTGAAAGGGTTGTCCTCCAGCAGCGGCCCGACGACGCCGGTCCACCGCAGCGGCCACATGTGGAACGGCGGGATCGGGCCCGGGTGGCTGGCCAGCCACGCGCGGACCTCGGGGGACAGGCCGCCGAACGCCTCCTCCAGTTCCCCGGCCCCGGTGCCCGTCGCGCCTGCGTCGATCGCGAAGCTGTTGAGGGTGAACAGGCCGGGAACGTCCGCCAGGATGGCCCGTTCGAGCGCGAAGGACGGCAGGAACAGGGACATCACGCCGTCCGACGCGCCGAGGAGATCGGTGTACTCGCGTGACGTGTACGTGGGCCGCCGCACGACCCGGTCGGCGGGCAGGCTCTCGAAGCCGTCGAAGACGGGCCCGACGAACAGGAACCGCGTCTCCTTCGGCAGCTTGGACAGGTAGTGGGCCACCAGCTCCGGCACCCGGCCGGCCAGCGCCCTCGTGGCCGGCCCGGCTCGGGTCTGCATCAGGTGCTGCCACGGCAGCGCCGGGATCGCCAGCAGGCGGTCGCCGTCGGCCACGCCCAGGGACCGCCGCACCTCGCGCCGGGCGTCACGGGACAGCGGCGTCACGGTGGGGTCGGCCCGGTAGGGCAGCGCGGGCCCGTCGGGGTCGGCGTGCGGGCGGACGCCCGGCACCGGCCACAGGTGGGCGGGCATGTCCAGGATGCGGTCGCTGACCTGCATCGTCCTGCCGAGGATCTCCACCTCGCGCCCGGTGCGCGTCAGGTCGTACAGGTCGATGGGGATGACCGGGACGCCGAAGTCCTCGACGTACCAGGGATCGGTGTCGTAACTGATCACATGGGTCATCCAGTGGGCGGTGTAGTCGCACAGCACGAGGGCGTCGGGGCGGAACTCCCGCACCACGTCCGCGACGTCGTCACGGACCCGGGATCCCAGCGCCGAGGTGACGGTGGTGTACGTGTGGGCCGTGTGCCGCAGCTGGTCCTCGTTGTAGGCGTCGATCACGAAGTGGCTCGTCACCCCGGCCGGCGCCAGCTGGTCGGCGAGGTCGACGCCCATCCTCGTCTCGTGCAGGGTGAGCGCGAGCGAGGACATGAAGAGCAGTCGCATGGGGTCTCTCCGGTCTGCGTCCGTCTCTATGTCTCTGCGAGAGCGGTGGTACGACGCCCGGGCCGGGCCCGGGCGTCGTCGTCCGCGTCCTCAGAGCTGGTCGTGGCTCACCGTGCGGGACTTCATCTGGAGGCCTTCAGGGCCGTCGACCAGGACGTCGTGGACGACGCAACTGGGCGCCAGGTCGGGCTTGCCGCCGGGGCGGGTCGTTACGACCAGGGCGTACACCGTGGAGCGGATGCTGCCGTCCTGCCGGGGCTCCAGGGCTATGTGGTTGAACCAGTGGCGCCGCTGGACGGGGTCGTTGTCGAAGCGCCGGTGGAACTCGATCAGCTCGTTGAGGATCGCCGGCCGGGTCACGGCCGGTTCGGCGCTCGGGGAGTGCTGGAACTCGCCGTCCTCGGTGAAGGTGGCGACGTAGTCCTCGAAGCGCCCGGCGTCCAGGTGCTGCATCTGGTGCGCGTAGAAGTGCTGGACCCGGGTGTAGAGCTCGGTGGACACCGCGGAGGCGGTGGGGGCGGCGATGGTCATGTCGGAAGCTCCGGTGATGAGTAGGAAGGGAGGAAAGCGAAGGGGCGGAGGGTGCGGCCGAACCCGGCCCAGCGGGCCGCCGCGCCACGCCCCAGCACCCCACGAGGCACACACGACCCCGCAGCTCACGCCGGCCCGCGGCCCGTGCGGTCCCGCAGTTCGCGCGGTTTGCGCAGCCCGTGCGGCTCAGCGGGGCGTCGCTGAGACCACGACCGCCGAGTTGAAGCCCCTGCGGCCGCGGGCCAGGACCAGTGCGTGGCGCACGGGGTGTTCGCGGGGCTCGTCGCGGACGAGGTCGATGCCGTAGTGGTCCGGTACGTCCGTCACCCCGGGGGTCGGCGGGATCACCCCGTCGCGGATCGCCAGCAGCGCGGTGGCGACGTCCAGCGGGCCACCCCCGCCGTACAGTCGGCCGGTGAGCGCCTTCGGCGCGGTGACCGGCACGGCCAGCGGGCCGAAGAGCTCCCGGATCGCGTCGGCCTCGGCCGCGTCGAGGTCCGGTATGCCGGCGCCGTCGGCGAAGACCACGTCGATGTCGCCGGGGGTCAGCCCGGCGTCCGCGAGAGCGGCGGCGGCGACCCGGCCCAAGGCGGGCGGGCGTCCCGATCCAGGCGCGGGGTCGAACCCGGCGGCGTGGCCGGCGAGTTCGCCGTAGATGCGCTCGGCGCCCCGGCGCAGGGCGCTGCCCTTGTCCTCGACGACGAGCAGCGCGCCGCCCTCGCCGGGCACATAGCCGGACGCCTGCGCGTCGAAGGGCAGGTACGCGCGGTCCGGGTCGGTGGCGGTGGTGACGAGGCCGCCGCTCAGCTGCGAGACGTAGCCCCAGGGGTCGAGCGCGGAGTCCACGCCGCCGGCGACCACGAGCTGCGTGCCGCGGCGGATGGTGCGGCGGGCGTGGCCCAGCGCGTCGAGGCCGGCGGCCTGCTCCGCGACCAGGGCGGCGCTCGGGCCGCGCATCTTGTGCCGGATGGAGATCTGGCCGGTGTTGACGGCGTAGAACCAGGCGAAGGACTCGTAGACGCTGACGTACCGCGGCCCCTGCTGCCACAGCTTGCGGAACTCCTGGTGGGTGAAGTCGAAGCCGCCGAGCGCGTTGGCGGTGACCACGCCCATGTCGTAGTCCTGGAAGTCGCCCACACCGACGCCGGCGTCGTCGACCGCCCAGTCGGCGGCGGCGAACGCGAGCTGCGTGGACCGGTCGGTCTGCGGCAGCAGCCGGCTCGGCAGGTGCTCCTCGGCGTCGAAGTCGTCGATCTGCCCGGCCAGCCGGGACGGGT
The DNA here is from genome assembly GCF_022414595.1 of Streptomyces sp. MUM 203J. Taxonomy (GTDB): domain Bacteria; phylum Actinomycetota; class Actinomycetes; order Streptomycetales; family Streptomycetaceae; genus Streptomyces. The sequence goes on along the minus strand of NZ_JADWYO010000017.1, from coordinate 76,909 downwards.
AGCCTGAGGCGTCGAAGCGGGTCACCGGTCCGATGCCGCCGTGGCCGCCGAGGACGGACTTCCAGTAGGTGTCGATCCCGAGGCCGTTGGGAGCGGCGATCCCGAGGCCGGTAATCACTGCTGTGCGGGTGGTCATCAGTTCACTTCCTCCGGGGCGCGCAGAACCATGGCGCTCTGGAACCCTCCGAAACCGCTCCCGACGGTCAGCACGGTGTCCACACGCTGGTCGCGTGCCGTCAGGGGCACGTAGTCGAGGTCGCACTCGGGGTCGGGCTGGTGCAGGTTGGCTGTCGGCGGGACGACGTTGTACTTGATGGCGAGGGCACTGGCCGCGATCTCGACGGAGCCGATGGCGCCGAGGGAGTGCCCGACCATGGACTTGATGGAGCTGACCGGCACCTTGTACGCGTGTGTCCCCAGGCTGCGCTTGAACGCGGCGGTCTCGTGCCGGTCGTTCTGCTTGGTGCCGGAGCCGTGGGCGTTGACGTAGTCCACGGTCGTGGGGTCGATCTGGGACTCGTCCAGCGCGTGGCGGATGGCCTCGGCCATCTCGCGGCCGTCCTTCTTCAGACCGGTCATGTGGTACGCGTTGCAGCGCGTGGCGTAGCCGGTGATCTCGGCGTAGACGGGTGCGCCGCGGCGGCGGGCCGCCTCGTACTCCTCCAGGACGAACACGGCGGCGCCCTCGGCGAGGACGAAGCCGTCTCGGGTGGCGTCGAAGGGGCGGGAGGCGCGGGCCGCGTCGTCGTTGCGGGTGGTCGTCGCCCTGATGGCGTCGAAGCAGGCGACGACGATCGGGGAGACGGGGGTGTCGGCCGCCCCGGTGATCATCACGTCGGCGGAGCCCTCGCGGATGAGCTGTACGGCGTGGCCGACGGCGTCGAGCCCGGAGGTGCAGCCGTCGGACACCAGGGTCACGGGGCCCTCGGCACCGGCGGCCCAGGCGACTTCGGCGGGCATGGCGCCGGGGGTGAGGTAGTCGAACATGTGGGGGGAGAGGTACTCGGGGGAGACCACCCAGTCCCGGCCGCGGTCCGACATCACCTGGTACTCGTTCTCCAGGCTGGTCGCGGCGGCGACGGCGCTGCCGAGGCTGACGCCGATACGGTGCGGGTCCCGCCCGCTGAACTCCAGGCCGCTGTCGGCCACGGCCTCGCGGGTGCAGGCCACGGCGAACTGGGTGGAGCGGTCCATCCTGCGGATCTCGCGGGGGGTGAGTCCTTCGTCCTCGGGGTGGAAGTCGGCTTCGCCGGCCACCTGCGACCGGAAGGGCGAGGCGTCGAAGAAGGAGATACGGCGGGTGGCCGTGCGACCGGCGGTCAGCAGGTCCCAGAACTCCTTCTTGCCGGACCCGCCCGGCGCGCGCACGCCGATGCCGGTGATCACTACTCGCCTGCTCAAGGCTGGCTCCTGTCGTCTGTAGTCGGGCGCTCCTTGTTTCGGGGGCGTGTGCCGCCGGCGGCGGCCGGCCCCCGGAGCGCCGGGTGGGTCAGTAGTTGCCCAGCCCGCCGCACACGTTGAGGGCCTGGGCGGTGACCGCTGCGGCCGCGTCGCTGACGAGGTAGCCGACCATCGCGGCGACCTCCTCGACGTCGACGTACCGCCCGATCGGCACCCGGGTGGTGACCTTCTCGGCGGCCTGCTCCACCGTGATGCCGTACATGTCGGCGTAGTGGTGGCGGACCCGCTCGGCCATGGGGGTCTCGACGAAGCCGGGGCAGACGGCGTTGGCGGTGATGCCGGTCTTGGCGAGGTCGAGCCCGAGCGCCTTGGTGAAGCCGACGACGCCGTGCTTGGAGGCGGAATAGAGGGCGGCGGTGACCGCGCCCTGCTTGCCGGCCGTGGAGGCGATGTTGATGATGCGGCCCCAGCCCTTGTCGCGCATGCCGCCGGCCTTGAGGACCTCGCGCGTCACCAGGAAGACGCTGTTGAGGTTCGTGTTGATTACGTCGTACCACAGCTCGTCGGACATCTCCGCGACGTCGCCGCCGCCGTTGCGGCCGGCGTTGTTGACGAGGATGTCGGGCGCACCGAAGCGCTCCATCGCGGCGGCGACAAACCGCTCGACGTCGGCGCGGCTGGTGACGTCGCAGGTGGTGCCGTCCACGTCGAGGCCCTCGTCGCGGAGTTCCTTGACGGTACCGGCGACCCGCGCCGCGTCGCGGCCACAAAGGTAGACGCGGGCGCCGCCCTTGGCGAGGTTCCTGGCCACGGCCAGGCCGATGCCGCTCGTCGCTCCGGTCACCAGTGCGACCCGGCGGTCCTGTGTGCCCATTGCTGTGTCCTCCGTAACGGGAAGTCGGATGAAGGGGGTGATGAGGAAAGGGGGAAAGAGGAAGGGCGCGGGGATCCGGCGACCTGAGCCAGCGTCGCGCCGGGGCTTCAACGCCGAGTCAAGACGCGCTCAGGAGGCCGCGCGCTGCAGCACCGGGGCGCGGCCGGTGGGCGGGCAGCTGGGCGACGCGCGGGCCGGCGACGGCTCGGCGCTCCTGCCGGGTGCCGAGCAGTTCGAGGTAGAGGTCCTGGAGGTCGGCGGACGGTTCGACGCCCAGCTCCTCGCGGAGGATCCCGCGCAGGCTCTGGTACGCCTGCAGGGCTTCCGCGCGGCGGCCCGACCGGTGCAGGGCGTGGATGAGGTGGTGGTGGAACCACTCGTTGAGGGGGTGGGCGCTGACCAGTTCGCGGAGCTGGGGGATGGCCTCACGGTGCAGTCCCAGGCGCAGTTGTGCCTCGATGCGCAGCTCGTACGCGCGCAGCCGCAGTTCCTCCAGGTAGGCGACGCGACCCTGGAGGACGCGGCCGGCGTGGATGCTGCCCAGCGCCGGGCCCCGCCACAGGGCGAGGGCGGAGTGCAGCAGGTCCAGGGCGTGTGCCGGGTCGCCGTGCTCCAGCTCGCGGCGACCGTCGGACACCAGCCGCTCGAAGATCTTGATGTCGACCTGGTCCTCCCGGACGTCGAGCAGGTAGCCCTGGGCGTGGGTGGTGAGGATGGGCCGGTCGGCGGGGACCAGGCCTTCGTTCACGAACATCCGCCGGGCGTAGTAGATGTACGTCTGGAAGGTGGTCGTGGCGCGGCGGGGCGGGTTGTCGCCCCAGAGTTCCTGGATGAGGCAGTCGAAGCCGACGATCTCGCCCGGCCGGGTGAGGAGCACGGCCAGGGTCTGGCAGACCTTGGGCATGCCCGGCGAGTGGACCGCGCCGTTGTCGTCGACGATCTCGAATGAGCCGATGATGTTGAACTGCATGGCGGGGGGCTCCTCGGGGTCTCGCCCGGTCGGGGTTGTCCTCGGATGTGGCTCAGATGGGGCTCAGGCGTGGCACACGGGCAGCGATCCGTGGTACTGGACCATGTCCGAGAACATGCCGTTGATGTCGAGCGGCGCGCCCGGTGCGGCGCCGCGGGCCTCCGCGTAGGCGCGGTGCAGGTTGGGGACCAGCCGTTCGGAGTCGAGCAGGCCGTCCCATTCGCCGAGGTCGGCCTCGCGCGCCGTCTCCAGTGGGGTCAGTCCGGCGGCGAGACCCTTGTCGGCGGTGTCCCGCAGCCAGTGGAAGTAGCGCTCGGCGGTGTCCAGCAGCTCCGGTCCCGCCACCGGTCCGTGCCCAGCGACGATCACCTCGGGGCGCAGGGCCCGCATCTCGGCGACCGCCTTCAGGGACCCGCTGATCGAGCCCATGAGGCAGAACGGGGTGGCGCCGGACAACAGCAGGTCCCCGGCGAACAGCACGCGCTGCCGCGGCAGCCACACGGCGGTGTCGACGGCGGTGTGGGCCGGTCCCATGGGGACGAGCTCGACCGGTGTCGTACCGATGTGCAGGGTGAGCCGGCCGCGGAAGGTGACGGTGGGGAGGGCGACGGACACCTCGCCCCAGGAGACCTCCGGCCACAGCGTCGTCAGGTGGAGGCCGACGGCGTCCATCTCGGCGCGGGTCTCCTCATGGGCCACGACGACCGCGTGGTCCGTGAAGACGTGGTTGCCGAAGGTGTGGTCGCCGTGGGAGTGGGTGTTGACGACGAACCGGGGCGGCGTCGGGGAGACCGCGGCGACGGCCTTCTTCAGGGCGAGGGCCCGCGCCTGGGTGGCGGCGGTGTCCACGAGCAGGGAGCTGCCGTCGGACACCACGAAGCCGGCGTTGTTCAGGCACCAGCCGCCGTCGGGCTGCAGGTAGGCGTGGACGCCGTCTGCGACCTCGCGCAGGTGGGGCGCGTCGGCGGTGCTCCACCGCGTCACCATGACCGGGCCGCCTTCGCGCAGGTCTCCAGGATCCGCAGCCGGCCCTCGAGGGTGGTGGCGGCCGCGGAGACCATGATGCTGAGCGTCGTCACACCGGCCGCGGCGTACTCCTTCATGCGTTCGGCGATGCGTGCCCCGGGTCCGATGAGGCCGGTCATGTCGATGAACTCGGTGGGGACGGCGGCCTGCGCGGCGGCGCGGTCGCCGGCGGCCATGTGGGCCGTCATCCGCTCGACGTCGTCGGCGAAGCCGAGGCGCCGTGCGAGGGCGCAGTAGAAGTTGGTCTCGGTGTCGCCGATGCCCATCAGGTAGAAGTACTGGCCGCGCAGCTCGTCCGCGGCGTCCTCCAGCCGGTCGGCGACGGCTGTCGGCAGGGAGGGCATGACCTCGAAGCCGTCGAGTCCGAGCCCCCGGGCCGCCCGCCCCTTGGCGATCTCCGCCACCGCGTCCCGGATGCCGTCGGGTGAGGTGAACACGCCGATCCAGCCGTCCGCGATCTCGCCTGCGAGCTGGAGGTTGCGGGGGCCGACCGCTCCCAGGTAGACGGGCAGGTCGGCGCGGTGGCCCTCGGTGTAGAGGTGGATCGGGGCGGCGGCCCGGTCGGACGGCGGCAGGCGGAAGTGCTTGCCCTGATAGGTGACGGGGCCGCCGCGCAGGGCGGCGCGGACGATCTCGACGTACTCCCGGGTGCGCATGAGCGGCCGGTCGAAGGGCACGCCGTACCAGCCCTCGGAGACGTCCGGGTTGGACAGGCCGAGTCCGAGCCGGAAGCGGCCCGCGGTGAGCGCGTCGAGCGTGGCCGCGGTGAGCGCCGCGGAGGCCGGCGGGCGGGCGGGGATCTGCATGACGGCGGAGCCCAGGCCGATGCGGGAGGTCCGGCCCGCCAGCAGGCCCAGGACGCTCACGGCGTCGTTGCGGTAGCCCTCCGGCGCGAGCGCCAGGTCGTAGCCGAGCTCCTCGGCGGCCTCGGCGAGCGGTACGGCCTCCCGGGCGAGCAGGTTGACTGCGAGTTTCATCTCGGTGTGCCTCTCAGATCAGCGCGGCGCCGCCGTCGACCGGTATGACCGCGCCGGTCATGTGGGGGTTGCGGACCGCGGCCAGGACCGCCTCGGCGACGTCGGCGTCGGTGCCGACCCGGCGCAGCGGTGTCTCCTCCCGTACCTTCTCGGCGATCTTCTGGAAGAACGGGTTGTCACGGGTCCACGGGGTCTCCGTCAGCGCTGGGGCCACGGAGTTGACGCGGATGTGCGGGCCGAGTGCGGCGGCGAGCAGCCGGGTCATGTGGTCGAGCGCGGCCTTGCTGACCGCGTACGGGATCGAGCTGCCGACGGGGCGGTTGCCCGCGACGGACGAGATGGTGACGACGCTGCCCGCGCCGGACTCGGCCTTGGCCAGGTGGGGGGCGGCGGCCTGGATCACCTGCCAGGTGCCGATCACGTTGACCCCGAGGATCCTCTGCCACACCTCGGGAGTGACCGCGGCGATGTCGGCGTGCGGAATGACCTGGGTGACACCGGCGCTGTTGACGAGGACGTCGAGTCGGCCGTACCGCTCGATCACTGCGTCGACGAGCCGTACGGCGTCGGCCTCGTCCGAGACATCGGCCTGCACGTAGTGCGCGTCGGGCAGCTCGGCGGCGAGTTCCCGGCCCTTCTCGGGAGACCGCGATGAATTGATGACGAGACGCATTCCCTCCGCGGCGAGGCGTGCGGCGATGGCGGCGCCGATTCCGGAAGAGGACCCCGTCACCAGAGCGACTCGGTTTTCCGTCACGAATACTCCTCCAATTATCTGTCCGCAGCGCGCCGGGATGTTCGGTGAGCAGCCGGAACCAGGTGGCTGCTATGGCTCCTATGTGCCGGCATTTCTCTGGAGCGCCGGGGCTGTCGAAAGAGATGCAAGTGGAGCGCTCTGGGACGGTCAACCCGACTTGACCTCAACTTGTCCATGTCGGAGCCGAGTTGCGGAAGATTTGCAGTGCATTGGAGTTCCGCGCGCACCCGGGTCGCGGGCGGCGCGTTGACCGGGCGTTGAGCCGCCCTCGAGCGAGGTCCGCGAGGCTCGTGCCGGTTCGCTGCTCCCTCCGCGAGGCCGGGACGACACACCGTGACCCTGGTCACATCCAACAGTGTTGACCTCAAGTGCAGTTGAGCTTGAAGCATGGGTGCTGCCCGAGCGCCGCGTCCCGCGGGTGCACCGGCAGCACCCCTGCCCCGTCTTCCCTTCCGCCCTGCCTGGAGGTCGCGTTGGCCCCCCCTACGCTCTTCCCGAGTGACGGCCGTCGTCGCATGACCATGGCCGCCCTGTTACTCGCGTCCACCCTGACGGTGATGGCGGGTACGGTCCTCGCGCCCGTCGTGTCGGAGATCCGCACGGCGCTGGACGTCAGCGGCACCGCCGCCGGGCTGATCCTCACCGCGCACGGCCTCTCCCTCGCCGTCGTGAGCCCGGTCGTCGGCTGGACGATCGACCGCTGGGGGTTGCGCACCCCCATGTCCGCCGGGCTGATCCTGTACGGCGTCGCGGGCGGCGCCGGCCTGTTCACCGACTCGTACGGGATGCTGATCGCCAGCCGGTTCCTCTTCGGGATCGGCGCCGCCGCGGTGTTCACCGGGACGACCGTGGCACTGATGGCGCTGTTCCAGGGCCCCGAGCGGGACAAGATCGCGGGGTGGCGCTCCACCGCCATCGGACTCGGCGGTGTCGTCTGGCCGCTGCTGGCCGGCGGGCTGGCCGTGCTGTCCTGGCACGGCCCGTTCGCCGTCTACCTCATCGGCATCCCCGTCGGCATCGCCATGCTGATCACGATGCCGAACGTCCCGCCGGCCGCCCCCGGCAACCGCGGCGGCATCGTCACCCTGCTGCGCACGACACCCCGCCTTCTCGTCCTGTACGCCCTGTCCTTCCTGGCGTCCTTCCTGCTGTACGTGCTGATCGTCTTCCTGCCCCAGCGGTTCGACCAGCTCGGGATCGACGACCCGGTCACGATCGCGGTCATCACCGCCAGCGTGTCCCTCGCCGGCAGTGTCTCCGGATTCTTCTACGGCACGATGCGCGCGAACCTCGGCTACTCGGCGCTGCTGCGCATGGCTCTGGCCCTGTGGGGCCTCGGCTTCCTGGTGGGCGCCCTGGTGAGCCAGCCCGTCCTGCTCGCCCTGTCGGCCGTGCTGTTCGGCGCGGGCAGCGGCATCTCCGTACCGGCCCTGGCCATGCTGACCGGTGAGTCCTCGCCGGCCGCGATGCGGGGACAGGCGATGGCGCTGTCGGGCACCGCCAACTTCGCCGGCCAGTTCTCGGCGCCCGTTGTCATCGGCCCGCTGGTCGGCGCCACCTCGATCACCAGCGGCTTCCTGATGGCGGCGGCGCTCGCCGGACTCGTCCTGATCGCGCTCTTCTTCGTGCGCCTCCAGGGCGCGGCGCAGGAGCCCCAGGCCGCACAGGAGGCGCTCACGGTGCCGTCCGCGCCCAAGGCAGGAGCCTGAAGCCCGACGGCGACGCCGGGGCCCGTCTCCGGGCGCCTCTCGAACCAGTCTTGAGCCAGCCTCGAAATCCCCTGCGGAGGATCAGCGCCATGAGAATCCTCTTCGTCTGCGGCGGCACGTCCGGCGTGGTCTTCTCGATCATCCCGTTGGCCCAGGCCGCCCGAAACGCGGGCCACGAAGTGTTCATGGCCGGGCCCGAGGACGTCATGCCGCTCGTCACGCGCGCCGGCCTGCCCGGAGTCCCCGTGACCGCCACGTCCATGATGGACACCCTGCTCGACGACGACGGCAACCGCATCCCCATCCCCACGGACCTGCACGAGCGCTTCCTGTTCAACGGCCGCTGCTTCGGCCGCTACGCCGCCAACTGCATGGAGGGCCTCCTCCCCCTCGTGGACCGCTGGCGGCCCGACATCGTGGTGGGCGGTGTCTTCGCCTTCGCCGCCCCGCTGATCGCAGCCCACGTCGGCGTCCCGTACGTCAAACACGCCGTCGACATGGGCGAGCCCCGCACCATCGACCTCGCCGCGGCGGCGGAGCTCGGCTTCACGCTGGAGCGCCTCGGCCTGTACGACATGCCGCGCGCCGACCTGTTCGTCGACACCTGCCCGCCGAGCCTTCGGCTCTGGGACGCGCCTCCCGCCCAGCCGATGCGCTACGTCCCGTACACCACGCCGAAGCAGCTCGAACCGTGGATGTACGCCAAGGGGGACCGGCCCCGGGTCCTGGTGACCGCGGGCAGCCGCATCACCCCCGACTACTACTTCGACGTGCTGGCCGCGCTGGTGAAGAAGGTCCAGCACCTGGACGTCGAGCTGCTCGTCGGCGCGCCGGACGACATGGCCGCCAAGTTGGGGCCGCTCCCGGAGAACATCCGCGCGGGCTGGCTGCCGCTGGACGTGCTGGCCCCGACCTGCGACGTCGTCGTCAACCACGCCGGCGGGAACACGGTGCTCGGCAGCATGGCGCACGGCGTGCCCCAGGTCCTCATCCCGTACCTGCCCTACGTCGTGGACTACTCCACGCGGCTCACCGAGTTCGGCGCCTCGAAGATGATCCGGCCGGGGGACGACACCGCCGAGAACATCGCCGCCGCGGTGCAGGAGGTGCTGGGGACCTTCTCGTACCGCGAGCGAGCGGAGGCACTCCGCGAGGAGATGGCCGCGATGCCGAGCCCGGCGGAGGTCGTCCGCGTGCTGGAGCGGCGGGCCGAGCAGGGCCGGCTCGAACCGGCCGCGCCTGCCCGCCCGTGACCACCGGTTCCTTCTATCTCTCCCCTCTCTGTGTAAGAACGAACGAAAGGCACTCCCTTGAAGGCTGCAGCGATCAACTCCTTCGGCGGTCCCGAAGTGGTCGAACTGCTCGAGGTCGAGACCCCCGTCGCCGGTCCCGGACAGGTCCGGGTCCGGGTCAGGGCCGCCGGGATCCAGGCGTCCGACTGCGCCGTCCGGGGTGGCTGGGCGCCGCCGGGACAGACGCTGGAGTTCCCGCAGAAGATCGGTAACGAGTTCGCGGGCGTCGTCGACCAGGTCGGCGAGGGGGCCGAAGGGTTCCCGGTGGGCAGCGAGGTCCTGGGCTGGGCCCTGCTGGCCTGCCACGCCGAGTACCTGGTGGTCCCCACGGACCAGATCGTGAAGAAGCCCGCCGGCATGCCCTGGGACGTGGCCGGTGTGCTCTCCGCGTCCGGGCAGACCGCGCACACGGCCCTGGACCGGCTGAAGGTCGGTGAGGGCGACACCCTGCTGGTCCACGCCGCGGCCGGCGGCGTCGGCACTGTCGCGGTGCAGCTCGCCCGGGCCTACGGCGCGAAGGTCGTCGGCACGGCGAGCCCGCGCAACCACGAGTACCTTCGCTCGCTGGGCGCCACGCCCGTGGCGTACGGGGAGGGGCTCGTCGAGCGGGTCCGCGAGCTGGCGCCCCAGGGAGTCACTGCCATCCTCGACGGCGCCGGCGGCGAGGCCCTCGACGCCTCGGTGGCGCTGCTGGACAACCGGGATCGGATCGGCACCCTGGTGGGCTTCGAGCGGGTGGAGGAACTCGGCATCATGGCGCTCTTCAGCCAGCGGTCCACCGAGCGCCTCCAGGCACTCGTCGACCTCTACGCCGCGGGCAAGCTGCACATCGAGATCGCGCGGACCTTCCCGCTGGAGCGGGCCGCCGACGCGCACCGCGAGGTCGAGACCCGGCACGTTCGGGGCAAGCTGGCCATCGTCGTCGACTGAGCGCACCGCCGGGAGCGCGGGAACCGCCTGGTGCCCGGGACATGAGTCCCGGGCACCAGGCGGTTCAGTTCTTCCGTGGCCCTCGGCTGTCCGGGGCCGCCGGCGGTCAGCGGTCGGTGACGGCCGTGGCGGTGTGCCGCTCCCACTCCCGGTGCAGCATGGCGAGCATCGCGTCGGAGTCGACCATGCCGTGCACGGCCTCACGGCCGTCCACCACGAACGACGGCACCGACGTGACCTTGATGCCGCTCGCCCGGTCCTCGTCCCCGCGCACCCGGTCGGCGTACCTGTCGCCCGCCAGCACCTCGGCCACGTCGGCGGCCGGCAGACCCGCCTCGTCCGCCAGCCGCCGCAGGACGTCGTGGTCGGCGATGTTCAGCAGCTCCGAGTGGTACGCCCGCAGCAGCCGGTCCTTCATGGCGTGCACCAGCCCGTGGTCGAGCGCCAGGTACAGCAGCCGGTGGGCGTCGAAGGAGTTGACCGGGCGGTACTCGCGGGGCCGCAGCTCGATGCCCACGTCCTTCCCGAGGCCGCCGATCCACTGGAAGATCTCGTCGAGCTCCTCACGGGTGTGGCCGTCGCGGCGCATCATCTCCTCCAGCGAGTCGCCCGGCACGGACGGCTGCTTCGGCCGCAGTTCGAACGACCGCCACAGGGTCGTCACCTCGTCCGCGTGGGGGAAGCGAGCCAGGGCGTCCTCCCAGCGCCGCTTCCCGAGGTAGCACCAGGGGCAGACGATGTCGGACCAGATCTCCACAGTCAGCATGGAACGGATTCCCTTCTCGGAACAGCGGAAGCAGAAGCAGAAGCAGAGGCACTACGGGAATTCTGCAACCTCAACTGCAGTCGAGGTCAACGGAGTCAACGTCAACGCCCTTTCATGCGAGCGGATTTGGACACGGCCTTGAGTGTGGATTGAGTCCGGTGGCCGAAACTGAGGACGCAGGCCGGCGAGGGGTGAACGCTCCGAGCATGGCGGCGACCGATCGACCGACTTCCCGCCGGGTCCGGAAGGACCCATTCACTAGGAGACGTTCTCTTGCGTATCAAGCGCTCCGTGACGCGTGCCCTGGCCGTCACCGCCCTCGCTGCTTCCACCACGATGGCCATTCCGGCGAGCGCCCACGCGGCCACCGCCGCGTCGACCGTTCCGTACCTGTGCCCCGTCGAGTACGAGGGCCAGACGTACGTGCTGAACTACAGCCGCGACTTCGAGGTGATGGCCCCCGATACGGTCCGCCCCTACCAGATCTTCCCCATCACCTTCGACCCGGAGCCGATCAACCCGCGCACCGAGTTCAACACCAAGGCGTGGGACGTCAAGATGGTCTACAACCTCCCGGCGGGGACCCAGGTCGTGGGCTACAAGCTGGTCGGCGGCTCCAACCTCGGCGACTCCCAGCAGCGTGTGGAGTTCAGCCCGGGTCGCGTGACGCTCCACGCGAGCGGCCCCTTCACCGCCGGTGAGGACCACGACCTCCCGGACCTGAAGGTGTACCTGCGGGCCCCCGGCAGCGGTGTGCTGAACACCTCGGTCGGCGGCACCAGCCAGTCCGACCCGGGCTTCCGCTGGACCGCCGAGGACCCGACCACCTTCGAGGTCGGCGTCCTGCCGTGCTACCCGGACCCGGCCAAGCCGGTCGTCCTGTCCACGACCAAGGTCGGCTGGACCCGCTGACCCCACCGTGGCCCCGCGGGGCGTTGCGCCGGACTGCCCCGAGCCGGCGCACCGCCCCGCTGCCCCGGGCCCGGCTTGGGCCCGTGCCCGTGTCGTACCGCGCCAAGGAGGATCCCGCATGGCCAAGATCGCGCTCCTGTCCGGAAGCCTCCGGCGCGAGTCGGTCAACTCCGCCGCTCTCGCCACCGTCCGCCGGGTCGTGGAGCGGCACCGCGGCGGTCACGCGGCCTTCGTCGTACCGCTGCAGAGCTTCCCCCTCTTCAACGAGGACACCCCGGCACCCCGCGAGAGCGGCGCGCTCCGGCGGGCGCTGGACGACTGCGCGGCCGCGGACGCGCTGATCATCAGCAGCCCTGCCTACAACGGCTATCCCCCCGGTGTCCTCAAGAACGCGCTGGACTGGCTGTCGTGGGGCGGCCGCCGGGCTCCGCTCGCCGGGCTGCCCGCCGCGGTCCTCAGCGCCTCGCCCGGTCCGCAGGGCGGCGCGAACGTCCTGCCCCACCTGCGCCGGATTCTGCTCAACAGCGGGGCCGCGCCGATCGACCACGACGGTGTCGCCATCGGCGACGCGGTGCGACTGCGCACCCCCGAGGGGCTGTTCACCGACCCTGGCGTCGTCGCCCGCGTCGAGGACCTGGTGGACGCGGCCCTCATGGCCGCGGCCGACCGCGTACTCCAGCCGCTGTAGCCCGCCAGGCCCTCGGCGCCGTCCGGCCCCTGAAGGGCCGTGGACAGGGTGACCCCGATGTCGTCGCTCCAGGGCAGACCCCCAGCCACGCCAGGCAGCCGGACGTGGTGAAGAGCGTCACGTCGCCGGGGCACTCGCCGTTTTCGGCGTGCATCAGGGCCCGGGCGGCCACGACGGTGCCGAGGCCGAAGCAGGCGGTGCCGCGGCCGCACGTACAGCGTCCGTGGACGCGCGGACGGCGGACCTGCGCGCGGAGCGCCGTGTGCACCGGGCCGTCGCAGAGCGGGGCGCCGGGCGCACGGGTGACGGCTGCGGGGGGTCGCTCTGTCATGTCTGGACCGCACCCGCCCCGGTAGGGTCGGGTGCATGTCAGAGAGTTCCGTACGCCGCCCGCTTCGTCTGGAGAAGGTCACCGAGGAGAACGTCGCGGAGGCCTGCCGCATTCAGGTCGCGCCGGAGCAGGAGGCGTTCGTGACGCCGGTGGCCGAGTCCCTCGCCGAGGCGTACGTCCACCAGGACCTGGCCTGGCCCCGGGTCGTCATGGACGGGGACGAGACGGTCGGATTCGTGATGGCCTTCTTCGATGTCCGCTTCACCGAGGACGGCAGCATCCACGACCGTCCCCGCAGTGGGCTGTGGCGGCTCAACATCGCGGCCGGGAAACAGGGCCGCGGGTACGGGCGGTTCGCGGTGGAGGCCGTCATGGAGGAGCTTCGGCGCCGGGGCGGCACCCGGGTCACGGTCACCTGGAGGCAGGGCGAGAACGGGCCCGAGGAGTTCTACCGGAAGCTCGGCTTCGCGTTGACGGGCGAGACGAGCGGCCCCGACGTGGTGGGGGAGCGGGACCTGCCGCCGTCGGCGTAGGCGCCGCGCGGCGGGCCCACGGTCCCGCATTCCTCCCCACGCCTCCCGCGTCGACGCGGGAGGCTTCGGCAGCGGGCGGGCGTGCTTCTCTCGCGGGCCCGTCGTCACGGTCGGGCGAAGGACGTTCCCGTGGTGAGCAGGGGCGAAGAGACCACCCGGGTCCCTCCGCCCGCCGGGCGGCCCGCGCGGATCACGAAGGCCTCCCCGCCGCCCGCGCCCGTCCCGTCCGGGTGCCCACCGGACCCGGGGCGTGTCGGCCGGAAGGGGCCGCTCCGGCCGGTTCAGGGCCGCGCGTCAACGTCCTCGGAGAACCACGGACCGTCGGCACAGCGCAGCAGCAGCAAGGCGATGTCGTCCGTGTAGTGGGCGGTGGGCCGGGCGTGGTGCAGCAGGCTGTCGATGAGGAGGTCGAGGCTCTGCCCGTCGGGCGCGGCGAGATGGCGGGCGAGTTCGCGGGCGGTCTGGTCGATGTCGGTTCCGGGACGTTCCACCAGTCCGTCGGTGTAGAGGGCGAGCGTCGTTCCAGGGGTGAGAGGCAGGACGGCGGCGGGATAGGGGACGTCGGCGGGGATGCCGAGCAGGGGGCCCGGGTCGATCTCCATGAGGTGAGGCGGCAGCGGGGGGCGGTGAAGAAGGGGCGCCGGGTGGCCCGCGCTGGCCAGGACGGCCTCCTGCCGGGAGAGATCGATGTGTGCGTACAGGCAGGAGACGAGCAGGTCGGTCTCCAGGTCGGCCAGCACGCGGTTGGTGCGGGCCAGGACCTGGTCCGGCGGGCCGCCCGCGGCGGTGTGGATGGCGGTGCGTACCTGCCCCATGAGCGCGGCGGCTGCGACGTTGTGGCCCTGGACGTCGCCGATGACGGCCGCGGCGGTGCCGGCGTCCACGCGGATGATGTCGTAGAAGTCTCCGCCGATCTCCATCCCGTGGCTGGCGGGCAGGTAGCGGGCGGCGGTCTCCAGGCCCGGCAGGTCCGGCAGGCTGCGGGGCAGCAGGGCCTGCTGGAGGCCGCGCGCGAGATCGCGGGTGGCGTCGTACAGGCGGGCGCGGTCCAGGGCCTGGGCGATCAGCCCGGCGAGGGAGGTCAGGACGGCGCGCTCGTCGGCGCTGAAGACACGCGGCCGGTTGTAGGAGAGGACGCAGCAGCCGACGGGTCGGCCGGAGACGATGAGGGGGAGGAACGCCCAGGCCTTCTTGGCGCTGATCTTCGGAGCGGTCGGATAGTGGCGGGCCATCTCGTCGGGGCTGGCGAAGAAGGACGGTGTGCCGTCGGCGAGGACCTGCCCGGCGGGCGTGACGTCGGTGTCCAGGGGCAGGCCGTCGAGGCGTTCGATGGTCTGCTGGTCGTAGCCGTGGTGCCCGGTGATCCTCAGGCGGCCGGCGTCGGCGGCGGACAGCACCAGGCCGTCCGCGCCGAAGGCGGGCAGGACCTGGTGGGCGATGAGCTCGACCACATCGTGGACGTCCACCGCCTCGGTCAGGGCGGCGGCCAGGTGCACCAGCTGGTACAGCCGCCCGGCCTGCGCGGTGCCCGCGGAGACGGTACCGGTGAGCGGCGCCGCCCGGGCGGGTGCGGCGGTCCGGCTGCGCTCGGCGGCCGTGGTGCGGGTGATGCGGACGCTGATGCCGCCGGAGTCCGGGTACAGGTGGAACCGCAGCCAGGTGCCGGGCGGACGCAGAGCGGAGAAGGCGACCGGGTCACGGCTGATGACGGCGGTGCGGTAGTAGTCCTCGGCGATCGTGTCGTCCAGCCAGGGCAGGGACTGCCAGGGCCGGGTGCCCAGGAGCCGGCCGGCGTCGAGGCCGAGCAGCGACGCCGCGGTCGTGTTCAGGAAGGTGATCCGCCCCTCCAGGTCCAGGCTGACGGCTCCCTCGGGCAGGCGCTCGGCGTAGTCCACGGCGGCCTGCGGCGACTGCCCGGCGTGCGGGCGGGCCGCCGCGTCGGCCGGGACGAGGCGGGGCCGGTCGGGTGCGACGGCCGGAGCGGCGGTGTCGTCCAGGACCCGGGCGATACGCCGCGCGGCGGAGGTGATGTGGTCGCGTTCGCGAGGGGTGGCGTGGGAGGGGTGGCTGGCGGGCCACAGCAGGAGCAGCGCCCCTCGGCACCCGCCAGCACCCGGCAGCGGGGCGGCGGCGAGCGAGAACCGGTACGGCAGACTCGCCGCCGCACGCGGATAGGAGCGTGCCAGGTCGCCCTGGGACCCCACCCACACCAGCCGGTCCTCGCGCACCGCGTCGCTCACGGGGACCGGGTCGCTCAACGCGAGCCGCCGCCACGGCCACGCCACCTCCTCCGGAACCCCGCACATCACCGCCAGACCCAGCACGGGCGCGGCCTCGTCCAGCACGTACACGCCCCCGGCGGAGGCCCCGGTGCGCCTCACGGTGTCGACCAGCGCCTCGTCCAGCGGCGCGGTGTCGTCGGTGCGGTCGCCAGATCCGGACATCGCACCTCCTTACGGCTTATACATGGACGATACGCCCGAGGTGTCGTGTGGCGCGGCGGGAGCGATCGGTCGGCGGCGAGGCCCGTCAGGCAAGGAGTGAGGGGCGTCGAGGAGGCCCGGTGTGTGCCGCATGCCGGCGGTGGAGGTGCCCGGCCCGCGCGAGGACCCTCCGCGGACGGTCCCCAGCGGACCCGCCGCCCGCACCGCAGGCCACGGCCACCTCGCACAAGGCGGCGCCCACCGGTTTGCGGACCGTCATCGTGCCGTTCCGCCCGGGGGAGTCACCGGGCCATGGCGCGGGGCCGACGGCGGCAGCAGACGCCCGCGCGCTGTTCCGGGGCCGCCCCTCGCCGGCCCGGGCGAATATCCGTGCGCCGCACGCGTGGTACCACCTGCGCGGGCGAACAGGGCGGCACCGCCGTCTTGGCCGCCGAAGCGTTCCGCCGACCACATGTCCCCCAGGACACACATGCGTTCCTGGCCGGGACACGGCCGGTGCGGGTACGACTCCGGGCCGGGCGGCGGCATCACGGGGACCTCACGCAGCTCACGGCCGTGGAAGATGCGCCAGCGGTTCACCGCCTGCCGTAAGAGTGCCGGTACTCCCCTTGCGTGCAGGGGAGATGACGCGAGCGAGCACTGCGGCCACGCCCTCGCGCCGGTATCGAGAGGGCGTGCCGTGCGTCGGCCCCGGCCCCGATCGGCCGGGGCCGCGCTCACCGCACTGCTGCGCATACGACGAAGGCCCGGTCCGCTTTCACGGACCGGGCCTTCCCGATCAGGGTGAGTAACGGGACTCGAACCCGCGACATCCTGGACCACAACCAGGTGCTCTACCAGCTGAGCTATACCCACCGCGACCGGTCTCTTTCCCGACCGGCCGAGAAAAAGTGTACAGGGTCCGAGGGGGTGCTCGCGCACACGTTTCCCGGGGGTGGGGGAGAGGCAGGTCCGAGGGGTTCTACTGCGGGGGCAGGACGTGCCGCGCGGCGATGGTCTTCGCCGTGTCGGAGTCCGGGCCGGGCTGCGGGACGAAGACCGCCTCGCGGTAGTAGCGGAGTTCCGCGATGGACTCGCGGATGTCGGAGAGCGCCCGGTGGTTGCCGTTCTTCTCAGGGCTGTTGAAGTACGCCCTCGGGTACCAGCGGCGCGCCAGCTCCTTCACCGACGACACGTCCACGATCCGGTAGTGCAGGTACTTCTCCAGCGTGGGCATGTCACGCGAGAGAAAGCCGCGGTCCGTGCCCACCGAGTTCCCGCACAGCGGGGCCTTGCCGGGCTCCTTGACGTGCTCGCGCACATACGCCATGACCTGCGCCTCCGCGTCGGCCAGGGTGGTGCCGCCCGCGAGCTCGTCGAGGAGCCCGGAAGCGGTGTGCATGGCGCGCACCACGTCCGGCATCGTCTCCAGGGCCTGGTCCGGCGGGCGGATCACGATGTCCACACCTTCGCCGAGCACGTTCAGTTCCGAGTCGGTGACCAGTGCGGCCACCTCGATAAGTGCGTCGTCCTCCAGCGAGAGCCCGGTCATCTCGCAGTCGATCCACACCATGCGATCGTTCATGCGTCCACCTTAAGGGGCCCGTACGAAACAGGACCGCCGGGAAGGGGCGTGGTCGTGCTCCCCTTCCCGGCGGTCCCGCCGGTCATCGGCTGTGCTGCCCTACGGCGCGCTCCGCTGGCCCGGCAGCGTGGTCGCCGCCGCCCGGCCGGGCGGGAACGCGTCGCCGTGCGGCTTGCCCGGCTCGCCGCCGCCCAGCGCGGACGCGGCACCCGCGCCCGCCGGGGGGCGCCGCAGACCGGAGCCCGGGCCCTGGCCCTGTGCCGGCACCACCGGGTCGGACACCGGCGGCGCGCTGTCGGTCTGGGGCCGTCGTGCCCGGTAGGCCGCCCGGTACGCCGCGGGCGACGAGCCGAGCTGACGCCGGAAGTGCCCGCGCAGCGCAACCGGCGAGCGGAAGCCGCAGCGCCCCGCGACCTCGTCCACCGAGTAGTCGGACGTCTCCAGCAGCCGCTGCGCCTGGAGCACCCGCTGGGTGATCAGCCACTGGAGCGGCGCGCTGCCGGTCAGCGAGCGGAAGCGGCGGTCGAACGTCCGCCGCGACATGTAGGCACGCGCCGCCAGCGTCTCCACGTCGAACTGTTCGTGGAGGTGCTCCAGCGCCCACGCGACGACCTCGGCCAGCGGGTCGGCGCCGATCTCCTCCGGCAACGACCGGTCGAGGTAACGCTCCTGGCCTCCGGTGCGGCGTGGCGGGACGACGAGCCTGCGGGCCAGCGCCCCGGCCGCCTCCGCGCCGTGGTCGGTCCGCACGATGTGCAGACAGAGATCGATTCCGGCCGCCGTGCCCGCTGACGTCAGCACGTCCCCGTCGTCGACGAACAGCTCCCGCGGGTCCACATGGACCGACGGATAGCGCTTCGCCAGCGTCGGCGCGTACATCCAGTGCGTGGTCGCGGGCCGTCCGTCCAGTAAGCCGGCGGCGGCGAGCACGAAGGCGCCGGTGCACAGGCCGACGATACGGGCGCCTTCCTCGTGGGCGCGGCGCAGCGCGTCGAGCGCCTCGGCCGGTGGTGGCGAGGTGATCGACCGCCAGGCCGGCACGACGACGGTGCCCGCTCTGCTGATTGCCTCCAGGCCGTACGGCGCGGAGAGTTCCATTCCCCCGGTCGTGCGCAGCGGGCCGTCCTCGCCCGCGCAGACCAGCAGCCGATAGCGCGGCACCCCGGCGTCCTGGCGGTCGATCCCGAACACCGAGAGTGGGATGGAACTCTCGAAGATGGGGCCGCCGCTGAACAGCATGACGGCGACGACCTCGCGACGGCGGCGTCCGGACAGTTTCCGTCCGGTCTCCGGTGCGGCGGAGTCCTGGCTCATGACGCTAAGCCCCCCTCGGTGTTCGCGTCTCCTAGGTCCTGTCGCTCCTGCACGTTTCCCCTCGGTTTTGCACGAGACCCCGTTCTCCGATAGTCATGATCGAATCTACTGTGTCCCGGGGTGCCGGCGTGACAAGTTCCGCATCCGGGACTATGTCGACAAGGCAACTTGGCGCGAAGCATTCGATCACGAAGCGTTTCACCCGAGGCCCCCCGCAGGGAAGTGCGTCTGGCGCTCATGGCCCAACCACGTAGGGTGCGCGAGCCCTCTTCGGCCCTTTCCTTCCTGGTGGCAAGGGGGTTCGCAGGCCGTTCCCGCATGAAGGGGAAGGGTTACCGAAGTTGGCTGAAAATGTATGGGTGCGAGTGTGCGAACCCGTCAGCCGTCCGCGTCAGTGCCCGCGAAGTGCCGGGGTCTGCCGACGTGTCGGCCCCACGGATGTGTCATACCCGCGATTCGCCGGCCGCGGCGGTGGGTCCGCCTTCGCGATGCCTCAGTGCCCGCCCCGGTGTGCTCCCGATCCGGTGCGGGAGTGCCGGCCGCGGTGCGGAACGGGCACCGCCCCGCGCGCCGGGCCCGCGGAGGGCGCCGGGGGCGGGGGCGTCAGCGGTACGGGTGTCCGCTCGGCACGGCGCAGCAGCGTCCGGCAGGCGGCCGTCACCGCGGCGAGCCCCAGCGCGGTCGTGGCCGCGGCGCCGGCCGACGTGCCGTACACGAGCAGCACGGCCGGGACCAGGGCGCAGCTGAAGGCGGCCCAGCGGACCACCTCGCCCACCGTGTCGTGCGCGGGGCCCGGCGCGGCCGGAGTTGCCGCGGCGCGTGCGTACGGATGCGGGTGCTGGTTCGGCACGGTGGCCGTGACCGTGGGCGCGGTGGGGCTCGGGGCGGTGGCCTGGCTGGCGGACACGGGCGGCTCCCTGGGGCTGGCGCGGTGGTCGGGGGACCGCGCTGCCAACGACGCCCACGCGTCACGGTCACTGCCCGGGCCGCCCGGGCGGGTGACCCTGCGTGGCGCCGGGTGTGCGTCCGGTGCGCCGCCGGGGGCGGCCGTGCGGACGCCGTGAGGGCGGCTGTAAGGGGCAACCGGCGTTGCCATCCGCGGCGGGCTCGGGCATGCTCCCTGGAACGCCGCTCCGGAACGCCGTGTGCTCAGTGGCGTACTCCGGGCGACTCTGGGCACGAGAGGAGTGGCCCCGTACCCTTGGGGGTATGGGGTTGGGAAGATGATTCCCGGACACGGCTCCGTGCCGCCCGAAGTTGCCCGTACCTCCCCACAAGGACTTACCCGCCGAGATACCGATGGCCGGTCACGAACTCCCTGAACCCGCGGACCGCGCGAGGGGCGCCGATTCGGCGGTGGACCCCGTGGCGGCGGACGAGACGCGCCACCATCCCTGTGACCCCGCTTTCCAGCACGGCGTCGTCGTCGGCTTCGACGGCTCGACCTCCAGCGAGCGCGCGCTCGCGTACGCGATCGGCATGGCGCGCCGCTCCGGCTCCGGCCTGATCATCGTGCATGTGGCGAACCGGCTCCCCACCACCGTGTGGGCCGGCTGCGAACCGCCCGTCTTCGTCGACGTGCCGGATCACCGCACCGAGGTGCTCGGTCTGGAGCTGGCCTGCGCGGACCACCTCTCCGAGGTCCCCTGGATCCTCGTCGAGCGCGGTGGCGACATCTGCCACGAGCTGGAGGAGGTCGGCCGCGAGTACTCTGCCGACGCGATCGTGGTCGGCTCCACCCACGGCATCGTGGGGCGCATTTTCGGATCCGTCGCAGGGCGCCTCGCACGGCGGGCGCAACGCCCGGTCGTTGTCATTCCGTAACCGCCCGTTGTCCCTGGTGAGACCCCGTCAACTCGCCTTCCTCATTTTACGGTCGGGGCCCTTCCCGAGGTGGTTTGTGCGCTTGTGAAGGGTATATCTCCCTGGCTGGGAATCAGCGCACAACCGCACAGGAAGGGAGCCCGCCGTGGACAAGGACGTCTCTGCGGGAAGCAGCACCTCCACGCTCGGTCAGCTCGCGCTCGGACTGACCCTGCTCGCCTTCGGCCTCGGCAGCACCGGGGTCATCGCCAACGTCGGGGCCACCGACGCCTCCTCCCTCGCCACCTGGGTCGGCGGGGTCGCCCTCTTCGTCTGCGGCGTTCTCGCCCTGCGCGGCGGCGACACCCGCACCGGCACCGCCTACGCCGGTCTCGGCGCCTTCTGGTTCACCTGGGGCAGTGGCGCGGGCGCCCAGGTCTCGGCCGAGGCCATGGGCCTGTTCCTGCTGCTGTGGGCGCTGCTGGCGCTCACCCTGACCGCCGCGGCGAGCGGCGGCGGGCTGCTCGGGCAGGGCGTGTACGGGCTGCTGTTCCTGGCACTCCTGCTGCTGGCCGTCGCGTCGTTCGCGGACGTCTCCGCGCTCGGCAAGGCCGGCGGCTGGGTCGCGGCCGTGGCGGGCCTCGCGGCCTGGTACGGCGCGACGGCGGAGCTGGCCGGCTGGCCGACCCTCGCGGGACGCGGCGCGAGGGCCGACGCGGCGCCCGCGGCGGGCTGAGCCCCGGGGACTCCGCTCCCGGACCCCGTCAAGCCCCTGGGGGATGAGGGCGTCAGACCGTGGTCGCCCTGTGGTCGCGACCACGGTCTGATGCCTTCAGGCACAACTCGCTTCTAGCGTTGGGGACATGAAGACGTCACGCAGACCCCGCGTCCGCCGCCGCGCCGTCACTGCGGCCCTCGCGCTCTCCCTGGCCGTCACCGCCGCCGTCCCGGCCGCCGCGCACGCGGCACAGGACCCCGCCGGGACCTCGGCCCACATGGCCGTCACCGGCCTGGACCTGCCCGGGCCCACCGGGGCGTTCGCCGTCGGGCGGGACCGGCTCCACCTCGTCGACCGCACACGGCAGGATCCCTGGGTGCCGGATCAGCCCCGCGAACTGATGGTCGACCTCTCCTACCCGGCCCGTCAATCCTCGCGCGACCCCGCCTCGTACATGGACGCGGAGGAGGCACGGGAACTGCTGGCGGCCGTCGGGGTGCACGACCCCGAGAGGACCGCGCGGCTGGCCGCCACCCGGACCCACAGCGTGCCCGGGGCCGGGCCCCGGCGCGGACGGTATCCGCTGGTCGTCCTGTCGCCCGGCTTCGGCATGCCCCGCTACACGCTCACCACCCTCGCGGAGGACCTCGCGAGCCGCGGCCATGTCGTCGCCGCGGTCGACCACGCCTACGAGGGCGCCGGTGTGGCCTTCCCCGGCGGCCGCACCCTCACCTGCGTGGCCTGCGGCCTGGCGAAGACGGAGGAGGACTTGCGGAGGGCCACCGTCAACCGGGCGCACGACCTGTCCTTCGTCCTCGACCGGCTGACCGGGCCCCGCCCCGCCTGGCGGCACGGCCCCTCCCTCATCGACCGCAAGCGGATCGGCGCGGCCGGGCACTCCATCGGCGGGGCCGCCGCGGCCTCCGTCATGCGCCACGACGACCGGGTCGAGGCGGGTATCAACATGGACGGCGCCTTCGGCGACCCGGTGCCCGAAGGCGGCCTCGGCGGGCGGCCGTTCCTGATGCTCGGCACCCACGAGGGCAACGGCGGCGCCCACCTGCCCGGCGGCTGGGACGCGACCTGGGGCGCGGCCTGGTCGAACCTGGACGGCTGGAAGCGCTGGCTGACCGTGGCCGGAGCGAGCCACAGCACGTTCTCCGACGCGCCCCTGCTGTACGAGCAGCTCGGCATCCCGTCCAGGGGGCCGTCCGAGCCGGCCGCGGCCCGCTCCGTGGAGCTCACCCGCACCTACACCGCCGCGTTCTTCGGCCTCCACCTCCGGCACCGCCCCCAGCCGCTGCTGGACGGGCCCACGGCGGAGTACCCGGAGGTGCACTTCAACGAGCCGGGCGTGCAGCAGGCCCGCCCGGCGGATCAGGTGAGAGCCGGATCGCCGGACCGCCATGTGCGGCTTCGAGAACGGCCGCTCCTGCCGCCACGGCCTCGGGCCGCTCGACCCCGAGCATGATCCGCCGGACGCTGCCGAGACGTCCGGCGGTTCCGGCCGGGCCCTGCCCGAGCACAGCCGCCGCCGCGGAAAGTGACGGGGCTTCCGGTCAATTGAGTCGACACCCGTTCCGAGCTGCGGGAAACTCCCCGCGATGACTCAACGAACCGACACTCCTTCCGCATGGGACGAGCGTACGCAGCTGGCCACCTTCCTCGACTACGCGCGCGACACCGCCCGAGCCAAGTGTGAGGGCGTGACCGACGAAGACGCCCGCAAGGCCCCCCTCGCGAGTTCACCGCTGATGACTCTGTGCGGGCTGATCAGCCACCTGCGGTGGGTCGAGCACTACTGGTTCCAAGTGGTGTTCCTGGGCGAGGAGCCCGAGGGACCGCTCACCGAGGCGACCGACGACGACCCCGACCCGGAGATGCGGACGGCCGTCGACATCCCGTTGCCCCGGCTTCTCGCCGAGTACGAGGAACAGAGCGCCCGCTACCGCCGTCTGGTGTCCGACCACGAGCTGGACTCGACGGCCAGGCGTCCCATCAGCGACGGCCGCCATGTCGACCTCCGCTGGGTGATCCTCCACCTCATCGAGGAGACGTCCCGCCACAACGGTCACCTCGACATCGTGCGTGAGCTCGTCGACGGGCGGACCGGCGTCTGACGAGGCATGTCCTCCACGTCGCGGTCACCGTCGTGGCCGTACGGGTCGGTTCCGCGCACATGATCCGCGGGACCGGCCCCGGCGGCGGTTGGCCGGATCAGGCGCCCGGGTGGTCCGGGGCACTTGCCGGTGTCCCCGGCCGCTGCGAGCATGCGGCACGCGCTCTGCGGCGGCCGGGGCACGGGTCAGACCTCCGGCCGGCCCCCCACCCGTTGGTTCTGCCCGACGCCTGAAGGACGACCAACCAGAGGAGTGCCCCACCCATGCTGCGATCGAAGCTGCGCGCCCTGCTGCTCGGCGCCGGTGCCGCCGTTCTGACGACGGCCACCGCCCTCGCCCCGACCGCCACCGCCGCGGAGAGCGCACCCACGGCCGGAACCGGCACGACGTCCGCCTCCGCCGGTTTCTGGTCCTGCACCGTCCCGCCCGGCTACGTCTTCACCTCGGTCCGCTCCACTCTCGGCTGCTCCACGAGCGGCATCAGCTCCCAGTACTACGTCCAGCCGCCCGCCGACGGGCTGTGGGCGTGCAGAACGGCACCCGGTTTCACGCACACCGCCGTCCGCTCCACCCTCGGCTGCTCCAGGAGCGGCACCGCCGCCCAGTACCAGCTGCGCCGGCCTGCCGACGGCCTCTGGGCGTGCCGTCCGGCGCCGAAGGAGGGCTTCACCCACACCGCTGTGCGGCGCACCCTGGGCTGCTCCACGAGCGGTACCGCCGTCCAGTACAAGCTGGCCACCCCGAAGACCGGCCTGTGGGCCTGCACCGTCCCGACCGGATTCACCTACACCGGCACGCGGAGCACCCTGGGCTGCTCCACCTCGGGCACCAGCACCCAGTACCGGCTGCGCCAGTACTGAGAAGGGCGGGGGCCCGGCCTTCCGGCCGGGCCCCCGCCTCACAGGTGCCTACTCCACCGTCACGGACTTCGCCAGGTTCCGCGGCTTGTCGATGTCCCGGCCCAGCGCCAGGGCGGTGTGGTACGCGAACAGCTGGAGCGGGATGCCCATGAGGATCGGGTCGAGCTCGTCCTCGTTCTTCGGCACGACGATCGTGTGGTCGGCCTTCTCCTGCTCCTGGTGGGCGACCGCCAGGATCCGGCCGCTGCGGGCCTTGATCTCCTCCAGTGCGGCCCGGTTCTTCTCCAGCAGTTCGTCGTCCGGCACGATCGCGACGGTCGGCATGGCCGGCTCGATCAGTGCCAGCGGGCCGTGCTTCAGCTCGGACGCCGGGTACGCCTCGGCGTGGATGTACGAGATCTCCTTGAGCTTCAGGGAGGCCTCCAGCGCCACCGGGTAGCCGCGCACCCGGCCGATGAACATCATCGACCTGGCCTCGGCGTACTCGTGCGCCAGCTTCTCGATCTCGGCCTCGGACCGCAGGATCTCCGCGATCTGCTCCGGCAGCCTGCGCAGGCCCTCGATGATCCGCCGGCCCTCGGCCACCGACAGGTCCCGGATCCGGCCCAGGTGCAGCGCCAGCAGCGCGAAGGCCACGACCGTGTTGGTGAAGCACTTGGTGGACACCACGCACACCTCGGGCCCGGCGTGCACGTACACACCGCCGTCGGTCTCCCGGGCGATGGCCGAGCCGACCACGTTCACCACGCCCAGCACCCGCGCGCCCTTGCGCTTCAGCTCCTGCACGGCGGCGAGCACGTCGTACGTCTCACCGGACTGCGAGACGGCGATGTACAGGGTGTCGGGGTCCACGACCGGGTTGCGGTAGCGGAACTCGGAGGCCGGCTCGGAGTCGGCGGGGATCCGGGCCAGCGACTCGATCAGCCCGGCGCCGATCAGACCCGCGTGGTACGAGGTGCCGCAGCCGAGGATCTTCACCCGGCGGATGCCGCGCGCCTCGCGGGCGTCCAGGTTCAGCCCGCCCAGGTGCACGGTGGAGAACCGGTCGTCGATCCGGCCGCGCAGCACGCGGTCCACGGCGTCGACCTGCTCGGTGATCTCCTTGTGCATGTACGTGTCGTGGCCGCCCATGTCGTACGACTCGGCCTCCCACTCCACGGTGGTCGGCGTCGCGGTCGTGGTCGAGCCCTCGGTGGTGTACGTGCGGAAGTCGTCGGCCTTGAGGGTGGCCATCTCGCCGTCGTCGAGCGTGACGACCTGCCGGGTGTGGGCGACCAGCGCGGCGACGTCGGAGGCGACGAACATCTCCTTCTCGCCGATGCCGAGCACGACCGGCGAGCCGTTGCGGGCGACCACGATCCGGTCGGTGAAGTCGGCGTGCATGACGGCGATGCCGTAGGTGCCCTCGACCAGCTTCACCGCCTGGCGGACCTTCTCCTCCAGGGTGTCCGCCTGGGAGCGGGCGATCAGGTGGGTGAGGACCTCGGTGTCGGTCTCGGAGGCGAAGGCGACCCCGTCGGCCTCCAGCTTGGCGCGCAGCTCGGTGGCGTTGTCGATGATGCCGTTGTGGACGACGGCGACCCTGCCGTCCTCCGACAGGTGGGGGTGCGCGTTCTCGTCGCTGGGGGCGCCGTGCGTGGCCCAGCGGGTGTGGGCGATGCCGGTGGTGCCGGTGAAGCGCTTGGGGATCCGGGCCTCCAGGTCCCGGACCCGGCCCTTGGCCTTGACCATCTTCAGCCCGGCGGACTTCGGGCTGGTGATCACGACACCCGCGGAGTCGTATCCGCGGTACTCCAGCCGCTGGAGGCCCTCCAGCAGCAGCGGCGCGACATCACGCTTACCGATATAACCGACGATTCCGCACATAGAGTTGTGAACCCCTCCTGGTTTGCCGAGTGTGCCCGTGTGGTTCCCGACGCTGTCAGCCGTAGACCATCCGTCGCAGCTGGCGGAGCGAGAGCTCCGGCGCCGCGACGGCGCGGTGCGGCAGCTCGGCCGCGATCCGCTCGAAGATCTCGGCGTTCACGGCCCCCGCCGCCTTCAGCTCGCGGTGGCGGCGGCGGACGAACTCCTCGGTCGTCTCGTCGAAGTACGCCAGCACGTCGAGCACCACCCGGGCGGCCTCACCGCGCCGGAGCGCGGTGCTGCGCACCAGGTGGTCGATGAGGTCGTCATGCGACGGGCGGCGTTCGAGCACCTGTAGATATTGAGGGGTGAGCGGCGCTCCGCGCAAGAAATCTGCCCGATTGCGGGCAGGGACCCACAAGATCACGGGCTGAGGTCACACCGAGAAGTCCTGGAAGGCGATCGACTTCTCCACCGGGTAGTACGCGGTCCCCAGCAGCTCCCGGATGATGCAGGCGTTGCGGTACGCCCCCATGCCCAGGTCGGGCGAGGTGATCGAGTGGGTGTGCGTCCCGGCGTTCTGCAGGAAGATCCCCCGGCCCGTCGTGTCGATCGAGTAGTTCCGGGCGACGTCGAAGCGCCCGTGCCCGTCCCACCGGATGCGGTCGCGCACCGGCTCCAGGAAGTCCGGCACCCGGTACCGGTAGCCGGTGGCCAGGACCAGGCCCTCGGTGCGCAGCTCGAAGTCCTTGCCCTGTTCGTCCTGGCGCAGCCCCAGCGTGTAGGTACCGCTCACGGAGTCGTAGGAGGCGGAGTCAAGCGTCGAGTTGGTGAGCAGGCGGGTCGGCACCGGCCCGCCGGTCTCGACGCTCTTCTGGTAGAGCAGGTCGAAGATCGCGTCGATCAGATCCCCGTTGATGCCCTTGAACAGGCCCTTCTGTCCGGCCTCCAGCCGGTAGCGGGTTTCCTCGGGCAGGGCGTGGAAGTAGTCGACGTACTCCGGGGAGGTCATCTCCAGGGTGAGCTTGGTGTACTCCAGCGGGAAGAAGCGCGGGGAGCGGGTGACCCAGTTCAGCCGGTAGCCGTGGACGTCGATCGCGGACAGCAGGTCGTGGTAGATCTCGGCGGCGCTCTGCCCGCTGCCGACGATCGTGACGGAGCCCTTCGCCTTCAGGGCGTCCCGGTTCGGCAGGTAGCCGGACGTGTGGACGAGGTCGCCGCCCAGCCCCCGGCAGGGCTCCGGGACGTACGGCGGGGTGCCGGTGCCCAGGACGAGGTGCCGTGCCCGCAAGGTCTCGCCGCAGGCCGTGCCGACCTCGTACACCTCGGCCGCGGAGTCGTACCCGACCCGGGTCACCGTCGTGCCGAAGCGGACGCTGCCGAGCTGCGCCGCCGCCCACCGGCAGTAGTCCTCGTACTCGGCGCGCAGCGGATAGAAGTTCTCGCGGATGTAGAAGGAGTACAGCCGCCCCTTCTGCTTCAGGTAGTTCAGGAAGGAGTACGGGGAGGTCGGGTCGGCCAGGGTCACCAGGTCCGACATGAACGGCGTCTGGAGGTGCGCGCCCTCCAGGAACATGCCGGAGTGCCACTCGAAGTCCGGCTTGGCGTCCAGGAAGAGCGCGTCGAGTTCCCCGACCGGCTCGACGAGGCAGGCCAGGCCCAGGTTGAAGGGGCCCAGCCCGATACCGATCAGGTCGAGGTCTTGAGGCGTGGACAACGTGCCCTCCCGGTGACGGCCGTCCTAGGTCCCGTTCTCGTTCCCGCTCGCCGGGGCCTCGCGCAGGGCGTCCTCGCTCAGGCCCCTGCGCCAGTACCCGGTGAACGTCACCCGGCGGCGGTCCAGCCCGCGTTCGTTCACGAAGTGCCGCCGCAGCGTCTTGACCGTGCCCGACTCGCCGGCGATCCACACATAGGGCGCCGAGCCGGTGACCTCCGCCGCGCGGACGGCGTCCACGGCGGGCGGGGTGTGCCCGTCCCGTACGAGCCAGGTGATCGACGCGTCGGCGGCGGTGTGTGCCTCCAGCCGGTCGCCCGCCTGCGGGACCTCCAGCCAGACCTGGGCACGCAGCCCGGCGGGCAGCCGCTCCAGGATGGCCGAGGCGGCGGGCAGCGCCGTCTCGTCGGCCCAGAGCAGCAGCTCGTCGGCGTCGTCCGGGAGCCGGAAGCGCACGCCCGTGTTGTCGGCCACGGCCGGGCCGAGCACCGTGATCCGGTCGCCCTCCGCAGCCCGCAGCGCCCAGCGGCAGGCGGGCCCGCCGTCCTCGTGGACGGCGAAGTCGACGTCCAGCTCGGCCGGGTCGCGGCGCTGCTCCCGCACGGTGTACGAGCGCATCACCGCCCGGACGCCGTCCGGCATGGCCCGCCAGGCGCCCAGCACCCCGTGCAGGTCGTCGCCGTCGAGGGGCGGCAGCACGGGCTCCGGCTGCCCGGGGTGCGGCAGGAACAGCGACAGGCTCTGGTCGTAGCCGCCGGACACGAAGCCGCTCAGGTCCTCGTCGCCGGTGCCGCCGAGAGTGACCCGGACCAGCGAGGGGCCGAGCCTCCGGGTCCGCACGACCCGGAGGGGGAAGAAGCGGAACGGGAGGGAGGCCATGGAGGTCAGGCCACCTTCTCGGCCTTCTCCAGCGCCTCCGCCAGGGACTCCAGGATCGGGGCGCACTTGTCGTACGAGTAGATGGGCTCGGTGACGCGCGGGATGACCTGGCCGGCCCTGACGGCGGGCAGGCGGCCCCAGGTGGGCTTGGTGTCCAGCAGTTCCTTGGGCGGGACGGCCGAGGTGCGGTTGTCCATCATGATGATGTCGGCCTTGTACTTGTCGACGTTCTCCCAGCTCAGCAGCTCGTACCAGCCGGAGGCGTCCACCTTGTCGGGCTCGACCAGGTTGACGCCCAGCTCCTTGAAGTAGAGCGTGTCGGCGGGGCGGCCCGGGGCGGAGACGTAGAAGACGTCGGCGCCCTGGTAGGCGGAGCCGACGAGGACCCGGATCCCGGGCTTGGCCTTGGCGGCGGCGCGCAGCCGGGCCGCGGCCTTCTCGAACCGCTCCTTGCTGTCGGTGACCTTCTTGTCCTTGACGTCGGCACCGAGGCTCTCGGCCAGCTCGGCATGGCGCTGGATCACCCGGGGCATGGAGCGGTCGGCGGCCCACAGGGCGACGGTGTCCGCGATCTTGAGGATCTTGTCCTTGGACTTCTCCGGGACGTACCAGAGCTGGTCCTTCTCCCACATGTCGGTGATGAGGACGTCGGGCTCCAGCTTCAGGTACTCCTCGACGTTGAACTCGTCGTGGATGTTGCCGAGGATCTTGACCTTGTTCACGTCGAGGTCGCCGGCCTGGACGTCGGGCTTGCCGTCGGCGGTCCTGGTGGGGCCGAACACGCCCTTCACCTCCACGCCGAAGTCGTGCAGGGCGGCGGCCATGCCGGTGAACGCGACGATGTTCCTGGGCGTGGCACCGGCCTCGACGGTGATCCCGCGGTCGTCCTTGAACGCCCAGGCCTTGCCGTTGCCCTTGTCCGCCCCGTCCTTGCCGTCCTTGCCGCTGCTCCCGCCCCCGCAGGCGGCGAGCGCGGCTCCCAGACCGAGGGCGCCGCCGGCGGCGAGAAGACCGCGACGGGTGAGGTGGTGGCTGTCTCGGGCGCTGCGGGGCATGGCTGGATCGCTTTCGTACGGCCGGATTTCGGCCCTTGGGCAAGGTTGAAGATAGGTTAGCCTAACCTCAGATCTTGTTCGGGGGGCGGTGGTCACCGGTGAGGGGCGTTGATCACGCTGGGGTCCCGGGGCATGGAAGTCACCCTCCTCTTGGCCGCCTTCCTCCTGTTCACCGGCATAGGGGTGACCGGCCCCGTGCTGCTCGTGGTCTCCGCGAAGCTGCACAATGGTCTGATGTTCGCCCGGCCCATGGGTCTCACCGGGATGGCGGCCACCTCCGCCGCCGGGGCCGTCGTCTGGGCGTACGGCGCACTCGCCCCCATGCTCGACGTGCAGGAGACGTGTGAGTACTGGCACGGCGTGGAATTCGACGACGACTTCTGGTCGGCGCACCTGGAGGAGTCGCGAAGGCTGTTCCCGCTGCACAGCAGATGCAACGCCGGGTACGGCCTCGTCCCGTCGTGGGTGAACCCGACCGTCGTCTGTCCGGCGGCCCTCGCCTCGGGCTGTCTGATCGCGGCGCTGTACACCGGGCCGCGCGCACGCAGAGGCACGCGCCGGCCGGAGCCGGCGGCCCCTGTCGCCGGGGCGCACTGAACCGCGGAGTTCCGGAGAGCGGACGTGTGGCCCGGAAGCCGGTCCGCGTGCCGGCCGCGCCGCCGGTCCCGTGCCCCGGGAGCGGCCGGGAAGACGCGGGCCGCGCCGCCGTTCGGGTGGCGCCGGCACCGCTGCCGCAGCGGCGCACCAACCCCTGTGCTCCCGGCCCGGGAGCACAGGGGTTGGTGCGACGGCGGCCGTCCGCGTCAGGCCGGGAGGCCGAGTTCGCGGGCGATGAGCATGCGCTGGACCTCGCTGGTGCCCTCTCCGATCTCCAGGATCTTGGAGTCGCGCCACATGCGGGCCACCGGGTACTCGTTCATGAAGCCGTAGCCGCCGTGGATCTGGGTGGCCTCGCGGGCGTTGTCGACGGCCACCGTGGAGGAGTACAGCTTGGCCACCGCCGCCTCCTTCTTGAACGGTTCGCCGCTCACCAGGCGGGACGCCGCGTCGCGCCAGCCGATGCGGGCCATGTGGGCGCGCATCTCCATGTCGGCCAGCTTGAACTGGATGGCCTGGAACTCCCCGATGGCCTTCCCGAAGGCGTGACGTTCCTTCGCATAGGTGAGCGACTCGTCGACGCAGCCCTGGGCCAGGCCCGTCGCGAGCGCCGCGATCGCGATCCGGCCCTCGTCCAGGATGCGGAGGAACTGGGCGTAGCCCCGGCCCTCCTCGCCCAGGAGGTTGGCGGCCGGGACCCGCACGTCCTGGAAGGACAGCTCACGCGTGTCCGAGGCGTTCCAGCCGACCTTCGAGTACGGCTCCGCCACCGTGAAGCCCGGGGTGCCCGACGGGACGATGATCGAGGAGATCAGTGGGCGGCCGTCCTCCTTGCGGCCCGTCACCGCCGTGACCGTCACCAGACCGGTGATGTCCGTGCCCGAGTTGGTGATGAAGCACTTCGTGCCGTTGATCACCCACTCGTCGCCGTCCCGCACCGCCGTCGTGCGCGTCCCGCCCGCGTCCGAGCCGCAGTCCGGTTCGGTGAGGCCGAAGGCGCCGAGCAGCTCGCCGGAGCAGAGCCTCGGCAGCCACTCCCGCTTCTGTTCCTCCGTGCCGAAGCGGTAGACCGGCATCGCTCCCAGCGAGACCGCCGCTTCGAGGGTGATCGCCACCGACGAGTCGACCCTCGCCAGCTCCTCCAGTGCGATGCCGAGCGCCAGATAGTCGCCGCCCATGCCGCCGTACTCCTCGGGGAAGGGCAGGCCGAACAGGCCCATCCGCCCCATGTCCCGCACGATCTCGTACGGGAACTCGTGGCGCTCGTAGAAGTCGCCGATCTTCGGCGCCACCACGTCGTGCGCGAACTCCTCGACGGTACGGCGAAGTTCCTCGTGCTCGGCGGAGAGCCGGTGGTCCAGGGACATGGGAGTCACTCCTTGTGGGAGAGGGCACGGACGGTACGGGAGGGGCTGGGGCGGCCCAGCCGTTCGGCCAGCCACACGCTCGTGGCGGTGAGCCGGCCGAGGTCGACCCCGGTCTGGATGCCGAGGCCGTGGAGCATCCACACGAGGTCTTCGGTGGCGAGGTTGCCGGTGGCGGACCTCGCGTACGGGCAGCCGCCGAGCCCGCCGGCCGACGCGTCGACCGTGGTCACGCCGTGTTCCAGCGCCGCGTACGTGTTGGCCAGTGCCTGGCCGTAGGTGTCATGGAAGTGGACGGCCAGGGACGAGGCGGGAATGCCCGCGGCGCCGAGCGCGGCCAGCAGGGCCTTCACATGGCCCGGTGTCGCCACGCCGATCGTGTCGCCCAGGCTGAGTTCGTCGCAGCCCATGTCCGCCAGCCGGCGGCAGACCCCGACGACCTGCTCCACCGGGACCGGGCCCTGCCACGGGTCCCCGAAGCACATCGACAGGTAACCGCGGACGCTGACGCCCTCCGCCTTCGCCCGTGTCACCACCGGCTCGAACATCGCCAGGGACTCGTCCACCGTGCGGTTCAGGTTGGCCTTGGCGAAGGACTCCGTCGCGCTGGCGAACACCGCCACCTCCCGGGCCCCCAGCGCCAGCGCCCGGTCCAGACCGCGCTCGTTGGGGACGAGGACCGGCAGCCGCACGCCCAGCTCGCGCACCTGCGGGAACAGGGCCTCCGCGTCAGCCAGTTGGGGCACCCACTTGGGGTGCACGAAGCTCGTCGCCTCCACCGTGTCCAGGCCCGCATCCGCCAGGCGGCGGATGAACTCCGCCTTCACCTCGGTGGGGACGGTGCCCTGCTCGTTCTGGAGCCCGTCGCGCGGGCCCACCTCGTGGATCCGCACCCGGGCGGGAAGGCCGGGGGAGGGCACGGTCATGGGCAGTCCGGACGCGGTCATTCCCGGCCCTCCTCGTTCGCCCCGGTGTCCTCCGGAGCGTCCTGCGGCGCGTGCGGTTCCACGACCGCCAGCACCTGGTCCATGGCCACCGTCGTCCCCGGTGTGACGTCCAGCCCGACGACCGTGCCGTCGTGCGGCGCGGAGATGACGTGCTCCATCTTCATCGCCTCGACCACGACCAGCCCCTGCCCGGCCGTGACCTCGTCCCCGACCGCCACCTTCACCACCGTGACCGTTCCGGGCATCGGCGCCGTGAGCGAGTCGGCACCCGCGTACGCCGAACGGGTGAGGGACGCCTCGACCGGGTCGTGGTCCTGGACGTTCCAGCTGTCGCCGTCCCGGCCCAGCCAGCTCCCTGCGCGGTGGAAGGTGTGGGTCACGCCGTCGAGCGTGACGGTGACCGTGTCGGAGCTGACGTGGTGGGCCGTGCCCCGGAGCCGGTGGGCGACGGCCTCGAGCCCCGCGACCCGCAGGTGGTGGGCGACCGGGTGCGGCTCCCCGCCCATCCGCCAGCCGCTCGGCACCGCGAACGGGTCCGTCCAGCCTGTTGCCGCGTCCGGCCGGGGCCGCAGCCTCTCCTCCCGTACCGCTGCCGCCGCCTCGTACACCTCGGGCGGCACGTCTCCGCCGACCAGCCCGTCGGCCTCTCGCTCCACCAGACCGGTGTCCAGGTCCCCGGACACCACCGACGGGTGCGCGAGCAGCCGCCGCAGGAAGCCGGCGTTGGTCGGTACGCCCAGGGTGACCGTGTCCGCGAGCGCGGCCCGCAGCCGGCGCAGGGCGGTGGGGCGGTCGGGGCCGTGCACGATGACCTTCGACAGCATGGGGTCGTACAGGCTGGACACCTCGGTGCCCTCGCTCAGCCCCGAGTCCGTCCGCACACCGGCGCCCTGCGGCTCCCGCAGCGACAGGACCGTGCCGCCGGAGGGCAGGAAGCCGCGCGCCGGGTCCTCGGCGCAGATGCGGGCCTCGACGGCGTGCCCGGTGAGGGTGATGTCCTGCTGTGCGTACGGCAGTTCCTCGCCCGCCGCGACCCGCACCTGCCACTCCACCAGGTCCAGGCCGGTGATCAGCTCGGTCACCGGGTGCTCGACCTGGAGCCGGGTGTTCATCTCCATGAAGTAGTACGAGGAGGGGTCCCCGCCCGGGACGATGAACTCGACCGTGCCCGCGCCCCGGTAGCCGCAGGAGCGGGCCGCCTGGACGGCCGCCTCGCCCATGGCGGCGCGGGTCTCCTCGTCCAGGAGGACGCTCGGGGCC
Organism: Streptomyces sp. MUM 203J; assembly: GCF_022414595.1. Lineage (GTDB taxonomy): Bacteria > Actinomycetota > Actinomycetes > Streptomycetales > Streptomycetaceae > Streptomyces. Next base: position 43,259 of record NZ_JADWYO010000017.1, on the reverse strand, counting down.
TCCTCGATGATCTTCTGGTGGCGCCGCTGGAGCGAGCACTCGCGCTCACCGAGGTGGATCACGTTGCCGTGGCCGTCGGCCAGGACCTGGATCTCGATGTGCCGGGGCCGGTCGATCCACCGCTCCACCAGCAGTGTGTCGTCACCGAAGGAGGCCCGGGCCTCACGCCGGGCGGCGGCGATCTCGTCCGGCAGCGCCGACTCCACGCGGGTGAGCCGCATGCCCTTGCCGCCGCCGCCCGCCGAGGGCTTCAGGAGCACGGGCATGCCGATCTCGCGTGCGGCGGCGGCCAGTTCGGCGTCGCTCAGCCCGCTGCCGGACGAGCCGGGCACGACGGGCACGCCGGCCGCCCGTACCGTCTCCTTGGCGCGGATCTTGTCGCCCATCAGGGCGATGGCCTCCGCCGGGGGCCCGATGAAGACCAGCCCCGCGTCGGCGCAGGCCCGCGCGAACGCGGCGTTCTCCGCGAGGAACCCGTACCCGGGGTGGACGGCCTGGGCGCCGGTCCTGGCGGCCGCGTCCAGGAGGAGGTCGGTGCGCAGGTAGCTCTCGGCGGCGGGGGGCGGGCCGATCCGTACGGCGGTGTCGGCCTCCCGGACGTGCCGGGCGCCGGCGTCCGCGTCGCTGAACACGGCGACCGACCGGATCCCCAGGGCGCGCAGGGTGCGGATGACCCGGACGGCGATCTCGCCCCGGTTGGCCACCAGAACGGTGTCGAACATGGTCGGCATGGTCGTCAGGTCCCTCACATCCGGAAGACGCCGAACTGGGGGTCACCCAGGGGCGCGTTGGCGCAGGCGGTCAGGGCCAGGCCCAGCACCTGCCGGGTCTCCATCGGGTCGATCACCCCGTCGTCCCAGAGGCGGGCGGTGGCGAAGTAGGCGCTGCCCTGGGTTTCGTACTGCTGACGGATCGGTGCCTTGAAGGTCTCTTCCTCGTCCGTCGGCCACTCCTCGCCGCGCGCTTCGAGCTGGTCGCGCTTGACGGTGGCGAGGACGGAGGCGGCCTGCTCGCCGCCCATGACGGAGATCTTGGCGTTGGGCCACATCCACAGGAAGCGGGGGCTGTAGGCCCGGCCGCACATGGAGTAGTTGCCGGCGCCGTACGAGCCGCCGACGACGACCGTCAGCTTCGGCACGCGTGTGCAGGCGACGGCGGTGACCATCTTGGCCCCGTGTTTGGCGATGCCGCCCGCCTCGTAGTCGCGGCCCACCATGAACCCGGAGATGTTCTGGAGGAACAGCAGCGGGATGCCGCGCTGGTCGCACAGCTCGATGAAGTGGGCGCCCTTCTGGGCGGACTCGGAGAACAGGATGCCGTTGTTGGCGACGACTCCCACCGGGTGGCCGTGGATCCGGGCGAAACCGGTGACGAGGGTCTGCCCGTACTCGGACTTGAACTCGGAGAAGCGCGAGCCGTCGACGATCCGGGCGATGACCTCGCGCACGTCGTACGGGGTGCGCGAGTCCACCGGCACGGCCCCGTACAGCCCGGCGGGGTCGGCCTTCGGCTCCTCGACGGGCTCGACGGACCAGGGGAGGGGCTGCCGCCCGGGGAGGGTGGCGACGATGTTCCGGACGATCCGCAGCGCGTGGGCGTCGTCCTCCGCGAGGTGGTCGGTGACGCCCGACGTGCGGGAGTGGACCTCGCCGCCGCCCAGCTCCTCCGCGGTGACGACCTCGCCGGTCGCGGCCTTCACCAGGGGCGGGCCCCCCAGGAAGATCGTGCCCTGGTTCCGTACGATCACGGCCTCGTCGCTCATGGCGGGCACATAGGCGCCACCGGCGGTGCAGGACCCGAGCACTGCGGCGATCTGCGGGATCCCGGCGCCCGACATGCGGGCCTGGTTGTAGAAGATCCGCCCGAAGTGCTCACGGTCGGGGAAGACCTCGTCCTGCATCGGCAGGAAGGCGCCGCCCGAGTCCACCAGGTACACGCAGGGCAGCCGGTTCTCCAGGGCCACCTCCTGCGCGCGCAGGTGCTTCTTGACCGTCATCGGGTAGTAGGTGCCGCCCTTGACGGTCGCGTCGTTGGCGACCACCACGACCTCGCGGCCGCTGACCCTGCCGATGCCCGCGATGACGCCGGCGGCGGGTGCCTGGTCGCCGTACAGCCCGTTCGCGGCGAGCGGGGCCAGCTCCAGGAACGGCGAGCCCGGGTCCAGAAGGCCGTCCACGCGGTCGCGCGGCAACAGCTTGCCGCGCGCGGTGTGCCGGGCGCGGGCGCGCTCCCCGCCGCCCAGCCGGGCGGCGGCCAGCCGGGCCCGCAGGTCGTCGGCCAGCTCCCGGTGGGCCGCCTCGTTGGCCTGCCAGGCCGGCGACGCGGGATCAGCCGCGCTCGTCAGCACAGGTGCCTGCTGCATCGTGTCGAGCCCCCTTGCCCGTACCACTGCTACAACTCGGTTAATGAGCGTTAACGTGTGCCTTCAGGTTAACGACCGCTAACCCCCTTGTCTAGAATCAGTCCCATGAGCACCAGGACCGACGCCCCGACCCGCCGGGAGCAGATCCTCAGGGAGGCCGCCCGCCTCTTCGCCGAGCGCGGTTTCCACGGAGTGGGCGTCGACGAGATAGGGGCGGCCGTCGGCATCAGCGGCCCCGGGCTCTACCGTCACTTCGCGGGCAAGGACGCGATGCTCGCGGAGCTGCTGGTCGGTATCAGCGAACGGCTGCTGGAGGGCGGGCGGCAGCGGGTCGCGGAGGCCGACGGCGACCCGGACGCCCTGCTGGCCGCCCTGATCGACGGACACATCGACTTCGCCCTCAACGACCGCTCCCTGATCACCCTGCACGACCGGGAGCTGGACCGCCTCCGGGACGCCGACCGCAAGCGGGTCCGACAGCTCCAGCGGCAGTATGTGGAGGTGTGGGTCGAGGTGGTCCGCGCGCTCTACCCGGAGCAGACGGAACAGCAGGCCAGGGCGGCCGTCCACGCGGTGTTCGGGCTGCTCAACTCGACCCCGCACCTGGGCTCCGCCTCCACGGCAGGCGACCCGTCGGCCCGCCACACCACCGAGGCCCTCCTGCGCCGTCTGGCGCACGGCGCCTTCGGTTCGCTGACCGGCGCGCCGGTCCACGCCGTGGAATGACGCGGACGCGGCGAGTGCCGGGCGGCACAATGGGGGAATGCCGATACCCAGCCGCCCCGCCCTCGTCGAGCACCTTGTCCGTACGCGTATCGCCGGGGACGTCGCCACACCGCGCGACAACAACCTGGCCCACTACCGGAGCCTCGCCAACGGTGAACGGCACTACTGGCTGGGCCTGGAACTGGGGGATCGGTGGTCCGACGAGCAGGACGTGCTCGCGGTCATGGCCGAGCGGTGCGGGGTCAACGACGACCCCGAGCACCGGGCCGGCCAGGACACCATCGACCCCGAACTGACCGTCGACGGGCTCGACCGGATGGCGGCACGCCTGCGGAAGGCCGCGGCCGGGCGGGAACGGGTGCTGTTCGCCACCGGGCACCCGGGCGCCCTGCTGGACGTCCACAGCCGGACGGCCGCCGCGCTGCGTGCCGTCGGGTGCGACATCGTGCGGATCCCCGGCGGGCTCACCGCCGACGAGGGGTATGTCGTCCAGTTCGCGGACGTCGCGGTCTTCGAGCGGGGCGCGAGCCTGTGGCACACGCACTCGCCCCAGCCGATGAACGCCGTGCTGGACGGGCTGCGGGCGCTGGACCAGGCGCTGCCCGACCTCGTGGTGGCCGATCACGGCTGGGCGGGGCGGGCGGCCCAGCGGGGGATCGACGCGGTGGGGTACGCGGACTGCAACGACCCCGCGCTGTTCCTCGCGGAGGCGGAGGGGACGCTCCAGGTCGCGGTGCCACTGGACGACCATGTCCTGGACCCGCGGTTCTATGAGCCGATGACGGCGTATCTGCTGGACGCGGCGGGGCTGACGGCGTAGGGGGCTCACCCCGCCCCTTCCCGGGCCCGGGGCCCCGCCCCGTCGCCGTTCCCGGGCTCCCGGCTCCCGCTCTCCGGCACCGAACGGCCCGGAGGAGGCGCCGGGCGGGTGATGCCGACGGCCGGGCCGGTCGTGCCCGCCCCGGTGCCGTACCCGGCGCGCGCGGATGCGGCACCGGGGCGGGCGCCGGTGCGCGGCATCGGCGGGTGCCGAGGAACCGGCGGGGCGGCTGTGCCCCGGCCCGGCCGGGAGCGTGGGAGCGGCTTGCCGGGCCCGGCGGTCCGGGTGCGGTCCGCCGGACACCGCCCGGTGTGTCCGGCGCCGGTGATACGCCGGTGGACCGGTCCGCCCGGCAGCCTGGGTTCCCTCACGCAGACCGGGCGTCCCGGCCTCTCGGCGCCCGGCCGGAACCGTCCGGGGGCCTTCAGGCGCAGCGCGCCGGCTAGGCGCGCGGGACCCGCACCACGCCCTCCTGGATGACCGAGATCGCCAGGCGGCCGTCCCGGGTGTAGATGCGGGCCTGGCCCAGGCCGCGGCCACCCGAGGAGGACGGGGACTCCTGGTCGTACAGCAGCCACTCGTCGGCCCGGAACGGGCGGTGGAACCACATCGCGTGGTCCAGGGACGCGCCCACCACGTCACCGACCGCCCAGCCGCCCCGGCCGTGCGCGAGCAGCACCGAGTCGAGCAGGGTCATGTCGGAGACGTACGTCGCGAGGCAGATGTGCAGGAGGGGGTCGTCGCTCGCCAGCTTGCCGTTCGCGCGGAACCACACCTGCGAGCGCGGCTCCCGCGGCTCGCCGGCCGTCGCGTACGGCGGCTGCGCCACGTACCGCAGGTCCACCGCCTCCCGTGCCTTCAGCAGGCGCTCCGCGATGCTCGGGTGCGCCAGGCGGTGGGCGTAGCGGGGGAGGGCCTCCTCCGCGGTCGGCAGGGTCTCCGGGTCGGGGGCGGGCGGCATCTCCGCCTGGTGCTCCAGGCCCTCCTCGTACGTCTGGAAGGACGCCGACAGGTGGAAGATCGGCTGGCCGTGCTGGACCGCCACCACCCGGCGGGTCGTGAACGACCGGCCGTCGCGGATGCGGTCCACGGTGTAGACGATCGGTGCGCCGGGGTCGCCCATGCGCAGGAAGTACGAGTGGAGCGAGTGCGCGGTGCGGTCGGCGGGGACCGTGCGGCCGGCCGCGACCAGCGCCTGGGCCGCGACCTGGCCGCCGAAGACCCGGGGCACGATGGCCGACCGGGACCGGCCGCGGAAGATGTTCTCCTCGACCCGCTCCAGGTCGAGCAGGTCGAGGAGGTCGTCGAGCGCCTGGGTCACGGGGACTTACAGGCCCATCGACTTGGCGATGATCGACTTCATGATCTCGCTGGTGCCGCCGTAGATGCGGTTCACGCGGTTGTCCGCGTACAGGCGGGCGATCGGGTACTCGTTCATGTAGCCGTAGCCGCCGTGCAGCTGGAGGCAGCGGTCGATCACGCGGTGGGCGACCTCGGTGCAGAACAGCTTGGCGGAGGCGGCCTCGGCCGGGGTCAGCTCGCCCGCGTCCAGCGCCTCCAGCGCGCGGTCCGCGACGGCCTCGGCGGCGTCGACCTCGGCCTGGCAGGCGGCCAGCTCGAACTTGGTGTTCTGGAAGTGCGCGACCGGCTTGCCGAAGACCGTGCGCTCCTGCACGTACTGCTGGGCGAACCGGACCGCCGCCTTGGCCTGAGCGTACGCGCCGAAGGCGATGCCCCAGCGCTCGGAGGCCAGGTTGTGACCGAGGTAGGAGAAGCCCTTGCCCTCCTCGCCCAGCAGGTCCTCGACCGGGACCTTCACGTCGACGAACGCCAGCTCGGCGGTGTCGGAGGTGCGCAGGCCCAGCTTGTCCAGCTTGCGGCCGATCGAGTAGCCCTCGGACTTGGTGTCCACCGCGAACAGGGAGATGCCGAAGCGGCGGTCCTCGGCGGACGGGGCGGAGGTCCGGGCGCACACGATCACGCGGTCGGCGTGGACGCCGCCGGTGATGAAGGTCTTGGCGCCGTTGAGGACGTAGTGCGTGCCGTCCTCGCTCAGCTTGGCGGTGGTCTTCATGCCCGCGACGTCGGAGCCGGTGCCCGGCTCGGTCATCGCCAGCGCCCACATCTCCTCGCCGGAGACGAACTTGGGCAGGTACCGCTTCTTCTGCTCGTCGGTGGCGAGCATCTTGATGTACGGGAGGGCCAGCAGCACATGCACGCCGGAGCCGCCGAACTGGACGCCCGCGCGGGAGGTCTCCTCGTACAGGACGGCCTCGAACTTGTGCGTGTCCAGGCCCGCGCCGCCGAACTCCTCGGGGACGTTGATGCCGAAGATGCCCAGCTCGCCGAGCTTGTAGTAGAAGTCGCGGGGCGCCTGACCCGCGGCGAACCACTCGTCGTATACGGGCACGACCTCGGTCTCGACGAAGGCCCGCAGGGTCTCCCGGAAGGCCTCGTGGTCCTCGTTGAATACGGTACGGCGCACGGTGCGGCCCTCCACTCGACGATGATGCGACTAAGCGCTTGCTCATAACGAAGTTACTCGCGGGTCATCGACTCTGTCCAGAGTCGTTCAGATCACAACCGTCAGCGTGACCGGACGTTCACCGCCACCGCAACGCGAACCACAGCTCCATCCGGACCTCCACGTCGTCCAGGTCCGCGTCCAGCAGCGCCGCGCACCGCGCGATCCGCTGGCGCACCGTGTTGCGGTGGACGCCCAGGGCGGCGGCGGTGCGGTCCCAGCTGCCGTGCAGGGACAGCCAGGCGTGCAGGGTCTCCGCCAGGGCGGGCGCGCCGGACAGCGGTGCCAGCAGGGCGCCGGCGTGCGCGGCGGCCTCGCCCTCGTCCACCAGGGCGGCGAACCCGCTCGGGTGGTGGCGGGACAGGGGGGCGCGGGCCGCCTCGGCGCGGCGGAGGGCGCGGGCGGCCTGGGCGTCCGCCGCGCGGAGGTCTCCGGGGGCGGCCGGGGCGCTCACTCCGAGGGTCCAGCCGGGATGCGGGCCCACCTCGCGGGCGGCGGGGAGCAGCACCCGGACGGTGCCGTCCTCGCGGACGTCCACCAGCGGACTGCCCAGGGCCGGGGGCGGGGCCTGGGAGGCGGTGCCCGGGGCGGCGCCGGGGCCCCGGGCGTGCACCACGGTCCAGGGCGCCTCGCCCAGGAGCGGAGCCACGTCCGACGGGCCGGCGCCCAGCAGGAGCCGTACGAGTGCGGCCGAGCGGGTCGCCTCGTCGGCGGCCTGGTGGGGGGCGGTCAGGAGGGACAGCAGCACCATCGCGGTCTCCGCGATCCGCTGGTCCGACTCCTCCCTGCGGGCCATCGCCAGGCCCAGCGTCAGCCCCGGCGCGCCCGTCCCCAGGCTGTACGCGGCCAGCCGCACTCCGCCCGGGCCCGTGTCGGCCGCGGACGACGGACGCCGGCCGGTGCCGGCCACCAGCCGGACCAGGCGCTCCAGGGCGGCGCCCTCCTCGGGGGTGAGGCCCCGGCCGTCCGCCGCGTACTCGGTGCCGTCCGGCGCGTACAGCGCGGCCCGGCCGCTCAGGTGCCCGGCCAGGGCGTGCAGCACCGCCGGTACGGGGTCGGGGCGGGCCGCGGCCGTGGCCAGGGCGCGCTGGGCGTCCGTCGCCCGGCGCAGTCCTTGGTGCCGGGCCTCGGACATCAGGGCCCACACCGCGCGGGCCACCGCCGAGAACGGCGTCCGCGGCGGCACCTCCAGCAGCGGCAGCCCGTGCCGGACGCAGGCCTCGGCCAGCGGCTCCGGCACCGTGTCGTACACCGGGGTCACCCCGAACCCGAGCGCCGCCGCCCCCGCCTCCGCGACCCGCGCCGCGAACCGCCCCGGGTCGGTCCGCGCCAGCTGCACGCCCGCCGTCAACAGCAGCTCCCCGCCCAGCAGGTACGGGAACGGGTCGGCCATCTCGGACGTGTGCACCCAGTGCAGCTCGGTCTCCGGATCACCCGCGACCAGCCGCAGACCCAGTTCCTCCCGCGCCAGCAGCGCGCCCAGCCGCACGGGCGGCGCGAAAGGGGCGGTGGGTGACGCGGGGCCTGGCATGGACGTTTCCTCTACTCGGAGCCGTACAGATGGAAGAAACGTACACTTCTGTCCGCCCTTGCGCTCGCGTACCTTCGTCCCATGAGCACCGACACCCCCCGCGGCCCCATCGACTCCTCCCGCGTCCCGCGCTACGCCGGTCCCGCGACCTTCGCCCGGCTGCCGCGCCTGGACGAGGTCGGTACCGCGGACGTCGCCGTGATCGGAGTGCCGTTCGACTCCGGTGTCTCGTACCGTCCCGGTGCCCGCTTCGGCGGCAACGCCATCCGTGAGGCCTCCCGCCTGCTGCGCCCCTACAACCCCGCGCAGGACGCCTCGCCCTTCGCGCTGGCCCAGGTCGCGGACGGCGGCGACATCGCCGTGAACCCGTTCAACATCAACGAGGCCGTCGAGACGGTCGAGGCCGCCGCGGACGACCTGCTCGGCACCGGCGCCCGGCTCATGACCCTGGGCGGCGACCACACCATCGCCCTCCCGCTGCTGCGCTCCGTCTCGAAGAAGCACGGCCCCGTCGCCCTGCTGCACTTCGACGCCCACCTGGACACCTGGGACACCTACTTCGGTGCCGAGTACACGCACGGCACGCCGTTCCGCCGGGCCGTCGAGGAGGGCATCCTCGACACGTCCGCGCTCTCGCACGTCGGCACCCGCGGCCCGCTGTACGGCAAGCAGGACCTGACGGACGACGAGAAGATGGGCTTCGGCATCGTCACCTCGGCGGACGTGTACCGGCGCGGCGCCGACGAGGTGGCCGACCAGCTCCGCCAGCGGATCGGTGACCGTCCGCTGTACATCTCCATCGACATCGACTGCCTCGACCCGGCCCACGCCCCCGGCACCGGCACGCCCGAGGCCGGCGGCATGACCTCCCGCGAGCTGCTGGAGATCCTGCGGGGGCTGGCCTCCTGCAACCTGGTCTCGGCGGACGTGGTGGAGGTCGCCCCCGCGTACGACCACGCCGAGATCACGTCGGTCGCCGCGTCCCACACGGCGTACGAGCTGACGACGATCATGAGCCGCCAGATCGCGGCGGCCCGCGCGTAGCCGACGCCGCCGGGACCGCCTGAGGGCCGTCGTTCCGCCGGACGGAGGCCCCCGGTGGGCGGAGCCGAGAGCCGGGGGAGGACGGGCGCAGGCGGACCCGGCCCCGGGACCGCATCCGCAACCCTGCCGAGACGGACGCCCATGACCCACGCACACGACCTGCCGCCGCGCTCCACCGGTGCGGCGGCCGCCGCACCGCATCCGCCCGCCACCCCCCAGGGCGGCGCCTCCCGCCGCTTGACGGCCGGGAGGCTCGGCGGCGACCTCGTCGTGGAGACGCTCCGCGGGCTCGGCGCGACCACCGTCTTCGGCCTGCCGGGCCAGCACGCGCTCGGCATGTTCGACGCCCTGCGCCGCTCCGACCTCACGTACATAGGGCTGCGTGTCGAGAACAACGCGGGCTTCGCCGCCGACGCCTACGGCCGGGTCACGGGTGAGGCGGCCCCGCTCCTCCTCTCCACCGGCCCGGGCGCGCTGACCTCCCTGCCCGCCCTCCAGGAGGCCGCCGCCGCCAGTGCCCCGGTCGTCGCGATCAGCGCGCAGGTCCCGGTGGCCGGGCTCGGCGGGGGCCGTCGCGGCTACCTGCACGAACTGCGGGACCAGCAGGCGTCGTTCCGCGACATCGTGAAGTCCGTGCACCCGGTCAGGAGTGCTTCCCAGATCCCGTCCGCGATCGCCGCGGCCTGGCGGTCGGCGCTGACGCCCCCGCACGGCCCCGTGTGGGTGGAGATCCCGCAGGACGTCCTGACGGCCCCGACGACGCTGCCGCCCGTCACGGCCCCCGACGCCACCCCGGACCCGCTCCCGCCCCGCCCGGAGCTGACGGCGCTGGCGGCGCACCTGCTGACGCAGGCGGAGCGCCCCGCGGTCGTCGCGGGGGGCGGAGTGGTCCGCGCGGACGCCTCCGGCAAGCTCCGGGCCCTGGCCGAGCGCCTCTCGGCCCCGGTCGTCACGACCTTCGGAGGCAAGGGTGCGTTCCCGTGGGAGCATCCGCTGTCGCTCCAGTCGTGGCTGGAGGACCGGCACATGACGGACTTCCTGGAGGACGCGGACATCCTGCTGGTGGTGGGCTCGGGTCTGGGCGAACTGTCCTCGAACTACCACACGTTCGCGCCGCGCGGCCGGGTGATCCAGATCGAGGCGGACCTCGGGAAACTGGAGTCGAACCACCCGGCGCTGGGCATCCACGCGGACGCGCGCCCGGCACTGCAGGCGCTGCTGGAGAGGGTGGGGGAGCGCACGGACCCGGATGCGGCGGACCGCGTACGGGAGGTCCTGGCCAGGATCCGGTCCCGGATCGAGGCACAGGACCTGACGACGGAACAGGACCTGCTGCGGTCCATCCGCCGGGCGCTTCCCGCGGACTCCCCCGGTTTCTGGGACATGACGATCCTGTCGTACTGGGCCTGGTCGGCCTTCGACCCCCGCCGCCCCGGCACCATGCACTCGGCGCAGGGCGCGGGCGGCCTCGGCTACGCGTACCCGGCGGCGCTGGGCGCGGCGGTGGCGGACCGCACCCGCCCGGTCCTGGCCGTGTCGGGCGACGGCGGCGCCCTGTACTCGATCGCGGAACTCGCGACCGCGAAGCAGCACGCCCTGCCGGTGACCTGGCTGATCGTCGACGACGGCGGTTACGGCATCCTGCGCGAGTACATGACGGAGGCGTACGGCCGCCCGACGGGCACGGACCTGGCGGGCCCGGACTTCGTGGCGCTGGCGGAGTCGTTCGGTGTGCGCGCGACGCGGACGACCCCGGAGGGGCTGGAGCGGGACCTGGGGCAGGCCCTGTCGTCGGGGGTCCCGTCGGTGGTGGTGCTGAAGGCGAACCCGCGCATGTTCGCGGCGACGCACGTCTAGGCGCACCCGGCGGGCGCGCCTGCGCCCTGGCCCTCCCGCCGCACACCGATGCGGCGGGAGGGGGAGGGGCGGGTGCCTACCAGATCGCCTCCACCCACTCCGGGTGGTCGATGAACGGGTTCCGGTTGTACTGGTACTGCTGGTGGATCACGTCGTTGCGGCGCTTCTCGAACGCGTCCGGCGGGTCCTCCTGGTGCCACTGCTTCAGCACGGAGAGCCGCCCGTGGTACGGCGCGCTGCCGTTGTCGACCGAGTTGTTCGGCTCCAGGTCGGGCCAGTAGTCGTCACCCTCGTAGCGCACGGCCATGTACAGGATCATGCGGGCGACATCGCCCTTCACGGCGTCCCGCGGCTCGAACGAGTCAGCGTCCGTGTAGTTGCCGGGGGCGCCGTTCACCGGGCTGCCGCCCCGGTCGAAGTCCTTGTTGCCGCGGATGCTGTTGACCTGCACGTCGGTGGGCCGCAGGTGGTGCAGGTCGGTGCCGGGTCCGGTGCTGGTCCCGAAGCCGCCGTGGGACTTGGCCCAGACGTGCTCCCGGTTCCAGTCCCCGACACCGCCGCCGTTGAGGTTCTTGCTGCGGGAGGTGCCGCTGTAGAGCAGGACGACCTTGGCGGGGTCGGCCGGGTCCTCGTCCGTCTCCTTGAGGGCGTTCCAGACGGCGGAGTACGAGATCCTGCGCTGGTCGCTGATGATCGTGTGCAGCGCGTCCTTGAGCGCGGCACCGGACTTGCCGGACGCGTAGGCGTAGTACGTCTCGTCGTACGAGGCGGTCGCGGCGCTGGCGCCGGCGGTGCCGGGCACGGTGCACCCGACGAGCACCGCGGCGGCCAGCAGCGGCAGCTTCCAGCGGCGTCCGGCCCGTAGGGAGGTGGTCGGCGCAGAGGGCATGGGGGAGCCCCTTCCGGGGGTGATTCTCGCGCGAACGGTGGGGTCGTCTACGCGAGTTGACGGTTGCGGCAAGGGGAGAGTCGCACGGGACCGGTCACCGGAGTGTGAACGGTACGCGTCAATTCGGTGTCGTTGTCATGCGCGTGCCCAAGCTGTCCGCCGTGGGCCGTGCGGTGCCGCTTCCGCGGTAGCTAGGCCGCTGCCGGGCCCGCCGTGTCCCCGGCGGGCTCCCCCGCCGCCGCGCACCGGGTGAGGAGTGCGTCCAGGGACAGGTCCAGCTCCGTGGCCAGCGCCGCCACCGTGAAGAAGGCGGGGGTGGGTGCCCGGCCGGTCTCGATCTTGCGCAGCGTCTCCGTGGACAGTCCCGCGCCGGCGGCGACCTCGGCCATGCTGCGGCTGCCCCGGGCCTGGCGGAGCAGCCGGCCCAGCCGCTCGCCGCGTTCGCGCTCTTCGGGGGTGAGGGGGGTGCGGACCATGGCGGGCAGTCTACCGCGGTGCCCAATTTTTATACCGGTATAGTAATTGGTCATGGTGGAACTGAAGACCGACGCGTCCCTGGATGCGATGCGAGAGGCGGGCCGCGTCGTGGCCCGCGCCCTGACGGCGGCACGGGAGGCGGCCCGTGTCGGCGTGTCCCTGCTGGAGCTGGACCGGGTGGCCCGCGAGGTGCTGCGGGAGGCGGGCGCGGGGTCGCCGTTCCTCGGCTACCGGCCCGAGTTCGCCCCCGTCCCGTTTCCCGGGGTGCTGTGCGCCTCCGTGAACGACGCGATCGTGCACGGCATCCCCACCCGCTACCGGCTGCGCGACGGCGACCTCGTCTCCCTCGACTTCGGGGCCCGCCTGGACGGCTGGGTCGGCGACAGCGCGATCAGCTTCACCGTCGGCAGGCCGCGCCCCGAGGACGTACGGCTGGCCGAGACCGCCGGTGAGGCACTGGACGCGGGCATCGCCGCGGCCGTCGTCGGCAACCGCGTCGGTGACATCGCGCACGCCATCGGCACCGTGTGCCGCGCCGCCGGCTACGGCATCCCGGAGGGCTTCGGCGGGCACGGTGTGGGCCGCCGGATGCACGAGGACCCGGAGGTGCCGAACGAGGGCCGGCCCGGCCGTGGCATGCGGCTCCGGCACGGCATGGTGCTGGCGATCGAGCCGATGCTCATAGGCGGCGGCTCGGACGGCTTCCACGTGGACCGCGACGGCTGGACGCTGCGCACCGACGACGGCAGCCGTGCGGCCCACGCCGAACACACGGTCGCCGTGACGGACGCCGGCCCCCGTGTCCTGACGGCGCTCTAGCCTCCTCACGGTCCCGCACGGACCGGTCGGTCCGGGGGATCCGGCCGTGGTCACCCCCTCCGCCTCGTGGCGCGGGCCGCCGCGGCCCGGCCGGCACGGTGGAGGACGCACGGCCCGCGGCGGATGAGCGGAGCCGTCGGCCGTGGGCCTAGGACGAAAGTCGGGACCTCGGCCGGGCAGGGGCGGGGCGGGATGAAAACCCGCCCCGTCCCTGTTGCAGCCTTGCGGTAGGGAAGCGGAGAAACGGGAGGTCGCAGACGTGGCGTCGGCGGTGGGGGAACGGCAACAGGAACCCGGTGAAGGGTGGGCGCGGCGGCTGTGGGGGTACTGCCGGAGACATCCCGTCGACGTGTGGCTCGCGCTCGGGTCCTCACTCGGCGGTATGGCGCTCATGGCGCTCGTGCCGCTCATCACCAAGATCGTCATCGACGATGTGATCGGGGCGGGCGAGCAGTCCCTCGGCCTGTGGATATCGCTGCTCGTCGCCGCAGCGGTGGCCGTGTACGTGCTGACCTTCGTCCGCCGGTACTACGGAGGGCGCCTCGCGCTCGACGTGCAGCACGACCTGCGGGCCGAGATGTACGCGTCCGTGTCGCGGCTCGACGGGCGGCGGCAGGACGAGCTGTCCACCGGGCAGGTCGTCGGGCGGGCCACCAGCGACCTCCAGCTCATCCAGGGTCTGCTCTTCATGCTCCCGATGACCATCGGGAACTTCCTGCTGTTCTTCATCTCGCTGGGTGTGATGGCCTGGCTCTCCCTGCCGCTGACCCTCGTCGTCCTCGCCGTGGCCCCCGCCCTCTGGTTCATCGCCAGGCGGAGCCGTACCCGGCTCCACCCGGCCACCTGGTACGCCCAGGCCCAGGCCGGGCAGGTCGCCGGAGTCGTCGACGGGGCCGTCACCGGCGTGCGGGTCGTCAAGGGGTTCGGGCAGGAGGACCAGGAGACCGGCAAACTGCGCGACGCGAGCCGGACCCTGTTCGCCGGGCGGCTGCGGACCATCCGGCTCAACTCCCGCTACACCCCCGCTCTCCAGGCCGTGCCCGCGCTCGGGCAGGTCGCCATGCTCGCGCTCGGCGGCTGGCTCGCCACCCGGGGGCAGATCACCCTCGGTACGTTCGTGGCCTTCTCCGCCTACCTCGCGCAGCTCGTCGGGCCCGTGCGGATGCTCGCGATGGTCCTCACGGTCGGCCAGCAGGCCCGGGCCGGCGTCGAGCGCGTGCTGGATCTGATCGACACCGAGCCCTTCATCGAGGACGGCCGGAAGGAGCTTCCCGGCGATGCTCCCGCGCGAGTCGAGTTCGACGACGTCTCCTTCTCCTACGAAGGCGGGTCCCGGGCCGTCCTCGACGGGTTCTCGCTGGTCATCGAGCCAGGAGAGACCGTGGCCGTCGTCGGGTCCTCCGGCAGCGGCAAGTCCACCGTCTCGCTGCTGCTGCCGCGCTTCTACGACGTGACCGGCGGTGCCGTCCGGGTCGGCGGGCACGACGTGCGGGACCTGACCCTCGCCTCGCTGCGCGGTGCCATCGGGCTGGTACCGGAGGACAGCTTCCTGTTCTCCGACACCGTCCGCGCCAACATCGCGTACGGACGCCCCGGGGCCGCCCGGGAGGAGATCGAGGCCGCCGCCCGGGCCGCGCAGGCCGACCGGTTCATCGACGAGCTCCCCGACGGGTACGACACCACCGTCGGGGAGCACGGACTCACCCTCTCCGGCGGTCAGCGGCAGCGCATCGCGCTCGCCCGCGCCATCCTCGCGGACCCCCGGCTGCTCCTCCTCGACGACGCCACCTCGGCCGTCGACGCGCGCGTGGAGCACGAGATCCACGAGGCACTGCGGTCCGTGATGGCCGGGCGCACCACCCTGCTCATCGCCCATCGCCGGTCCACCCTGGGCCTGGCCGACCGGATCGCCGTGCTCGACGGCGGGCGGCTGGCCGACATCGGTACGCACGAGGAACTCCAGGCGCGGTCCGCCCTCTACCGGCGCCTCCTCACCGACCCCGACGAACTGGGCGGCGTCTCCCCCGGCCACCTGCCCCAGGCCGCGCCCCGCGAGGACGGGGACGAGGACGAGGACGACCGGGCCGTACGGGCCGAACTCGACGCCGCGTTCGACGTCGAGCGCGGCATCACCCCCGCCCTCTGGGAGCGCGAGGCCGCCGAGGCCGGCGAGGACACCACCCCGGGCGCCACGCCCGAACTGCTGGCCCAGGTGGCCGCCCTGCCCCCGGCCACCGACACCCCGGACGTGGACGAGGCGCGGGCGACCCGGCCGGAGGAGTCGTACGGGCTGCGGCGGCTGCTGCGCGGATTCGGGCTGCCACTGCTCGCCAGCCTGCTGCTGGTCGCCGTCGACGCGGGCATGGGCCTGCTGCTGCCCGTACTGATCCGGCACGGCATCGACGAGGGCGTCACCCGTCTCGCCCTCGGCGCCGTGTGGGCCGCGTCCGCGCTGGCCCTGCTGAGCGTCGTCGTCCAGTGGGCGGCCCAGACCGGCGAGATCCGGATGACCGGGCGGACCGGCGAGCGCGTGCTGTACTCCCTGCGCCTCAAGATCTTCGCCCAGCTCCAGCGCCTCGGGCTCGACTACTACGAGCGGGAGCTGACCGGACGGATCATGACCCGGATGACGACGGACGTCGACGCGCTGTCGACCTTCCTCCAGACCGGGCTGGTCACGGCCTTCGTGGCGGTCGTCACCTTCTTCGGGATCATGGTCGCGCTCGTCGTCATCGACGTGCAGCTCGCGCTCGTCGTGTTCGCGACGCTGCCGGTGCTGATCATCGGCACGTTCTTCTTCCGGCGCGCGAGCGTCAAGGCGTACGAGCTGGCGCGTGAGCGCATCAGCGTCGTCAACGCCGACCTCCAGGAGTCCGTCGCCGGGCTGCGGATCGTGCAGGCGTTCCGCGGCGAGCGGTCGGGCGGCGCCCGGTTCGTGGAGCGCAGCCTCTCCTACCGGGCGGCGCGGGTGCGAGGCCAGTGGCTGATCTCGGTGTACTTCCCGTTCGTCCAGCTCCTGTCCTCGCTCGCGGCGGCGGCGGTGCTGGTGGTGGGCGCGGGCCGGATCGAGGCCGGGACGCTGACAGCGGGCGCGCTCGTCGCGTACCTCCTCTACATCGACCTGTTCTTCGCGCCCGTGCAGCAGCTCTCGCAGGTCTTCGACGGCTACCAGCAGGCGTCCGTCTCGCTGCGGCGGATGCAGGAACTGCTGCGGGAGCCGACCTCGACGGCCCCGGCGGCCGAGCCGGAGCCGGTGAACGCGCTGAAGGGCGCGATCGCCTTCGACGGTGTCTCGTTCGCGTACGGGGACGACGAGGAGGCGCTCAGCGGCGTCGACCTGCGGATCCCGGCCGGGCAGACCGTCGCGTTCGTCGGGGAGACCGGCGCCGGGAAGTCGACGCTGGTCAAGCTGGTCGCGCGGTTCTACGACCCGACGGCCGGGCGGGTCACCGTCGACGGCAGCGACCTGCGGGACCTGGACCTCACCGCCTACCGGCACCGGCTCGGCGTCGTCCCCCAGGAGGCGTACCTCTTCCCCGGCACGGTCCGGGACGCCATCGCCTACGGGCGGCCCGGCGCGACGGACGCCGAGGTGGAGGCGGCGGCGCGGGCCGTCGGGGCGCACGACATGATCGCGACCCTGGAGGGCGGCTACCTGCACGAGGTGGCCGAACGGGGACGCAACCTGTCGGCGGGCCAGCGGCAGCTGATCGCCCTGGCGCGGGCCGAGCTGGTGGACCCGGACGTGCTGCTGCTCGACGAGGCCACGGCCGCGCTGGACCTGGCGACCGAAGCGCAGGTCAACCAGGCGACCGACCGGCTGGCCGGGCGGCGTACGACCCTGGTCGTCGCGCACCGCCTCTCCACCGCCGCCCGCGCGGACCGGGTGGTCGTCATGGACCACGGGCGCGTGGCGGAGGACGGCACCCACGACGAGCTGCTGGCGCTGGGCGGGCGGTACGCCGAGCTGTGGCGCACGTTCATCGGCGAGGGCGAGCCGGAGCGGGTCGCCTGAGTGCGGGGCCGATGAGTACGGGGGCTGAGTACGGGGCGGCCGGGCGGGGACGCGGGATCTGAGTAGCCGCACCGATGCCCCGGGCGCCGCCGCCGGATGGGATGGGGGCATGACCACGACATCCCCGTCCGCGCCCCGGACCGCGCCCCGGCTGCGGCCCGTGCCCGTGTCCCCGTTCCGGAGCGTTCCGGCGCGGACCGCACGCCTCCGGTCGCCGCGCGCCGCGCTCGCGCCGCTGCCCGCGCGGACTCTCGCCTGGGCGGTGCGGCTCTCCGCCGAGGTCGACAGCCGGTGCGTCTCGCGCGGCGGGGACTACTGCGCGGGCTGGCCCGACTGGTGGGTGATCACCAGTCTGGTCACGGCGGCCGTGGCGACCCCCGGGCCGTCGGCACTGATCCGGTGCCGATCCGGAGCGCAACCCTCCAGCAGTTCCCCGCGTCGTACGCACGTACGGGCATGAGGCGAGGGGGAGATCCGGTGGTCACCGAGACGGCATACGGCGTCAGAGCGCGGGCGCGGCGGCGGGCCGCACGGGTCCTCGCGGTGCTGGCCGCCGCGGTGGCCATGAGCCTCGCCGCCCCCGCCGTACCGTCCGCCGACGCCGCCGCGCTCGCGGGCTGCGGCGGCCGGCTCGCCAAGACCGTCACGTTCGGCGGCGGCGAGCTGCGCGTCTACAAGAGCCGCCGGTACGCCTGCGCCGTCACCGTCGCCGCCAGGCCCGGCGCCCGCCGCGCCATGGCGGTGACCCTCCAGCCGCGGGGCGGCCGGGCCGTCACCGACAAGGGACGGTTCACGATCCAGGCCGGGCCGGTGACCGTCCACGCCCTGAACCGCTGCGTCCGCGCGACCGGTTCCATCGCGGGCAGGAGTGCGCGCACGGGCTGGATCCTGTGCTGACCCGGCCTGCCGCCGAACGAGCAACTGCCCCTGGCGGCACTCCTGTTCGCCCCACTAGGTTCACCCCGACCGCAGTGAACCCAGTGAGAGGGCACGCATGCGCACAACGCTCAGATGGCTGCTGTCTCTCGTGGTGCTCATAGGCACCGTGAGCGCGGCCGGCACGGCCACCGCCGACGCCCCCGCCGACGTGGACATCAAGGACCGCGTCCTCGCCATCCCCGGCATGAGCTTCATCGAGGAGAAGCCCTACGACGGCTACCGCTTCCTCGTCCTGAGCTACACCCAGCCCGTCGACCACCGCCGCCCCCGTCGCGGGACGTTCCAGCAACGCCTCACCCTGCTGCACAAGGACACCACACGCCCCACCGTCTTCTTCACCAGCGGCTACCACGTCAGCACCAGCCCCCGCCGCGCCGAACCGACCCGGATCATCGACGGCAACCAGGTCTCCCTCGAATACCGCTACTTCACCCCCTCCCGCCCCCAGCCCGCCGACTGGTCCAAGCTGGACATCCGGCAGGCCGCCGCCGACCAGCACCGCCTCTTCACAGCTCTGAAGAAGATCTACGACCGCAAGTGGATCGCCACCGGCGGCTCCAAGGGCGGCATGACCGCCACCTACTACGAGCGGTTCTACCCGCGGGACATGGACGGCGTCGTCGCGTACGTCGCGCCCAACGACGTCGTGGAGCGCGAGGACTCCGCGTACGACCGGTTCTTCGAGACGGTCGGCACCGCCGAGTGCCGTGAGAAGCTGGCCTCCTACCAGCGCGAGGCCCTCGTCCGCCGCGAACCGCTGCTGAAGAAGTACGAGGAGTGGGCGAAGACCGAGGGCGCCACCTTCACCACCGTCGGCAGCGCCGACCGCGCCTTCGAAGCCGTCGTCCTCGACTTCGCCTGGGCCTTCTGGCAGTACGGGGACGAGGAGCTGTGCACCCGCTTCCAGGACCCCGCCACCGCCACCGACGACCGGGTGTACGAGGTCGTCGACACGGTCTCCGGCTTCTCCTTCTACACCGACCAGGGCCTGGAGCCGTACACGCCGTACTACTACCAGGCGGCCACCGAACTCGGCTCGCCCGCCCTCCGCACCCCCGCCCACCTCAAGGGCCTGAGCCGGTACGGCTACCAGCCCGCGCGGGCATACGTCCCGGACGGCATCGCCATCCGGTTCAAACCGTGGGTGATGCGGGACGTCGACCACTGGGTGCGCAGCCACGCGCAGCGCATGCTGTTCGTCAACGGCGAGTACGACCCGTGGAGCGCCGAGCCGTTCCGCGTCGACCGCGGTGCCCGGGACAGCTACGTCCTCACCGCGCCCCGCGCCAACCACGGCGCCGCCATCGCCCGTCTGAGCGACGACGACCGGGCCCTGGCCACCGCCAAGGTCCTGGAATGGGCCGGTGTCGCCCCGGCCGCCGTCCAGGCCGACCCGGACCGGGCCCGGCCGCTGGCGCGCTTCGACGCGCGCCTCGACAAGCAGGACGTGCGACGTGAGCTGACGCTCCGTCCGTGACGGCGACGCGGACCCGGCGCGCGGGGGGACGTCCCCCCGCGCGCCGCCCTCAGTACGACAGCCCGTGGCCGACCGGATGGAGCGTCCCGCCCCCGGCATCCTCCACCGGCACCGGAAGCCGCCCGCGCGGCGGCACCCGCCCCGCGATCACCCGCGCCGCGGCCCGCAGCTCGACGTCGGTCCAGGAGTACGTCGCCAACGCCGCCCGAACGCCGTCGAGGTGGGCGATGTCGTACGGGTTGCGCAGCGCGACCGCCACCACCGGTACCCCGGTCGCGGCCAGCCGGGCCACCAGCGTCCGCTGAGGGTCCTCGCCGCCGGGCGCCGACGTGCCCGGACCGGACCCGGCCGTGGGATCGGCGGGTGCCCCCGCGCCCGTCACGTTGTACGTGCCGACCACCACCGCGTCCCGCCCCTCCGCCGCGGCCACCGCCTCCCCGATCAGCGCCGTGTCCGGGGCGAGCCCCGTCGGCAGGGCGGTCACCGAGAAGCCCAGCTCCCGCAGCGCCTCCGCCAGCACGGCCGTCGGCGGGCCGGTCGTCCCGGTGGGGGACGCGGGATCGGCGCCGGTCACCAGCACGTCCCGGTGGGTGAGGCGGCTCAGCGGCAGCAGGTCCCCGTCGTTCAGCAGCAGGGTCGTCGTGGCGTCCGCGATCCGGTCGGCGGCGTTCCGGTGCGCCCGGCACCCGACGACCCGGTCCACGCCCTCCCGCGTGACGTACGGCCGCCGCAGCAGCCCCAGCCGCTCCTTCAGCCGCAGGATCCGCAGCACGGACACGTCAAGCCGCGCCTCGCTCAGCTCGCCGTCTCGTACGGCCTCCAGCACGGCCGTCCGGGCGAGCCTCAGGTCCGGCGGGTTGAGGAGCTGGTCGCAGCCCGCCTTCAGGGCGAGGACCGGCACCCGCGCGTCGCCGTACCGGGTCCGTACGCCCTTCATGCCGAGCGAGTCCGTCACGACGACCCCGTCATGGCCGAGCCGTTCCCGCAGGACGCCCGTCAGGACGGGCCGGGACAGGGTCGCCGGATCCCCGGCCGGGTCCAGGGACGGGACGACGACATGGGCCGTCATGACCGCGTCGGTCCCGGCGGCGACGGCGGCGCGGAACGGCGGCTCGTCCAGCGTCCGCCACTCGCCCGGGGAGTGGGCGATGGACGGCAGGTGGGTGTGGCTGTCGGCGGTGGTGTCGCCGTGCCCGGGGAAGTGTTTGGCGGTCGCCGCGACACCCGCGTCCTGGTAGCCGCGTACCTGAGCGGCGACCAGGCGGGCCACCGCCTCCGGATCGGCGCCGAAGGAGCGGACCCCGATGACGGGGTTGGCGGCGTTGACGTTGACGTCCGCCACGGGGGCGTAGTTCTGGCGGATGCCGAGCGCGGCCAGCTCGGTCCCGGCGAGCCGCGCGGCCCGCCGGGCCAGTGCGGGGGACCCGGCGGCACCCAGGGCCATGGCGCCGGGCAGCAGCGTGGCGGGCGCGCCGACCCGGGCGACGATGCCGTGCTCCTGGTCGGTGGCGATCAGCAGCG
Organism: Streptomyces sp. MUM 203J; assembly: GCF_022414595.1. Taxonomy (GTDB): domain Bacteria; phylum Actinomycetota; class Actinomycetes; order Streptomycetales; family Streptomycetaceae; genus Streptomyces. Next base: position 22,258 of record NZ_JADWYO010000017.1, on the reverse strand, counting down.
GCACACCCGCCCCCCGGGTGAGGGCGGCGCGCTGGAGCCCGTTGGACAGGTCCGCGATCTGGTGCGGGTCACGGGTGTTGTGTGCCCAGCGGAAGTAGACGACACCGCCGACGTGGTACGCCGCAACCGCCTCGGCGGCGGTACGGACCCCCAGCTCCCGCAGATTGGCGGCGGCGTCGGCCTCGTCGGGGGCGGTGGCGGAGTGCCCGTACACACGCGTGACGAAGAGCTGGCCGACCTTCTCCTCCAGGCTCATCCCGGCGACCAGCTCCGCGGGCCGGGCGCGGGACGCGGCGGCGGCGGGGGCGTGGGACGCGGCGGCGAGGGCGGCGGCCCCGGCGACGACCGTACGGCGGGAGGGGACGGCGCGAGTGTGCTCCACGGGCCCAGCGAAGGCCAAAGCCGCGCCCGGTGCAAGGAAGCGCGCACGGCACGCCCCGCACGCCCACCCGCAGCCCGCCGCCGGTGCCTGTGGGAGGGGTCCACCGGCGGCGGGGCGCTGCCGGCCGCGCGGGCGGCGGGAGAGACCTCGGCGGCCCGCGGGAGGAGCGGGCACCGGCACCGCGCCGCGGTGACCCGTCGGCAGCACACGGTTGTGACGCACGCCGTCCCGGCCGGGTTCCGGCGGGCCGTCGAGCCGCGGGTGTGCACCCCCGGACGGCACCCGCGAGGTGATGGACCGTGCCGTTACCGTCCGCCGTTCTGCTCGCGCCGGCCGCACGGCGGCGCGCTGGAGGCGCGGATCATGGAGTACGGGCGCTCGGCCTGACGCCGTGCCGGACTGCGAGAGGCTGCAGGGGCGCGACCACGTCCGCAGCTTCGGCCTCACCAGCGGGATCCCGGGCGAATCCGTTCCCGGGGAGCTGGACGGGACCCGGACCGGGGAACCGTACGGGGTACGGCTCCCGGCGCCCCCAGGGCCGCGTCGTGCGCGTTCCTGGGCGATGTGGCCGAGCCTCGGCGGGCTGTCGGCACTAACCAGGGTGGGCCGTCCCGGTCCAGGAGTTGCCGGTCCTGCCGGGAGAGCCGTCCGGAACGGGGCCGACGACGGACGGAGGCGGCCGAGCCGCGGTCGCGGGGCGCGTGAGAGGCTGCGGCCATGACCAGCGGATCGCAGAGCTATCTGGCCGAACTCTTCTCGCTGGAAGCGAGGACCGCGGTGGTGACCGGCGGCAGTTCCGGCATCGGCCGGGGGATCGCGGAGGCGCTGGCCCGGGCGGGCGCGCGGGTCGTGGTGGTCGCACGGCGGGAGGCCGAACTGGCCGCCACCGTCGACGCCCTCCAGGCACGCGGATGCAGGGCCGCCCGGGTGCGGGGCGACCTCGGCACCCGGGACGGGGTCCGCGCCGCCGCGGAGGAGGCCGCCGCGGTCTTCGGTGAGCCCGACATCCTCGTCAACTCCGCGGGCGTCAACCTGCGCCCGCCCATGGGCGAGCTGGGCGAGGACGTGTGGGACGCCACCATGTCGGTGAACCTGGAGGCGCCGTTCCTGCTGGGGCAGCGCTTCGGGCCCGGCATGGCAGAGCGGGGCTTCGGGCGGATCATCCACATCAGCTCCCAGCAGGCGCACCGCGCTTTCGTGCGGAGCGGGGCCTACGGGGTGTCCAAGGGGGCCCTGGAGTCGCTGGCCCGCTCCCAGGCCGAGGAGTGGTCCCCGTACGGCGTCACCGTCAACACCCTGGTGCCGGGCTTCGTGATGACCCCGCTCAACGCGCGGCTGTCCGCCGACCCCGAGCGCGTCGCCGCCCTGGCCGCCCGCACCCTGGTCGGCCGCAACGGGCTCGCCGGGGACTTCGCGGGCGCGGCCGTGTTCCTGGCGAGCCGCGCGGCCGGGTACGTCACGGGGCAGGCGCTGCACGTGGACGGCGGGTTCTCCGTGCACTGAGCAGTGTCTCGATGCCAACCCCCGGTGCGCGAAGGGGTGGTGAGCCGTTGTCGGATGCAGGTGCGAGGATGGACGTGCGGCCCGGGCCGGGAGGCGACCGGGGCGAGGACACAGGCACGTTCCGAGTGGTGGGAGGCGGCAGTGGCCAAGGAGATCCAGGTGACGTACGACTGCGCCGATCCGGGTGCACAGGCGGCGTTCTGGGCCCAAGTGCTGGGCTATCGCGTTCAGTTGCCGTCCGAGGGCGACGGCTGGGCGGCCATCGCGGATCCGGACGGCGAGGGGCCGCGGGTGTACTTCCAGAGGGTCCCGGAGGGAAAGACGGCGGTGAAGAACCGCCTCCACCTGGATGTGCGCTCAGCGCCCGGCCTGACCGGGGACGCGCGGATGGCCGTGCTGGAGGAGGAGGCCGCCAGGCTGGAGGGGCTGGGCGCGAAGCGTCTGTACCGGCTCGACTCCGACGGCGTGAACGAGGGGATCATCACGATGACCGACCCCGAGGGGAACGAGTTCTGCCTGGACTGAGGGCGGTGTGACAGACCGGGGGCGCAGGAGCGGAAGTGAACGTTCCGCCCTGATGTCCCTGCCGGTGGCGAACGCCTCGTGCGTGGTGGACGGCGACATCGCGAGGGCGGTGTTCAGCTCGTCGTGAGGTCCGGGGCGGGCAGCGTGCTGCTCAGCACCCGTACGCGGCGTGGCCGACGGCCGAGCCCAGCGAACCGCACCCGCCGGACGCGGGTCTGATCAGGTACGGCTCGCCCATGGGCTGTACCGCGTTCACGGCGTCGTTCGTCATCGCGCCCGCACGTGCCGGCATGCCCGGCGGGGCACGGGAGCCCTTGAGGTACTGGAATCCGTCCACCAGGACCTTGTTCCGGTAGACGACGTGGTCGCCCTGTCCGGCCGCCGCCGTGTCCGCCGCCGTCCTCGCGGCGGCGGCTCCGGGGCGGGCAGGGCACTTGAGGTGCCGACCAGCAGAACTCCGGCGAGAAGAAGTGGAGTCCCGGCCCTGGCTCCGAGGGTGCGACGCGTGAATATCGCGTTCATCCGCCTTCCGCGGGGAACGGTTCGCGTGTTCCTGCCCGTCGGTCCACGGAGGGACACATCCCGGCGCCGCGCTGTGACTCACGGGCGGGGCGGAGGGGCGTGGCGGGTCACTGGTTCCTGAGCCGGACGCCGTACCGGGAGCGCAGCCGGGCGATCTCCCACCAGGCCACGGCCGTCACCGACGCCGGCCCGCCGAGCAGGGCGGCGATCTGCACCGGCGGAGGGCCCGGCGGCAGCCCGCCGATGGCCAGGTTGATCGCCGAGAACTCCCACACCAGCACGCCCGTCAGCAGCGCCGGGAGCGTCGGGTGCACCAGCGTCGTGTTGAACGCGCTCCGCACCGCCCGCGCCGACGCGAACAGCACGAACAGCAGCGGCCACAGCGGCACCGTCATCACCAGGGCCCGCACCGGCAGCCACGCGTAGCCGGGCGGGAGCCGGTCGAGGAGCCGGGCGCAGCCCCAGAACAGCAGCGGCGTCGCGGTGAACGCCGCGAAGTACCACAGCACCGACCGCACCGCGGGCCGCACTCCGCGCCGCATCCACGGCCGCGCGTGCGGCGGCGCCAGCCGGAACAGCACCAGCACCACGACCGGCGCGCTGAGCAGCAGCAGCCACGGGCCGAACACCACCCGCATCACGAACTGCTGCCAGGCCTGGTCCCAGTCCTCCCCGGACCCGTACACGACGAGGATCGCGGAGGAGGCCACCGCCGCCGCCCACGCCCTGGCCTTCTGCATCCGCGCCACGTCCGGGTCGGTGACCGCGCGCTGGTCGGTCGGGAACACCCGGCGGGCCCGCGTACGCGCCGACCGCGCCAGCGGGTAGCCGACCAGCAGCAGCACCGCGGGCCACATGCACAGCAGCAGCGGCACCCACAGACAGCCGTGCATGCGCCGCAGCAGCTCCCGGAGCGTCGGCCAGTCGTCGCTCCGGAACCGGTCCATGAGCGTGGGCGGCCCCGCGTACGGATAGCCGTGGTACGGCCCGTACGCGCCGTACGGGTACGGCTGCGGGGGCCGCGGACCCGGGATGTACGGGGGCTGGGGCGGTGGCGGCGGTGGTATCGGCTGACCGTACGGCCCCTGCCCGTACGGATTCCCGCCGTAGGGATGCTGCTGTCCCCCGAACGACACTCTGAAGTCCTCCTGCTGGACGGGTGGATGACTGATGCCGGGTCGAACTCCCGTCGGATCATGACAGGTCGCGCGAGAGGGCGCCGCCGGGGGCGGAGAACGGGAGTGCGCGGGGTGCCCGAGTCCAATGCTGAGGACATGCCGTGACGCCCGCCCGATCGCTCCCGCGCACCTCCCGTGCCTCCTTCGTCCCCCACCTCACCGTGATCGACTTCAGGATGAAGGAGCCCATCCGCATGCCCTCGACACCGGCTGTCGACGTCCCCGCCGCCTTCGCCGCCTCCTACGGCGCGCACGGCCCCGAAGAACGCGCCTGGCTCGCCGCACTGCCCCGCCTGGGCGCCCGGTTCCTGGACCGCTGGGACCTGCGCCCTGACGGACCCGCAGCGTACGGCACGGCCTCCCCTGGTCCTGCCCGTGCTCCGGGCCGACGGCACTCCCGCCGCCCTGAAACTCCAGCGCCGGCGCGAGGAGACGGCGAGCGCGGCGGCGAGTCTGTGCGCCTGGGACGGAAACGGTGCGGTCCGGCTGCTGGCCCACGACGACGAGACCGCCACCCACCTGCTCGAACGCCGGGACCCGGCACGTCCGTTGTCGTCGCTGCCGGACCGGCGGGCGGCCCTGCGGGTCCTCACCGGACTGCTGGCCCGGCTGTCCGCCGTGCCCGCGCCGCCGGGCCTGCGGTCCCTGTCGGAGGTGGCGGCGGCGATGCTGGACGAGGCTCCCCGGGCCGTGCGGGCCCTGCACGACCCCGCCGGACGGCGGCTGCTGCGGGCCTGCGCGTCCGCCGTGGCGGAGCTGCTGGACGAGCCGGGAGACCGGCTGCTCCACTGGGACCTGCACCACGACAATGTCCTCGCCGGGGAGCGCGAGCCCTGGCTGGCGATCGCCCCCGAGCCGCTGTCCGGTGACCCGGGCTTCGAACTGCTGCCCGCGCTGCGGGACTTCTGGGGCGACGCGGCGGCGACGGGTGACGCGGAGCGGGCGGTGCTCCACCGCTTCGGCCTCCTGGCGGAGGCGCTCTCCCCGGACCGGTGCCGGGCTGCCGGCCGGACACCGGGCCGGGTCCTCCAGGACGCCCTGTGGGTGTCGAGGACGGGGAGCAGGCTCTGGACCCGGTCCAGGTGACGGTCGCGAGGGCGCTGCTGGGGCGGGAGCTGAACCGGGCCCCGGGCCCCGGGAGGTGACGGCGTGGGCGGCGGCCACGGGCCGGATGCCCGGCGAAGACCGCCCGTGCGGCTGGGAAACGGTGAGGCGGGTGCCCTCGGAGCCGCGGCCGCTCTTGGTGCGGCAGACGGAGGTCCGGGCGTGCCGGGAGACCCGCACGGCGACGCCGTGCTGCCCGTCGCGGCCGAGCCGACCGCGAACGCCGCCACGCACGGCCGCGTACCCGGCGGGCAGTCCGAGCCGGGGCTCGTACGGACCGGTGCCGGTCACCGCAGGGGCGGGGTTGTCGGGCGCTCCCGGGCCGCCCGGGACGGCCCGACGCGCCGCCGGACGCGGAGCGTGTCCTCGTGGACGGCGTGGTGTTCCGGTGGGGCGTGGCCCCGCGGGCCGGGGGCCGGGCGAGACGGTGTGGGTCACGGTCGACTGTCCCGCACCGCCCGGCCCCGGAGCGGCCGCCCGTCAGTCCATGCAGTGCGGGATCTTGTCGAAGTTCTTGACCCAGCGGGCCGAGACGAGACCGTGGTGGCCGTGGCGGTGCTGCTTCTTGACGACGTACCAGATCTTGTTGCCCTTCACCCTCTCACCCCGCACCTTGCACTTGATCTTGACGATGTCGCCCTTGTGGAAGTGCCCGATGATCCTGGAGTGGGTGTTGGCCTCCTTGCGGATGTTCAGGGTCCTGGCGATCACCTTGCCGTGGAGCTTCCGGTGCTTGGGGCGCGCGGCCATGGTCTCGTCCGCGGCGTCCGCCGGCTGTACGGCCGGCTCCGGCGCCGGGGGCGTCGCCAGCGCGACGGGAGCCTGAACGGCGCCGAGCAGGCCGAGCGCGACCGCGCTGGTGGTGAGTCCGAGGACGGTCCTGGCGTTCCTTCTCATGGGGGTCCCTTTCTCGTACGGGGGGGGTGCGGGGGAGGGCGCGGGGCGCGGCGTCCTCCCCCGCAGGCCACAAGAGCCGATGGCGAGCCCGGCCGGGGGCCGCCGCGCGAGCCGGTTCGTCCGGCTGGTGCAGCCGGTCCACCCGGACGCTCCAGTGCAGCCGTGCAGGCAGTAGGGTGCGGATATGGATAACGACCCTTACGAACTGTGTGTCGGTGTGCCGTCCGTGGACGTGTTCCGGCGGCTCCGCACCGACGCCGGGCTGTCCGACAAGGACCCGGAAGCCGCGGCGCGGGCGCTGCCGAACACCTGGCACGGGGTCGTGCTCCACCACGAGGGTGAGCCGGTCGGCATGGGCCGGATCATCGGGGACGGCGGCACCGCGTTCCAGATCGTCGACATCTGCGTCCATCCCGCGCACCAGGGGAAGGGCCTCGGGAAGCGGATCATGGCGGCGCTCACGGAGGAGCTGGAGCGCCGTGCGCCCGCGACCGCGTACGTGTCGCTGATCGCGGACGGTCCGGCGCGCCACCTGTACGAGAAGTTCGGGTTCGCGGACACGGCCACGCACGACTCGATCGGCATGTACCGCGTGATGGGGGGCACCCCCGGTCTGTTTGAATGATTCTCGTCAACTCGTCTGTATGGGGGATGCCGTGGGGCGACGACTGGTCAAGGCAGGTGTGGCGGCGGGGGCCGCGCTGATGCTCGCCGCGTGCAGCGGCGGTGGCGCCGGGGGCGGGGCGGCGGACGAGAGCGTGGCGCCCGCGGCGACGAAGGGCGCCGACAAGGACCCGAAGCACGCACCCCTCGCCCAGCCCGGGACCGTCACGGTCATGTACTGCTACGACGCCCCCGGCTTCCAGACGCTCATCCTGCGCTCGTACGCGGTGAAGGACGGCACCCTGGTCGCCGAGCGCGCCACCCGCCTGGCGGAGGGCTTCAGGGTGACGACGGGCTGCGACGGCAACAGCACCGGCGGCATCCCCGTACGGCTCGGTTTCAACAAGGACCTCACCCAGGTCGCAGGCGTCGCCTTCCCCGACCACAAACGCCTCTCCAGCGGCCGGGCCGCGGTCGCCGACCTCGGCACCGGAAACGAGATCGCGCCGCCCGACCCGGACGCCTTCAGCAAGCCCCCGTCCACGTCCGTGGCGGTCTTCCATCCGGTCACCGGGCGTCTCTGGTACGACCACCGCGCCACCGAGCACGTCCGGTCCGAAGACCCCGTCTACTCGCGCGACCCCGGGAAGGGCGCCGCGACGGAGAAGAAGGTCGACTTCGCCGAGATCCCCGACCTGCTCCGCGAGGACGCAGACACAGCCGCCGCGGTGCTCGCCCTGGACAGGGTCGACGCGTTGGCCGCGCCCGGCGCGGACGGTGTCTTCGCGACCTCACGCTTCGCCTCGCCCCTCGCCCTTGAGCGGCTGCGGCGCGACGGCACATCCGGTCCGCAGTCCCTCCTGGAGGAGATCGTCAGCGACGACCTGGACGTCATGCTGGACGAGGAGCGCCCCGAATGCGATCCGATCCTCTGGCGCGACGCCACCACCCTCGTCTGCGACTTCCAGCAGATCACCTTCTCGGCCGACTACGAGAGGGCCGAGAAGACCGTGGACCTCATCCCGGACAGCAACAGGGAGAACGCCTCCCCGGTTCCGTCCCCCGACGGGCAGGCCCTCGCCTTCCTCTCCAAGGGCGAGTCCGGCGGGTGGGCCCTGTTCCGCACCGACCTGGCCGAGCCCGGCGCCCAGCCGGTGAAGATCACCGACCTGGACACCCCGCCTCCCGCGGAGTGGATCCGGCCCGAGGCGTCCCTGGTGCGCTGGAACTGACACACCCGTACCGCTCCAGCCCCGCCCGCACCCGGTCCAGGTACGGCTGGAGAGACCGGAGTTCGGCGGGGTCCTGGCGCTGCACGACCCAGGTCGACGCGCGGTAGGACGCGGCCAGGTTGAGCGACGGGTCGCCGGGGACGCCTTCCACCAGGGGCGCGATGGCGCAGAGCATGCGGCCGACGGCCGGGATGGAGTCCTCGGGGCTGAACGGCGGTACCGGGACGGTCGCCTGACGGTCCGGCGGCAGGTAGTAGCGCAGCACGCGGGGCGTCCAGCGGGCGATGCCGTACTCGTCCTCGGCCGGGTCGCTCAGGTCCGGGTCGAACCCGCTCTCCGCGTCGAGGATCGCGGCGATGAGCGCGGGGGTGACCTCCGGGACGTCGCACCGGGTGCCCGCCTCGATGATGAGCGGGCGGTAGCGGTCGGGGACGCCGCTGCCGGGGCGTAACCACCGGGCGTCGTTCCGGGACCGTGACTCCTGCCGCTCGTGGCCGGCCTTCCGCGCGGCCACATCTCCCGGCACCAGCGCCGCGAGGGACACCACGGCCGCGGCGACCGCGAGGAGCCGCACGGCCTGCTGCCCGGCCTCCCGCCGGGCCGCCCGGACCGGGACCTCCGGGGCGGGCGGGGGCGCGGGTGCGGCAGCGTCCCCCGAGGCGGCCGGTCCGTCCCCCTCAGGTTCGCCGTCACCCACCGCGTCCGCCATCAGCGCCCGGTGCGTGTCGAGCCGTCGCCGCTCCCACTCCTCCGGGTCGCCCCCGCAGGCCGTCACGAACGCGGCCAGCACCGCCGCGCTCGGCAGCCGCTGCCCCGATGCGGCGGCGGCCAGCGTCGACGCCGAGTAGTGGGCGTGCGCCGCGAGCCGGCGGTAGGGCGGGCTGCCCGCCTCGCGCCGCAGCTCCCGCAGCCCGTGCGCGAACGCGGCCAGCGGCCCCTGCCCGGGGTCGAGCGGCTGTTCCTGGCGTCCCACCTCTGGCTCCTCCCTCGTCGGTCCCCACGGCTTTGTCCGGCCGTTGTCCGGGCTTTGTCCATCCAGGTCAGCGGGGCGCGACACCCGGCTCGGGACCCGCTTGACTGGCGTCCGCCGGAGCGCGTCCCGCCATCGCCATCCGTAGGTTCATCCAACCCGCCGTCCCCAGCCGCGACACCCGATTCCGCCCCATCACCCCTGCCCTGTGCGGCACTTCACAGACCGTCCAGCCGAAGGGACACCCACGCATGCCCACATCCCGGTTCGGCGCCGGCGTCCGCGCCCGGTTCCGCGCGGCCCTCGCGGCCACGGCCGCCGCCGTGGCCATGACCGGGGCGGCCCCAGCCACGGCCCAAAGCGCCCCCTCGACCCCCTCCACCTCCTCCTCCGTCCCCGAGTTCACCGACAGCCACGGCCTGACCCAGGTCCCGGGCGCCACCGAGGTCCACTCGCCCACCGACTTCACACTCACCGTCACCACCGCCCAGCTGTCCGGCCCGCACAAGATCCGGATCCTCCTCCCTCGCGGCTACGCCGCCGAGCCCGGACGCCGCTGGCCCGTCACGTACTTCCTGCACGGAGGCGGCGGCACCGCCGACGACGCGGCAGCGGTCCCCGCCCTCCGCTCCGACGCGATGATCACCGTCGCCCCGGACGGCGGCCTCAAGGGCTGGTACGCCGACTGGCTCCTGCAGAACACCGCCGAGGGCGCCGCCAACTGGGAGACCTTCCACCTCACCCAGGTGGTCCCGTTCATCGACGCCAACCTCCGCACGCTCCCCGACCGCGCCCACCGGGCCGTCGTCGGCCTGTCCATGGGCGGTTTCGGCTCCCTCCACTACGCCGAGGCCCGTCCCGACCTGTTCGGCCACGCCGCCGCACTGTCCGGCGGCATCGACTTCGGCATGTGGCAGATCCGCGCGACGGTGCTCGCGACGGAGCTGAACCTGCCCGGCGCATGGTGCGCGGCGAGCAGCTCCTCCGGTTCGTCCGGCTCCGGTCCAGGCTCCGGACGGTGCCCCGACTACGGCCCGTACGTCGACAGCGACGCCGTCTTCGGCTCCCCGTACCCGGTGCTCGACGCAGACCGCGTCTGGAGGGCGGTGGACCCGGCGGCCCCCGCCAACCTCGCCAGGCTGTCCCGCACCGCCATCACCCTCTACACCGGCGACAACGACCTCATCGACGCGCACACCGCCGTCGCCTCCAGGACCGTCAAGACCCGTCTGGACGGACTCGGCATCCCCAGCCGCCTCGTCGACTACGGCAACGGCGCCTCTCTCGCGCCGAGTTGCAACGGCGGCCACAACTACGGCTGCTGGGCCCCCGCCCTGGCGGACTACGTCCCGCGCCTGGAGACCGCCTTCACCGCCGCCCACCGACCCTGAGGACATCTGCCGCCATGACCGATCCCGTACGTCCGGACCACTCCGACGATCACGGGCCCCGCCCGGCCCTCACCCGCCGGTCCCTGCTCCGCGCGGGCGCCGGACTCACGCTCGCCACCGGCACCCTCGGCGCCCTGGCCACCGCCACGCCCGCCCACGCAGCCGCCGCTCGCGCCCTCGGCCAGACCGGCACCCCCCTGTGCGAACAGCCCGGCGACTCCGCGAGCGCGCAGGGCCTCGGGTCCGGGGACCTCGCCATCCCGTACCACCGGGTGCACGACAACACCTGGGGTTACGTCTTCGGCGACGCCTGGGCCGGCCGCGCCCAGCAGGACCCCTACCTCGGCTCCCCGGTCATGCTGAACCAGGACCGCTTCGACGCCTCGGGCGCCACGCCCATCTCCTTCACCTGGGCGATGCCCACCGGGGGCGCGGCCCGCCAGCTGTTCGACTACCGGCACGACCACGACAACGGACACGGCTCCGAGGTGAGCCGTATCCCCAACGACTGCATCGAGTTCGGCGGACGCACCTACATCCAGTACACGTCCGTGGCCGACTGGGACCCGCCCGCCGGCTACGACGGTTCGCTGATGTCCGGTGTCGCCTACTCCGACGACTACGGCGTGACCTGGCGGGACTACCCCTACCACTGGGCCGGGGACACCCAGGGCGCCAACCAGAACATGTACGGCATGTGGTCGTTCGCGGGCATCGACCCGGACGGCTGGCTGTACATCTTCTCGAAGCGCTGGAACGGCACCCACCGCAACACCGCCGACCACGGCGCCATCCAGCTCTTCCGCATCCGGCCGCAGGACTTCCGCGCCGGGAACTTCGGCGCCCAGCAGAACTGGGCCTTCCTGGACAACCGCTGGCAGTGGACCCAGGCCGCCCCGCCGTCCCCGGTCCTCACCGGCAACCACATCGGGGAGTTCTCGGTGAAGCGGATCGGCGGCACGTACTGCATGAGCTACTTCGACACCACCGACTACTCGATCCGCACCCGGACCGCGCCCCGCCCGGACGCCACCTGGACCGGGCCGCGGACCCAGATCGTCGGAAACGCCGCCTGGCCGCCGGACCACTGGGGAAAGCCCCAGCTCCCCACGCTCTACGGCGGATACATCCACCCCGGCAGCGCGAGCGCCACCTCCCTGACGCTGATCGTGTCCCAGTGGAACGGCCAGGTGCACCAGGCCCCCTACCGGGTCCTCCAGTACGACGGCGTCAACCCGTGACGAGCCGAGACGACACCACCAGAGGAGCACCGACCATGCCCGGGAACCGTGTCCGCAGAAGTACCGCCGCCATCGGCGCCCTGTGCGGCGCCCTGCTCGCCGTGACGACGACGGCCCACGCGCAGACGACGGCCGACCACCCCGCCACGTCGGCGGCCCTCAGGACCTTCCAGTCCGCCGCGGGCCCAGGGGCCGCCGTCCACGCCGGTGACGGCGCAGCAGCCTGGACCCTCTCCGCCGGCACGGGCACCATCAACACGAACAGGCCGATCCGGTCCGACGAGCACTTCCGCGCCGGCAGCCAGACCAAGACCTTCACGGCGGCGACCGTGCTCCAGCTGGTCGACGAGGGCAAGGTCTCCCTGAACGAACCCATCGACACCTACCTGCCCGGCGTCGTCACGGGCAACGGCTACGACGGCACCCGCATCACCCTGCGCCACCTGCTCCAGCACACCAGCGGGATCGCCGCGTACGACCCGCTGGCCTCCATCGCGCTGGCCGAGCCGGACGGCACCTACCACCCGGCCACACTGGTACGGGAGGGCCTGAAGCGCGCGCCGGTCTCGGCGCCCGGCGGCGGCTTCAGGTACTCGAACACGAACTACCTGATCCTCGGCATGCTGATCGAGAAGATCACGGGCCTGCCGGTCCACCAGGCGGTCACCACCAGGATCATCGAGCCGCTGGACCTCACCCGGACCACGTTCCCGGCCCCGGGCGACCGTGCCCTGCCCGCCCCCGCCGTCAACGGCTACCACGGAACCCGCATCGGCCCGTTCTTCTTCTGGAGCCCGGTGATCTCGTACGACCCGTCCCTCTTCGGCAGCTCCGGCGCCGTGATCTCCACCCTGGAGGACATCACGTCCTTCTACCAGGCGCTCCTCGCTGGCAGGGTCGTCTCGCCCGCGTCCCTGGCCGAGATGCAGAACACCGGGCAGCCCGGCTCGCCCAGTGCGGCCATCGGCTACGGCCTGGGCATCTTCAAGGCCGACCTGTCCTGCGGAGGTACGGCCTGGGGCCACAACGGCGCGGTCCCCGGCTACCACTCCCAGACCCTGGTCACCCCCGACGGCCGCCACGCCTCCGCCGCCACCAACGCCTACCTGGCCACCAACCCGCCCCAGGCCCAACTGGCCGCACTCCTGGACACGGCCCTGTGCGAGGGCCGTGAGGGCCGACAGCCGTAGCTCGTCGCCGGTGCCCCGGAAAGCCGCGGAAAATTACCCCCCGGAGTCGTGCAACCCTTCGCGCGTGACACGTGTCGTATAGGTCGGCGGAGCCTCCGGTGGGGGACCCGGGGGGGATCCGGGAGGTTCCGCCAAGGAGGGGAGCACGGGGCCCGGCCACTTCAGGCCGGGCCCCTTTCCCGTCCGGATCCCGTCAGCGCTGGCCGCGGCGGTGGGCGATGAGGAGGCCGATGCCCAGGCCCACGGCCAGTGTGACGGTCAGCACCGCCCACAGGGGCAGGGTCACGGTGGGGACCCACAGCTTGAGTTCGACCGAGTCGGTGTTCGCGGCGATGAACCAGACCGCCAGCGCCGTGAGCAGCACGATCCCGATCGTCCGCAGGCGAATGTCGCGGCCCTTGACGTGCAGTGATGACGGACGCCGATCGGATGACTGAGCCATACGGCCAGTATCGGCCGCTCCCCGGCCGCTGTCCTGTCGGACACGACTCAGCCCAGGGCTTCGAAGGCGCGGGCGACGGTGAGCAGCAGGGCCTCCTCGCCGTGCCGCGCCACGACCTGGAGCCCCACCGGACAGCCGTCGGGCCCGAACCCGGCGGGAAGGCTGAGTGCGGGATGGCCGCTCAGGTTGAATGCCCAGGTCAGCGCGGTCGAGTACCGTTCACCCGGCCCGTCGTGACCGTGTGGCGGGTTGGGCCTGGCGGGCGTCAGCAGCAGGTCCGCGCGCCGGAAGACCCCGTCCAGCCGTCGGCTGAGGGCGCGCCGAAGCCGCTGAGCGGCCGCCCGGTCGTCGGCCGTGGCCCCCGGCGACCGCAGCGCGAGCCACGCGGGCGCGGGATCGTCCAGCCGCAGGGAGGACGGCAGCAGCCGCGCGACGTCGGCGTCCACGAGCCGCAGGGCGGCCGCGTGCGCGAGGGCCAGGGGCCCGGGGTCCACGTCGGCGAAGCCGAGGCCGGGCGACCACACGGCGGTGAGCCCTTCCCGGGGCGCACCGGCAGCCCCTTCACCGGAGACCACCCGCCAATACGCCTCCGCGTCCGCCGCGCACCGGACGAGCACACCGGGCGCCGCCAGTCCGGTCTGCGAGGCGTTCGTCACCTTCAGTCCGATCACGCCGCACCAGGCCGCCGGGATCCGTACCGACCCGGCGCCGTCACTGCCGGTCGCCAGCGGCACCAGTCCGGCCGCCACCGCCGCCGCGGAGCCCGCCGAGGACCCGCCTGGCGTACGGTCGGCTCGCCACGGGTTGACGGTACGCCCGTACCGCCCGAGCTCCCAGGTCTGCCAGGCGGTCCCACCCCCGGGGACGGCCGTGGCCCCCACGGGCACAGCCCCGGCGGCCACCAACGTCCGCGCCCCGTGCATCCCGTGCCGCCCCTTGACCGCGATCGGCACCCCGGCCAGCGGCAGCGCCTCCCCGCCCGCGACCCGCGCGTCCACCTCGCCGGCCCGCCGCAGCGCGTCCTCCTCCCACACCTCCGCGAAGGCGCAGAGCGTCCGATCGATCCGCCCGATCCGCTCCAGCGCCCCGGCGACCGCGTCCACGGCCGTGACCTCGTGCGCCCGCACGGCCGCGGCGATCTCACCGGCCCGCATCGTCACCGTCCGAGGGCGGGGCGAAGTCCCTCAGCGGGACGGGCCCTGGAGCTTGGGCGGCTGGGGGATCTGCGGGCGCGCCGGGGTGACGGCAGGGCCTTGCTGCGTGTTCCCGGTGGTCTGGCTGCCCTGGTTGGCGGTTCCGGTACCGGCCCGGCCGCGTGAGGTCAGGGCGGCTGCCTTGGCGAGGGGGGGGGAGGTGCTTTGGGCGGTGGCCTGGGTTTTTTGTTGAGCTTGTGTGGTGTTCTGGATCTGGGCTGTGGTCGTGCCCTGTTGCGGCACGGTCGGCCCGGCGGCCTGCTTGGCGTTCTGGTCCTTGAGGTCGGCCTCCATCTTGCGGACTTCCTGGACCCGTTCGGTGGCAACCTTAGGGTTCAGAACGACGTGGATCTTCTGTTCGCCGACCACCTCGTTCCCCGGAGGGACGACGACGTTCTGATAGCGCTCGTTCTGGAGCAGGTCGGAGGCCTGGTGGTACTGCTTGGCCCGATCCGGGTCTCCGGCCGATATCTGCTCGAAGTGACCTGAGCGCGCGAGTTCGTACAGCTCGTGGTTGTCGGTCTTGACTTGGAAGCTGTCCGGTGTGTGGAACTGGAGCTCGAACTTCTGGCCGCTCTCCTGGTGCTGCCAGGTAGTGTTGATCCCTTGGTAGACCGGGTCCTGCCAGGTGTTCTTCTCCGTCCCCGGCATGGGCTCGTATCCCAGGTCCTTGAGACGCGCGTAGGTCTCCTGGGTGGCCTGTGTGTAGTTTCCCGGCTCGAAGGTGAGCGTATAGCGGTTGAGGTCGTTGATCCTGCCGAGGACCCTGTCGACGTCCGCCCCATGAGCCACCTCCACGGCCACCTTGCGGCGCAGCCAGTCGAGCCCTTTGAGGGAGTGGTCGACCTCCTCGATGCCACGCGTCTTGTTGTCGCCTACGAGGCCGCTGCCGCGCTCCGCGCTCTGGTCCCGCAAGCGGCGCATGGTGTCGTCCAGACCCGGGCGCGCCTCTGCGGCGCGGTTCCACACGTCCCGTACACGCTGGTCCTGCTCGGGGGCGAGGGACAGAACAGATGAGCCTCCGGGCCCTGCCCTTTCCACCCGCGTTCCGTGTCGCTCACAGATCCGTCGCCCCTGTGACCCCACGCAGTTCACGGAGCAGACGTTCCGCCTCATCCACGGTGATCTCCTCCAGGTGACGGTCGGTACGGGAGTGGGTGAACTCGTAGACGACCGGGTCCGGTGCCCACTTGTTCCCGACGACGAACGCCTCGTCCATCACGCGTTCAGGGCTGCTCCGGCGACGCACCACTGTCACCGGCGTGACCCCTTCGCGGTACTCCGCCTCGTCGAGGTACAGCGCCCAGTACTGGACCCAGCCCTGCCGGTCCGCCTCCAACTGCGCCGCGTGTTCCGCCGAGACAGGCTCCATGCTGCTCGCCATGGGAGGACTCTTCACCCTCTCGTTCTCGCCTGTGGGGTGCCATCCCCAGTCGAGCAGCGAGAGGTACTCCCAGGCTTCGCTGCCACGGCGACGCCACAGCCCGTCCACGCGGGGCGGGTTGTAGCCGTGGTGCATCTCGGTGTAGTACTCGTACGCGTTTCCCTGCTTGGTCATCGCGGTTCCTCCTAGTGCGGTGTTCTGATTTTTCTGCCAGCGTCCCACGCGAGAGCGGTCAGCTGTCGTACGCCTCCACCACCGGCGCCGCCTTCGGGCGGGGGGCGCCTTGTTTGCAGCCGGCGAAGGGGCCTGCGGGGGAGCGGAGTTCGGTGAGGACGGGGCCTAGGTGGTCGCGGTGCCAGACGGCGGGGCCCGAGGTGCCGGCCGACGGGTCGGTGTACTCCTGCCAGGCCAGCCAGAGGGCGTGCAGGCGGGCCACCGCCTCCAGGTGTTCCCACCAGCGGGGGCACCAGGGGTGGGAGGACGAGACCTCGCGGCCGTACACGGGGAGCAGGAGGTCGGAGACCCAGACGGCGAGGTTGCGTATCTCCTCGGCGTAGTCGGGGCCGTCCAGGTAGAGGATGAAGGGGGAGCCGGGGGGCTTCGTGGGGGGCAACGGACTGCCTTCTCTGTCCTGCTGGTCAACGAGCCGACAGCCTGGGCGGGGATCCGGCCGTACGAGAACTCCCGCAGCGGACGATCCACTCGAGACGGTCTGTGTGCCCAGGCCGTTCCAGCCGCAGTCCGTGTCCACCCCGGTCGTGACGGACCGGGCCAGCTCGTCGCGCTGCTCGTCGGCGGTCCTCGGGCCATAGGTCAGACAGCGCGTCGCGTACGCCGTCCCGACGCTGGGAGCCGCCCACCGGACCGGCTGGGCCCTCGTCCACTCCCTGTGGGTGCGCGAGGACCCGAAGGCGCGGCTCATCATGGGCGCGGTGGTGGTGGCGCTGCTGCTTCTCGGCATCACCCTGACCTGATCGGGATACGGTCGAGCAGATGTGTCGAACCGTCAGGGGCCTGGTGGGCGGCCTTCGGGTCGCGCGTCCTGTGGCCGGACGGTCAGTCCAGGGCCTCTGCGGTGCCGTCGAGGTGGACGAGCAGGCGGATCGTTCCGCCGTACCGGTCGTCCGTGACAACCGCGGGGGCCGGGGTGCCGAACTGCTGGGCCCGCTGCTGGAGGATCGAGATGACGACGTCCTGGATGTCGCCGTAGGGCGGTGCTGTGACGGGTACACCGTCGATCAGGCCGGCGTTGGGCGAGAAGACGCGGACCTCGGCGGGTGGGGGTGCGGTGGACTGCAAGGCTTGGGTCCCTTCAGGAGTGTGTGGCCAAGGCACTGGTGGACTGAGTGACCACGGTGTACGTGCCACGGGAAACCCGTTGCAGTCGACCCGACTTGACCATGGCGGAGAGCACGTTGCTGACCGACTTCCCCGACTCCCGGAACATGTCCGGCGGCAGCGCGAGCAGCACGTCCCGGGCGGTGAAGGGGCCGGGGAAGCGGGCGACGGCCCCCTCCACGGCACGCCGCAGGCTCGTCGCCGCTGGCAGGGTGCCGAGCGCGCCCACCATGCTCGCGGAGCCGCCGGCCACGGGGAGCCGGTGGCCGGGGACCGCGCGGGTCGGACGTGCCGAATCCGCTGTGGAGCCGTACACCTCGATGTGCCCGGCGAGGTCGCGTAGGGCGGTGTGGACGGCCGCCAGCTCAGTACGATGCGGAACGGCCGGTTCCTTGGTGGTGAGCAGCATCGAAGTGATCGCCTCTACACGGCTGATCGACTCCGCGAGGCGCCTCAGCAGCGGCTCCAGGATGTCCTGGCGCAGTGCCGTCAGTGGGTCACTGGTAGCCAGCTCGACGCTGACCGTGCCGGTGAGCCCGGAGTCCGCAGCCCGGTACGGGGCGTCGTCCCCCGACTCCGTACGCCAGGCCTCTATGCACCTGCGTGCCTCCCGGCATGCGTCGATCAGCGCGGGTGTCAGACCGGCGGCGTGCGCGTGCACCAGCATCCCGGCGAGCTGCTCCGTCGCTTCCAGAAGGGGGAGAACGGCGCGCACCAGCGGCGTCAGAACGGCCTTCTGTATGGCACGAGCGGGATCGTCGAGGGGAAAACTGATCCGTTTGTCGTCTGCGCCTGCCGGGGCGGCCATTGATTCCTCTGATGCTTCGTGTGTCTCGTGGGGTGGAACGGGATGGAGGCCGGTCCCGGGTCGGCCGGGCCTGAGTCCGCGCTCGTGCACAGAGGCGTACGCGTCGAGTACGGTACGAAGTCCGACGGTCTGGTGCCGGGCGTGCACGGGGACGACGAGGTACCCCTGCTCGTCGCCGACCCCGAGCCGCTGGCGGATGAGGCGCCGTTCCTGCTCGGTGGTCGCGGCGGCGAAACCGCCGGGGTCGGAGTGGAGGACCGAGTCCCGCAGGCACTCCTGGCGGACCGGGCAGGATGTGCAGAGCTGGCGTGCGGCGAGCACGAGAGCCTGGTGGCGCCGGGTCTGAAGGGGCAGACCCGTGGTGCCGGCAGGCGGGTTCTCCAGCAGCGGATGGCGGAACACATCAGGCCTGCGGCGGCAGGGCAGTGGTGTGGCAGCCGTGCCGACCGTGCCTCCCGGATTGGCTGAAGGCAGCGATGCGGGTAGCGCCTTACGGACAGTTGCGACCATGTCTGTGCCCCCCGTGGCAACTTTTGACTCGCGGGGACTCTAGAGCAGGGCGATTGGCGACCGCAAAGGCGTTCCACAAACCTGTGCCGCTGCTGTCCGAAACCTTCATGAGTGTCCATCAACTCACCGGCTTCCGGACACGGCGCGCTACGCGCCCGACCACGCGCCGCGCCGCCGTGATCCCACCGCCGCGTGCCATCAGCACAGCCACCACACCTGCGAAGCCGAGTGGGACGGAGACGGCGGGGACGACCGTGCCGACGCCGGACGCCACGACCAGCACGACGTCGGCGAGCACCACGGTCACCCCGCGCCGCCCCGGATGCTCCCTGGGCATCCAGGCGCCGAGCAGCGCCATCCCGGCGAGCGCCCAGTACCCGAACAGGGCCTGCCCGCTCAGCCACCCGGCCGGGACGCCACGGGCGATGTCGGCGACGGCGGCCATGTAGCCGACGACGGCAGCGGTCACGAGCGTCGACGCCAGAGCCAGCAGCAACTGGCCGCGCCGTCGCAGCAGGAACACCAGCAGGCCCAGCAGCACCAGGGCGCCGACGGTGATGAACGACGCCATGCTGGCGGACGCGAGCACGAACAGCGTGTACGCGCCTGCCAGCCCGAAGACGATCCGGGGCAGCAGCCGGACCGCCCAGGTGTCGCCCTTGTCCTGCCGGACGAGCCGCCGCAGGGCGGCCCCGGGCGGCGGTGCCTTGCGGGGAGATGTCATCAGGAACGTTTCCTACCTGCTTACCGCTGGATGCGACCGTCGTTACGTGGCGCGGGTGGCTGCTGGGGCTGCTGGGGTGCCTGGGGCTGCTGCGGCAGCCGTGGCGGCTGCGCGGGCTGCGGCGACTGCGACCCCGGTGCGGGCTGGCGGGGCGCCCGTGAGGGAGGCTGCTGTGGGGGCTTCGCGGGCTGCTGTGGCAGGGGCTGCGGTGCGGGCGTCCGTGTCTGGGGCTGCGGTGTCGAGGACGTGGCCGACTGCTGTGACGCGCCCGAACCGGTCCCGGTGGCGCCGCCCGTCGGCGCGCTGACCCGACGGCCACGGTGCGGCTGCGGTTGCTGCTGCCCCTCCTCGGGAGTGGGTGGCTGCGCGTCGTTGTACATCCTCTGCTGCTCGGCCTTCGCCTGGTATTCGCTCTTGTTCCGCTGGCGCCAGGACTTGTTGGTCGGCAGCCATCCGCCCTTCTGGAGGCGGCCCTTGTTCAGCCAGCTGTCCGTGCCTCTGGCGATCCGGACCCCGGTCCCAGCGGCGGCTTTGCCAGCGACCCGTCCGCCGAATTTCGTGGTGCCGACCGCTGTACGAGCAGTGGTGCCTACCGCACCGGGCGCGTAGGCGAGGGCCTTCCCACCGGCGACACCCGGCATGTCGCCCACGCCGAGCGCGTCCTCGGCACCCGCGATCTTCGGGCTGAAGTTCCCGGCGATCAGCTTCTTGAGCATCATCACGACGGCGACGGCGACCAGGATGAGCATCAGCAGTTGTGTGCCCAGGGCGATGTCGGCGGGAAGGATCATCTGGTATAGCACGAGCAGGACGGTGAGGATCACGCCGAAACCCGCTCGGAGCACGAAGCTGTGGATGAACGTCTCAAGCCAGCCCTTGAGGATCTTCTGCTGGGACGGATGGATACCGATGGCTGCGACCAGGGGCAGCAGGATGATCAGAATGAGCGTGACGGCATGCCACAGTAGTGTCAGGGCGCTGAGCACGATGACCATGATGCCGACGATGAGAGCCGCGAGCAGCGAGTAGAAGGCGATGCCGACACGGGTACCGGCACCCCTTCCGGCCCACTCGTTGAAGGCGACGGGGTAGTTGGTCTTGTCGGGCTCGTCCTCGCCGACGGCGATGTCCTGCCGAATGTCCTCCCACGCCTCGTCAATCTTATTGAACCAATCCGGATCCTCCTTTTCATACTTTCCGGGGTTGAAGAATTCGATATTGTTCACCGACTGTGATGCGACCTGCCGGGCGCGGAGGTCCTCGCAGCGGGCGCCCTTGCCGTAGTGGCACTCCGTGCCCTCGCTGGCAGGTATGCAGGCCCCCTTCTCGACGCGGCCGCCACCCTCCCTGAAGATGCAGTTGGCGCCTACGTCGCCGAACTGCCCCATGGCCCAGGGGCGGAAGGCCAGCGTGTCGTACATCGCGCAACTGGAGCTACGAAGGCCCCGGTTGGGAGCCTTCTTCGGCAGGTCGCAGGGTGGCTGCATCTCTCCGGTCACGCCGCTGAGTGCGGCTTCCGAGAGGGCCGCGTTGAACTTGGCGATTCCGCTGTCCGCCTCGTTGATGACCTTGCCGAAGTTCCCGCCGGTCAGCAGGGCCACGACTGCGACGGTCGAGAGGGCTGCCCAGCCGACACCCGCCCAGATCTCACGCATCTGACCAGCACGCCACTTGGTGAACACCCAGAGACCGGTGAGGAGGATCATGATCGGGACGGCTGGTATGAAGACGTGGGACTTCAGCGTTTCCACGACGTTGTTCCGCCCCTCATACAAGCCGCTGAGAGGGCTCGGGTTGGAAGCCTGCTCCTTGATGGAGATGGATACCCGGGTCAGTATCTTCGTGATGTTGAAGATGATGTCGGCGACATTGTTGTTCACCCAGTCCATGACCGAGCACTTGTCGGCGCCACTGCCGCGGGCACCATTCTCCTCAGAAGCATCCCCCTTGCCTTTGAAGGTCATGGACCAGTCAAGCCCGCGCAGGGCGTTGAGCTCGTACATCGTGTACTTCTCGGGGTGGTCCGCGTCCATGGGGGCGGCGCCGCTCACCATGCCCCTGGAATCGCTCAGGCTTTGGGCCCGCTTGTCCTCGTTCTCCTCCCACTGGGAAACAGCCGGGAAGATGGATTCGGCATGAACGCCGGGCTGGTCCAGTTGATAGTTGTCGTCACCCGTTATCTTGCACGACAGGTCGTCGAGACCGGGCAACGCATAGGCCTTGCCCGGTACGGCCATGGTCAGGGCCAGCAGGGTGAACACCAGGAACAGGCAGGTCCTGGCGGCCCGCCCGACGCCGCGGATCCGGCCGCCCGGCGACGAGGCATGGGTGATGCTTCCGCGAGGGACGGCGCTACGGCGCACGGGCATCGGTTTCCTTCCGGAGTTCCGTGACGGGGCGAAGAAGAGAGATGTGCAGAGATCAGCCGAGGGCGGTCTGTCGGGACGATGTCATCTGCCGACGAGGCAGTGAGTTTCGTTCAGGGCGTCAATTGAGGTTGTAATCCGTCATGAAACACCCGTCCACGAGGCCCTCGTCCACCTTGAACCCGCTGGGAATCTCCTCCCGGACCTTCGGGTCGCAGACCTGCATGCGTATGCCGGCGTTGATCAGTGCCTGAACGGAGGCATCGCTCACGGGGGAGACAGAGAAGCCGTTGCCGATCATGATGTCGGCGCTCGTGCGCGGCGCGGACGACGGCAGGTCCTTCGTGCGCTCCTCGGCCAACTTCCTGGCGTGCGTTTCCTGGAACTTCCTCATGTCCGAGATGACCTGAACGGTGACCTGGCTGCCGCCGCTGTCACGACAGATGGCACGCTCCTTGACGGCCCACTCCGGGTCGGAGTCCGACGCCTCCTTCATCTTCAGGTCGATGCACCCTACGTGCTCGTTGAGGAACGCCTGGACCGACGCCATGTCCTTCCCTTCCGGCAGCCCGGCCAGCGGGCCGTCGTCACCGCCGCCACCGTCGCTGCCGCCGCAGCCCGTCAGGGTCGTGAGGGCGGCCAGGACGGCCGCGCCGGAGGCGAGAGTCTTGGGCAGGCGCATGGGGTTCTCCGTAAGTTGTTAGGCGGCCCGGGAGGGCCGGATGTGGCTGATGGGGTCTTGCCAGTCGTGGCTC
>NZ_JADWYO010000016.1 GCF_022414595.1 Streptomyces sp. MUM 203J | reverse complement strand
TCCCGGCAGGCACGGGCGACACGGACAGCGATTTCGCCACGGTTGGCGATGAGCACCTTGCGCACGATGAAGTCTCTTCTCCTGGCTGGTCGGTTGTGTGGCGGAACAGTCGGGGCTCCGCGAGCGCGTACCACCGGGGTCCCGGGCGCGGAGTCGAGCGGACCGATGGGGGCCGGGCCTGGGGAGTGTCCGGCGGATCACGCCGGCATCGGGGCCGGGGAGCTCTGATCGCCGGTGAGCGGTTCTGGTGCGTGCGGGTGCACGTCGGGGGCGGGCGTCGGTGCGGAGCAGCGGCAGCCGACGGCCGGGGCTGCGGGGTGACCCTGCCCGGGCACGGCCGGGAGCCTGGGGAGGGCGTGCCGGGTTCCGCAGTCCGGGATGTCCGTTCGGACACGGCTCAGGCGTGGCCGAACCGGAATCCGACCCCGCGGACGGTGATGATCCAGCGGCTCGAACCGAGCTTGCCGCGCAGGCTGCTGACATGCGTGTCGATGGTGCGGCCCGGCCGGGACCAGGAGTCGTCCCACACCTGTGTCATGAGCTGCTTGCGGGAGACGACGGTCTCGGGCTGGGAGGCGAGCAGGTACAGCAGGTCGAACTCCTTGCGGGTGACCTCGATCAGCCTCCCGTCCAGGGACACCTGCCGGGTGCGCGCGTCGATGCTCAGCGGGCCGCTGGTGATGACGTGCGCGGCGGGCGAGTGGGGCCGGACCCGGCGCATGACGGCCTCGATGCGGGCCATCAACTCGCGGAATCCGTAAGGCTTGACCATGTAGTCGTCCGACCCGGCCTGGAGGCCGAGGACCCGGTCGAGTTCGGTGTCACGCGCGGTGATGGCGATGATGGGCGTGTCCGCGGCGGCTCTGATGCCCCGGCAGACCTCCAGACCGTCCAGGTCGGGCAGGTCCAGGTCGAGCAGGATCAAGTCGGCGTCGGTGTAGGACTGGAGTGCCTTGGCACCGGTGGCGACGTTCTCCGCCTCGTACCCGTGCCGGCGAAGGCCCATGACCAGGGACTCGGCGGCGCGTGCGTCCTGCTCCACCACCAGGACACGCAGTGTCGGGCGGGCCTCCGTCGCGTCGTGCGGCGGTGCGGGTGCGCGACGGGCGGGCTGCTGCGGTATGCGGGGTTCGAGGAGGCTTGCGGTCTGAGGATTCATATGCTGCTCCTGCACGTTCGCGCGGCAGAGAGCCGCGAGCCGACCGTTCGTCAGAAGATTAGAAACCGCATCGCCGGTTTGTCAAAGCTTTTACCTGGCGTGACACGTGCGATCCACGCCACATGGCGGAGGTGCCAACTCCTCGCCCCGCAGCCCTTGTCGGGTGACGCTGATGGCGGCGGAGCGCGTGGTGGGGCGGCGATGGGCGGGGCGGCCAGGGGGTCGTCCGGTCGGTAACGGCCCGACAGCTTTGAGTCGAGCATGGTGCGGCCACGTTCAAAACAAACCAGGTAGATGGTTTCATGTCTGCATGATGCAGCTCTATCGCCCCGCCGGGAGGCTCCGTTGAGCAGGCAGGAACGAGCCGCGCGCACGCGTCGCGCGCTGATCCGGTCGGCGGCCGCCGTCTTCGAGGAGTGCGGCTACGCGCAGGCCAGTCTGGCGCTGATCTCCGCCGGTGCCGGGGTGAGTGCGGGTGCGCTGCACTTCCACTTCGAGAGCAAGGCCGCCGTCGCCGCCGCCGTGGAGGCGGAGGCGCTGTGTGCCCTGCGCGCGGCCTCCCGGGACAGCCGCCGCGAGGGGGGATGCGCTCTCCAGGATCTGGTCGACGCCACGCACTCCCTCGCCTCGCTCCTCTGCTGGGACACCGTCACCCGGGCGGGCTTCCGCATCAGCTGTGAGGGTGCGCGCGGCGGCGAGGTGGACCTCCACCGCGAATGGCAGGACCGCGTGGAGCGGCTGCTGGCGGCGGCCGACGGTGAGGGAGGGCTCGCGGCCGAGGTGTCCCGTAAGGACACGGCGGTCGCGGTCGTCGCGGCCACCGTCGGGTTGGAGGTGCTGGGGAGGCGTGACCGCGAGTGGCTGTCGCGCACCTCGCTGACCGGCTTCTGGCGACTGCTCCTGCCGCAGATCGCGGCACCCGGGCAGTATGCCCGTCTCGAACCCGCGGGGCTCGCCGTCCCCGTGCGGGGCCTGCCCGACGGCCTTTCGCCGGTCGGGGCTGCCGACTCCTGCATGGCGGTCGCGCGCCCCTGAGCCGCGGTGCCGGAGGTGGAGGGGGCGCGGCTGTGGTCTCGTCCATGCCGGTGTCCGGTGCGAGTGCAGGGGTGTGTCCCGGGTCGGGTTCTCCTCGTCGTCGGGCGGTGCTGTCGGCGCCGTCGCGACCTGCGGCAGGGTGTTCACCCCGGGTGGGCGGTCGGGTGCGTGGCGCACGCCCGCCCCCGCGGGCCGTCAGGACGCGCCGGGCGCTCGTCCGCGGTGCCCGGCCGTCGTCGTCCCGCTCCGTCGGCGGTACGGCGGCGTGGGCCGCGGGCTCCTGTGACGGAGCCTGCGGTCGCCGGGGCCGGGGGGCGGCCGGGTGCCGGGGCGCGGACGGGAGCCGCGGGTCAGGGCTTCTCGGCTGTCAGATACCGCTGGATGGTGGGCGCCAGCCAGGCGATGACCTCCTCGCGGTCCAGGCCGACGGCGGGAGGCAGCTTCAGGACGTAGCGTGCCAGGGCCATGCCCAGGATCTGCGAGGCCACGAGCGCCGCGCGGGTGGGGGCCTCGGCCGGGTCGGGGCACAGGCCGGCGATGAGCGGGCCTATCTGCTCCTTGAAGATCGCGTGGATGCGCTCGGCGCCGGCGGGGTGGGTGACACCGCTGCGGAGGACGGCGTTCAGTACGTCGTCGGACTCCCAGCGGTCGAGGAAGTGGCCGACGAGGACGGCCCCGACGTGCCGGGCGGGCAGGGCGCCGACCGGGGGGAGGCGCAGGTCGATCTCGGACGCGGCGGCGAAGAGCCGTTCCTTGTTGCCGTAGTAGCGCATCACCATCGACGGGTCGATGCCGGCGTCGCGGGCGATCGCGCGGATGGTGGCGCGCTCGTAGCCGTCCGCGGCGAAGCGTTCGCGGGCGGACTCGAGGATCGCGGCACGGGTGGCGTCCGAGCGCCGGGGGCCTGGCTCCGTCATCATGCCAACAAATGTAGGCCAACGCGTGTTGACAGGCCAGTCGCGAAGGCCTCACACTTGCCAACAGGCGTTGACCAACATCTGTTGACCAACGCTCGTCGAGGGTCCGTTGAAGTTCGCGGACGTCCATGGGGAGGACGGCATGAACGAACAGATGGCAGACACGGCGACGGATGTCGTGGTCGTGGGAGCAGGCCCCACAGGCATGCTGCTGGCGGGCGACCTGGCGGCGGCGGGCCTCCGGGTCACGTTGGTGGAGCGGCGCCCGCCGGAGATCGCCAACCTGACGCGGGCCTTCGGGGTCCACGCCCGGACGCTGGAGCAGCTCGACGCGCGAGGCCTGGCGGACGAACTGGTGGAGACGGGACGGCCGGCCGCGAGCCTGACCTTCTTCGGCCGGTTCGCCCTGAACCTGTCCGGACTGCGCTCGCGCTTCCCGTACGCGCTGATCACTCCGCAGTACGAGGTCGAGCGCCTGCTGCAACGGCGCGCGCGGGACGCCGGGGTGGACTTCCGGTACGGCACGGCCCTGCGCGGGCTGCGCCAGGACGCCCAGGGCGTCACCGCGGAACTGGCGGCCGTGGAAGGCGGCGAGACCTCGGTGCTCAGGGCCCGGTACCTGGTGGGCGCGGACGGTGTCCGCAGCACCGTCAGGGACCAGCTGGGACTGCCGTTCCCGGGGCATGCGGTGATCAAGTCGATGGTCCTGGCCGACGTGCGCTTCGACAAGGCGCCGGGCGAGACGATCGCGGTGAACGGCGCGGGCGGCACCTTCGCGTTCGTGGCGCCCTTCGGGGACGGCTGGTACCGGGTGATGGGCTGGAACAAGGACCACGAGGTGCCGGACAGCGAGCCGGTCGACCTGGACGAGGTCCGCGGCATCGCCCGCCGGGCCCTCGGCACGGACTACGGCATGCGCGACGCCCGCTGGGTGTCCCGCTTCCACAGTGACGAGCGTCAGGTGCCGTCGTACCGCACGGGCC
The DNA here is from genome assembly GCF_022414595.1 of Streptomyces sp. MUM 203J. Taxonomy (GTDB): domain Bacteria; phylum Actinomycetota; class Actinomycetes; order Streptomycetales; family Streptomycetaceae; genus Streptomyces. Next base: position 92,272 of record NZ_JADWYO010000016.1, on the reverse strand, counting down.
GTGTCTTCCTCGCCGGCGACGCGGCGCACGTCCACTCGCCTGCGGGCGGCCAGGGCATGAACACCGGCATCCAGGACGCCGCGAACCTGTCCTGGAAGCTGGCCGCGGTTCTGCGCGGCGAGGCACCGGACCCGGAGGCCCTGCTCGACAGCTACCACGCGGAACGCCACCCGGTCGGCAAGGCGGTACTCCGCAGCAGCGGCGGAATCGTCCGCATGGCGATGGCCCACACCCCGGCGCAGCGCGCGGTCCGCGCGGCGGCCACCGGAGTCGTGGGCACGGTCGGTCCCGTCCAGCGCAAGGCCGTCGGCATGATCACCGGCGTCGGCATCCACTACCGGGCCCCGCGCGGCGCCCACCCCCTCACCGGCAGGCGGTCCCCGGACCTGTCCCTGCGGGAGGGCCGCCTGTACGAACTCCTCCGCAAGGGCGCGCCGGTCCTGGTCACCCCCCAGGGCGCGGCTCCGTCGGCACCCCCGTTGGCGGGCACCCCCACCCAGGCCACCTGGCTGGACCCGTCCCGCACCACGGCCCTGCTCATCCGCCCCGACGCCTACATAGCCTGGGCCACGGACTGACCTCCCCGGGTCCGGCGGTCACACCCGGTGGGGTGCGGCCTCCGCGACCGTGGCGGCGATCGGTCGCCGCCACGGTGCCGGGTCGGTGCCGGGCTGCCTGTCGGCGGCCCGCCTACGGCACCGAGGGCAGGCGGTCCCGTCATGAGCCGGTGACCCCGGGGCGGGAGCGGCGCTCACCGGACTCGCCCCGCCACCCGCCGGTGGCCCCGGGGGGTCCGCTCCGTGGCGGCTCGGTGCGACCGGCCGGCTCACCCCAGCGAGAGCGTGATGCACCACCGCGGCTCCACCTGGCTCGGATCCGGGCTCCACCAGGTCCTGGACGGGGTCCGGCGGGCCGGGCACCCCGAGCCGGCCGCCGCCCCGTCCCCCGCTGGAGCCGGCGCACCGGCTGCGCAAGGACGCCTCCTCGGTACGCGGCACGCGGGACGAGCCGGAGGAGGCCGCCCACCGGTCAGCCCGGCAGGTGCGGGCGCACCGCTTCCGGCCCGCGTACGCCTGCCCCGTGGCCCGCCGTCAGCCGCCTCGGTAGTCTGCGTCGGCATGAGGCGCACGTGGGTCCTGCCGACGCTGTCCGTGCTCTGCGGGTCGGGTCTCGCGGCGGTGCTGACCGTCAAGGGTGACGTCGGAGCCGCCGCCCTGACGCTGCTCGTGTCCGGGCTGCTCGCAGGCGTGAACTCGCCTCTGTTCTTCCCGAAGCCGATCGGCGCGCTGGAGGCACAGCGCCGCAGCGCGGCCGACGGCCGGCCGGTCGTCTACTGGCGGCCCGGCTGCCCGTACTGTCTGCGGCTTCGCTTCGGGCTGGGGCGCGGCGCCCGGCGGGCGTACTGGGTCGACATCTGGCGCGACCCGGCCGGAGCGGCAGCGGTGCGTGCGGCCAACGACGGCGACGAGACCGTGCCGACTGTCGTCGTGGCGGGTCGGCCGCACGTCAACCCCGGTGCGGCGTGGGTGCGCTCCCAGCTCCCCCGGTCCGGGTGACGGCTAGCGGGCCGTCGCCGCCGGGGGCGGCAGCACTCCCGTGCGGTGGAGGAGAGCACGGGCGCCGGCGATGGCCTCGGGAGTGGTCGCGTACTCGCGGCCCTCATGGCGGAGCAGGGCCAGGGCGCCCACCGAGTCCAGGGCCTGGCGCTGGCCCGGGCGGATGCCGGACGTGAGGACGGCGATGCCGCGGCGGTTCAGTTTCTCCACCGCGTCCTTCAGGACCAGCGCGCCCGTCGCGTCCAGCGTGGTCACCCGGGACATGCGCAGGATCACCACCCGCACCTCGGCGACCTCCGACAGCTCCAGGAGGAAGCGGTGGGCCGCCGCGAAGAAGAGCGGGCCGTCGATGCGGTACGCCACGATGTGCTCGGCCAGCAGTTCGTGCTCCTCGGCGCTGTGGGCGCCGGGCACGCCGGACAGGTGCGGGGCCATGTCCTCCTGGTGCATGCGGGCCTGCAGGGCCACCGCCCGCAGCGCGAGGGCACCGGCCACCACCAGGCCGATGATCACCGCGTACACGAGGTCCAGGGCCACCGTCGCCACCGCGGTGAGGACGAGCACGACCGCGTCGGAGCGGGTCGCCTTCGCCATGGCGCGCAGCGAGCCGACCTCCACCATCCGGACCGCCGTCGCCAGCAGCACGCCCGCCAGGGCGGCCAGCGGAATGCGGGACACCAGCGGCGCCGCCGCGAAGACGATCACCGCCAGGACCGCGGCGTGGGTGAGCGCGGCAAGCCGGGACGAGGCGCCCGTCCGGACGTTCACGGCCGTACGGGCTATCGCCGCCGTCGCCGGAACGCCGCCGAACAGCGGCGCGGCCAGGTTCGCGATGCCCTGCCCGAACAGTTCCCGGTCGGGGTCGTGCCGCTCGCCCACCGTCATCCCGTCCGCGACCGTGGCGGAGAGCAGGGACTCCAGCGCGGCCAGCGCCGCCACCGCGATCGCGGGGGCTACCAGCGCGTTCAGCGCCGACAGGTCGACGAAACCGAGTGACGGCGCGGGCAGCCCGGACGGCAGGTCGCCGATCGGGGCAGCGCCCTCCAGCCCGAAGACCGCCACCGCCACCGTCGCCGCGACTACCGCCACGATCGAGAACGGCACCGCGGGCCGCAGCCGCGCGCCGACCAGCATCGCCGCGGCCACCCCGCCCGCGACGCCGACCGCCGTCCAGTTCGGGTGCGCCGCGAACTCCTGGAAGGCCCGCCAGGTCACCGCGAGGACCCGGTCTCCCTCCGGCTTCTGCACGCCCAGCGCGTTCGGGATCTGCTGAAGGCCGATCACGCAGGCGATTCCGAAGGTGAAGCCCTCCACCACCGGCGCCGGGATGTACCGCATGTACTGCCCGGCCCGCAGCAGGGCGAGCGCGAGGAGGATGACTCCCGCCATCAGGCCGACGGTCAGCACCCCGCCCGGCCCGTGCTCCGCCACGATCGGCATCAGCACCACGGTCATCGCGCCCGTCGGCCCCGACACCTGGAGGTTCGAGCCGCCGAACAGTGCCGCGAGCGCACCGGCCACCACGGCGGTCGCCAGCCCCGCCTCCGCGCCGAGACCCGAGGACACCCCGAAGCCCAGCGCCAGCGGCAGCGCCACGATCGCGACGGTCAGTCCGGCCAGCAGGTCCCGGCGTGGCGAGCGCTTCATGGCCGTGAAGTCGGCACGGGCGGGCAGCAGCGCGCGCACCCGTCGGCCGGCCCCCGCGAGCAAAGCCGTACCGCTGCTCACTTCGTCGACGCCTCCGCGTCCCGCAGCTCAGCCAGCAGCTCGTTCTGCCCGGCCAGCAACTCCGTCAGGATCCGCCGCGCCGCCCGCATCAGGTCGGCCACATCGCCCCCGGCCAGCTCGTACACGACCGTCGAGCCCTCCCGGGTGGACGTGACGATGCCGGAGCGGCGCAGCACGGCCAGTTGCTGGGACAGGGCGGAGGGCTCGATGCCGATGTCCGCGAGCAGCTCCCGGACCGGCATCGGGCCGTTCTGCAGCAGTTCCAGGACGCGGATGCGGACGGGGTGGCCGAGCATCCGGAAGAACTCCGCCTTGGCCTGGTAGAGCGGAACGGGCACCGGTCGGATCTCCTTCGTGGTGGAGCTGTGCCCGCGGCTACCTACGGGCACAGCGAAACCATCATGTGACGAATTGAAAAAATCTGCAACTCGGGGTGCGGGGCGCGGGGAGGCGGGCGGGCCCCCGTCAGGTGGCCGGGGCCACAGAGACGTACCGCCCGGCTCCTGTAGCGTCCGGGCGTGCCGCAAGATTCCTCGTCCTCCCTCACAGCGCCCGGCGCGCCCTTCGCCGTCACCCGGGGATCCGACGGCCGCCTCCAGTACGTGAACGGGCCCCGCACCCTGCGCGAGTTCGCCGACGCGACCCGGGGCTTCGGCGCACGGCCGTTCCTCGTCGGCGAGGACGGGACGCCGGGCGGGAGGGTGTACTCGTACGGCGCCTTCCACGCCGCCGCGGGCGGGCTGGCGCGGCGGCTGGTCGGCACGTACGGGCTGAAGCCCGGCGACCGTGCCGTGATCGCCGGGCGCAACCACCCCGAGTGGCAGATCGCGTTCTGGGCCACCCAGCTCGCCGGGCTGGTCGCCGTGCCGCTGAACGCCTGGTGGACGGAGGCGGAGTGCGCGTACGCCCTCGACGACTGCGCGCCCGGCGTGCTCCTCGTCGACGACGAGCGGGCGGAGCTGCTCGCGCCCTGGGCGCGACGGCACGGCGTCCCCGGGATCGTCTTTCACGGCGGGGGGCGCGAGGGCTTCGAGCCGTACGACTGTCCCGGCGCCGACCCCGCGGCCGCACCCCCCGTCGTCAGCGTCGCTCCCGGCGACGACGCCACGATCATGTACACCTCCGGCACCACCGGCCGCCCCAAAGGCGCCGTCGCCACGCACCTCGCCCAGGCCGCTGCCGCGATCAACCCGCGCTACCAGGCCGCTGCGGCCGCCCTGGACCGCGGCGAGCATCCCGGCCGGGGCGGACGCAGGCCGCCCGTGTCGCTGACCACGTTCCCCTTCTTCCACGCCGCCGCGTTCACCTCCCTGTACGCGGTGATGGCGGCGGGCGGCACGCTCGTCCTGATGCGCAAGTGGAGCGCCGACAGGGCCCTGGAGCTGATCGACCGGCATCAGGTCACCCACTACGCGGGCGTCCCCGCAACCGCCCTCCAGCTCCTGGACGCCGCCACCGCGCGGGGCCACCGGCTCCCCAGCCTCACCAACTTCAACACCGGCGGCGCCGCCGCACCCCCCGCGCTCGTCCGGCGGCTCACCGGGACGTACGGGGAGCGCGTCGAGCCGCGCAACGGCTACGGGCTCACCGAGACCTGCGGCGGTGTCCTCGCGCATTACGGCGCCGCCTACCGCCGCGACCCCGACAGCGTCGGCCGCCCCACGCCGGTCACCGAGACCCGGGTCGCCGGGCCCGACGGGAGGCCCGTGCCCGACGGGGAGGTCGGGGAGCTGTGGCTGCGCGGACAGAGCCTGGTGCGCGGCTACTGGCGCGACGCGCGTGCCACCGCCGAGGCGTTCACGCCCGACGGCTGGTTCCGCACCGGTGACCTCGCGGTGGTGCGGGACGGGGGCCGGATCGGGGTGGTGGACCGGATCAAGGACGTGGTGATCCGGGGCGGGGAGAACGTCTACTGCGTGGAGGTCGAGGCCGCGTTGTTCGCGCATCCGGGGGTGGCGGACGCGGCGGTGCTGGGCGTGCCGCACCCGGTGCTGGGGGAGGAGGTCGCGGCGGTGGTGCGGCCCCGCGCGCCGGGCGCGGTCACGGCAGCCGGCCTGCGGGCCCATGTCGCCCGGGACCTCGCGGCCTTCAAGGTGCCCGCGCACATCCTCGTACGGGACGTCCCGTTGCCGCGGAACGCGGCGGGCAAGGTGCTGAAGGGCGAGCTGCGGCGGCAGGCGTTCTCCGGGAGCGGGAACTGAGCCAGGACCGCCCGGCGGCTGAGGGCGGGCTCCCCGCCCGGTTTCCCGGGCGGGGGTACCTCCGAGTCGCGGCCAGGGGATTCCGAGCGGGACCCCGGCTCCGGGGCGGGGCGGGCCGGAAGGGGACTACTCCCTGGTCACCCGCACCCGATGCGTGCCGTCCGGCTTCCGCGCCAGCACCGACACCCGTATCCCCGCCCTGCGGTCCACGAACGACTCGCCCGGGACGTAGGGAGCGTCCGACAGTTCCGCGTGCACGTTGGGCCGCCGTGTGCAGCCGCCGCTGTCCGGCTCGCTGTCCATCACCTTGACCGGGCCCTGGCCGGTGTCCACATCCGACCGCACCCGGTAGATCAGCACGCCCGGATCGCAGACCGCCTCGTCGTTGCCCTCCCGGGTCCGCACCTCCACCACGTACCCGGAGTTCCGCCCCGTCGGCACCAGCGCCAGCTTCACACCCGGGCCCGGCCGGGGCAGCGGCGTGAGCGTGTAGTCGCGGGATCCGCGCCCCGCCGCGCACCGCACCTGCTCGGCCTCCAGCCAGCCGAGCTTCCACTTGTGCCAGCCGAGCAGGTCGTTGTTGGCGCCCCAGTCCTCGGACATGATGTCCCAGTGCCCGACAGTGGCGCCGCCCTCGCCCGTGTAGAGGTCGGGGAGCCCGAAGACATGACCGTTCTCGTGGGGCAGCACCCGGAAGCCGGTCTCGTGGAACGATCCCGAGCCGTCGTCCTGGCGGCTGTAGACGAAGGACGTGTTCGCGAGGGCCACGCCGTCCGCGCGCGGCGCGTCGGTGTTGCCGGAGAAGGTGACGGACAGGACGGTGTCCAGGGCCGAAGGCCCGGCGTTCGGTGTGACCAGTACGTTCACCAGGTCGTACGCACTGAAGTCCACGCGCCCGTCCACCGCCGTCACCATGTCCTCGACGAGCCGCCGGTACCCCGGCTCGTAGGGTGCGCCGCGCGTGATCCCGTACGAGCGGAAGGAGCGCGGCATCCGCAGCCAGTCGGGCACGGGCGTCTCCGCGAGGTAGTGCAGCCGCCCGTACGAACTGACGCGGAACCAGTCCGAGGTCTGCGGGAAGAACTCCGCGTACCGCCGCATGGCGAGACCCTCACCGGGCGCGTCCGGGAAGTCGATCATCAGGATGAGGGCCCGGACGACGCCGGTCGAGCGGCTGTAGCCGGGGGGTGTCGGGAGGCCCTCGGACATCTGGACACCCGAGGCGGTACGGATCCGGCAGGGCGCGAGGGCCTGGGCGGCGGCCCCGGAGCCGGACCCCGGGCCCGACGTGGCAGCGGCCTCGGCGTCGGGGGCGGCGGGTCCCGCCGTCGCGGGGACGGGGCCGCGCAGGTTCACGCTCGCCGTGGTGAGGGCGGCGAGGGCCAGGGCGGTCGCGGTGCCGAGCACGGCCGTGCCGCGCGCCCGCCGTGCGCCGTGCGCCGCGTCTATTCGCCGTCTCCGGCGGGTCCGGGTCCGAGACCGCTCGTGCATGCCCACGCGCCTTAGCTCGGCGGCAGCCGGCCGGTTCCGGTCTGCGCTCCGTGGGCTCAGCCTCTGCCGGGCGTGTCGCCCCCGCGCGTCGAGTGGCCCGAACGTGGGACGGGAGCGCGAGCGGAGGAGAAGTGACGCGGGTCACAGGGGGCGAGGAAATTAACGGGGACTGTTTCCCCGTTTGGACTACTGTCCTGACTAACCGGGGAACGGTTCCCCGGTTCGTGAACGGAAAGGGGTGTACGACGGTGGCCGACGCCATGGGTACGAGCCAGCCGGTCGAGCCGGTCGAATCGGCCGCACCGGCGTGCGCCCCGCGCAGGGCCTCCCGCCCGCGTGCCGACGCCCTGCGCAACCGGGAGCGGATCGTCGCCGCCGGCCGCCAGATGTTCGTCGAGCACGGGGTGGACGTCCCGCTCGACGAGATCGCACGCCGGGCCGGGGTCGGCAACGCGACGCTCTACCGCCACTTCCCCGACCGGGCCGCCCTCGCGCGGGAGGTCGTCCTCTCGGTCATGGCCCGCGCCACGGAGCGGGCCGAACGGGCCGCCGCCGAAGAGGCCGACACGTTCGCGGCGGTACGGCGCTTCGCGCACGAGGCGGCCGACGAGCGGATCGGCGCCCTGTGTCCGATGCTGTCCGGCACCTTCGACCATGACCACCCCGAACTCGTCGCCGCACGCGAGCGGTTGGCCGAGGCCGTGGAGGGCCTCGTCGGCCGGGCCCAGGAGGCCGGACGGATGCGCCCCGACGTCGCGGTCGGTGACCTGCTGCTCGCGGTCTCCCATCTCACCCGGCCGCTGCCCGGTACGTCGTGCGCGGTGGGCATCGAACGGCTCGTCCACCGCCACCTGCAGCTGCTGCTCGACGGGCTGGAGGCCCCGGCCCGCTCCGAGCTGCCAGGAACCGCGGTGACCCTGGAGACCTTGCGGGAAGGCGCGGGTACGGCTGACGCCTGATCACTCCTGTTCGACGGCTCACGCCCGACCGTACACGCGGGTCGTGACGCCGTACGCCTGACGGACGCCGTACGCCCGGCCGTACGCCTTCCGCGGTCTCCCCTGCCCTCTTCCGCTCCTCCTCTCCCTCACTTCTCCCTTCCTGCCCCCTCACCCTGTTTGACGACCCCTTAGGCGGCTCCTCCCATGTCTCTCCCTCCTTCACCCGTCCCTGATCCGAGGCGCTGGAAAGCGCTGGTCTTCATCGCCCTGGCCCAGTTGATGGTCGTGCTGGACGCCACCATCGTGAACATCGCACTGCCCTCCGCCCAGCAGGAACTCCACATCTCGGACGCGAACCGGCAGTGGGTCATCACCGCCTACGCCCTGGCCTTCGGCGGACTGCTGCTGTTCGGCGGGCGGGTGGCCGACCTCTGGGGCCGCAGGCGGACCTTCATCGTCGGCCTGCTCGGCTTCGCCGCGGCCTCCGCCCTGGGCGGCGCGGCCACCGGTCAGACGATGATGCTCGCGTCCCGCGCCCTCCAGGGCGTGTTCGGCGCGCTGCTCGCGCCCGCCGCGCTGTCGCTGCTCGCCGTGATGTTCACCGAGACCCGCGAGCGCGCCAAGGCGTTCGGCATCTACGGCGCCATCGCCGGTGGCGGCAGCGCCATCGGACTGACCCTCGGCGGCTTCCTCACCGAGTACCTGAACTGGCGCTGGACGTTCTACGTCAACATCCCGTTCGCCGTGATCGCCGCGGCCGGCGCGTACCTGGTGATCCGCGAGCCCGCCGGGGCCCGCAACCGCTCGCCGCTCGACATACCGGGTGTCGTGCTGTCCACGCTGGGCCTGGTCGCGCTGGTCTACGGCTTCACCCGTGCCGAGGGGCATGGCTGGACCGAGGGCGGGACGCTGCTGATGTTCGGCGCGTCGGTGGTGCTGCTCGCCGCGTTCGTGCTGGTCGAAGCGCGGGTCAAGCACCCGCTGCTGCCGCTGCGCGTGATGACCGAGCGCAACCGGGGCGGGGCCTACCTCTCCCTCGGGCTCGCGATCATCGCGATGTTCGGGCTGTTCCTCTTCCTCACCTACTACCTCCAGGTGGTGAAGGGCTACTCGCCGCTGAAGACCGGCTTCGCGTTCCTGCCGATGGTGGCGGGCATGATCGTCGGCTCGACGCAGATCGGCGCCCGCCTGCTGACCCGTGTCCCGCCGCGCATGCTGATGGGCCCGGGCTTCCTGGCCGCCTCGGCCGGCATGCTGCTGCTGACCGGGCTGGAGATCGACTCCTCGTACGCCGGGCTGATCCTGCCCGCACAGGTGCTGCTGGGCCTCGGCATGGGCACGGCGTTCATGCCGGCGATGTCCCTGGCGACGCACGGGGTCGAGCCGCGTGACGCGGGCGTGGCCTCCGCGATGGTGAACACCTCGCAGCAGGTCGGCGGCGCGATCGGTACGGCGCTGCTCAACACGATCGCCGCCTCCGCGACCACCGCGTACGTCACGGCGCACGCCGCCTCCGCGACCACACCGCAGGCGAAGCAGCTGGTCGTGTTCCAGTCGATGGTCGAGGGCTACACCAGCGCGATCTGGTGGGCGGTCGGCATCCTGCTGGTGGCCGCGGCGCTCGCGCTGACGCTGATCACCGCGGGGCGCCCGGGTGGCGGGGCCGGTGCTCCCGGAGCCTCCGGTGCGGCGCCGGACGAGGGCGACGAGGTGAAGGTCCCCGTGCTGGCGCACTGAACGTGACGCGGTGACCGACCGGACCTGCCCCGGCTCAGCGGAGCCAGGGCAGGTCCGCGTTGGCGTCGCACTCCTGGAGGCCGTCGGTCATCACGCGCATGATCTCGCCCAGCTGCTCGACCTGCTCGGGACTGAGCCGGTCGAAGATGGCCTGCCGTACGGCGGCGACATGTCCGGGGGCGCTGCGCTTCAGCACCTCGAACCCCTCGTCCGTCAGGTACGCGTTCTGGCCGCGCTTGTCGGAGGGGCAGTCCTCGCGGCGCACCCACCCGTTCTTCTCCAGGCGTGCGACGGCGTGCGAGAGGCGCGAGCGCGTGATCTTCGCGCCCTTGGCCAGCTCGGTCATCCGCATCCGGCGGCGCGGCGCCTGGGAGAGCTGGACGAGGAGCCCGTAATAGATGTGGGGCATCCCGGCGTCCCGCTGGAGCTGGCGGTCGAGATGGTCTTCCAGGAGTGTCGTGGCGTGCCGGTAGGAACGCCAGATGTCCTGCTCGCGGTCGGTCAGCCAGCGCGGCTCGTCGGTGGACGCACCATTCATATATCCACTCTACTTCTTCTTGAAGGTTCAACTAGATCGCGCTACCGTGAAGAGCGTGATACCTGCCGGGCGGATGCCCGCCCTCTACCTCTCGCACGGCGCCCCACCGCTGGCCGACGACCCCGTGTGGCCCGCGGAGCTGGCCGCCTGGTCCGCGGGGCTGCCCCGGCCGACCGCGATCCTGATGGTCTCCGCCCACTGGGAGGAGGCCCCGCTGGCGCTCGGCGCCACCGAGACGATCCCGCTGGTGTACGACTTCTGGGGCTTCCCCGAGCACTACTACCGGGTGCGGTACGAGGCGCCCGGCGCGCCCGCGCTCGCGGAGTCGGTCCGCAAACTGCTGCGCGCCCCGGGTGCGCCCGTGCAGGACGTGCCCGACCGGGGCCTGGACCACGGGGCGTATGTCCCGCTGGTGGAGATGTACCCGGACGCCGACATACCGGTGCTTCAGGTCTCCCTGCCGACCCTGGATCCGGGCGGGCTCGTGGAGATCGGGCGGAAACTGGCACCGCTGCGCGAGGAGGGCGTGCTGATCGTCGGCAGCGGCTTCTTCACCCACAACCTGGCCGCGCTGCGGCACGGCGGCGCGGTGCCCGGCTGGTCGGCCGAGTTCGATGCCTGGGGGCGTGAGGCCCTCGCCGCCGGGGACGTCGACGCGCTGCTCGACTTCGAGCACAAGGCCCCGGCCGGAAAGCTCGCCCACCCGCGCACCGAGCACTTCGCGCCGTTGTTCGTGACGCTGGGTGCGGCGGACGCGGCGGGTGAGCTGGGCTCGGCGCGCGGGGTCATCGAGGGCTTCTGGATGGGCCTGGCGAAGCGCTCCGTGCAGTTCGGCTGAAGGTGCGGCCGTGTGCCGGGTCAGATCAGCTCCACGGCCCGCAGGGCGGCGCCGAGCGCGACCGGATCACCCGCATCCACGGCGGTGTCCGCGAACTTGATGGCGTGCTCGTCGCCGTGCGCGGCGGCCCGTTCCAGCACCTCACCCGCGTGCGGGGAGCCCTTCGGTTCGTACGGGACGGGGCTCTGCGGCCGGTACGCGGCGGTCACCGCCGCGCTCGCCGCCCACGCCGCGCCCAGACTGGGCGCCCACAGTTCGCGGGGCAGGGCGGGCAGGGTGCGCAGCACCGCGTTGGGTGCGGTCGCGGCGTGGACCAGCATGACGGGCGAGCCGTGCGCGTGGGTGCCGTACCAGCGGGTGGCGGAGCCGACGAGGTCGGTGAGGCGTTCACGGGCGGTGTCGGGGTCGGGCGCGGTGCCCCAGGCGGGTATGCCGGCCAGCTGGGCGAGGCGTTCTCGGATGCCGCCGCTCTGGTCGGGCACGGCAGGCACGGCGTCGAGTGCGGTGGCCGCGTCGGCGGCCGGGGCCAGGGCGGTGAGCGGGGGGAGCGGGGCGTGACGGGCGGCCCAGTAGCCGAGCGCGTGGGCCAGCTCGGTGACACGCGGCGCCGTCTCCTCCCCGGCGAGCAGGGTCCGCACCGCGTGGCCGACCCGGATCACCGGGTGCGTGGCGCCGCCCGCGATGCCCGGCAGCAGCCGGGGCCACCACTCGCCGAGCACCTCCGGCCAGGGCCGCTCGCGCGTCTCCCGCTCGAAGAACCCGGCCCAGTCCGCGATCCGCACCGGGTCTCCCAGCGCCTCCGGCCAGTTCTCGGTCGTCACGCGCGCATGGAGGGCGGGCATGTCCTCCAGCCTCGCGCTGTACCCGTCCAGCCACCGGTGCACCCGTGACGCCTGCCCATGCCGCACGAGCGCCTCGACGGCCATGGGCGCGTGGTTGGAGAGCCAGCCGTCCCGCTCGGGCCCGCGGTCGTGCAGCCGCTCCAGCGCCTCGTCGAGCACGCCGGTCCTGTCCTCGCCCGAGGTTGTCCCCGTGATGTCCATGCCGAGGACCCTATGTAGAAGACCCTTGTCGAGTAAGGGACTTGAGGCGGATGGGGCGGGGGTCGGGAGACCTGGGCCGCGCGTCCCGGTCCGGCGCGATTCTTCGGGGGCTCGCCCACGCCCGCGGGCGAGCCCTCCCGGCCGCCCGGCGGGGGTACCCCGGTGCGCGTGGAGGAGGCCCGGAGGGGGCGGACCCCGGTTCGGGAGGGGCGGAGGCGGGAGATCGGCAGCCGGGCAACCCGCGCGCCGCCGACGCCGTCTTCAGGGGCGGGGAAGTCGTCCCGCAGGGCCGCGGCCGGACAGGGTACTGCATGATCACAGAAATAGATGCGCCGCATGGGAATTCTGTCCGGATTCCAGTCGTTGTTTCCCACGGATGCAGTGATGCAGGGCACCCGAGAAGGGTGTCGCGACCTACTCAGCCAAGGGAGCTCGCATGGCAACCCGTGCCGTCGTCCGTGACAAGTCCGCCACCACCGGGACCGAGCGGGCAGACAGCGTTCGCGGGGAGATCGCGGACCGCGACCTGGTCGGAATGTACCTCGACGAGATCGCGCGGACACCGCTGCTCGACGCCGCGAAGGAGGTCGAGCTGTCCCAGATCATCGAGGCCGGCGTGTACGCCCAGCGGATCCTGGACGGCGAGATCGACTCACCCGCCGGCGGGGCGACCCGCGAGGAGCTGGAGCTCCTGGTCGCTGAGGGGGAGCGCGCCAAGGACGTCTTCATCCGCTCGAACCTGCGGCTGGTGGTGGCTGTGGCCCGCCGCTATCCGCGCAGCGGCCTGCCGCTGCTGGACCTGATCCAGGAGGGCAACGCCGGTCTGGTCCGCGCGGTGGAGAAGTTCGACTACACCAAGGGCTTCAAGTTCTCCACGTACGCGACGTGGTGGATCCGCCAGGCCATCACCCGGTCCATAGCCGACCAGTCGCGCACGATCCGGCTCCCCGTCCACCTGGTGGAGGAGCTGGGCCGGATCCGCCGGGTGCAGCGCGAGTTCAACCGCGAGCACGGCCGCGACCCGGAGCCCGCGGAGATCGCCGGCGAGCTGAGCTCCACCCCGGAGCGGGTCGGCGACGTCCTGGACTGGGCGCGTGACCCGGTGTCCCTGAACATGTCGGTGGACGACGCGGGGGAGACCCAGTTCGGTGACCTGCTGGAGGACACCTCGGCGGTGTCGCCCGAACAGTCGGTGCTCACGCTGCTGCGCAGCGAGGAGCTCGACGACCTGATCGACCGGCTCGACCACCGCACCGCGTCCATCATCCGGATGCGGTACGGCATCGAGGACGGCCGCGAGCGGACGCTCACGGAGGTCGGCAAGGAGCACGGCCTGACCCGGGAGCGGATCCGCCAGATCGAGAAGCACGCACTGATGGAGCTGAAGCGCCTGGCCCGAGACACCGGCTTCGACGCGGCGGCCTGACGGCTGCCGCCCGCGACCCCACCGCCCTGCCCGGATCCCCCCCCTGGGGCGGGACGGTGGCCCGCGGCGCCCCGCCCTCCCCCCGGCGGGGCGTCGCCCTGTGCGGGGTGCTGCCGGTGTCCGCGTGACGCTCTCGCCCGGTGGCCGGCTGCCGGCGTCTGCGTGACGCCGTCAGCCGCCCTGCCCGGCCGCCCGACCCAATCGCGCCCCCAGGCCTGCCACGTACCCCACCAGCACATCCGGCCCCCGCACCGCGAACTCGCAGTCCACCAGCGCCAGCCGCAGGGCCAGCCACTCCACCGAGTCCGCGACCCGCGCCCGGAGCCGACAGGTCCCCTCCCCGGTCGCCTCCGGCGCCAGGAACGGAGGCAACCGCGCCGCCACGAACGAGGCGGGCGCAGCGAACGTCACGTCCACGTCCATCGACGGATGCCGCCCCCGCAGCGACTGACCGAGCAGCTCCGCCGCGTCCCCGCCCGGCAGCTCCCGCGGCGTGAACCGGGCGCCCGTCGGGAACGGGTCCGCGACCCGGTCCACCCGGAACGTCCGCCAGTCCTCCCGCCCCAGGTCGTACGCGACGAGATACCAGCGGTACCCGGTCGACACCAGCCGGTACGGCTCCACCTGGCGCCGCGACTCGGCGCCGTCCCCGGCCCGGTAGCCGAAACGCAGCCGCTCCCGCCCGGTGACGGCCGCCGCCAGCGCGGTGAGCGTCCCGGCGTCGACCGTCGCGCCGTCGCCACGCGTCAACGGCAGCGTCGCGCTCTGCAGCGTCGAGACCCGGTGCCGCAGCCGCGACGGCAGCACCTGCTCCAGCTTGGCCAGCGCCCGTACGGACGCCTCCTCCACGCCTTCGATGGCGTGCCCCGCCCCGGCCCGCAGCCCCACCGCGATGGCCACGGCCTCCTCGTCGTCCAGCAGCAGCGGCGGCATCGCCGCACCGGCGACCAGCCGGTACCCGCCGACCGCGCCCTTCGTGGCCTCGACCGGATAGCCGAGGTCACGAAGGCGCTCGACGTCCCGCCGGATCGTGCGCGAGCTGACCTCCAGCCGCTCGGCGAGCTCACTGCCCGGCCATTCGCGCGGGGTCTGGAGCAGGGACAGCAGCTTCAGCAGACGTGCGGATGTGAGACGCGCAGATGTCGTGTCCGTCATGGCATCCAGGATCCCGCGCATCTAGGCCAGAAGCTGACCTATATGCTGCCTAGTCTCTCCGGCATGACCTCCGACACCTCTCCGCAGCCCGTCCCTGCGCCCCCGCGGACCCCGGCACCCGACCGACGCCGCTGGTTCGCGCTCGCCATCGTCATGACCGCCGCCTTCATGGACCTGGTCGACGTCACGATCGTCAACATCGCCATCCCCGCGATCAGGCAGGACCTCGGCGCGGGCTTCGGCGCCATCCAGTGGATCACCGCCGGTTACGCTCTCGCCTTCGCCGCCGGGCTGATCACCGGCGGCCGGCTCGGGGACATCCACGGCCGCAAGCGCCTGTTCCTCATCGGCGTCGCGGGCTTCACCGTGGCCTCCGCGCTGTGCGGCTTCGCCGGAAGCCCCGAGATGCTGGTCGCCTCCCGCATCCTCCAGGGCGCGACCGCCTCGCTGATGGTCCCGCAGGTGCTGTCGATCGTGCACGCCACGTTCCCGGCACACGAGCGCGGCAAGGTCTTCGGCATGTTCGGCGCCGTCGTCGGGCTCGGCGCGGTGTCGGGTCCCCTGCTGGGCGCGTTGCTCATCGAGTGGGACCTGTTCGGGCTGGCCTGGCGGCCGATCTTCCTCATCAACCTGCCGGTCGGACTGGCCGCGCTGCTGCTGGGCCGGGCGTTCATCAGCGAGTCGAAGGCCCCGAAGGCGCTCCGTCTCGACCTGCCGGGTGTCGTGCTCGCGGTCGCCGCGATGCTGCTGCTGATGTACCCGCTCACCCGGGGCGCCGAGCTGGACTGGCCGGCCTGGTGCTTCGTGATGATGGCCACCGCGCTTCCGGTGTTCGCCGGCTTCGTCGCGTACGAGAAGCGCAAGGCCCGGCGGGACGGCTCGCCGCTCGTCGAGCTGTCCCTGTTCCGGGTGCGGAGCTTCGCCGCGGGCACGGCCGTACAGCTCACCTTCGGCATCGGGCTCGGCATCTACTTCCTGGTCTGGACGCTGTACATGCAGGTCGGCCTGGGCTGGAGCGCGCTGCGGGCCGGGCTGACGGGCGTGCCGTTCTCGATCGCGGTGTCCGTGGCAGCGGGCGTCTCGGTGCAGAAACTGGTGCCGCGCTTCGGCCGGAAGGTGCTCCAGGCAGGTGCGCTGGCGATGATCGCCGGGATCGGCCTCTACATGTGGGAGGCGGACCGGTACGGCATGGGCATCACCTCGTGGCAGATGGCGCTGCCGCTGGTGGTGATGGGCACGGGCATGGGCCTGGTCGTGGCGCCGCTGACCGACGCGGTGCTGTCGGACGTGCCGCGCGAGCACTCCGGGTCGGCCTCCGGGATCGTCAACTCGGTCATGCAGATGGGTAACGCGTTCGGGCTCGGCCTGGTGTCCGTGGTCTTCGTGCCGAGTGGGATCGGGGCCGCCGTGGCGGAGGCGTTCACCGGGGCGCTCGGCTGGGTGGCGCTGGTGCTGGGCGTGGTGTTCCTGCTGATGTTCGCGCTTCCCTCACGTCCGGCACAGCATGTGGAGGGCGGCGCGGAGCCCGGCGAGGCCGCCGATACCTCCGAGGCCGCCCCCCGCGAACCGGCGCTCTCGGCGGCGCCGTGACCGTCTGACGTACCGCGTCAGGCATCGAGCGGGCGGGAACGGGCACGATCAGGCACCCACCCGGTGCTTGATCGTGCCCGCTCTGGTGCGGGCGGCCTCGTGCACCGCCTGCGGCGGAGACGGCGACGACGGCCGAATGCGCACCGGGCCGGGCCCTACCGGCCGCGGGTGCGGTTGAGGATCAGGTCGCCAGCGCGGGTCAGGACCTCGAGCCGGGTACGGCCCTCGTGGTCGGCGGCGAGAGAGTGGTGGCCGATGGCCACGCAGAAGGCGATCAGGCTGCGGGCCTCCACCTCGTCGGGATCGGAGCAGAAGGTGCCGATCATCTGGCGCAGCAGGGCCATACGGCGGTTGTCGACCCGGCGCAGGCGCCCCGCGACCGCCTCGTCGCGCCGGGCCCAGTCGCGGACCGCGAGGTCGATGGGGAGGAGCCGGTCGTCGGAGAAGGTGAGGATGCCCGCGCGCTGGATCTTGGTCTTCGGGTCGCCGCCCTCGCGCTCGACCTGGTCGATGACCCCGTCGGTGCTCTCCCGCTCCCAGGCGTCCAGCATGGCCTCCAGCAGCGCCTCACGGTCGGAGAAGTACCCGTAGAAGCCGCCCTTGGTGACGCCGAGCCGCTTCGCCAGCACCTCGACCCTCACAGCGTCCGGGCCGCCGTCGGCCAGCGCGCGCAGGCCTTCCTCCACCCATCTGTCACGTGGTGTGCGAGCTGCGCCCACGATGTGTCCCACCTCACCCGTCCACCGGATATACGCCACCGTATATTCGATCTAGCCTCGTCCTGTACGGAAGCGTATAACGGGACCCGAGAGGCGGTACCGGCCGTGAGACTCCCTCGCACCTCCCATGCTGAACAGCCGTGGCGGATCCACGAGTTCGCCCGGGACTTCGAGATCGAGGACGTGTGGTCCTTCCGCACCCCCGGCGCCGGGCCGGACGACTTCCCGGTGATGCTCGCCGCGATGCGGGGTGACGGCGGATTCGCCAAGCAGGCCCCGCCGGTCCGGTTCCTGTTCGCCGTGCGCTGGAAACTCGGCGCCCTGCTCGGATGGGACAAGCCCGGGGCAGGTCTCGGCACACGGGTCCGGCCGCTGCGCGACCGCCTGCCGGACGACCTCCGCCGGACGGTGGACGGCTCCGCCTCCGACGGCTCCCCGTTCACCCCCGTGTACGACCTCGACCGCGAGTCCGTCCGCGAGTTGGCGAACAGGACCGTCCACACCCTCATGCACCTGGGGTGGGTGCCGGCCGACGACGGCAGCGGCGACCTCGAACTGCGGATGGCGGTCCTGGTCAAACCCAACGGCCGGTTCGGACGGCTGTACATGGCCCTGATCGCGCCGTTCCGCTACCTGATCGTCTACCCGGCCCTGACCCGCCAGTGGGAGCAGGCCTGGCGGGAACGCGCACGCGTGCCCCCCGAGGCCGCCGACCCACAGCCGTGACCGCCGTCGTCGCCGGCCGAAGACGGACCTCCGGAGTCGAGAAGCGAGGCAGACAGACGGCCCGGACCGGTGGCGCCGCCCCGGCTCCGCCTCCTGGCCGGAGTCGTGTTCCTGCGCGGCCCGGGCGGCTACCCGCTGAACGCGGTCGCCACCAGCGGGTTCAAGACCTGGAACTCCGCCCTGTACTCGCCGCCGTGCATCCGGCTCGGCCGTCTTGCCGCGATCGTCGGGCCGACCGCAAGCAGACGCGCTGGTCACATGTCGCCTGCCGGGGGATGAGGCCCCCGGCTCGACGTTCAGTTCCAGCGGACCAGCGACGTGCGGTGCTCGGCGGCACCGTCGACGAGTCCCGCCGCCCTGATGAGCCGTGCCATGGTGGTTCTCCCCCGTGCGTGGGCGCTGGTGCGGCGCCCGACCAGGCTGTGAGCGTTGATCGTCTAAGCAGAGGGCTGTTTTCGGCCACCAAGGCGGGCCGCTGACAACGGGGTTGGGGGCTTCCCCGAGGCTCGCCATCGACGGCAGCCGACCCGCCGGAACGAAGGAGACGCGGCGCCCCCCGCCAAGTGTCAGGGCCCGGCAGGGGCCGCCGCGCGTCTCATGAGGGCGGCGCGTCAAGGGGCGCTCCGCCCGGAGGCGGAGGCGGAGGCGTCAGCGCACGCGGGCGCGGGACTCCATCGCGGCGCGGGCGGTGCGCTCGTTCTCGTACACCTCGCACATGTGGCGGCCGTCCGGCGTCGCCGTGTGCTCGACCTCCCACACGCTGATCTCCGTGCCGTCCAGCAACAGGAACGCGTGCTCGTACAGGGAGAAGCCGGCGTCCCGCCCCGCGACACTGCACTGCCGCCCGAACACCTGCTGGATGTGGTGTGCGAACGCCCCACGCAGCCGCGCCGTCACCGCCTCGCCCGGGCGGTCCGCGTTCTCCGCACGGCGCAGCACCCGGCGGGCGTGGTCCGCCGAGTCGTCCGGCACGTACACGCGCGGCATCGGCTCCGGCGGGCGCACCAGCAGCGTGCTCAGCAGCTCCAGGTCGGCGTCCAGGTCGTCGTCCAGCGGATCCCCGAGTGCGACCGCGTCCGGGGAGCCGAACGCGTCCGAAAGCCGCGCAGCCGCCAGCCGCACCTCCGCCTTCTCGGCATACAGCTCATGGTGGTCGCGGCCGTCCGTGCCGGTGTGGTGCACCAGCTCCCACAGCGTGAGCGACGTCCCGTCCGGGAGGAGGAAGGCATGGCGGTACGTGGCTCGGTGGAGCGCCGCGCTGTGGTGTGAGGAGTGCAGCGCAGTCGCGTGCGCCAGGGCCCCGCGGAGCCGTTCGACCATGGCATCGGGCAGGTCGAAGGAGTTCAGCGCCCGACCCAGGAGCCGCTCGACGTGCTGCTCCGTGGTCTCGTACGGATCGTTCCGCTCGATCGGATCGTTCGGATCGTTCAAGATGGGTCTCCAGGGCCGTCGCCGCGTGTTACTCGATGCTTGCTCAAGGTAGTGCCTCTGTGCGACACCGCGTCCGGCTTCCGTGAAACGAAGGGCGCGCACGGACGGTTCCCGCGCGCCCCCGCCCGGTGTGTCGATGCCCCGTCAGCGCTCTCTGTCAGTACGTCAGTTGATACCCGGCATCGGTCCGTACAGGCCCCGGTACGACGGAAAGTCGCCGCCCGGACCCCGTGCACCCTCGGCGGCCAGCACCGCCCGTACGAGTGCCCGCGCCACCAGGTCCGCGCTCGCCGCGAGCACCGGGTTCAGCGCCAGCGGACCCGCCGCGTCCACGGCGCGGCCCCCGGAGGACGCGCGCCCCTCGGTGAGCGGGCGTACGCCGGTCGCGAGGGTGAACACCGTGTCGCCGTCGTTCAGCAGGTGCACCGGCCGGACGGCGCGCGCGATGCCGTCGTGCGCCGTGCCGGCCACCTTCTGCGCCTGGGCGCGCGTCAGCTCCGCGTCCGTACCCACCACGACCAGCGTCGTGTTCATCGGCGGCATCCCGCTGCGCTCCCGCGCCTCCGCCAGCCGCAGCATCGCCGCCGAGTGCGCCTCGGCCGCCGGATACGCAGGTGGGCCCGACGCGCCCTCCGCCGCGAACAGCGGGTCCCCGTAAGCCCCGTACAGCACACCCGTCACCGGATCCAGCGGCGAGCCCACGCCGTTGGCGACGACCAGCGCCGCGACCGTCACCCCGGAACCCTCCAGCACCGTACTGGCCGTCCCGACCCCGCCCCGCAGGCCGCCGACCACCGCGCCCGTCCCCGCCCCCACGCACCCGCACACCACAGGAGCCCCGGGCTCCGCGGCGGCGGCCGCCTCCGCCGCCGCCCGCCCCGTCGCCGCGCCGGGGCGAGCCCGCCAGTCCCCGCCACGGCCCAGGTCGAACAGGCAGGCGGCGGGTACGACGGGCACCACCTGGGTGGGCCCCGCCCCCACCCGCACCCCCCGCCCCTGCTCCTCCAGCCAGCTCATGACCCCGCTCGCCGCGTCCAGGCCGAACGCGCTGCCGCCCGTGAGGACGACCGCGTCGACCTTCTGCACGAGGTTGCGGGGGTCCAGCGCGTCCGTCTCCCGCGTGCCGGGGCCGCCGCCCCGTACGTCGACGGCCGCGACGGCACCGCCCTCCGGTGCGAGCACCACCGTCGTGCCGCTCAGGGCGGAGGGCCCCGGCACGCTCGCGTGCCCCACCCGCAGTCCCGCCACATCCGTGAGTCCGTCAACCCGCCCGGCCGTCAGCATGCCTGACCCTCCCTCGGCGCCCATGGTCAATGCCTAGCACGCCGGGCCGTCCCCGCGGCACCATGCCCGCCCGCATCACGCCGCGGCCCGCCGCGCCGCGTCCTCCCGGTCGGGCATCCGGGCCGCGAGCGTCACACCCGTGATCACCGCGGCCGCCGCCACGAGGCCCGCCGACAGGACCGCCCAGTGGCCGGCGAAGGTGCACAGCAGCACCCCCAGCGCCGCGACGGGCAGTACCAGCTGCTGCGCCAGGCCCACCTTGAAGTACCGGGCGTGCAGTGCCCACACCAGCAGCAGGTACAGCGCGTACGGCAGGGTCACCGCGGCCGCCGCGGACGTGTCCGAAAGGTGCGTCTCGCCCACCGCGTGCTCCACCGCCACCTCCAGGCCCGCCCCGATCGCCGCCGCCGACGCGAAGATCAGGTAATGCCCGTACCCCCACAGGAAGCCCTCCCGGTTGGAACGCAGCCGCGCGTGGGCCGGCACCGCGAAGTAGATCCACCACGCCGCGAAGACGAGCAGCAGGCCGCCGGCGGCGATCGGCACCAGCTCGCCGAGCGCGTCGTTCTCCTCCACGCCCGACTTCACGGCCACCGTCGACGCCGCGATCGTCTCGCCCAGCACGATGATGGTGAACAGGCCGTACCGTTCCGCGATGTGGTGCGCGTGCCAGCTGGTCGCGAAGTCCCGCTCCGCGAACGGCGGCACGGACAGCTCCGCGGCCACCATCACCAGGAACACCCACGGCCTGCCCTCCTCCGGCACCAGGACCAGGGCGGTCCAGCCCACCTGACAGGCCAGCACCCCGCCCGCGTACCGCAGCGCCATCGTCCTCTCGGCGCCCGAGGCGTCGTGAGCCGCCCGCAGCCACTGGAACGCCAACGCCAGCCGCATCACCACGTATCCGAGGTACACCAGCAGCCAGTCGTGCTCCCCGAACGCCCGGGACACGCCCGCCGCCAGCAGCAGCACGCCGCCGATCTGGACGAACGTCACCAGCCGGTACAGCGCGTCGTCGTTGTCGTACGCCGAGGCGAACCAGGTGAAGTTCATCCACGCCCACCAGATGGCGAAGAAGACCATGGCGTACTCCATGATCCCCTCGCCCGCGTGCCCCTCCACGACGGCGTGCACCAGCTCGATGCCCGCCTGGGCGACCGCCACGACGAAGCAGAGGTCGAAGAGGAGTTCCAGCGGCGTCGCGGCGCGGTGCTCCTGGTCACGGTCGCGTGACACCAGCGGACGCAGAGGCCGTGCGCTCTCAGCAGGGTGTGTCATGGGTCACAGCACAGCAGAGCCGGGCTCACCAGCCGGGCGGGGCGCGCCCATGCGGCGCGCGGCGGCCGCCGGAGCCCTCCGGTGGAACGGCCGTGGCAGGGCGCTGACCTGCTCGGGGGGCGTTTCCGGGCGTACGCTGGGCGTATGAGTACCGCCCCCGCCCCTGGCCCGCGCGCAGCGGAGGCCACCTCCGCGCCGAGCCCACGAACGACCGCGAAGGAGCCCTCGGCGCTGGTCTTCGACGATCCGCTGGAGCAGCAGTCCGCGGACGATACGGACCGCGGGTGGGGCGAGCGGGCTCCGGCGGGGGACGGCTCCGCCGCCGACCTGGCCCGCTTCCTCGACGAGAAGCCCCCGCACCACCTCTGACCGGCCCCCGCCTGGACCGGCGCTTGTCCGCCGCCCGTGACCGGCCCTGTGTGTGGCCGGATCCGGATTCCCGGCTGTCCTGTCCTGCCGGTCCTCCGGCCGGCTGGACCGTGGGGCAGGGCCACGTCCTCGTCCGGCACGAGTGCGCGCCGGGCGGGGCGCGTCCGGGAGCGTGTCCGGCGGAGCAGACCCGGGCCGCAGCAGGAGCACACCCGGCCCGGATGCCGACGTGATCCGCCGGTCGCTCTCCTGCCGGATCAGCGTGTGACCGCGCCCGCCGCGGCGGAGTCGCTGCCGCCGCGCTGGTGGACCAGCGTGTCGCGGATCTCCTGCAGAACCTGCAGCTCCGTGGCCTCCGGGGTCTTCTCGGCGACCGCCGGCTCGCCCGCCTTCTCCTGGGCGGCCTTGCGGGCCAGGTACTTCGCCATGGGCAGCACCATCAGGAAGTAGACGACCGCCGCCGTGATCAGGAAGGAGAGGGTTGCGCTGGCCACCGAGCCCCACAGGATGGCGACGCCGCTCGTGACCTCGCCGCCCTCCACCACGCAGGGCGACTTCAGGCAGAGCTGGTAGCCGTCGAGGTTCTGCGTGCCGAACGCGCCGACGACCGGACTGATGACGCCCTTCACCACCGAGTTCACGATGTTGGTGAAGGCGGCGCCGATGACCACCGCCACCGCCAGATCGATCACGTTCCCCCGCATCAGGAACGCCTTGAAGCCGTCCAGCAGGTTGGTCCTGTTCTCCTGGCTCACCGTTGTGCCTTTCGTCGACGCTGGTGCACTTGGCTGGGCCATTACGCCGCGTCCGGCACAGAACCGTCCAATCCGTACACACGGACCGGTGACGGGACTGTGCGTACGTGCGACTCAACACAAGGTCACCGCCAGCCGTGACGTGGTGGAGGCCGCCGCGAGTTCTGCCGCCGTCGCGCGCGGCACGGTCAGCACCACCAGCGCCCCGCCCCCGACTGACCCACCGCCCGGCTCGGCGCGCGGCACCCGGGCCACCCGCGCGCCCGTGGCCACCACCCGGGCCGACGGTCCGCCGTCCGGTGAAGGGCCGGCGGGCGGCGGCGCGGCGATCACATCCACCCGGTCGCCCGGCTTCAGGAGCCGTACCGTCTCGGCGTCCGCGATCCGTACGGGCGCGGACACCAGCGCGGCCCCGGCCGGTTCCGGGGCCCTCCCGGCCGGCCGCGCGGTCGCCGTGGCCGTACGCGGTGCGGCGACCGTCCCCGTACGTTCCGGGGGCACGGGTTGGCGGTAGCCCGACGCCGCCAGTGCCGCCGCTGCCATCGCCATCACGGCTGCCAGCGCGCGGCGCCTGCGCCGCAGCGCCCGACGCAGCCGGTGCCGCCCCGCCCGCACCCGCAGCGGCGCGAACTGCGGCACCGTCCCGGTCCTGGGCACGTACCCGGGAAGCGGGGCGGGGGAGGGCGCGGGGGAAGCGGGGTGGTGTGCGTGTGCGCAGGGTGGCATGGGGTCACCGCCTGGTCGGTCGCGAACCCGGTCGCGAGATCTGCCGAGGTCCGTCGACGGCTGTCCGCCGACGGACCTCACGATCCCGGTTCTCCGTGCCCCCTGCCCCGGCCTGTGGACGATCCCCCGGCTGTGGACAACTCCCTCACCCGCCTGAGGGAACGCGCCGCGCGGAAGCGGCCGAGCCCCCCACCGCCAGGCCCGGCGGCCCCGCCAGGAACCTCGGCAGGTCACCCCCGGAAACCCCGGAAGACTCCCAGGAACCCCGGAAAGGCCCCGCCGGCCCCCGGATCCCCCGGAAACCCGGAAGGACCCGCCGGCTCCGGAACCTGCGGAAGGAACCACCGGCACCCGGGAGCCCCGGGAGGGGCCCGCCCGTCCAGTCCGCCGGAAAGCCCGAGGGCCCCGCTACGGCAGTTCGATCCCCAGGTCCCAGCCGTCATGCGCCCGCGTGCACAGGCAGGCCCGGCTGTCGGCCTCCGGCAGTGCCGCGACCGCGTCGAACAGCACCGCCCGCAGCCGCTCCACGTTCTCCCCGAACACCCGCATCACCTCGGTGTGCGAGACGCCGTCACCGGTCTCCGCACCCGCGTCCAGGTCCGTCACCAGTGCCATCGACGTGTAGCAGAGGCCCAGCTCACGGGCCAGGACGGCCTCCGGGTGACCGGTCATGCCGACGACGGACCAGCCCATGTCGGCATGCCACCGCGACTCGGCGCGCGTCGAGAAGCGCGGGCCTTCGACGACCACCATCGTGCCGCCGTCGACCGCGGACCAGCCCCGCCCGTGCGCCGCCGCCAGAGCCACCTTGCGCCCGTCCGGGCAGTACGGGTCCGCGAACGTCGTGTGCACCACGTTCGGCACCGTGCCGTCCGGCAGCGGCTCCCCGTCGAAGTAGGTCTGCGTCCGGGACTTCGTACGGTCCACCAGCTGGTCCGGCACCAGAAGCGTGCCCGGCCCGTACTCGCCGCGCAGCCCGCCGACCGCGCACGGACCGAGGACCTGGCGCACCCCGACCGACCGCAGCGCCCACAGGTTGGCCCGGTAGTTGATGCGGTGCGGCGGCAGGCGGTGAGCGCGCCCGTGCCGGGGCAGGAAGGCCACCCTGCGCCCGGCCACCTCGCCGAGGAACAGGGAGTCGCTGGGGCTGCCGTACGGGGTGCTGACCGGGACCTCGGTCACGTCCTCCAGGAAGGAGTAGAAGCCGGAACCGCCGATCACGCCGATCTCTGCGTTCATCGCCATGCCGCTCACCCTAAACGCGGCGCTGCGCCGGACGGGAGCCGCGTCCCCCCCGGTGCGGGCGAGAGCCCGGCCCCGCCCCTCCGGCTGCACCGGGAGGGCCGCCCTTGCCCCCGGTGCGGTCCCGGGGTACGCCGAGGGCCCCGCCGTACGGGACGGCGGGGCCCTCGGGGAAGAGTCCTGTCAGGCGGCGGAGCTGCTGCTCGACGTGCTGGAGCCGCTGCTCGACGCGGTGGAGGGCGTCGTGGACTTCGCGTCCGAGGAGGACGAGCCGGCCGAGGAGTCCGAGGCCGAGCCGGTGGACTTCGAGGAGGACGCCGGCGAACTGCTCGACGACGCGCCGCGGCTGTCGTTGCGGTAGAAGCCGGAGCCCTTGAAGACGATACCGACGGCCGAGAACACCTTCTTGAGGCGTCCCTTGCAGCTCGGGCACTCGGTCAGGGCGTCGTCGGTGAACTTCTGCACCGCCTCGAGGCCCTCGCCGCACTCGGTGCACTGGTACTGGTAGGTCGGCACTTGTCTTCCTCCTGGCACTCTCACTCGATGAGTGCTAACGAGCATCAATAGTGACGCATTCCCTCGCGTCAGTCCACCGTCACCGGCACGCGGTGACCGATGCCACGCGCCACGGTGCGCCCCGCGGGCCGGGCCGCCAGTCGCGACCGCAGCGCCACCAGCGTGGCCAGGGCCAGCGCCGTACCGCCCAGCGGCACCAGGAACCCGGCGGCCGAGCCGTACGAGTCCGCGAGCCGCCCGGCGACCGTCACCGCGGCGGCCTGGCCCAGCGCGACGGCGCCGGTCAGCCAGGTGAAGGCCTCGGTACGGGAACCGGCCGGGACCAGCGACTCGACGAGCGTGAAGCCGGTGATCAGCGCGGGTGCGATGCACAGGCCGACCACCAGGCCGAGCGCGCCCAGCACCGGCAGCGACTGCGCGGCCCACAGCAGCGAGGCGGCGGCGGTCAGCGC
Organism: Streptomyces sp. MUM 203J; assembly: GCF_022414595.1. Classification (GTDB taxonomy): domain Bacteria; phylum Actinomycetota; class Actinomycetes; order Streptomycetales; family Streptomycetaceae; genus Streptomyces. Next base: position 66,530 of record NZ_JADWYO010000016.1, on the reverse strand, counting down.
CGCGTACCCGAGCACGAGGCGGCGCCGGGGCCCGGTCTTCCAGGTGATCGCGCCGACGGCGACACCGGCCAGCATGTTGCCCGCCGCGAACAGCCCGTACATCAGGCCGTTGGCGCCCGGATTGCCGATCTCCTCGGTGAACGCGGTCAGCGAGACCTGCATGCCGCCGAAGACGGTGCCGATGCCGAGGAAGGCCACCACCAGGACGCGCACACCCGGGACGGACAGCGCCGAGGAGGCGCCGCTCCGCTGGCCGGAGTCCGCGGAGAGCCGCCCGTGGGCGGGCTGGGTGCGTTTCTGGGCGGCGAACAGCAGTCCGCCCGCCAGGGTCAGGACCGCCTCGGCGGCCAGGCCGGCCGCCGGGTGGACGCCGGTGCACAGCGCGGTCGCGAGGACCGGGCCGACGACGAACGTGAACTCGTCGGTGACGGACTCGAAAGCGGCGGCCGTCTGCATGAGCGGCGAGCCGTCCAGCCTGGCCGCCCAGCGGGCCCGGACCATGGGGCCGACCTGCGGCACGGAAGCGCCCGTGGGCACCGCCGCCGCGAACAGCGCCCACAGAGGCGCTCCCGCCAGGGCGAGCGCGGTCAGGGTCACACCCGACGCCGCGTGCACGAGGACGCCGGGCAGCAGGACGGCGCGCTGGCCGAAACGGTCCGCGAGCTTGCCGCTCTGCGGGGCGAACAGCGCCATGGAGACGCCGGTGACGGCCGCGACGGCACCCGCGGTGCCGTACGAGCCGGTGGTGTGCTGCACCAGCAGCACGATGCTGATGGTGAGCATCGCGAAGGGCTGGCGTGCCGCGAAACCGGGGAGGAGGAACGTCCAGGCGCCGGGAGTGCGCAGGAGCTGTCCGTATCCCGGACGCTTCGCAGCGTCAGAAGCGACCGTGGATGCCACGGCCCGTGCCTTTCTGCCGCCTGGTAGCGCGCCCGGGGTGCCGGGAGTCGCCGAGGGCTGTCCTCTTGCGCGGAAGCGCGGTAGATACCGGAGTTCTCAGCGGTGTCCCTGTGGAACGGCCCGGCCGCCATACGGTCGCGCCAGCCCTGCGTCAGGCAGAGTTGGTCGATCAGTGTGCCTTCATGGTACAGGGAGACGGCGCAGTGGCACCTGTGAAATACGTGACCCGGTGCCTCGCGGACCTGCGAAAGCGATGCCCGTACGCGGGGGCCGCCCACGTGCGCGTTACCGGGGGCGCCCCCGTCGCACGCCGCCCGGGGCGGGCGTTCGGGGGCGCCCGGTCAGCGGACTCCGCCCGTTCCCAGCCATCCCGCCAGTTTGCCGCCCCGGCCCACGGCCCGCAGGCGCTTCTCCGCCGCGTCCCGCACCGGGTCGGTGGCGACGACCAGCAGTTCGTCGCCGCGGCGCAGCACCGTCGACGGGGACGGCACGAAGCTCTTCCCGTCCCGTACGACCAGCGTGACCGCCGCGCCCGGGGGCAGCCGCAGCTCCGCGACCTCCACGCCGTGCATCCGGGACCGCTCAGGAACGGCCAGGGACAGCAGGTGGCCGCGGAGCCGCTCCAGGGGCGCCGACTCGACGCCCAGGTCGGTGGCCGCGTCGCCCTCGCCCAGCCGCAGCCGCCGGGCGAGCCCCGGCAGGGTCGGCGCCTGGATCAGCGTGTACACGACGACCAACACGAAGACGATGTTGAAGACCTTCCTGCTGCCCTCGATCCCGGTCACCATGGGGATCGTCGACAGGATGACGGGCACCGCGCCGCGCAGCCCCGCCCAGGACATCAGCGCCTGCTCCTGCCACGGGATCCGGAACGGCAGCAGGCTCAGCAGCACCGACAGCGGCCGGGCCACCACCGTCAGCACCAGCCCGATGGCCACCGCCGGCCAGAAGTCCTCCAGCAGCTCGTGCGGCGTCACCAGCAGCCCGAGCAGCACGAACATCCCGATCTGGGCGATCCAGCCCAGCCCCTCCGCGAACCCGCGCGTGGCGGGCTGGTGCGGCAGCCGGGCGTTGCCGAGCACCACGGCGGCCAGATAGACGGCGAGGAAGCCGCTGCCGTGCGCCAGGGCCCCGGCGGCGTACGCGGTGACTGCGATGGCCATGACGGCGATCGGGTAGAGGCCGGAGGCGGGCAGGGCGACGCGCTTCAGCCCGTACGAGCCGAGGAAGCCCACCGCGAGTCCGACGGCCGCGCCGATGGCCAGTTCCAGGGCGATCTTCCCGACCAGCAGGTACCAGCTGTCGACGGGCCCCGTCGTGGAGAAGGCCACCACGAGGATGACCACGGGAGCGTCGTTGAACCCGGACTCCGCCTCCAGGGTGCCTGTCACCCGCGCGGGGAGGGGCACCTTCCGCAGCACCGAGAACACGGCGGCGGCGTCGGTGGAGGAGACGACCGCGCCGATCAGCAGCGCCTGGCGCCATTCGAGGCCGACCAGGTAGTGCGCGGCGGCGGCCGTGACGCCCACGCTCACCGCGATGCCGAACGTCGCCAGCACGGCTGCCGCGGGCAGGGCGGGTCTGATCTCCTTCCACTTCGTGCCCAGGCCGCCCTCGGCGAGGATCACGACGAGCGCGCCGTAGCCGATGACCTGGGTCAGTTCGGCGTTGTCGAAGGAGACCTGGCCGATGCCGTCCTGGCCGATGGCGATGCCGATGCCCAGGTAGAGGAGCAGGCTGGGGAGCCCGCTTCGGGAGGAGAGCCGCACCGCGACCACGGCGATGAGCAGGACGAGCGAGCTGAAGAGGAGGAGTTCGTTGAGCTGGTGGACAGTCAGGGGCCGATCCTTTCCCGGTCGTATAAGGCCCTGGACGAGGAGCCTTGTGGCTTTTCCCATGGCAAGCGGGGCATACAGGGCATCCAGGGGTGTCCGGCATGGACTCCGCTTGAGGGTACTTCGTTACCTTACCTAATCATTAACGCTTCCTTGACGGGCTTCCTCCGCGCACGTGGACGCCGCTGCCGGGCCTCCTCGCTGACACCGCGTCCGGGCCGCTCCGCCGCTGCGCCTATGGTTGCTCCCAGCACTCCCGGACCAAGCCTGCGCCTCGAAGGACAGCGATGCCCGCCAACACCACCGTCTCTTCCCCCAAGAAGAAGGGGCGACGTGCCCGCTTGCTCGTGATCGCCCTGGTGCTGGCGCTGGTCGCGGGCATCGGATACGGCGCCTACTGGAGCGTCAGCACCGTCCGTGCGCCGTTCCCGCAGACCACCGGCACGCTGCAGCTGGCCGGGCTCTCAGGACCCGTGGACGTCAAGCGCGACGACTACGGGGTGCCGCAGATCTACGCCTCCACCGACGAGGACCTGTTCCGCGCGCAGGGGTACGTCCAGGCGCAGGACCGGTTCTGGGAGATGGACGTGCGCCGCCACATGACGGCGGGCCGCATGTCCGAGCTGCTCGGGGAGAAGCTGGTCGACACGGACGCCTTCCTGCGCACGCTCGGCTGGCACCGGGTGGCCGAGGAGGAGTTCGACACCAAGCTCTCCGAGGAGACGAAGAAGAACCTCCAGGCGTACGCGGACGGCGTCAACGCCTACCTGAAGGACAAGGAGCCGCGCGACGTCTCCGTCGAGTACTCCGCCCTCGCCTTCGAGCACGACTACACGATCGAGCCCTGGACGCCCGTGGACTCCGTCGCCTGGCTCAAGGCCATGGCCTGGGACCTGCGCGGCAACATGGAGGACGAGATCGACCGCTCGCTGATGCGGGGCCGCCTCAGCGGGGAGCAGGTCGAGGAGCTGTACCCCGGCTACCCGTACGACCTCCACCGCCCGATCGTCGACGACTTCGAGGCGACCCCGGCGGGCGGCGAGGACGACGGCGGTACGGGCTCCGGTACCGGCACGGGCTCCGGCTCCGGCGTCCAGAACGGCCCCCAGGGGACCCAGGCCCCGGCCGCGCAGAACGGCGCCCAGAACGGCTTCCAGACGCAGCTCGCCGCCCTCTCCGAGGCGCTGGACGACGTCCCCGCTCTCCTCGGCACCAACGGCCACGGCATCGGCTCCAACTCCTGGGTCATCTCGGGCCGGTACACCACCACCGGCAAGCCGCTCCTCGCCAACGACCCGCATCTGGCCCCCCAGCTGCCGTCGCTCTGGTACCAGATGGGCCTGCACTGCCGGGCCGTGTCCGAGACCTGCCGCTACGACGTGGCCGGATACACCTTCGCCGGCATGCCGGGCGTCGTGATCGGCCACAACCAGGACATCGCCTGGGGCCTCACCAACCTCGGTGCCGACGTCACCGACCTCTACCTGGAGAAGGTCACCGACCGCGGCTACCTGCGCGGCACCGAGGAGGTGCCGTTCGAGAGCCGTGAAGAGGTCATCAGGATCGCCGGAGGCGGCGAGCGGACCATCACCGTCCGCGAGACCAACAACGGCCCGCTCATCTCCGACCGCAGCGGCGAGCTGGAGAAGGTCGGACAGAAGGCCCCCGTCACCGCCAGCGCGCCCGACCGGAGCAACGGCTACGCGGTGGCCCTGCGCTGGACCGCCCTGGACCCCGGCACCACCATGGAGGCCGTCTTCAAGCTGAACCGGGCGAAGAACTTCACCGACTTCCGGGAAGCCGCCCGCGACTTCGACGTGCCGTCCCAGAACCTGATCTACGCCGACGCCGAGGGCCACATCGGCTACCAGGCGCCGGGCAGGATCCCCGTGCGCGGCAAGAAGCACGACGGCCGCTACCCGGCGCCCGGCTGGGACCCGGCGTACGACTGGAAGAAGGACTACGTCCCGTTCGAGGAGCTGCCCTACGAGCTGGACCCGAAGCGCGGCTACATCACCACCGCCAACCAGGCCGTCGTCGACGCCGCCTACCCGCACCTGCTGACGACCGACTGGGGTTACGGCGCCCGCAGCCAGCGGATCAACGACCTCATCGAGTCGAAGATCAAGGACGGTGGCAAGGTCTCCACGGACGACATGCGGACCATGCAGATGGACAACAGCAGCGAGATCGCCAAGCTGCTGACGCCCTACCTGCTGAAGATCGACATCTCCGACCCGCAGGTCCGCGAGGCACAGCAGCTGCTGGAGGGCTGGAACTACACCCAGGACAGCGACTCGGGCGCCGCGGCCTACTTCAACGCGGTCTGGCGCAATGTCCTGAAGCTGGCCTTCGGCAACAAGCTCCCCAAGGAGCTGCGCGTCAAGGGCGAGTGCCTCAACGTCCCGCCCGCCGACGCCACGGTCCCCGAGGACCGGCGCAACAAGCTGGTGCGGGAGTGCGGCCGGCGTGCGCCCGACCAGGCGCAGCCGGACGGCGGCGACCGCTGGTACGAGGTGGTCCGCCCGCTGCTGAAGGACGAGAAGAACGCCTGGTGGCAGTCCCCGGAGAACCGGCTGGACGAGGCCACGGAGACCCGTGACCAGCTGCTGGCCCGGGCCATGAAGGACGCCCGCTGGGAGCTGACGGCCAAGCTCGGCAAGGACGTCTCGACCTGGAGCTGGGGGCGGCTGCACCAGCTGAACCTGGACAACCAGACCCTCGGCACCGGCGGCCCGGCTGTCGTGAAGCAGCTGCTCAACCGCGGCCCGTGGAACCTGAGTGGCGGCGAGGCGGCCGTCAACGCGACCGGCTGGAACGCGGCCGGGGGCTACGACGTCGTCTGGGTGCCGTCGATGCGGATGGTCGTGAACGTCGGGGACTGGGACAAGTCCCGCTGGATCAACCTGGCCGGCGCGTCCGGCCACGCCTACCACCCGCACTACACCGACCAGACGGACAAGTGGGCCAAGGGCGAGCTGCTCGGCTGGGCGTACAGCGAACAGGCCGTGGAGAAGGGCAAGACGGACCACCTGGTCCTCAAGCCCTGAGGCCCCGCCCCGGGCCGGGCCGAGGGGGCGCCCCCCGGGGCCGGGCCGCCGGTCCGCCCCCGAGGGCCCGCCCGGGCTTCAGGGGCCCGTCCCGGGGGCCCGCCTCAGGGCGCCGGGAAACGCCGGACGCCCCCAGGCGTGACCGCCGCCCGCACGGGGTGGTCGTGCGGTTCCTCCGGGACCCGCGCGACCACCTCGTGCGCGTACAGGAGGACGACGAGCGCCGGGTCCGCCCCCGCGCGCGCGAGGCGGGCCAGGACGCGGTCGTACGAGCCGCCGCCCCGCCCCAGCCGCATGCCGCGTTCGTCGACGGCGAGCCCCGGCAGGAGCACCGCGTCGGCCTCCAGCACGGCGTCGGGGCCGAGCCGGGGCCCGGACGGCTCCAGCAGCCCGAGCCGGGCCCGCACCAGCTGCCCGGCTCCTTCGTACGCGCTCCAGTCCAGGTCGTTGTCGGGCAGCAGCACCGGCAGCAGCACCCGCACGCCCCGCGCGCGCAGGGCTTCGATGAGGGCCCGTGTGCCCGGCTCGCGTCCCACGGACACGTACGCCGCGACCGTGCCCGCTGCGGCCAGCTCGGGCAGCCCGAGCGCCTCGTCCGCGAGGGCGGCGGCGGCTCGCCGCACGTCCTCGGTGGTCAGCAGCGTGCGGGCGGCGAGCAGTTCGCCCCGCAGCCCGGACTTATCCGGAACAGCACTGTCCATAGGATTCTCATCCTGTCGGTTCATCTCACCGACACCTCTCACATCGGACACGTAACCCACACCGTTCACACTGTTCACGCTCCTCGAACGAGGTCCGGGCCCTCCTCGGGGCGGGCCTACCGGCGAAACTCCCGAATGCGCCTATATGAGGAGCAAGTTAATCGAAGGATTATCTTCCTCCCATACCGAGCGGCTATCGTGCACGCCATGACTCAGTCGCACCCCAGGATCACCAAGGCTGTCATCCCCGCAGCGGGACTCGGCACCCGGTTCCTTCCCGCCACGAAGGCCACTCCCAAGGAGATGCTGCCCGTCGTGGACAAGCCCGCCATCCAGTACGTGGTCGAAGAGGCCGTGACTGCCGGGCTGTCGGACGTACTGATGATCACGGGCCGCAACAAGCGCCCCCTGGAGGACCACTTCGACCGCAACTACGAGCTCGAAGAGGCCCTCGTCAAGAAGGGCGACCTGGACCGGCTGGACAAGGTCCAGGAGTCGAACGACCTCGCGACCATGCACTACGTCCGCCAGGGTGACCCCAGGGGCCTCGGCCACGCGGTGCTGTGCGCCGAGCCGCACGTCGGGGACCAGCCGTTCGCGGTGCTCCTCGGCGACGACCTCATCGACCCGCGCGACCCCCTCCTCGCCCGGATGATGGAGGTCCAGGAGCAGCAGGGCGGCAGCGTCATCGCCCTCATGGAGGTCGACCCCTCCCAGATCCACCTGTACGGCTGCGCGGCCGTCGAGCCCGCCGGCGGGGGCGACGTCGTCAAGGTGACCGATCTGGTGGAGAAGCCGGACGCGGCGGACGCGCCCAGCAACTACGCCATCATCGGCCGGTACGTCCTCGACCCGGCCGTCTTCGAGATACTGCGTCAGACCAAGCCGGGCCGCGGCGGCGAGATCCAGATCACCGACGCCCTCCAGATGCTCGCCAAGGACGAGTCCGCGGGCGGCCCCGTCCACGGAGTCGTCTTCAAGGGCCGCCGCTACGACACCGGCGACCGCGGTGACTACCTCCGGGCGATTGTCAGACTCGCGTGCGAACGTGAAGATCTGGGACCGGAGTTCCGCACCTGGCTCCGCAGTTACGTCACCGAGGAGATGTAGGCCCCGTGAGCACTGTGCGTACGACCTGGACGGTGGACGAGCACCTGGAGGACATCCTGGCCTCGATCCGCCCGCTCGACCCGATCGAGCTGCAGCTCCCCGACGCCCAGGGCTGTGTCCTGGTCGACGACGTCACGGTGCCCGTCGCCCTTCCCCCGTTCGACAACAGCTCCATGGACGGGTACGCGGTGCGCGTCGCGGATGTCGCGGGCGCCAGCGAGGAGTTTCCCGCGGTCCTCACCGTCATCGGTGACGTCGCGGCCGGCACGGGCGCCCTGCCCGAGGTCGGCCCGGGAGAGGCCGCCCGCATCATGACCGGTGCCCCGCTTCCGCCCGGCGCGGAGGCGGTCGTCCCGGTCGAGTGGACCGACGGGGGCAGCGGCGGCGGCGCGGCCACCGCCATGCGCGCCGCCAGCGCCGCCCCCCAGGACGCCGCGGGCGAGGTCCGTGTGCACCGCCCGGCCCTGGCCCGCGCCCATGTACGCGCGCGTGGCAGCGACGTCCGGGCGGGCGAGCCCGCGCTCGCGGCCGGCACGGTGCTCGGGCCCGCACAGATCGGCCTGCTCGCCGCCATCGGCCGCGGCACGGTCCGGGTGCGGCCCCGCCCGCGCGTGGTGGTGCTGTCCACCGGCAGCGAACTGGCCCAGCCCGGCGAGGAGCTGGGCCCCGGCCAGATCTACGACTCCAACAGCTACGCCCTGAGCGCCGCCGCGCGCGACGCGGGCGCCATCGCCTACCGGGTCGGTGCCGTCACCGACGACGCGGACGGGCTGCGGTCCGCCATCGAGGACCAGCTCGTGCGCGCCGACCTGATGGTCACCACGGGCGGGGTCAGCGTCGGCGCCTACGACGTGGTGAAGGAGGCCCTGGCGGGAGCCCCCGGGGGAGACGACGAGGAGGGCGAGGGCTTCGGGGGCGTGGAGTTCCGCAGGCTGGCCATGCAGCCGGGCAAGCCCCAGGGCTTCGGCACCATCGGACCCGACCACACCCCGCTGCTCGCCCTGCCGGGCAACCCCGTCTCGTCGTACGTGTCGTTCGAGCTGTTCGTCCGCCCGGCGATCCGCACCCTCATGGGCCTGAAGGACATCCACCGTCCTCGCGCGCGAGCCGCGCTGTCCGCCGACAAGCCGCTCACGTCCCCGGCGGGGAAGCGCCAGTTCCTGCGCGGGACGTACGACGCGGAGGCGGGTACCGTCACTCCTGTGGGCGGTGCCGGGTCCCACCTGATCGCCGCGCTGGCGCACGCCGACGCGCTGCTCGTCGTACCGGAGGACGTCACGCACGTGGAGCCGGGCACGCAGCTGGAGGTCGTGCGGCTCGGCTGAGGCGCGCCGCCGGGGCACCCGGCCGCGAAGCCGGACCGGGCCCTGGCCCCGGTCCCGGCTCCCGAGGGCGGCCGGGGCCCCTCTCCGGCCGAACCACCCGGCCCGGCCCGGCACCCGTGGCGGTACGGTGTCCGCCACCGAGCCGACAAGACGAGAACCGGCGCCAGATCGCGAGGCGGAGTGCAGTGAGTACGCAAGGCAGCCTGACCCACATCGACGAGGCGGGTGCCGCCCGCATGGTGGACGTCTCCGCGAAGGACGTCACCGCCCGGACCGCCCGTGCCAGCGGCCGGGTCCTGGTCTGCGCGCGCGTGGTGGAGCTGTTGCGCGGCGAGGGCGTCCCCAAGGGCGACGCGCTCGCCACCGCCCGGATCGCCGGGATCATGGGCGCCAAGCGCACGCCCGACCTGATTCCGCTGTGCCACCCGCTCGCGGTCTCCGGCGTGAAACTGGACCTGGCGGTCACCGACGAGGCGGTCGAGATCACCGCGACGGTGAAGACCACGGACCGGACGGGCGTCGAGATGGAGGCCCTGACGGCCGTGTCCGTGGCGGCCCTGACGGTCGTCGACATGGTGAAGGCCGTCGACAAGGGCGCCGTCATCACCGACGTGCGGGTGGAGGAGAAGACGGGCGGCAAGTCCGGGGACTGGAGCCGCGCGTGACCGCGTACAGGGCGCTCGTCGTCACCGCCTCCAACCGGGCGGCGGCCGGGGTGTACGAGGACAAGGGCGGGCCCATCCTGGCCGACGGCCTCAAGGCGCTGGGCTTCAGTGTCGACGGCCCGCAGGTCGTCCCCGACGGCGACCCCGTCGAGGCGGCCCTGCGCGCCGGGGTCGAGGCGTCGTACGACGTCATCCTCACCACCGGCGGCACCGGCATCTCCCCGACCGACGCCACCCCCGAGGCCACCCGCCGGGTCCTCGACCACGAGGTGCCGGGCATCCCGGAGGCCATCCGTGCCCACGGCCGCGACAAGGTCCCGACGGCCGCGCTGTCCCGGGGCCTGGCCGGGGTCGCGGGCCGCACCCTGATCGTCAACCTGCCCGGTTCCACCGGAGGCGTGCGGGACGGTCTCGCCGTCCTGGAGCGGCTCCTCGTCCACGCGGTCGACCAGCTGCGCGGCGGCGACCACCCGAGGCCGGCGGCGTCATGAACCCGGCCTGGCCGGCGACCCTGGTGGACGGCGACGTGGTCCTCCGCCCCATAAGGGCGCGCGACCAGAAGGCGTGGCGCGAGGTCAACCAGCGCAACCGGGACTGGCTGCGCCCCTGGGAGGCCACCATCCCGCCGCCTCCGCCGGGGGCACCGCCGGTCCAGCGCCCCACGTTCCGGCAGATGGTCCGGCATCTGCGGGCCGAGGCCAACGCCGGCCGGATGCTGCCCTTCGTCATCGAGTACCGGGGGCGGCTGGTGGGCCAGCTGACCGTCGCCGGGATCACCTGGGGCTCGATGTGCTCCGGCCACGTCGGCTACTGGGTGGACCGGGAGGTGGCCGGGCGGGGCGTGATGCCGACGGCGGTGGCACTGGTGACCGACCACTGCTTCCGCGCGGTGGGCCTGCACCGCATAGAGGTGTGCATTCGCCCGGAGAACGCGCCCAGCCGCCGGGTCGTGGAGAAACTGGGATTCCGCGAGGAGGGCCTGCGCCCCCGCTACCTCCATATCGACGGCGCCTGGCGGGACCATCTGGTCTTCGCACTGACGTCCGAGGAGGTTCCGGAGGGTCTGCTGCGGCGCTGGCACGCAGCGAGGCGCCAGCATCCCGCGAAATAATTCAAGTGTTCGAATTAATGGCGCTCGCGACCACATTCGATCTGAACAATCACAAAAAATGTCAGGCATATCAGCCAGATCGTGCGACACACCGGCCCAATTGGCCGATGGGCTCCCGCGAACACCTCTACCGTGTGAGGCGTGAGCAGCAGCGGCCTCATCTACGCAGTCATCGTCGGAGCCTGGGCCGCCTACCTGGTGCCGATGTGGCTCCGCAGGCAGGACGAGCTGAACGAGGCTCGACCGACGGAACGCTTCAGCACCGCCATCCGGCTCCTGTCCGGACGGGCGGGGATGGAGCGCCGGTACGCCAAGGAGCTGCGCGCCCGCGGCGACGGCGAGGACTGGCGGGTGCCCGACGTGGACCCGGACGCTCGGACCGAGCAGCTGGACTCGGTCGACGTCCGGGCCTTCGCCGCACCTCCGGACCACACGGAGGCGCGCCTGGAGCCGGCTGAGGCCCCGCCCAGGAAGCCCCGGCAGCCCCAGCCGTCCCCCCGCCCCGAGGCTGCCCCGGCACTTCGGTCGGCCGCCTCCGTCCGGGCGAACCGCGCGTCCCGCGTGGCCGCCGAGCGGGCCCGCCGCTCCCGCGTGCTGGCGCGCCGCCGCCGTACGACGGTCGTCCTGTTCCTGGCCTTCACGCTCGGCGCGATCGCCGCGGCGGTGGGCGGACTGGCCTTCCTGTGGGCACCCGCCGTCCCGGCCGTCCTGCTCAGCGCGTACATCGTGTACCTGCGCCGCCAGGAGCGCCGCCGCTTCGTGTACGTGATGGACCGGCGCCGCGCCGAGGCCGCCGCCCAGCGCCTCCGCGACAACCGCGCGCCGCGCCACGCCGCCGAGCCGCCCACGCCCCACGGCGAGGCCCCGCCCCACGAGCCCGCGGTGCCGCCGGTCTCCCCGGCGGAGGCCGACCGGCGGGCCCTGGTCGAGCAGACCGACCACGCGGAGTGGGTCGACCAGCAGCGCGACCGAGGCTCGGTCCGCGGAGACAGCTGGGACCCCGTCCCGGTCCCCCTCCCCACCTACGTCACCGCCCCGGTCGCCCCCCGCGCCACGGGCGGCGTGGACGTCACCGACCCGGAGACCTGGAGCGCCGCCCGCTCCTCCCCGGCCGAGCCCACCCCGCCCCCGCCCACCCGCCAGAACCCCAACCCCTCCGCCACAGCTCCCCGCCGCCCCCGCGACCGCACCCGCACCCCCCTCTTCGACCAGTACGCCGACGACGACCGCCCCCGCGCCGCCAACGAGTGACGCCGTCCCCGGCCGCCCTCGTGATCCACGTCTCGCGCCCACCCGGCCAACGGATTTCCTGGCAGCCGGAGCGGGGTGCTAATGTTTCACACGTCGCAAGGGCCTGTGGCGCAGTCCGGTAGCGCACCTCGTTCGCATCGAGGGGGTCAGGGGTTCGAATCCCCTCAGGTCCACAGACGGAACGTTCACGAGTACGCTCGTAGACGGTTCACGAGATCCCGTTCAACTCTTTCGAGTTGGGCGGGATTTCTGGTTTCTGGGCCTTGGAGCGGCGCGGTGGCCGTGCGGGGGCAAGCCTGCCGGGTGGCTGCGGCCACGCCGAGCGACGCCGGTGATGGCTCTGCGCGCACGGCGAAGCGGCCGGGGACGGGCCGATGGGCGCGCCGCGCGCCGCCGGAGGGCGAACTGCGCCGCCTGGAAGGGCGACTCGATACGGCGGACCGGTTCCGGCGCCGCGACGACGTGCGGGTGCGAGGCGCGTGGGTCAGCCCGCCGTCACGGATCCGGGGGCCGGGGCCCCGCCCTGCCCGGCGAGTTCGGTGAGCAGGGCCGCCCGGAGCTCCTCGTAGGTCGGCGCGAGCTCGCGCAGCCCGGCCACCACGGCCGCGTCGTCCAAGGTGACCAGCGGGTACTGGAGGCTGCCCAGGATCCGCGCCTGGCGGGTCAGCACCCCGGCCGAGCCGGCGAAGCCGATCCCCGCGAGGCAGACGGCCGCGTCCGAGGTGCGACGGGCACCGGCCCGGAGCGAGAACTTCTCCATCACCTGCCGGATGTCCGGGTCCAGCCCTTCCGCCACCTGCTCGGCCAGCCGCTCCAGGCCCACGGCGCCGCCGAGCGATCCGGGCGGCAGGTCGGACCCGGCGCCCGTCTCGTGGGCCCGCAGCAGCTCCGCGGCGCGCGGCAGCGAGGCCCGCAGGGCCTCGGCCGGGCCGGTCTCCCGGGCGCGGGCGAAGCCGGTCCGCATCACGAAGGGCCGGTTCACATAGCCGATCTGCTCGGCCTGCCAGGCGGCCAGGAAGGCCGGTACCGGCAGCGTCGCCCACGGGTGGCCGTGCGGGTCGTGGAAGACCACGGTGTCCTTCTCGACGGCCACCACCAGGACGTAGTGGTCGGCACCGACGGCCGTGCCGGAGCCGGGCTGCTGGAGCAGCAGGCCCATCTCCAGCGGGCCCGCCAGCACCGGGCCGCGCTCGACCGCCCGGCGCAGCCGCTCCTCGGCCTCCTCCGGGCTCTCGCCGTCCGTGCGCAGGCACTCCCACCCGAGCAGCCCGAGGGCCGACTCCAGCCCGTTCTCCGGGTCCCAGCCGAAGGGGTCGAAGAACGGCAGTACCCCGCCGATCAGCTGGAAGCCGAACGGTGATCCCGTCAGCACCTCCAGCACCGGAGTGCCGGGCGAGTCCGGCCCCAGAGCCATGGCGAGCGAGTTGGAGAAGCAGTACGGGCCGGAGCCGATGTAGGGGAACAACACGACCTCATCACACGGAACTTGACGGAACGATCCCGCTCACTCTAGGCACCCCCGCCTGGCCCCACCACTCGGCGTACAAGGCCGGTCCTGGACCTGCCGAAGCGGGGCACGCCCCCGGCCGCGTGCGGGTTCGACGGCGACTGGTCGGGCATCGGACGCCCGGGGGACGAGGACCGAGCGAAGCACGGGGTTCGTCACCCACCGCGACCTGCTGCTCGGCGGCGGCTGAGGACGGCTCCCGGCCCCCGCGCGGCACGGTGCCGCCGTGCGTTCCGCGGCTGCCCGTACCGGCGAGGGCGCACCCGGGAGGCGAGCCGGGTGGCCTTCGTGGGCGGCCTCCCGGGCGGTACGACGGAGACGCGGGTGGGAGGGCGGCCGGGCGGGCTGCGGCGCGACGAGGACCGCGCCGACCGGTACCGGCGCGGACGGTGCCGTGCCGCGGGGGCTGTCGCCTGCCGAGCCCGTCCGCACCCGGGCGCGCGGGATGCGCCGTCCTGAGCGGTCCGCCGCCGAAGAGTCTCATCCCGGCGGAGAGACCGCCCAACCGCCCGTGGACCGGTGCGCGGGAGTGCGCCGGGCCGGTGGTCTGTCAGCTCCCGTGTGAGGGGTGGAGGGGCGTGGTGGTCCGCGCCAGGCGGGTGAGGGCCGCGGACTCGGGGGTGTCGTCCTCGGGGGTGAACACATGGACGACCAGGCCGGTCGCGCCGGGAGCCGCCGACACGTGCAGGGTCTCGTAGTCCAGGGTCAGCAGCCCCGCCAGCGGGTGCCGGAACCGTTTGCGGCCGCCCGCGCACATCATGACCTCGCCGGAGGCCCAGAGTTCGGTGAACTCCGGGCTGAGGGCGGACAGCTCCGTGATGAGCGCGGCCAGATCGGGGTCGTCCGGGAACCGGCCCGCCGAGACCCGCAGCAGACCGACGGCCTCGCGGGCCCGGTCCGCCCAGTCGGGGTGGACGTCGCGCGAGGCCGGGTCCAGGAACAGGTACCGCGCCTGGTTCCGGTCCCGGCGGCCCGGGTCGCCCAGTCCGCCCGTCAGTTCGGCGCCCAGCGCGTTCCAGGCCACCACGTCCAGCAGGTGGTCCGTCACGTACGCGGGGATCCCGGGCATGCCGTCCAGCACTCGCCGCAGCGCGGGGCCGGCCGGGGTCCTGGGCGTGGTGCCGTGCCCGGCGGCCACGTCGGCGCCGAAGCCGGCCAGGGTGGCGAGGTGGCGGCGTTCCGCCGGGTCGAGCCCCAAAGCCCGGGCGAGTGCGCCGAGTACCTCGGGGGACGGCTGGGTGGCCCGGCCCTGTTCGAGGCGTACGTAGTAGTCCACGCTGATCCCGGCGAGCCCCGCAAGCTCCTCCCGGCGCAGTCCGCGCACCCGGCGGCGGCCGCCGCCGCGGAGCCCGACCTGTTCCGGCGCGACCCGCCCGCGCCGGGCGCGCAGGAACGCGCCGAGGGCGCGGCGGGGGTCGGCGGGCGCGGCGGGAGCACTGCCGGTGCCGGTTCCCGTGCCGCGCGCGGGGCCGGTCGCATCGCCGTGCCCGTTCTCGTACGCGGGCGCGGACCCCGCCCCGTACACGGTCCCGGCGCCGTAACCGGTCCTCGTCCCGGGCCCGTCGACTCCCTGGCTCGTGGTGTCCATGGACCCCAGTATGGGGGTGGCCCCCGCAGTACCAGGATCGGCGTTCCTACGGTCGGACAGGGCGCTGGCTACCCCCTGCGGCCTGGGAGAACGTGGCCGTATGAGCGATGCGACGCCCCAGCGGGGCAAGAAGATCCTGATCGTCACCGCCCACCCCGAGCCGCGGTCCCTCACCGGCGCCCTCGCGGACGTCGCGGCCGAGCGGCTCCGCGCCGCGGGGCACGCGGTGCGCGTCTCCGACCTGTACGCGATGAAGTGGAAGGCCGCGCTGGACGCCGACGACTTCCCGGACCAGCCAGCCGACCACCGGCTGAACGTCCTGGCCGCGGCGGAGAAGGCCACGCGTGAAGGGCGGCTCGGGCCGGACGTGGCGGCCGAGCAGGAGAAGGTGCGCTGGGCGGACGCCGTGATCCTGCAGTTCCCGCTGTGGTGGTTCTCGGTGCCCGCGATACTGAAGGGCTGGATCGACCGGGTGTTCACCTACGGGTTCTCGCACGGACCCGGCCTCCCGCCGCCGTACAGCGAGGGCGCCCTGGGCGGGCGGCGGGCGCTGCTTTCGGTGACCCTCGGCGCGACCGGGACCTCGTTCTCCGACCGGGGCGTGCACGGGCGGCTGGCCGATGTGCTCTTCCCGCTCCAGCACGGCCTGTTCTGGTTCAGCGGGATGGCGCCGCTGGAGCCGTTCGCGGTGTACGACACGAACGCCTTGTCGCAGGAGGAGTTCGGCGCCGCGCGGGCGGCGTACGAGCGGCGGCTCGACGGGCTGTTCAGCGATGAGCCGGTACCGTTCCGGACGTTGGCCGGGGGCGGGTACGACCATGACATGCGGCTGCGCGAGGGCGTCGGGGAACCGGGAGTGAGCGGGCTGGACCTGCACCTGCGGGGGGCGCGGGGCTGAGGGCCGGGCGGGACGGCCCGGCGTCCGGCCTGCGGGCGGCCCGCCACGGGTCCCTCCAGCCGGCGCCGCCACGCCCCGTCAGGTGCCCCGCGTATGACCGGTCGTGGCGTCCACCCGGCCCGGGACCTTCTCGTGGAGGTCGCCCACCGTCCGCGGCCCCGTGGGCCCGGACAGCGGGATCGCGTCGGTCGGCGGAGCGGGGGACCGCCCTGTCGTGCCGGGCGGCGGGCGGCCCGTTCCGCCCGCCGCCCGGCGACGGCCCCCCGGTGTGAGAGGAGACCACCGGCGGCGTCAGGTTCTCAGCGGTTGGTCCACAGGTTCCACGTCCAGGGCCACATGGAGCCCTCGGCGCACTGGTAGCGGTCCCAGTGGCCACGGTCGATGCCCTGCTGGCCGGCCGTCTGGCAGCCGCCCAGGGTCATGAACTTGCCGCGGTGGATGTCGAGGCCGTCGGCCGCCTGCACGGAGACCTGGTGGGACACCGCGCCGGGTGCGGCGACGGCGGGAGCCGCCGGGGCCAGGCCGAGCCCGACCACGGTGACCGCGGCGAAGGCGGACAGTGCGGTGCGTACACGCATGGTGAAGGTCCTTCCGGTAGGGGTTCGAATCCGGCTCGTGCGGCGTCGGCCGGGCACGGCCATGACCGCCGGAGCGCTCACCCTCGGGGGTGATCTGCTCGGCCGGTATGCCGAGTTTGCGCAGGAAGCTGCACCTTCACAACCAGATCCCGCTTGCTTCACGGATATCGGGATAAATAAAGTCCTGACCTGCTGGGACGTATACGTCCCGGGACATGGGACAGCCGGCGGGACGCCGTTGCCCGCCCAGCGGAAGGGCCCCGATCGATGACCGGCCGACGACCAGACCAGCGTGCGGCGGCGCGGAGGCTGGGAGAAGCGCTGCGGAGCCTGCAGCAGCGATCGGGGCGCACACTGCGCAGCCTGGAGGCGCAGGTCCGCATCAGCGACTCGTCGCTCTCCCGTTACTTCCGCGGTGAGACCGTGCCGACCTGGCCCGTGGTCAGGGACCTGTGCCGGGCGATGCAGGCGGATCCCGCCGAGTACCGCGCCCTGTGGGAGGCGGCCGGTCCGGCCCGCCCCGACGAACCGGCCGACACCGGCGCCCCCGAAGCCGCCGGACCGTCACCCCTCCCGCGACTCGCCTGGTGGCGCCGGCTGCGCGGACTGTCCCGCCGCCGGGCCGTCGCCGCTGCCGCTGTGGTGGCGGCCGGACTCGTCACCGGACTGCTGCTCCTGCTTCCTCCGCCGGGCGCACCCGGTACCGAGCCCCCGCAGGGCGGCGCGGGCGGAAGCGGTGACGCCGGTGTTCTCGTCCACAACGTCGAGCAGGTGTGCCAGAAGCCCCGCACGAACGAGTGTGCGCTGTCCCTGGCCTACAGCCCCTACCGGCCCTACGTGACCTCCAACTCCGCGGACCGCGTCTGGCACCAGGACCTGCTGCGGGCCCGCTGCACCGTCGCCGACGGAGTCACCGTCACGGACGAGAACCACAAGCACACCAGTATCTGGATCCAGGTGACACGCGACGGGAAGCATCTCTGGCTCCCCGGGATCCGCGTCCGGCCCGACCACCTGAGCGAGCTCACCGCCGTCCTGCCCGCATGTGCCCCGTAGGCACCGGACGGCTCGGCGAGGACCGGACCGCTCACCGGCTTCCCCGCCGCCGGCGGCCACGCCTCTCCGCGTCGTGGTGGTGCGGTGGCCGCAGGGCCGAGGCGCAGGCCGACGGTCCCGGCGCACCGGAGGGACACGGAAGGCACCGCACGTCATGTGGTGCCCGACCGGCTCACGACCGGCTCACGAGTCGTCCACCGGCAGGCCGCTCGGCTGCTTGATCCGTTTCATGACGATCTGGGAGTTGACCTCCGTCACGCCCGTCAGCGCGGTCAGCTTCTCGATCCAGAGGCGCTCGTACGCGCGGAGGTCCTCCACCGCGATCCGCAGCAGGCAGCCGGGGCTGCCGAACAGGCGGTACGCCTCGACGACGTCCGGGATGTCCTGGAGCGCGGCCTCGAACGCCTCCACCACCTCGCGGTCGCGCTTCACCTCGATCGACACGAGCACCTCGAAGGCCCGGTTCACGGCCTCCGGGTCGATCACCGCGCGGTAGCCCCGGATGACCCCGTCCTGCTCCAGTTGGCGGACCCGGCGCATGCAGGGGGAGGGGGTCAGGCCGACCCGTTGGGCCAGTTCCTGGTTGCTCAGGCGGCCGTCCTTCTGAAGCTCACGCAAGATTGCCCTGTCGATTGCGTCCACGGAGCAATTATCGGCTATGGAAACCGTCGATGGGCAGGCAAAGTGGCGATCATATTGCTGACGGATTTCTCTATCCTTGCGTGGCGCGGTTCGCGGTGGTGCGTCCGGGCGCATCGGCAGCAGGAAGGGTGGAGATCTTGGGACGGATCGTCGTCATCAGCACCGGCGGCACCATAGCCAGCCGCTGGCAGGGCACCGGCTTCGCGGCCGACGCCGACGGACGCGAGGTCATGGCGACCGCCGCCGTTCCCGAGGGGGTCACCGTCGAGGTCCGTGACCTGTTCAGCGTCAACAGCCCCCGGCTCACCACCGCCCACCAGCTGACCCTGCTCCGGGCCGTGCACGAGGTGCTGGAGGACCCCGCCGTCGACGGGATCGTCGTCACCCACGGCACCGACACCCTGGAGGAGTCCGCCTTTCTCGTGGACCTCCACCACCACGACCCGCGCTCCGTCGTGTTCACCGGCGCGCAGCTGCCGCTCGACACCGAGGACGGCGACGGACCCCGCAACCTCCACGACGCCCTCCTCACCGCGGCCCGCACCCGCGGCCTGGGCGTGCTCGTGGCCTTCGACGGCAAGGTCCACGCCGCCCGGGGCACCGTCAAGACCGAGACCGTCGCCGCCGACGCCTTCGCGGACCCGTCCGGACCACGGCTCGGCAACATCGGCTTCGGCAAGGTCTCCGTCCTGCGGCACCCCCGGCGGACCGCGGCCCTTCCGCTGCCGGACGCCCCCGCCGTGCTGCCGCGTGTCGACATGGTCATGCACCACGCCGACGGCGACGCCCTGTTGCTGAACGCCGCCGTCGACGCCGGAGCGCAGGGCGTCGTCCTGGTCGCGACGGGGGCGGGCAACGCCACGCCCGAGATCGTCGACGCGGTCGCCGCCGCGCGTGCCCGTGGTGTGCTGGTCGCGTTGACCACGCGGGTGCACTCCGGGCCGGTCACCGAGATCTACACGCACGGCGGGGCCGTCGACCTCGTCGCGGCCGGGGCCGTGCCGACGGGGACACTGCGGGCGGGGCAGGCGCGGATCGCCGTGCTGGCCGCGCTGCTCGCGGGCGCTGAGCCGTACGAGAAGGAGCGGGCGCTGCGGGGTGTGCTCGGCGCGCCCGCCCCCGCCGACGCGGCCGGGGAGCTCGCACGGGTGTAGCCGCTGCCCGGCGCCCCGCCGCCGCTGTGTCCGATCGGCCCGCCCCGCGGCGGGCCGCCCCATCCCGAATCCGGGACTCCGCCCTCCCGACCTCTCTCCCGTGCCTCCGGTGCTCGTCCCCGAACGCCGGACGGGCCGACACCACTCAGGAGTACGTGCCACCATGGACCGCCCCGCCTCCCCCTTCCGCAGCGAGCACGACCTGCTCGGTGACCGCGACATCCCCGCCGACGCCTACTACGGCGTCCACACCCTCCGCGCCGTCGAGAACTTCCCCATCACCGGCACGCCCATCGCCGCCTACCCCGAGCTGATCACCGCGCTCGCGAGCGTCAAGCAGGCCGCCGCGCTCGCCAACCGGGACCTCGGGCTGCTGGAGGCCCGCAAGGCCGACGCGGTCGTGGCCGCGTGCGAGGAGATCCGGGGCGGCAAGCTGCACGACGCTTTCGTCGTGGACGTCATCCAGGGCGGCGCGGGCACCTCGACCAACATGAACGCCAACGAGGTCGTCGCCAACCGGGCGCTCGAACTGCTCGGCCACGGCAAGGGCGAATACCGGCACCTGCACCCCCTGGAGGACGTCAACCTCGGGCAGAGCACCAACGACGTCTACCCGACCGCGGTCAAGATCGCCCTCGACCTCACGGCCCAGCGGCTGCTGGAGGCCATGGAGGTGCTGCGGGACGCCTTCGCCGCGAAGGCCGAGGAGTTCGCGGACGTGCTGAAGATGGGCCGTACGCAGCTCCAGGACGCCGTCCCCATGACCCTCGGCCAGGAGTTCGCCTCGTACGCGATCATGCTGGAGGAGGACCGGCGGCGGCTCGGCGAGGCCTGTGCGCTGATCCGTGAGATCAACCTCGGCGGCACGGCGATCGGCACCGGGCTCAACGCCCACCCCGAGTACGCCGCGCTCGCCTCCCGCCATCTGCGGGACATCACGGGGCTGCCGCTGACCGTCGCGGACGACCTGGTCGAGGCCACCCAGGACGCCGGGGCGTTCGTCCAGCTGTCGGGTGTGCTGAAGCGGATCGCGGTCAAGCTGTCCAAGACCTGCAACGACCTGCGGCTGCTGTCCTGCGGGCCGCGCGCCGGGTTCGGGGAGATCAACCTGCCGCCCGTGCAGGCCGGTTCGAGCATCATGCCGGGCAAGGTCAACCCGGTCGTGCCCGAGGTCGTGAACCAGATCGCGTTCGAGGTCATCGGCAACGACATGGCCGTCACCATGGCCGCCGAGGCCGGACAGCTCCAGCTCAACGCCTTCGAACCGGTCATCGCCCACAGCCTGCTCAAGAGCCTCACCCACCTCCGGGCCGGATGCCTGACCCTCGCGGACCGCTGCGTGCGGGACATCACCGCCAACCGCGACCACCTCGCCCGGCTCGTCGACCACTCGATCGGGCTCGTGACCGCGCTCAACCCGCACATCGGGTACGAGCAGGCCACCGCCGTCGCGCAGGAGGCGCTGCGCAGCGGGCGCGGTGTCCGTGAACTGGTCCTGGAGAAGGGACTGCTGACGGAGGAGGAGCTGGGCCGGGTGCTGCATCCGGACAACCTCGCCCGGCCGCACTCCGTCCGGTCCTGATCTTCAGCTGTTCCGGAACTCTTGTTCCGGAAAGGAGAGTTGTGGAAGGGTGAGGTGCCTCACAGCCCGACCGGCTGTTCCCGCCTCAGCCCGACCGGCTGTTTCGGCAGGTGCTTTCGCCCGGATGGAACGACCACATGCAGCACGACCACTCTCCTCTTTCCGGGGGTTCCGACGAGCGGCTTCTCGGCCGCCTTCGCGATGCCGGAGATCCCTTTCCGACGGCCGCGCTGTCGGCCCGGCACTGGCAGTCCGTTCATGACTACGTGGCGCTCTTCGCGCCCTCGGGAAAGGGCTCGGGGGCCGTCACCTCGGCGGTCTTCGGGCAGGTGCTCGAAACCCTGCGCCGGAGCGAGGAGCCGCCTGTCTCCGTCGCCCTCCGGCCACACCTGCTGGGCGAGGCGCGGCAGGTCCTGGCCCGGTGGGCGGGCGACCAGCGTGTCGCCGCCGTCCTGCCGGGCCTCCGCGCGCCCGGCGCGCCCGCGGAGAACCGGCAGCTGATCGCCCACGCGTACCGAGGCCTGCCCGCCGCCGCCCAAGTGCTCCTCTGGCACCGGGAGGTGGAGGCCGAGGGCCTGTCCATCCCGGCGGCCCTGCTGGGCATCGACCCGCGCGACGCGAGCCCCCGGCTCGACGAGGCGCGGGCCCTGCTGCGCGAGGGCTGCGTGATCGCCCAGCACGACCTCGCCCCGGACCGCGAGTGCCGCCATTTCGGCAAGCTCCTGGACATCTCCCTGCGCCGCACAGGGCCGCTCATCCCGGACATCCAGCGGCACCTGGCCGCCTGCTCCCACTGCCGTTACGCCGCCGACCAGTTGCGGCAGTCGGACGGCCGGCTGCCGCTGCTGCTCGCGGAGGCGGTGCTGGGCGGCGGGGCGGAGCGCTACCTGGAGGGCCGGCCCGGACGCCGGAGGGTGCGGGACGAGAGCACGGGGCCCGGTCCGGGGGCGGGCGGAGGCGCCGGGGCTCGGGTTCTACGGCGGGCCGGGCGCCATGCGCGAGCGGTGGCGGCGCGGCGCCGCGCGCCGCGTTCCCGGGGGTGGCGGAGACCCGGCGGCGGGGCGCTGCTGACGGGGCTGGGGGTCGCGCTCAGCGTCCTGCTGCTCGCTGCGGCGGTGTCGGGACTGTGGCCGGACGAGCAGGGCGGCGGCGGGGGAGCGGAGGCGGCGCGGCCCGCGGAGCCGGGGGAGCCCGGGTCCGCCGGGGCTTCGGGTGCCCCTGAAGGCTCGGGCGGTACGGGGGGTGACGGCGGTGCGGGTGCCCCGGGTGACCCGGGTGCTTCAGGAGGCCCCGGTGCCCCGGGCGCGTCCGCCACCGCCACCCCTGCCCCACCTCCGGCCCAGGCGGGTCACCCCACCGGCGGGGTCACCCTGCGCACCCGTCTCCGGACCACCCGTCACCTGTGCCTGGACGTGCCGGGCGGCGCGCGCGACGGGGCCGGGCCGGTGCTCGCCGCCTGCACGGGTTCGGTCGCGCAGACCTGGCTGTACGAGCCGGACGGCCTGCTGCGGAACGCGGCGGCACCGCACCTGTGCCTGGACTCCGGGCGCCCGGACGGCACGGTCGTGCTGGCACCGTGCCGGACGGGCCCCGGCGTGCGGTACGACGTGACGCTTCAGGGCGCGGTGGTCCCGCGCGGGAGCGCCACGCTGGCCCTCGCGCCCGTCACGGCCGAGGAGGGCGCCGCCCTCGTCGTACGCCTGCGGGAGGACACGCCCGAGCAGCGCTGGCTGACCGACGGGCAGGCCGGCGGAACACGGGCGTGAACTCCCCGGTGTGACGGCGCGTCAGGAGGTCTGGGCCCTGTCGTAGAGGGCCTGGGCCTCGTTGCCGAAGTAGGGCCCGAACATGCGGTTCGGCAGGAAGACGTAGCCGAAGCTGTTCACCGAGACCTGGAGGCCGGTGCCGGCCGCCTCGCTGAAGCCGGTGAACCAGGGGCCGCCGCTGGACCCCCCGGTCATGTCGCAGCCGAGGCCGTGGTCCTGGCTGAGCAGGAAGTCCTTGGACGAGTTGCCACTGCAGTAGACGAGCTTCGAGCCGTCGTACGGGTCGGCCGCCGGGAAACCGAAGGCGTACATGGCCTTGTTGTAGCCGCCGTTGAACTGGAGGCCCTGGCCGCCGGTGACCTCCGTGAGCTTCCGGCCGCCGAGCGGGGCGACGACGGCGGCACCGATGTCGTGGTTGATGTCCTCGCTCGCCTCCCACCGCGGGGTGGTGAGGGTCTTCGTGGCGGCCCACTGGCCGTGGGGCGCGTCGCCGTCGGCGTACGCGGGGACGAAGATCCAGTCGGTGTGCCAGCTGCCCTGGTACTTCACGCAGTGCCCGGCGGTGATGACGGTGGACTGGTTCTGGCTGGTGACAGCGTTGGCGGAGCAGGAGGCGGTACGGCCGTCGAAGGTGAAGAACACCCGGCCGGAGGTCTTCACGACAGCGCCGCCGGAGGTCCAGCCGCCGCCTGCCTGCGGGAAGGACAGCGGCCCGGCGGCGGAGGCGGCGGACCTGGGCGCGGTCGGGGCGACGGTCGTGGTCTCGCCCCCGGCCTGCGGGGCCTTCAGCTTGCCGAGCTGGGCGGGGCCGAGGAGCAGGTCGAGCGGGGTGGCGCCGCGCATGCGCTCGGGCGTCCAGTAGGCGGCGGCGTCACGCTGCTCGGCGGGGGACACGGAGTGGGTGGCGGTGGTGTCACTGTCGGCGGTGGCGGCGGTCGCCGGGGTGGCGGCGGTCAGCGCGCCGGTGAGCAGGGCTCCGGCGGTCAGCAGGGTGCCTGCGGACGTGGTGCGGTGGCGTCTCACGCATGTCTCCTTCTGCCGTGCCCGGACCGCCCGACGGGGCCGGCCGGGGCAGGGGGTGGGGGGATCGAAGATGTGCGGATCGCGGGTACGACACGACGTGGTGCGTGAGCAGGGTGCCACGCGGCCCTGGATTTGTCAGGGCCGCGACACGAAGGCCTCACCGGCGGGCGAAGCGTTCCGGCCTCACGGCCTGAGCTGCTTGGCGAAGCAGCAGCTGCTCTCGTACTCGCGGTAGAAGCCGAACTTGGTGCACGGCTCGTAGCCGCTGGAGGCGTAGAGGGCGATGGCCTCGGGCTGCCTGTCGCCGGTCTCGAGGACCATGCGTGTGCGGCCCGCGGCGCGCGCGTCCTCCTCCAGCAGGGCGAGAACGTGCCGGGCTATGCCCCGGCCGCGAGCCTCGGGTATGACGTACATCCGCTTCAGCTCGGCGTCGCCGTCCGCGTACCCCTCGCCGTTCGCGTCCATCGAGCGCCAGCCGCCGGTGGCGACGGGGCGCTCCCGGTCGTCGTACGTGATCAGGTAGAGCCCGCGGGGCGGCAGGAACATGGCTGGGTCGAGCCGGGTCTCGTCGCCCTCGCCGCCGTACCGCTCGGCGTATTCGAGCTGGACCTGGTCGTTGAGCTTGACGGCGTCGGGGTGGTCGAACGCCGAGGTGCGAATGATCATGCCGAAAATCGTACTTCTATTCGATGACGGAGGGGGAGGTGTTTCTGTCGTATTGTGCCGGGATGCTCACCGTCACCAGCGTCAATGTCAACGGCCTGCGTGCCGCCGCCAGGAAGGGCTTCGTGGAGTGGCTGGCCGGTACGGCCGCCGATGTGGTCTGCCTCCAGGAGGTCCGGGCCGAGGAGTCCCAGCTCCCGGATGCCGTCCGGGCCCCGGAGGGCTGGTACGCGTTCCACGCCCCGGCCGCCGCCAAGGGCAGGGCGGGTGTGTCGCTTCTCACCCGGCGGGAGCCGGACGCGGTACGGGTCGGGTTCGGGGTGACGGAGTTCGAGGCGTCGGGCCGCTACGTGGAGGCGGACCTGCCGGGTGTGACGGTCGCGAGCCTGTACCTGCCGTCCGGCGAGGTCGGGACCGAGCGCCAGGACGAGAAGATCCGCTTCATGGACGCGTTCCTGCCCTACCTGAAGGAGCTGCGGGAGCGCGCGGCGGCCGACGGGCGCGAGATCCTGGTGTGCGGCGACTGGAACATCGCGCACCAGGAGGCCGACCTGAAGAACTGGAAGGCCAATCGCAGGAACGCGGGCTTCCTGCCGGAGGAGCGCGCCTGGCTCGGCCGCGTCCTGGACCCCGCCGACGGCGGCTACGTGGACGTGGTCCGCGCCATGCACCCGGACCGTGAGGGCCCGTACACCTGGTGGTCCTACCGGGGCCGCGCCTTCGACAACGACGCGGGTTGGCGTATTGACCTGATTGTCGGTTCGCCTCGCCTGGCCGAGCGATGCGTGAAGGCGTACGTGGAGCGGGCGGCGAGCCACGCGGAGCGGTGGAGTGATCACGCACCCGTGACCGCCGTGTTCGACGTGTAGGGACCGGCAGCGGAAAGCCCCGGCTGGCTTGCTCGCCGCCGCCGGACGGGGCCGCATGGGGGCACCTAAGCGCGGTTCACGCTTTCTGGCGGGGCCAGCCACTCACGGCCCCCGCCCTCGGGGCGTAAGAACGCCGTAGGGCGCTTCTGTCGCTCGCTCGGGAACTGGGCGGGGTCCTCGTAGTCCAGGATCACGTCCCGCAGGATGCCGACCCGTCCCGTTCGGTCTTCCACGCGCTGCCCGATGTCCGCCGAGGTGACCATCAGTGCCCCTCGGGTGGCGCCGCATGAAGATGTTGCAGTCACTCACGGTCGCCCAGTCGCCCACGACGCGAGCACGGCCCCTTACTGCGGAGCCCGGCGAGGAGGCGTTTCTGGCCGCCCGCTTCCTGGAGCACACCGACTACAACCCGAACAGCTTCGGCACCCACATCGTCCTCGGAGACGGCCCGCCCGCGGTGACCCCCCACCCCGGCCCGGGCAGGTTCGCGGCGAAGCGGATCCCGGCGGAGCGCCTCACCGTCAAGGACGTGCGGCGTGTCCGGGGCGGCGACGGCGACAGCGTCTCCAGCAGCTGGCACATCGCCGAACTCGACGACGCGGGCAGGCCGGTCCGCCTCGCGGCCGCCCCGGCCGACCTGACCCGCATCATCCGCGAGCTGGGCGCCGCGCGTACCACCGCGGACACCGTGGGCTCCGAGCCGTGACCGTCTCCGGCGGCTGACGACGGCGGCGGCCGGCACCGTCGGGTGTCACCGCTCAACGCCCCCGGACTCCGGCGCAGTCGCAGCAACCGCGCCGTGCGCCGGACCGCGCAGCCCGGAGCCGGGCAGGACGCTCAGCGCGCACCGGAGGTCGGCAGGCTCGCGGTAGTGCACGCCGGTCATGCCGAGCGCGACCGCGGCGGCGGCGTTCTCCTCCCGGTCGTCCACGAACAGACACCGGTGAGCGGCGGCGCCCGCCCGTTCGGCGGCCGTCTCGTAGATCGCCGCGTCGGGCTTGGCGACGCCGAGCCGGGCGCTGCTGACCACGTGGTCCGCGAGATCCGTCAGTCCCATGGACTCCAGGTCACGCTCCAGTCCCAGGGTCGCGTTGGTCACCAGTACCAGCGGCACGTGTGCCCGCGCCCGGCGCAGCAGGGAGACGACCTCTTCGTCGGCCCGGAACGGGGCGTCGGCAAGGGCCCGCCCCAGCTCGCGGGCCTGCCGGTACGGCACCCGGTCCGAGAGCGCCGACGCGATGCGGGCCACCCATTCCTCCTCGGTGATCCGGCCGAGGAGAAGCGGCAGGTCGATCTCGGGGGAGTAGGCCACCCGCGCGGTGGTCCCCTCGGCGAGCCCCGCAGCCCGCTCCAGCGCGCTCAGCGGCGCGGTGTCGTAGAAGCGGATCACGTTGTCGAGGTCGCACAGCACCGCGTCGAAGGGCTTGCGGGATGTCCCGGAGAACGTCATCTCCCGGTGGTAGCACGTCCCCCGGCGGGCGGCGAGGTTCCCGTCGGATTCTCGGAGAAGCTGCCGGGCGCCCGGGACGGTCTTCCCGCACGGGGACACGGCGGCACAGCCGTTGTCGTGACCTGCGCCGAGCGCACGGGTGCCTTCGGTCAGCCGCGGCGGACCGCGACGATCGCCGAGCTGGTGGGAGTCGTGAGGATCTCCGTCGCGTCCAGGGCGGGGTGGGTGAGGTAGAGGAGGCGGAGGCCGTCCACCTCGCCTTCGAAGCGGGGTGGCCAGTCCGCCGACGGGGTGAAGTCGTCGAGAACCAGGAGTCCGCCGGGGGCGAGCAGGTCGACGACCCGCTCGGGGGCGTCGCGTTTGCCGCCACCGTCGCAGAAGAAGACGTCGAAGGGGGCGTGCTGTTCCAGCAGGCGCCAGTCGCCGGTGAGGACGCTCACGCGGGCGTCGTCCGCGAAGAGGGCCGCCGCCCGGCAGGCCAGGTCCTTGTTCCGTTCCACCGTCGCCAGGCGGGCGTCCGCGCCGAGGCCGTTGTGCAGCCAGGCCGTTCCCACACCCGCGCCGGTACCGCTCTCCGCGATGACCCCGTGCGGCTTCGCGGCGGCGGCGAGGCTCAGCAGCCTGCCCACCTCGCGGGTGCAGCTCTTCGTGAAGCCTGCCTCGGCGGCGCGCCGCTCCGCCGCCGCCACGCGGGGCGGAACCGTACGTTCTGCCACGGTCCTCAGCCCTTCTCGCCGAAGCCGGGCATCTCGGTGATCTCCAGCGGGCCGCATCCGATGCGGTCCGCCTCCGCGGCGACGTACGCGGGGAACAGGTCGCGGAGGAGGTTCTTCTGCCCGAACAGGTCTCTGTTCTCGGCCATGAAGACGACAGTCCCGGTCTGGCAGCTCACCTCGTACTCGGCCCGCGCGTGCGTGAGGGAGCCGCGCCCCCGTGTGCCCACGATGCCGGGCAGGCCGTTCGGGGCTTCGCTGTGGAAGATCTTCGCCAGCTCGGGATCGGCCA
This sequence comes from Streptomyces sp. MUM 203J, assembly GCF_022414595.1. Classification (GTDB taxonomy): domain Bacteria; phylum Actinomycetota; class Actinomycetes; order Streptomycetales; family Streptomycetaceae; genus Streptomyces. The sequence goes on along the minus strand of NZ_JADWYO010000016.1, from coordinate 38,801 downwards.
CCGTCGTGAACCGCAGGTCGTCTCTGCGGAGCCAGCCGACGCCGCATACGCGCGCAGGGCCTTCTGCGCCGCCCACTCGGGACCGGGTCCGGTCGAGTACCTCCTCGTCGCGCCGGTCGGCGGGCAGGGCCAGATCCTTGATCCCGCACAGGGCGTCCGGATCCACCCGCTGCCACTCGGCCTGTCCGGGAAGCTTCTCGGGGAGCGCGTAGCGCTCCGTGCAGCCGTACGCGCGCATCACCCCGTTCGTCGTGTGCACGACCGCGCGGGCCAGGGCGTCCTGCTCGGCCGCCTGCCGCGCATCCGAGTCCATGCGGGCGGCGTCGATGTCGACCACGGCCAGGTTCCCCGTTCCGATGCAGCCCTGCGGCAGTCTCAGCCAGGCATGGCTGGTGGACACCATGCCGGGGAGCCCGTCGCCCAGCGGGGTCATGCCGCTCCGGAGGAACTCCTCGTGCCATCCGTCCGCGGCGGGGCCGCTCTGGGTGTCGAGCCAGTGCACGTTGACGTGCAGGCGCTCGGAGATCCGGTCCGGGTGCTTCACTCCGTACGCGGTGACGCGGCACCGTCCCGACGAACCCCGCTGGAACAGCGTCTGCTCTTCGGCCACCGTCCTGCCCTCGCCCACCAGCGCGGTGAGCGTCGTGTCGTCCAGCGAGTCCCAGCACGGTTTCGAACCGCCCCACGGCAGCGTGTCCGTACGCCAGGCGACGAGACCGGCCCCCAGCAGCGCGCCGACCAGGCCCGCCACGATCGCGACGCGCACGGCGGGCCGCCGGAGCAGGCGGGCCGGCGCCGACCGCGGCGCCGAGTCGTCCGGCTGCGCCGAGCCCTCGGGCTTCCCCGTATCCGTCATCGCGCGTTCCCCTCGTCCTTCCCGCACCCCATGCGCTCGCTCACCGACCGGACGAAGTTCCCGAACACCGTCCGGTCGTCGGGTACGCCCCGCCCCTTCAGCAGCTCCGGCCTCATGTAGAACGTGGTCTTCCGTCCGTCGCAGGTGCGCTGCACCAGCCCCTTGTCCGCACCCTCCGGCAGCCCCGCGAAGAGTGCGGAAAGGCGCGGGCTTCCCGTCATGACGAGGTGGAGCCCGGGGTCTCGGCCGTCGGCGTGGCGACGGGCGATCCGTGACGTGCAGACCTGCAGGCGGTCACCGAACACCGCCGCGAACTCGGTGTACTTGACCCCTCCCAGGTCGAAGCGCACTCCTGGGATCCGGCACATGTCCTTCCCGCCGGAGCGTTCCTCGTCGCCGCTCGCGAGCGTCGCCATCGGCAGCGTGCGGTCCAGGGGCTCCCGAGGTGCGCAACCGGCGCTCCGCATCGCCGTTTCAGCCACGTCGACGAGCAACCGGGCGACCTCGGACTCCCGCCCGATGTCCCGGTCGTTCCCGTGGACCGTGACGACCGTCGGCCGGCCCTTCACATCGCACCCGGCGGGCATGACGTACATCGCGCGGTTCTTCGCCACCGTCCCGTCGAGCCCCTCGGGCAGCGGGGTCATGGTGGCGGGCAGAAAGCGGGCCAGCCACGCGCGGTGCTCCTGCTCCTCCTCGGGGAGCCGGCCGTACGAGACGGAGACGACCTGGCTGGACACGTCAGCCTTCCCAGGCCTCTTCCATGTCACCGTCACCTCGCACTCGGCGGGCTCGCCCGAAGCCGAGGGCGGTGCCGACTCGGTGGCCGTGACCTTCTCGCCCTCGCCCATGTGCTCGCCGCTCAGCAGGCCTGGCCCGCTCCTCTCCTGCCAGGCCCCCCAGCAGTAACTGTCGCGGAAGGGACCGCTGTCCGTGGCCCACAGGCCGATGCCGGACGCGAACAGCGCTACTGCCGCGAGCATGACAGGCGCTTTCCGGCGTCGCCTTCCGCCCGGTCCCCCGTGTCCCACGCCGTTTCCCCCTGCGAATCCGTACCTTGCAGCAAACGGCGCTGATGGTACGGCACTCCTGACGGCTTGTTCGCGGCCGTATGCCTGGCCGTCACGGATGCGGCCCGGCAGGATGGGGCGGAGTCGTGAAGGTCCGTGAGCGGTCCGCGGGCCGTGGGCGAGGGGGCGTTCATGAAGAGACGTGTCGCGATGGGCGCGGTCGTCGCCGCACTGGCGGGGCTCGTCACCGCGGGAGGGCCCGCACTGGCCGAGGCGGGTTCCGAGGAGACCGCTGCCTGCGCGACGGGGCCGACCGTGCTGGAGACGCTGCCGCCTGCCGGGACCGGCCGGTACGGCGACGACGGCGTGCACGCGCTCGGGCGGCCCGGTGTCGCCGTGGGGGTCAGCGCGGGTCTGCCCGTGTACTGGACCGGGACGCGCGTCCATGAGGTGCCGATGCCCGAGGGGTACGACCGCGGGTTCCTGAAGGACGTCAACAAACGGGGGACGGCGGTCGGGCGGCTGAGCGGGCCGTCGGGTCGCGCCCTCTTCGGCTACCGGCTCGGCGCGCCCTCGGTGCAGCTGCTCAGCGAGGGCGGTGCGATCGGCAGGGGTGGCGGCGCCGCCGTGAACGACGCCGGGTACATCGCCGCCGTGGGTGCCGACGGGACGCCGCGGGTCTGGCGGAAGGGAGCGGTCGTCCGTGAACTGCCGCTGCCCGCGGACGCCGGGTCGGGGACGTCGGTCAGGGGCATCGCGGGCATCAACGCCCGGGGCGACGTCCTCGGTCACGCGGTGCGGACGGAGGACGCGGACGAGGGGTTCGTGTACGGCGAGAACCCGGTCGTCTGGCCCGGTGACGGCGGCCCGGCGAAGTCACTGCCGGTCGCCGTCTCCGAGTGGCTGGCCCACAACACTCCCACGGGCATCGACAGCGAGGGCCGGGTGGTCGGCACGTTCTCCGCCACCGACCGGTTCAACCCGGTGGAGAAACCCTGGCACTGGGCGGTGCCCTACGAGGACACCGGCTCCTCGCCCGGTCTCCTCAGGGGATTCGGACAGGGCGGGTTCTCGGCGATCAGCCCCACGACGAACGTGTCCGTCGGCACCGCGCGGTCCTACGGCGAGGAGGTGCCGTGGACGCCTTCCCGGGCGCAGTACTGGCCGGGACGCGGGCCGCTCCTGGCGCTGCCGGGCCTCGCGCCGGGGCGGGACTCCGAGGCGTGGGCCGTGTCCGACGACGACCGGGTGGGCGGGGTCGCCTCGCCGGAGTCCTGGGGGTTCCAGCCGGTGATCTGGCACTGCGCGGGCAAGCAGGCGTACAGGCCGTGACCCGCGGCTCCGGCTAGGAGTCCACCGGTCCCGGCGCGGCGCGCAGCCGCCTGTCCAGCGCCATCGACAGCTCCGCCTCCACCACGCTCTTGGCCAGGGGGCGGAGCCGCGCCGGGTCCGTGCCCGAGGTGTGCGTCCGCAGTACCGTCGCGAACAGCGTGGCCAGCGCGTCCGCGTGGCTCCGTACCTCCCGGGCCGCCGCCAGCACCGCCGAGAGCGGGACGCCCTCCTCGACCAGCGAGGCCGAGACCTCCAGCAGCCGGCGGCTGACGTGGACCAGGTCCTCGCCGTCCGTCGCCAGATAGCCGAGGTCCATCGCCGCCGCGAAGTTCTCGGCCGTGGCCTGGTCCCCGAAGAAGTCGGCCAGCTGTTCCGGGTGGAGCCGCACCGGCTCCTCCTCCGAGGGCTCCCCGAGGCCCAGCACCTCGCCCACGTCCCGGCCGCTCTCGAACGCCGCCGCCAGGTCGGCTATGCCGTTCAGGGTGTGGCCGCGCTCCAGCAGGGCGGCGATCGTGCGCAGCCGGGCCAGGTGGTGGGGGCCGTACCAGGCGATGCGGCCCTCGCGCCGGGGCGGCGGGATCAGGCCGCGCTCGCGGTAGAACCGCAGGGTGCGGGGGGTGATGCCGGCTGCCCCGGCCAGCTCCTCCATCCGGTACTCGCGGCCCTGCCCCGGGCCGGGAGCGCCGGGGTCCGCGGGGGGAACGTCCCGGCCCGCGCCGGAGAGGCCCTCGTCCGCGCAGGGAGCGTCCTCGCCCGCGCCGGGCCCGTCCGCGCCCCGCGCGCCATGTACATCCGCCACACGGCAACCCTATGTCGTACTGCCGGTAACTTTCCTCGGCCGAACCCCTACCGCCCGGTAGGCGCAGGCTCTACCCTCCCGAACAGTGCCAGTGATTGCTGGCAGAGTCTTGGGAGGGCCGCATGAGCGAGAACCAGCGCGAGCGTGCGCCGGAGCACGTCCGCGTCGCCGTCATCGGGTCCGGTTTCGGCGGGCTCGGCGCCGCCGTCCGGCTGCGCCGCGAGGGGGTCACCGACTTCGTCGTCCTGGAACGGGCCGACTCCGTCGGCGGCACCTGGCGTGACAACAGCTACCCCGGCTGTGCCTGCGACGTACCGTCGCACCTCTACTCGTTCTCCTTCGCCCCCAACCCGGACTGGCCCCGCACCTTCTCCGGTCAGCCCCACATCCGCGCGTACCTGGAGCACGTCGCCGACACCTTCCGGCTCCGCTCCCACCTGCGCCTGGGCCACGAGGTGCTCAGGATGCGGTGGGACGCCGACCGGCTCCTGTGGGAGATCGAGACCTCCCGGGGCCGCTTCACGGCCGGGTTCGTCGTCTCCGCCACCGGCCCCCTCTCCGACCCGAAGATCCCCGGGATCCCCGGGATCGAGCGGTTCGAGGAGGAGGGCGGGAAGGTCTTCCACTCCGCCCGCTGGGACCACGGCCACGACCTCACCGGCAAACGCGTCGCCATGGTCGGCACCGGCGCCTCCGCCATCCAGATCGTGCCCGCCATCCAGCCCCGCGTCGGGCGGCTCACCCTCTTCCAGCGCACGCCCCCCTGGGTCATGCCGCGCGTCGACCGTGCCATCACGGGCCCCGAGCGCTGGCTGCACCGGCAGCTGCCGTTCACCGGCAAGGCCCGGCGCGGCATCCTGTGGGGGATCCGCGAACTCCAGGTCAGCGCCTTCACCAAGCGCCCCGGCGAACTCGGCCTCGTCGAACAGCTCGCCAAGGCCAACATGAACCGGGCGATCAAGGACCCCGCACTGCGGGCCAAGCTGACGCCCTCGTACCGCATCGGCTGCAAGCGCATCCTGCTGTCCAACGACTACTATCCGGCGCTCGCCAAGCCCAACGTCGACGTCGTCGCCTCCGGGCTGAAGGAGATCCGGGGGCGCACGCTCGTCGCCGCCGACGGCAGCGAGGCCGAGGCCGACGTGATCGTCTTCGGCACCGGCTTCCACGTCACCGACCTGCCGATCGCGGAGCGGGTCGTCGGCGCCGAGGGAGTCAGCCTGGCCGAGGCGTGGAAGGACGGCATGGAGTCGCTGCGCGGCGCCACCGCCGCCGGATTCCCCAACTGGATGACCGTCATCGGCCCCAACACCGGCCTGGGGAACTCCTCGATGATCCTGATGATCGAGTCACAGCTCAACTACATGGCCGACTTCGTACGGCAGTTGAGCCTCCTCGGCCCGGGCGCCGCCCTCGCCCCCCGGCCCTCGGCAGTCGCCGCCTGGAACCGGCGCGTGCAGTCCAGGATGGAGCGCACCGTCTGGAAGTCCGGAGGCTGCGACAGCTGGTACCTCGACGCCAGCGGCCGCAACACCACGCTCTGGCCCGGCACCACCTCCGAGTTCCGCCGCGCCACCCGCGCCGTGGACCTGGGCGAGTACGAGGTCGTACGGGCAGCCCGCTCCGCGCGAGAGGGGGCCGCCGCGTGAACCGGCCCACGAACCTCACCGCCGTCTCCGCCGACGGGTCCTCCCTGCACGTCGAGGTGTACGGCTCCGAGGGCGCACCCGCCGTCGTCCTCGCGCACGGCTGGACCTGCAACACCGCCTTCTGGAACGCCCAGGTCCAGGACCTGGCCGCCGACCACCGGGTCGTCGTCTACGACCAGCGCGGGCACGGCCGCAGCCCCGCCGTCGGTGCCCCCGGCCACTCCACCCGCGCCCTCGCGGACGACCTGGAAGCGGTGCTGGCCACCACCCTGGCCCCCGGCGAGAAGGCCGTCCTGGCCGGTCACTCCATGGGCGGCATGACCCTCATGGCCGCCGCCTCCCGCCCCGCCCTGCGGGCCCACGCCGCCGCCGTGCTGCTGTGCAACACCGGGGCGTCCCGGCTGGTCGCGGAGTCGACCGTGCTGCCGATGCGCGCCGGGCCGGTACGCACCCGGCTGACCCACGCCGTCCTCGGTTCCCGCGCCCCCCTCGGGCCTGTCACGCCCGTGTCCAGGGCCCTCCTCAAGTACGGAACCATGGGCCCCGGTTCAGCCCCGGCGCGGGTCGCCGAATGCGCCCGCATCGTGCACGCCTGCCCGCGCCGTGTGCGGGTCGCCTGGTCCCGGGTGCTGGCCGGGCTGGACCTGGACGCGGGCGTGCGGGAGCTACGGGTTCCGACCGCCGTCATCGCCGGGGCGGCCGACCGGCTGACCCCGCCGGTGCACGCCCGCACCATCGCCGCCGCGCTGCCCCGGTGCCTCGGGCTGGACGTGCTGCCCGGGATCGGTCACATGTCACCGATCGAGGCGCCCGAGGCGGTCACCGGGCGGATCCGGGAGCTGGTCACCACGTACGTGCGCAGTGAGAAGGAGCGGGTCGTATGAGCAGGGGCAGCCTGGAAGGACAGGTCGCCGTCGTCACCGGCGGCGCCCGGGGCGTCGGTGAGCTCCTGGCCCGCAAACTCTCCGCGCGCGGTGCCAAGGTGGCGCTCGTCGGGCTGGAGCCGGACGAGCTGAAGCGCGTCTGCGGCCGGCTGCACACAGAAGGCGACTGGTGGCACGCCGATGTCACCGACCACGAGGCCATGGCGCGGGTCGCGGGCGAGGTGAAGGAGCGGTTCGGCAAGGTCGACATCGTGGTCGCCAACGCCGGGGTCGCGGCCGGGGGGCCGTTCGTCGACTCGGACCCGGTGGCCTGGCGGCGGGTCATCGAGGTCAACCTCGTCGGCGGCGCCGTGACCGGGCGGGCCTTCCTGCCCGTACTCCTCGAAAGCCGGGGGTACTTCCTGCAGATCGCGTCCCTGGCCGCCATCACCCCGGCGCCCATGATGAGCGCGTACTGCGCGTCCAAGTCCGGGGTCGAGGCCTTCGCGCACAGTCTGCGCGCCGAGGTCGCCCACCGGGGCGTGCGGGTCGGCGTCGGCTACCTGTCCTGGACGGACACCGACATGGTGCGGGGCGCCGACCGGGACGACGTCATGCGGGAGTTGCGGCAGCGGCTGCCGTGGCCGGCGAACCGGACGTACCCGCTGGGCCCGGCGGTCGACCGGATCGTCGCGGGGATCGAACGGCGCTCGGCGCACGTGTACGCGCAGTGGTGGCTGCGGGGTATGCAGTCCGTGCGGGGCTACCTGCCGGGGCTCATCGCGACGGTGGGGCAGCGGGACGTCCGCCGCTTCGAGCCGAGGCTGGGCGGGGTGCCGAAGGGTCTGGTGGGCGCGGGGGGTGCGGCCGACGAGCGGGCGCGGGGGGAGGAGCCGGCCGGGGCGTGACGTCGGCGGGGCCGCGCCCCGTAGTGCCGCCGGACGGCCGGGTCCGGCGGTACTACGCACTGCCCTCACCCTCCGTGCTGATCGAAATGCGCCCCGTCGCGCCCCGTGCCACGCTGGTCGAGGCCGGGGCGGCAAGGCTCCGGCACTCCCCCCACCCCGTACAGGAGTGAATTCCGGATGGGCATCAAGGACCAGTTCCAGGACAAGGCGCAGGAGCTCAAGGAGCGGGCTCAGCAGGAGGCGCGCAAGGCGCAGCAGCGCAAGGGCGGCAAGCCGCAGCGCTCGCAGGACCGCGACACGTCCGACCCGGCCGTGCGCGAGGCGCAGGACCGCCTGGACCGCGACTACGACGCCTCCTGACCGCCTCAGCCGCGAAGCGGTGGCGGAAGGACGCCTGTGCCCCGGGCTGAGTGCCTCGCCCGGGGCACAGCGCCGTCCGGCGCCGGGTCAGCGCGGCGGCAGCGGCGGGCGGCTGCGGTCCGGGGTCCCCGAATAGTCCGGCGGCTCCGACGCCCCCCGCTTCGCCAGCAGGCCCAGCGCCACCTCCACCGCGTCCGCGAGCTGCCGGTGGCGGCCCTCCGCCCAGTCCAGCGGGGTGCGCTCGATCTCCATGTCCGGCTCCACGCCGTGGTTCTCCACGCCCCAGCCGTACTCCTCGAACCACGCCGCGTTCATCGGCACCGTGATCACCGTGCCGTCGCCCAGCCGGTGACGGCCCGTCATGCCGACGACCCCGCCCCAGGTCCGCAGGCCCACCACCGGGCCGAGCCCCTGGAGCTTGAACACCGCCGTGATCATGTCCCCGTCCGACGAGGTGGCCTCGTCCGCGAGCGCGACCACCGGCCCGCGGGGCGAGTTGGAGGCGTACGAGACGGGCTGTGCGTGCCGGGTGAGGTCCCAGCCCAGGATCCTTCGGGTCAGCTTCTCCACGACCAGTTCGGAGATGTGGCCCCCGGCGTTGCCCCGCACGTCGACGATCAGCGCGGGCCGGGCCATCTCCATCCGCAGGTCCCGGTTGAACTGCGCCCAGCCCGAGCCGCCCATGTCCGGGATGTGCAGATAGCCGCAGCGGCCCTCGCTCAACTCGTGGACGACGTCGCGCCGTTTGGCCACCCAGTCCTGGTACCGCAGCGGCCGCTCGTCCACCAGCGGCAGCACCGCCACCCGCCGTGGCCGCCCCTGCTCGCCCTCACCGGGCGCGAACGTCAGGTCCACGGTCGTCCCGCCCGCCGCCGCCAGCAGCGGATACGGGCCCGTCACCGGATCGACGGGCCGCCCGTCCACATGCGTCAGTACCGCCCCCTCCCGGATCCCGGTCCCCGCCAGCGGCGAGCGTGCCTTCGAGTCCGAGGACTCGCCCGGCAGGATCCGCCTGACCACCCAGCTCCCCTCCCGGCAGACCAGGTTCGCGCCCAGCAGCCCCATCGCCCGCTGGTAGTGCGGCGGGCCCTCGTTGCGCCGGGAGGGCGTCACATAGGCGTGCGACGTACCCAGCTCGCCGAGTACTTCGCGCAGCAGGTCCGCGAACTCGTCGGGCGAGGCGACCCGTTCGACCAGCGGCCGGTACTGCTCCAGGACCCCGTCCCAGTCGATGCCGCTCATCCCCGGGTCCCAGAAGTACGCCCGGACGATCCGGCCCGCCTCCGCGTACGCCTGCCGCCACTCCGCCCCCGGGTCGACCTCGTGCTGGATGCGCCGGGCGTCCACGTACACCGTCGTGTCCGGGTCCCCGGACTCGGTCGCGGGCAGCGCCCGCAGGTCGCCCTCGTCGACCACGACCAGGCGGGTTCCGTCCCCGCTCACCCCGAACCAGTCCAGATGCGGGACCAGTTCGGACTTGCGGGCCTTCGCGATGCTGAAGTGCTCCAGGGTCGGCCGCTCCGACGGGTCGGACGGGTTCACGAAGGTCTCCCCGAGCGCGCCCGAGATCGGCCAGCGCAGCCACACCAGCCCGCCGCCGCTCACCGGGTGCAGGGACGAGTACTTGGACGCGGCCACCGGGAACGGCGTCACCCGGCTCTCCAGTCCCTCCACCTCGACCAGGACCGTCCCGTCGCCCGCCGTCTCCTCCCCGCCCGGATCCAGCCCGCCCGCCGCCGGCCGTCCCTCGGGCGACAGCGCGAACGGCGACGGGGTCGTGGACGCCAGGGGCACGAGGTAGGGGCGGCAGCCCAGCGGGAACGACAGGTCACCGGTGTGCACGTCGTACACCGGGTCGAAGCCCCGCCAGGAGAGGAACGCCAGATACCGGCCGTCCCGGGTGAAGACGGGGCTCTCGTCCTCGAACCGGCCGTTCGTCACGTCCACGATCAGCCCGTCCTTGATCCGGGCCATCCTGATCTGCCGCAGCGACCGGCCGATGAACGGGTGGGACCAGGTCAGCCAGGCCCCGTCCGGCGAGAACGCCAGGTCCCGGACGGGCCCGTTGACGGACCGGACCAGCTCGGTGACCTCGGCGGCGGCCCGTGCGGCGGGGCCTTCGGAGGCGGCGGGGTCCGCGGCGCCGTACGGCTCCGGCACCTCGCCGGCCCCGGCCGTCTCCTCCTCCGGTACGCCGACCAGCAGCAGCCGCCCGTCGTGCGTCGCCACCGCCAGCCGCTCGCCCGCAGGGTCGGCCACCATCTCGTGCACGCGGCCCAGCCGCCCCGCCGCCACCCGGCGCGGCGGCCGGACACCGCTGGCCCGGGGCAGGTACGCGACCTCGATCGCCTCCTCGCCCTCAGCGTCCGTGACGTAGGCGATCCGCCCCCCGCCGCCCAGCATCTCCGGCAGCCGCACCCGTACGCCCGGGGTGTCCGCGATCGCCCGCGCCGGGCCGTCCCGGTGCGTCAGCCAGTACAGGCTGCCCCGCACGCACACCGCGCTGGCCCGCCCCGTCTGGTCCACGGACACCGCCTGGAGGTGCTGGGAGGCGGGCACGTGGTACCGCCGCCGTCCCGCGCGCTGCCCGCCCGGCCGGACCTCCAGCCGCCGGGGCCGCGCGTCCGGCGTCAGCGCGTCCACCAGCCACAGGTCGCCCGCGCACTGGTACACCACCCGGTGCCCGTCGGACGAGGCGTGCCGGGCGTAGAAGGCGTCGTGGTCGGTGTGCCGCCGCAGGTCCGTACCGTCCGGCAGGCACGAGTACAGGTTCCCGACGCCTTCGTGGTCGGACAGGAAGGCCACCCTCCCGTCCACGAACATCGCGCAGTCCAGATGGCCGCCCAGGTCCGGCAGCAGCCGCTCGCCGTGCAGCCACAGACGCCCGGTCGCCCCGCCCCGGTAGCGCTTCCAGGAAGCCGGTTCGTGCGGCGGCTTACCGGTCAGCAGCAGCGTCCGGTGCTCGCCGCCCACGTCCGCGACCTGGATGTCCGCGCACGGCCCCCACGGCAGACGGCGGCCGGGGCTGCCGTCGGGGGCGACCTTGTACGCCCAGGAGAAGTGCGAGAACGGCTGGCCGTGCGAGGTGACGGCCAGGATGTTGCCGTCCGGGTCCCAGCCGCACACCCGGGTGTCGAGCGACCCCCAGTGGCTCAGCCGCCGGGCCGGGCCGCCGTCCACCGGGGCCAGATGGATCTCGGGGTCCAGGCTGCGCCAGCTCGTGTAGGCGATGTGGCGCCCGTCGGGGGAGAAGCGCGGGTGGCCGACACGCGTACGGTCCACCGTCAACCGCCAGGCCCGGCCCGGCGTCTCCCCGTCGGGGGCCAGCGGGGCGACCCAGAGGTCGTCCTCGGTCGCGAAGCACAGCAGGTTCTGATGGAGGTGGGGGAACCGGAGGTACGCGCCGTCGCTGCTCACACAGTCATGCTTTCCGCGCGGAGGGGGCCCGGCAACCTGTGGGGCGGCCCGGACCACGGTCGGGTGACCGCCGGGACGCCAGGGGGACGGCCGGGTGACCGCCGGGTGACCCGGACAACGTACGAAACAGTTTCGTTTCGCTGGCGGATGGCCTAAAGTCGGAGGCGTACGAAACGGTTTCGTACAGACCCATCACGAAGGCAAGGCACGCCATGGCACGCAGCAGGCTCACCCCGGAACGCGAGTCGGAGCTGTACGAGGCCGTCATCGACCTCCTCGCGGAGGTCGGCTACGACGGGCTCACCATGGACGCCGTCGCCGCCCGTACCCACTCCAGCAAGGCCACCCTCTACCGCCAGTGGGGGAGCAAGCCGCAGCTGGTCGCCCAGTCCCTGCGCAACCACAAGCCCGTACGGATCGAGGAGATCGACACCGGAACCCTCCGGGGCGACTTCCGCGAGATGATCTCGCGCACGGACGACTGCGAGATGGCACGGGACTCCGCGATGATGCGGGGCCTCGCCCATGCCATCGACTCCAACCCCGAACTCCTCCAGGCGCTGCGGGAACTGCTCATCGAGCCCGAGATGACCGGGCTGGGGCAGATGCTGCGGCGCGCGGTGGAGCGGGGCGAGGTCCGCGCCGACAACCCGGCGCTCGACCTGGTCCCGCACATGATGGTGGGGGCCTTCGTCACCCGGCCGATCATCGAGGACCGACCGTGCGACCAGGCCTTTCTCAACGCGTACGTCGACGCCGTGGTGCTCCCCGCACTGGGCGTCTGAATCCGCCACCCGACCGGGCGTCCCCGCGCCCGGGAAGCGGTGGCACGCCCCCGGGCCGAGGCCCCGGGGGTGACGCTCCACGGCCGGGGTCTCCGGCCGAAGCACCGCACAACACCTGACGCGTGTTACCGCTCGACGCCGTCGGGACGACTCCCCAGACAACCGACCTGGAACTGAACCCACTCACCATCGGGAGTACGCCCCAGTGGCTACGTTTCTCTACAAACTCGGGCGGTTCGCCTTCCGGCGCCGCCATGCCGTGACCCTGCTGTGGATAGCGCTGTTCGCGCTCGCCGGCGTGGGCGCCGCCACCGCGCCCGCCGCCACCTCCGGATCCTTCTCGATGCCCGGCACGGAGGCCCAGAAGGCCTTCGACCTGCTGGAGCAGCGCTTCCCCGGCGGCAGCGCCGACGGCGCCACCGCCCGGGTGGTCTTCAAGGCGCCCGACGGCGAGAAGATGACCGACCCGGACAACAAGGCCGCCGTCGACAAGGCCGTGGGCGACCTGCGCTCCGGCTCCGAGCAGGTCGCGGCCGTCACCGACCCGTACACCGCCCAGGCCGTCTCGCAGGACGGCTCCACCGCCTACATCCACGTCTCGTACAAGGTCAACGGCATGGAGCTGACCGACGAGACCCGTGAGGCGCTGGAGAAGGCCGGGACCGGGGCCCAGAAGGACGGCCTCACCGTCGAGATCGGCGGCGACGCCCTGATGGCCGCCCCCGAGACCGGCACCGGTGAGATCATCGGCGTCATCGTCGCCGGGATCGTCCTCGTCATCACCTTCGGCGCGCTCGTCGCCGCCGGTCTGCCGCTGCTCACCGCGATCATCGGCGTCGGTATCGGCGTCTCCGGCATCACGGCGCTCGCCAGCACCCTGGACCTCGGCACCACCACCGGCACGCTCGCCTCGATGATCGGCCTGGCCGTCGGTATCGACTACGCGCTCTTCATCGTCTCCCGCTACCGCTCCGAGCTGCTCGAAGGCCGGGACCGGGAGGAGGCGGCCGGACGGGCCGTCGGCACCGCGGGGTCCGCCGTCGTCTTCGCGGGCCTCACCGTCGTGATCGCCCTCGTCGGCCTGGCCGTCGTCAACATCCCGATCCTCACCAAGATGGGCGTCGCCGCCGCGGCCACCGTCGCGATCGCCGTCCTCATCGCGCTGACCCTGATCCCCGCGCTCCTCGGCTACGCCGGCCGGTTCGTCTTCGGCCGCAAGGGACGCACGGCGCTGGCCGAGCAGGAGGCCGCCCGGGCCGCCGGGAAGACCGGCCCGGACGAGGCCGCGAAGACCGCCGAGGCGAAGCCCAACCTCGGGACCCGCTGGGCGCGCTTCGTGCTGCGCCGCCCGGTCGTCGTCCTGCTCGTCGGCGTCCTCGGCCTCGGCGCGCTCGCCGTCCCGGCCGCCTCCCTGGAGCTGGGCCTGCCCGACGACGGTGCCCAGCCGACCTCCACCACCCAGCGCCGTGCCTACGACCTGCTGTCCGACGGCTTCGGCCCCGGCTTCAACGGCCCGCTGATGGTCGTCGTCGACGGCGACAAGGCCGCCGCCGACCGTGCGGTGGAGCAGATCAAGGGGCTCGACGGGGTCGCCATGGTCACCCCGCCCACGCCCAACAAGGCGGGCGACACCGCCATGGTCACCGTCATCCCGAAGGAGCGCCCCTCCTCGGCGGAGACCGAGGACCTGGTCCGCGACATCCGCGACACCACCGGCGACGACGTCCTCGTCACCGGCCAGACCGCGATGAACATCGACTTCTCGCAGAAGATGAACGACGCCCTCCTCCCGTACCTCGGGCTGGTCGTCGGCCTCGCCTTCCTGCTCCTGATGGTGGTCTTCCGGTCCGTCCTCGTCCCGCTCAAGGCCGCGCTCGGCTTCCTGCTGTCGGTGGTCGCCGCCCTCGGCGCGGTCGTCGCCGTCTTCCAGTGGGGCTGGCTGGGCTCGCTGTTCGGCGTCGAGCAGACCGGGCCGATCATGAGCATGATGCCGATCTTCATGGTGGGTGTGGTGTTCGGCCTCGCCATGGACTACGAGGTCTTCCTCGTCACCCGGATGCGCGAGGCGTACGTCCACGGGGAGCGCCCCGGCGAGGCGATCGTCACCGGGTTCCGGCACGGCGCCCGGGTGGTCACCGCCGCCGCGATCATCATGATCTCCGTGTTCGCGGGCTTCATCGGCTCCAGCGAGCAGATGGTGAAGATGATCGGCTTCGGTCTCGCCTCCGCCGTCCTGTTCGACGCCTTCGTCGTCCGGATGGCGATCGTCCCGGCCGTCCTGGCCCTGCTCGGCCACAAGGCCTGGTGGCTGCCCCGCTGGCTGGACCGGGCGCTGCCGAACGTGGACGTCGAGGGCGAGGGCCTGCGCAAGGAGCTGGGCGGCGACGACCGGCACGCCGACCGGGAGGACCCGGACGCGGAGCGTGAGCTGGTGCGCGCCTGACCGCAGCCGCGCGTCCGGACCGGGCCGCGCCCGAACGCCGCCAGTACGCCGCACCGGGTCACCCCGGGGTCGTCACCTCACGACCGGCGTGCTGGCGGCGTACGTGCGCCGCAGGAACCGCAGCAGCGTGGCCGAGTCGAACTGGAACACCTCCGTGCCCTCCGCCGAGTGGAACTCGACCACGGTCTGCACCCGCCCGCACGGCCACACCTCCACGGCGCCGCGCCGGGCCGGGGAGGTCAGCCCGGCCTCCAGCAGGGTGCGCGGGAACGTCCACGTGTCGCCGCCGGGCAGGTCGAACCGCACGGTCGCGGGGGCGGCGTCCCCGTCGTAGCGCAGCTCCACGGGCACGGGCGAGGCCAGCGGGCCGTCCGTCATGGCCAGGCCCTTGGCGCGCACCCGCACCCGGGGGCCGTCGGCCGGGAGCGGACGGTCGTCGTCGGGGTGTCCGCCGGAAGGGCACATCGTCGGGCTCCTCGCTCAGCGCGTTCGGCACGACCCGCATGCCGCGCGGGCCGCAATCAGCACAGTCCACGTGTTTCTCACCAATGTCCCACCAAACCCCAGACCCGCCCAACCCATCTCCTGTGGCCGGTGCGCTCTTGCAAGCTCTTTGCAGAAGCGGCCATCATCGAGTGGCCGACACGCCCCCTCCATGAGCTTGAAAGCGGTCCTGAACCATGCATGTGCCCGACGGATTCATCAACGCACCCGTGTCCGCCGCGGCCGGTCTCGTCGCCGCGGGGGCCGTCGCGGCAGGCCTGCGCGGGGCCCGGCGCGAGCTGGACGACAGGACCGCCCCGCTCGCCGGCCTGGTCGCGGCCTTCATCTTCGCCGTGCAGATGCTGAACTTCCCGGTCGGCGCCGGGACCAGCGGCCACCTGCTGGGCGGTGCACTGGCCGCGATACTCGTCGGACCGTGGACGGGCCTGTTGTGCATCGCCGTGGTGCTGCTGATGCAGGGCGTGCTGTTCGCGGACGGCGGGCTCACCGCGCTGGGCGTCAACATCACCGTCATGGGCGCGGTCACCGTCCTCATCGCGTACGCGGTGTTCCGGGGCCTGGTGAAGGTCCTGCCGCGGGGGCGCCGCACGATGGCCGCGGCGTCGTTCGTGGCCGCACTGGTGTCCGTGCCGGCGTCGGCGGCGGCGTTCACGCTCGTCTACGCGATCGGCGGCACGACCAGCGTCCCGGTCGGGGACGTACTGGTCGCCATGCTGAGCGTCCACACCCTGATCGGGCTCGGCGAGGCCGCGATCACCATGGCGACGGTGGGCGCGGTCGTCGCCGTCCGGCCGGACCTGGTGTACGGGGCCCGGGGGCTGTCGGCGCCGCTGAAGCTGCGGGTGGGCGGAGAGCTGGTGGACGCGCCCGCCGCCGACGCGCCCGTGGCCGTGTCCGGTGGCCGCCCGGCCCGGAAGGCCTGGGCCGCGGGTCTGGCCGCGTCCGTGCTGCTGGCCGGGTTCGTGTCGTACTACGCCTCCGCCAGCCCGGACGGCCTGGAGAGCGTCGCGGCCGACTACGGCATCGACGAGCAGGCCGCGGAACACGCCACCGCCGAATCGCCGCTGGCCGACTACGGCGTCAGCGGCATCACGGACGCCCGCCTGTCCGGGGGGCTGGCGGGCACCCTCGGCGTGGGCGCGACGCTCGCGCTCGGTACCGGCGTGTTCTGGGCGGCCGCGTCCCGCCGCAGGGCCGCGGCCGCCCAGGAGAGCACCGTGAAGGAAGCGGCCTGACATGGGCGCGGGCCACACCCACAAGCTCTACCGGCACGGCCACTCGCCGGTTCACGCCCTGCCGCCGCACACCAAGCTGGTCGCCGTCCTCGGCTTCGTCGTGGTCGTCGTCTCGACGCCGCGCGAGGCGATGTGGGCGTTCGCGGTGTACGGGGTGCTGCTGGCGCTGGTGGCGGCGGCGTCCCGCGTCCCGCCCGGGTTCCTTCTCAAGCGGATGGCCATCGAGATCCCCTTCGTGGCGTTCGCGTTCCTGATGCCGTTCGTCGTCCCCGGCGAACAGACGACGGTCCTCGGCGTGTCCCTGTCGGTCCCCGGCCTCTGGGACGCCTGGAACGTGCTGGCGAAGGGCACCCTGGGCGTGGCCGCCTCGGTCCTGCTCGCCGCCACGACCGAGCTGCGGGCCCTGCTGCTGGGCCTCCAGCGGCTGAAGCTGCCCCCGCTCCTGGTCCAGATCGCGTCGTTCATGATCCGTTACGGCGATGTCATCACGGACGAGATGCGCCGGATGTCCGTGGCCCGCCGCTCCCGGGGCTTCGAGGCGAAGGGCGTACGGCACTGGGGCGTCCTCGCGAAGTCCGCCGGGGCGCTGTTCATCCGCTCGTACGAGCGCGGAGAGCGGGTCCATCTGGCGATGGTGAGCCGGGGCTACGCGGGAACGATGCCGCCGCTCGACGAGTCCACGGCGACCCGGGCCCAGTGGGGGCGGGCGGCGGCACTCCCCTTGTCGGCGCTGGCCGTGTGTCTGGTGGGATGGACGCTATGAGCACACCATCGTCCCTCTCCTTCGTCCCGTCACTGGAGGTCAAGGGGCTGGCCTACGCGTACCCGGACGGGCACCAGGCGCTCTTCGGGGTCGACCTGACCGTGGAGCGCGGGGAACGGGTGGCGCTGCTCGGCCCCAACGGGGCGGGCAAGACGACCCTGGTCCTGCACCTGAACGGAATCCTGGCCGGCGGGGTCGGCACGGTGTCGGTGGCCGGTCTCCCGGTCGCCCCGCAGAACCTGAAGGAGATCCGCCGCCGCGTCGGCATCGTCTTCCAGGACCCGGACGACCAGCTGTTCATGCCGACGGTACGGGAGGACGTGGCCTTCGGCCCCGCCTCGGCGGGGCTGCGGGGCGCGGAACTGGAGGCGGTGGTCCGCAAGGCGCTGGAGCGGGTCGGCATGGCGGACTTCGCGGACCGGCCCCCGCACCACCTGTCGTTCGGCCAGCGGCGGCGTGTGGCCGTCGCGACGGTGCTCGCGATGGAGCCGGAGATCCTCGTCCTGGACGAGCCCTCGTCCAACCTGGACCCGGCGTCGCGGCGGGAACTGGCCGAGATCCTGACGGCGCTGGACGTCACGGTCCTGATGGTCACGCACGACCTGCCGTACGCGATGGAGCTGTGCCCCCGGTCGGTGATCCTCAGCCAGGGCGTGATCGCGGCGGACGCGCCGACGCCGGAGCTGCTGGCGGACGAGGAGCTGATGCGCAGGCACCGGCTGGAGCTGCCGTTCGGCTTCGACCCGACGGCCCGGCCGGGTCGGCCGACCCGGAATCCGGACGCGCAGTAGGCCGTTGCACCATGGGATGACCGGCACAGATCCGAGAGAAGGCGCAGAACCCCATGGCGGAGGCCCAGGACACCCCCGGAATACACGGCACGGCGGCCCCCGGCTGGGAGCCGGTGCGCATGGCCTTCGCCCGTAACCTCACCCGGCTCGGGGAACGCGGAGCGGCGGTGGCCGTGTACCGGGACGGCCGCAAGGTCGTGGACCTGTGGGCGGGCGCACGGGACGTGGACGGCGACGCACCGTGGCAGTCCGGCACCGCCCAGGTGGTCCGCTCGGCCACCAAGGGCGTGGCGGCGGCGGTGCCGCTGCTGCTCCACCAGCGGGGCGAGCTCGACCTGGACGGACCGGTGGGAGCGTACTGGCCGGAGTTCAAGGCCGCGGGCAAGGAGCGGACGACGGTCCGCGACCTCCTCGCCCACCGGGCGGGCGTCCCGGTCCTGTCCGAGCCGCTGACCCCGGCCCGGGCCCTGGACCTGGAGGCGGGGGCGGAGGCCCTGGCGGCCCAGACGCCGGTCTGGGAGCCGGGCACGGAGCACGGCTACCACGCGCACACGTACAGCTGGCTGCTGGCCGGTCTGGTGCAGCGGGTGACGGGCCGGCCCCTCGGCCGGTGGGTGGCCGAGGAGATCGCGGGCCCGCTGGGCCTGGACCTGTGGCTGGGCCTGCCGGAAGGAGAGGCGCCCCGGGTGGGCCGCATCGGGGAGCTGCCGGAGCCCGGGGCGGCGGCGGGCGGCCTGGTGCTGCGCCCGAAGCGGGAGGTGGCGGAGGCGTACGCGGACCCGCAGTCCCTGACCCGCCGGGCGTTCGGCGTCATCGCGCCCGCCCCCGACGAGAACACCCCCGCCTACCGGGCGGCGGGCCTCCCCGGCTCGGGCGGTATCGCCACCGCCCGGGCGCTGGCCCGCTTCTACGCGTCCCTGCAGGGCCGGGTGGACGGCCACCGGCTGTTCGACCCGGCGACCCTGGAGCTGGCACGCGGGCAGGCGTCGGCGGGCCCGGACCGCGTCCTGGTGGTGAACACCCGTTTCGGCCTCGGCTACATGCTGCACGGCCCGGCCGCCCCGCTGCTGGCCCCCGGCTCCTTCGGCCACCCGGGACGCGGCGGCTCCCTGGCCTTCGCGGACCCGGAGTCGGGTGTCGCGTTCGGCTATGTCACCAACGGCATGCGCAAGGGTGTGACGGCGGACCCGAGGGCTCAGGCCCTGGTGCGGGCGGTGCGCCAGGTGACCGGCTGAGTGACGTGCTCCTCCGGACGGCGACCCGGCGGGAGCCCCCCGGCGGTCTTCGCGCTGCTCCAGCACGAGGGCGAGGCAGTGGACCCGGAGAGGGCCGCGGCCGACACCTGCCCTGACGCTGGCGGATGCACCGGCCGCGAACCGGGGCGTGAGGCGGAGCGGCGTGGTCGTGGCGGAAGGGAGGTCTGGGCGTAAGCAGCGGACGGTCACCCGAACGGTGGACTCGGGTGACCGTGAATAAGTTCTGAATTACTTCAGAAGTAGCCTGCCGGTATGACCACCATCGAAGAAGTGACCTTCTCCGACCTGTCCCGACACGCACGAGATGTGGCTGCGAAGCTGAAGGGCGCTGAGCGCTTGCGCATCACCCGGCGCGACGGTGGGGATCTCATACTGACGACGGCCGAGCGCGAGGAACGCCGCGAGGAGGCCGTGGCCACCATCGCGCGTACCTTCGCCGCCCTGATCAAGAGTGATGAGGGCGCCCGGGCGCTGCTGCTCGCACTCCCCGAGACCTTCCCGTGGGTTCGCCACCTCGACCCCGAGGAGGTGCAGGAGTTCCTGGTCGAGATCGTCCAGGCCGTCCGGGACGCGGCGGACATCGATGTGTACGGTCCGCTGTCCGGCATCGTCGCCGCCTGGAAGGCCACGGCTCGGATCAAGGCGGACCCGGAGCTCCACCGGGACCTCACGTCCCCGCTCGACGCCACGGACTACGGGGTGGTGGCCGCTCCATGACACCGAAGAGGGGGGACCGGGTGGCGCCGCCGCCCATCGGGGACGAGTGGGACATTCGCTTCGGTACCGCGGAGGCCGCGAAGGGCCGCAGGTGCCGGGCATCCGCCCGACACCACGCCGGGAAAGGTCAACCGCCGCTGATCTCCGTCATGCGCGACGTGCGACGAGGTCACTGCAGTGCATCAGCGGCCGTGAGGATCACGGCCTGATCCTCGACGCCGGGCACGGCCAATCACTCATCCGCGCGGTGTGCCGAGCACCCGCGGCCTCCACACCTCATTTCCCGGCCGCGGGCGGCCTCGCGGCCCGGAGCCGGGCTCGAACGTCACCGCCCTGAAGGCGCTCCGGCAGACGGTCCGGAACCCCGGCCGGGGCGTGGACCGGCCGGGGCGTGGAAGGGCGCGTGCCCTGCCGGGGAAGGGAGTCGGCAGGGCACGCGCAGGGAGGGGCGGGAGTGGTTCAGGAGGTGGCGGTGCCGTTGAAGTAGGTCTGGGCCACCGCGTACGCGTTCTGCGCGATGTCGATGCCGAGCTGACGCGCGGCCTCCGCGTCGAACCTCCAGTGGACACCGCCGTACAGGCGGGACATGCCGTCCTGGTCGGCGGCCTCGCTGAAGGTGTTCCACTTCAGCTGGACGTCGGTCGCCGGGGTGATCCCGGGCTCGATCTTGGAGCTGCCGGCCTTCACGACGACCTTGTCACCGTAGTAGTCGCTGCCGGTCCACTGCTTCAGGAACTCCGCGGCCGTCGAGCCCCAGGTGCTGTGCCCGGAGACGTACGCGGGGAAGGCCGGGGTGGAGATGTACGGCTTCCAGTCCTTGCCGTCGATGGTCTGCGTGCCGAGGCCCGGGCCGGCCCACGCCTGGATCTGCTCGCCCTGGTTCTCGTAGCGGATCCCGGAGATCGGACGGGCGTAGTCGAAGTGCTTCTTGGAGTTGCGGATCGCGATGCCCGCGTCACCCATGCCGAGGTTGAGGCCGAAGAACATCTTCACGTCCTCGTCCATGGAGTGCTTGTCCCGCTTGGAGACGTACTGCGCCCACTGGTTCTGGTGACCGGTCGGGGACTCCGGGCCCTCGATCCAGAACTCCGCGATGACCTTCTGCTTGTCCGTGAGGTTGGCGCTGTAGTCCAGCAGCTCCGCCTCGGCGGCCTTCTGCTCGGCCGAGCCGTACGCGGGCGGGGTCGGGGGCAGGAAGTCGTCGACGTCGCTCATCGCGAACGGTGTGACGTTCGGGAACTGCGAGCCCACGAACTTCTGGGTGACGCCGTCCTTCTTGATCGGCGCCCACTTGCCCGGGTCCTGGATCGTGGACCTGTCGAAGCCCGTCCAGTCGGTCCAGCCGTTGCTGTAGTCGTACGAGTCCGGGTTGGGGTCCGAGTAGGCGGGGGTGCCCAGCTGGTTGGCGCCGTCGTTGTGGCGGAACTCCAGGACCGCGTCACACGCCTTGTGCGCGATGCCGGCCGGAGTCGTGGTGTTGACCTCGTTGTTGTCCGGGTCGTAGCCCTGCTGCTGGAGCCTGGCGTCCAGGGCCGCCTTCTGGGAGGGGAACAGGTCGACCAGCGCGCGGTGCGCGGCGTAGTTCACGGCCGCGGCCTTGTTGGAGTAGCTGCGCTTCCACCAGGGCTGCCGCAGCTGGTCGCCGAGGCGGGTGCCGACCGCCGTCCCGTCGTACGCGGCCCAGGCGTCGTACACGCAGGTGTGCAGCACCGCGAAGTAGCGGGCGCCGACCGGCGGGGCGGAGAGGCCGTTGGAGACGGCGACCGTGGCGTCGTAGGCGGCCTGGTTCCACACCAGGACGGGGTTGGCGCGCCGCAGCGACTCGGAGGCGTCGGGCTCGGGCGTGACCTCGGCCTGGGCGGCCGGGGCGGTGGCCAGGAAGGAACCGACCGTCAGCAGGGCGGCGGCGGTGGCTATGCGGCGAGTGCCGCGGCGGGTGCGCGGAGTCATGGGCGTCCTCTTCGGCTGGCAGGAGTCGTCACTGGAGGGAAGCCGCCAGGTGCGTAGGGGGCGTGGCCCGGCGCTGAGCGGTCCGGCGCGGTGCCGCGGGAGCGGTGGCTTCCTGCGAGAACGAAGTTACTGACGGGAAGAGGCGCCTGAACGGCCGTGAACCCGATGGGGGGTAACGGTCCGTCCGATGTCTCCGGGGCAGCCGTGAACGCGGGCAGGCCCTCAGCAGGCGGGGGCTGCTGAGGGCCTGTAACGCGATGGGCGGGTTCTGTTATTCCGTCAGATGGACTGCCGGTGTGGGGGGTGGTGACTCGGGCCGGGGCCCGGGGCGGTCAGCCGGCAGCCGGTTCGTGCTCCGCGGCCGGCAGCGGGGCCGGGGCGGGTACGGGCGCGGGGGCAGGGACGGATGCGGGTACGGGGGTCGGTACGGACGGCGTCACGGACGCCGGTACGGATATGTGCGCGGGCACCGGCGCCGGGGGACGGGCGTGCTGCCTGGCGCCCAGTCGGGCCGCGGCGACCGCGAGCACGGCCGTCACCAGCACGATGTTCTTGACGATGTACTGGCCCTCCAGGGTGAGCTGGAGCGGCGAGCCGTCCACCCACACCGCGTCCGGTGCTATCGCCAGCGTGGCGAAGACCCCCGCCATGTGGACGAGGAACACCGCCACGACGGTGCGCAGCCACCACCCGCCGATCAGGAGCAGACCGATGCCGACCTCCATCACCGCCAGCATCGGCCTGGTCAGGTCGGCGGGGACCAGCCCGAGGGAGAGCACCTGCATACACCGCACGGCGAGATCCTGCGCCGGGCTCATCCCCGGCAGGAACTTCAGGGCGCCGAACCATACGAAGACGACACCCACGCTGATCCGCAGCGCCGGTTCGCTGAACCGGCGGTAGCGCGAGGCCAGTTCCCCGGCGCGGTCCTCCGCGGCCTCACGTACACGTCTGACTCGACCGAGAGCAGAGTCCATGCAATCCGTCCTTCTTAGCTAGGGGCCGACGCCGGAGACCACCGCCGGTGGGGAGGAGTCGTGTGCCGTGCACGGACCGACCTGGCTGTGTCCGGGAACAGGCGGGCGCGGCGGCCGGCCGGGAGGGGGCGGGGCCCGACCGGCTCATGGGGTGCCGGGGGCGCCGCGAGGCGGAGGGAGGACGGGTTCGCCGACCGCGTCCTCTCCCTGTTCAGCCGACGCTAGCGGGACGGAGGCCGCGTGGAGTGCGGGTCACACATGTCTGGTATCAGCCAAACTGATCGACCCAGATCAGCCATTGGTTGCCTGTGAGGCAATGTACAGGGACGTGAGGGGATGGGGACGGGGCCTACAGGGTGGGTTCCCTGAACGTCGGGATGAGGGTGGGGCGGGTGGGGCGGGGGGCCTCGCGGGGGATCTGGTGGGGCGGGCGGGGAGCCTGAGACCGGGGTTCCGGCCGGGGTTCCGGCTGGACCTCCGGCAGGGGCTGCGGTTGCGGCTGGGATGAGGGTGCCTGGGACCGAGGCCGGGCCGGGGCTGGGGGCTCGGCGTGCGGCAGCGGCTTCGGCTGAGCCTTGGGCCTCGGCTGGGACTGCCGGCTCCGGGGCGGCGGGGCCGTCCGGGACCGGGCCGCGCGGGCCTCACGGCGCGGGTGCTCCGCCGGTTCCGCCGCCGGGGACTCGGCCGGGAGGCGCACCTCGTAGCGAGCCGTCGCCACGCCCTTCGCCTCCAGCGTGCGGTGCTGCTCCAGCAGCCATTGCGGCGGCGTCGCGAACAGCACCCGGAGCTGGGCGACCGTCAGCCCGTCCGGGACCCTCCCGTGGACGTCGTGCGGGATCTGCAACGCCCGGCTGACCTGCTTCTTCGTGAGGACCGTGTCGGGCTGCCGGGTCAGGTACCCGGCCGCCGCCTTGGACACGAGCAGTTCCGGATGCGGGTGCCAGCGCGTCAACGCCCTCTCCTCCACGGGTCTTCACCTCTCAAGGGTCATCAGAGACAACGAGCGAGAGGCGTGAAGGTGTACGAGGACGACACGCCGCGAACACAACCTGGCCGAAAACCGTACCCTCTGGCAGGCCGTTGACAGCGCTCTCGCGCCACGGTGATCTTGTGGGCGTGCTGGATGAACCGAACACCCCACTCGTCGGGCCCGACTGGCTCGCGGCCCGACTCCACCTCCCCGGGCTCGTCGTCCTCGATGCGTCGGTCGGTGCACACCGGGACGCCGGGCGGCGGATACCCGGCGCGCGGCGCTTCGACCTCGACGGCGCCCTGTCCGACCCCGCGTCCGCGCTGCCGCACACCATGCCGGCGCCCGCCGCCTTCACCGAGGCGGTACGCGCGCTCGGCGTCGACGACGGGAGCACGGTCGTCTTGTACGACGCCGCCGGAATCTACTCCAGCCCCCGGGCCTGGTGGATGCTGCGGGCCATGGGCTTCGACCGGGCGGCCGTCCTGGACGGCGGGCTGCCCGCGTGGTGCGGGGCGGGACTGCCGGTGGAGGAACGGGCGCCCGAGGCCGCGGCGCCGGTGCGGGGCGGTTTCACCGCGCGGCCCCGGGGCGGGACGGTCGTCGGGAGGGCCGAGGTGCGGGCCGCGCTGCGCGACGGCGCGGCGGTCGTGCTGGACGCGCGGTCGGCCGGGCGGTACGCGGGGACGGCGCCCGAGCCGCGCCCCGGTCTGCGCGGCGGTCACATGCCGGGCGCAGTGAACCTGCCGTTCGGTGAACTCCTGGACGGGGACGGCCGGATGCGGTCGGCCGACGCGCTGCGGGCGCGGTTCGACGAGCGGACCGCGGGGGCGGAACGGCTGGTGTTCAGCTGCGGATCCGGGGTGACGGCCTGCGTGCTGGCACTGGGCGCGGAGCTGGCGGGGCGCGGGAAGGCGGCGGCCGTGTACGACGGCTCGTGGAGCGATTGGGGGCGGCCGGCTTCGGGGCTGCCGGTGGTGACAGGGTGACGGGTGCGTAGGGGCCTCCGGCGGTTCCTTCCTCCTGCACGCCGCTCGTCCTCACCCGCCGGACGGGCCGAGGTCCGGCCTGCGCCGCACCCGGCAGCAGCATCGGCGCCGTGCCCGCCGACTTCGGCGTCGCCGCGGCGACGCGGGGCGCGCCGAACCGTGCCTTGAAGAAGAGCCCTCCGATTTTTGCGCCCACGACGACCGACGATTCGCGGAGCGTGACCGGGTACCGGCTCGCCGTCCGCCGTGAGGACCAGCGGCTGACGATCTCGCCGGAGGCGAAGCCGACGGCCTGGGCGGCCTGCACGGCCGTCCGTAGGGCGTCCGGGTGAGCGCCGGACCCGACCTCCGGCCCTCCCTGCCCGCGGGGCCTCCGCGGAGCGGGGGTCGGGCGTCGGCCGGCGGGGAGCGTCCGGTGGTCCTCTCCATGCGCCCGCACGCCGACGGCCGGTCGCCCGGAGGTGCGACCGGCTTTTCGGGCGCGGCCGGTCAGCGAGCGTTCAGTACCGACGCCACCAGCGGGCCCGCCGCGTCGCTGCCGTGGCCGGCGGCCTGGACCACCGCCGCCGCGGCCATGTCGTCCGCGAACGCGGCGAACCAGCTGTTCGACTGTCCCTGGTTGTCGACCTCGGCGGACCCGGTCTTGGCGCCCTTGTCGCCCTGTACGGACGCCATGGCCTTCACGCCCGTACCGCTCGTGGCCGTGACGCGCATCATGTCGCGGAGCTGCTTGCCCGCCGAGGGGCTGAGGCCGCGGGCCGCTGTGGCGGTCTCCCGGTCGTCCAGGGACTTCGGCACGATGACCGGCTGCTTGAAGACCCCCGCCTTCGCGGTCGCCGCGATGGACGCCACGTTCAGGGCGTTCATCTGGACGGTGCCCTGACCGATGTACTGGGCGGCTGCCTCACCGCCGGTCTCCGTGGGGACGGAGCCGTCCCAGGTCGCCACGCCCGTCTGCCAGTCGAGGCCGATGCCGAAGACGTCCCGGGCCTCCGCGCCCAGCGCGGTGTCGTCCTTCGTGTCGTCGATGAGCTTGATGAAGGCGGTGTTGCAGGAGCGGGCGAAGCTCTGGGTGAAGGTCTGTCCGTTGATCTCGAAGTGGTCCAGGTTGTGGAAGGAACGGCCGTGGTACATGGCGTTCTTCGGGCACTCGGCCACCCGGTCCGCGGCGACCAGCCCCTTCTCCAGCAGCAGCGCCGCCGTCACGATCTTCATCGTCGATCCGGGGGCCTGCTTTCCCAGAAACGCCGCGTTCCACCCGTCCGTCCGGTTGTTCGCGACCGCGCGTATCGCGCCCGTGCTCGGCTGGACCGCGACCACCGACGACTCGGAGAAGCGCTTCACCGCCTTCTCGGCCGCCGCCTGCATCCCCGCGTCCAGGGTCGTGGGAACCTCGCCCGCCTTGCCCTTGCGGAGGGTCAGGAGGGTCCGCGAGTCGTCGGCGCCTCCGCCGTCCACCACCAGTTCGACGCCCGGCGTGCCGCCCGCGTCCGCGCCGTACCGCTTGCGCAGCTCGTCGATGACGGGCCGGAGCGACGGGTACTCCTCGGCGGTCAGCTCCTTGCCGGACCGGTCGAGGGCCTTGATCTGCGGCGCCCCGGAGGACGTGAGCTTCAGGGACTCGCCGCTGCCGAGGTCCGGGTG
Organism: Streptomyces sp. MUM 203J; assembly: GCF_022414595.1. GTDB lineage: Bacteria > Actinomycetota > Actinomycetes > Streptomycetales > Streptomycetaceae > Streptomyces. The sequence goes on along the minus strand of NZ_JADWYO010000016.1, from coordinate 12,583 downwards.
CAGCACGTCCGGCTTCCATTCGACGCGCGGCTGGCCGGTCGTCAGGCCGCGCACCACCTTCAGCTCCGACTTGTACGTCCACGGGACCTTCAGGTCCTCGTACGAGACGACCGCGTCCACCGTGTACGGCACCGTCGTCCCGCTGGGCGTCCCGGCCGTGGCCTTCATCTCGCTGACGTGGATGCCGGTACGGTGCCCGGCCAGTGCCGACTGCGCGGTCGTCGGGTTGTCGGTGAACTGCGCGGCCTTCGCCGCGTCGCCCTCGGCCCACGCGGCGAGGAAGCCCTTCGCCGTCTCGTCGACCTCCTCGGGCGTCACCGGACCCGTCCTGCGGGTCGTGCCCGTGGTCTCGGACGTGGAGGTGGTCTGGCCTCCGGTGATTCCGTTCCACAAGTTGACGGCGCCATAGCCCACGCCGCCTGCGACGACGACGAACACGCCGCCGACGACGGCTACCTTCGCTCCACTGCGCATGGCAGGTTTCCCCCTGGTCCCCAGGTCCCCGTTCTCCCCTGTGGCGCCCGCCCGCCACGGCTCATGGCTTGAACGTGTTCAAGTAGGCACCGTGGTCACCCTAAGGGACAGGGGCATCCCACCGCCCCGCTTGTTACTCGAACGGAATCAAACGGTCTCGATCGCCCCGGACAACCGCCCCGGACCGGCCATCACACCCACGTATCCAGCCACATCCGCCCCCGCCAGTCCTCCATCGGGATCGTCTCGCCCGTGTACAGCGGCCAGAAGTAGATGAAGTTCCAGATGATCAGCAGCACCAGCACGCCCGCCGCGATCGCCCCGACCGTCCGCCTCAGCTCCGTCGAGCCGTCCGCGTCCACCACCCCGTCCACGTCCGGCGGCCCGGCCGCCGGGCCCAGCAGTGCGCCGATCAGCATCGCCACCGCAAGGCACAGGAACGGCACGAACACCACCGCGTAGAACAGGAAGATCGTGCGCTCCTGGTACAGGAACCACGGCGCCCACCCCGCCGCCACCGCGCACACGATCGCCCCCGCCCGCCAGTCGCGGCGGAAGAACCAGCGCCACAGCACGTACAGCAGTGCCACGCAGGCCGTCCACCACAGCAGCGGCGTGCCGATCGCCAGCACCTCGCGCGCGCACTTCTCCGCCGCGTCCGCGGGGCAGCCGTCCACGCCCTGCGCCGGGGACTCGTAGAAGTACGACACGGGGCGGCCCAGCACGATCCAGGACCACGGGTTCGACTGGTACGTGTGCCCCGAGGTCAGGTTGACGTGGAACGTGTACACCTCGGTCTCGTAGTGCCACAGGCTCCGCAGCCAGTCCGGCAGCCATGTCCAGGAGCCGCCCGCACCCTCCCCGGTCGTCGCCCACTGCCGGAAGTAGCCCTTGTCCGACAGGATCCAGCCCGTCCAGGACGCCACATACGTCACCAGCGCCACCGGCACCGTCGCCACGAAGGCCGGGAGCACGTCCCGCTTCAGGACGGCGGTGTACGGGCGGTACGCCCCCGCCACCCGGCGGGCGCCCACGTCCCACGCCACCGTCAGCAGCCCGAACGCGGCCGTGATGTACAGCCCGTTCCACTTGGTCGCAGCCGCCAGGCCCAGCATCACCCCGGCCGTCAGCCGCCAGGGCCGCCAGCCCAGCCGTAGTGTCCGGGCGATCCGCGCGTCCGGGCGCAGCACCCCGTCCTCGTCCACCGGCAGTGCCGCCGCGAGCCGCCGCCGCGCCCAGTCCCGGTCGATCAGCAGGCAGCCGAACGCCGCCAGCACGAAGAACATCAGCACCTGGTCCAGCAGCGCCGAACGGCTCATCACGAAGTGCAGCCCGTCCACGGCCAGCAGCAGCCCCGCCAGACAGCCCAGGAACGTCGAGCGGAACAGCCGCCGCCCGATCCGGCACAGCATCAGAACGGACAGCGTGCCGCACACCGCGACCATGAAGCGCCAGCCGAAGGGCTCGAACCCGAACAGCCACTCGCCCGCCCCGATGACCCACTTGCCGACCGGCGGGTGCACGACATACCCGGGATCGACCGGGACGGTGACCGCGTCCGGGTTCTCCAGGATCGTTTTGTCGATGTCCTTCGGCCACGAACCCTCATAGCCCTGGTTGACCAGGGCCCAGGCGTCCTTGGCGTAGTACGTCTCGTCGAATATCACCGCGTGCGGCGAGCCCAGGTTCCAGAACCGCAGCACTCCCGCGACCAGCGTCACCAGCAGCGGTCCGCCCCAGGGCGCCCACCGCACCAGCAGGTCCACCAGCCGGGGCGGCAGGCCGAGCCCGCGCCGCAGCTGCGGCGAGACCCTTCCGTACGGCGGGACGAGGCGCTCCCGCAACCCGATGACCGGCCTGGGGGCGTGGCCGAACCGGCGCAGCCGCCGCTCCCAGGCGGAGGGCGGCGGGGGCGCGGCGGCGGGCTCGCCCGCGCCGGGCGCCCCCTCGGGTCCGTCCGGTCCGTCCTGTCCGTGCAGGGCCTCTGGTGCAGTACTGGTCACCGCGCCATCGTAGGGAACGCGCCAGCGGCGACTCACCGGGCCGGGCGCCGCCGCGGTGCCGTACTGCGAGGATGGGCACCGTGACAGCGAAAGACACGGAGAGGCGCACGATGACGGACACGGCGACCGGGACGCTCGTCCTGGCGGGCACCCCCATCGGCGACATCTCCGACGCCCCGCCCCGGCTCGCCGCGGAACTGGCGGAGGCCGACATCATCGCGGCCGAGGACACCCGCAGGCTGCGCCACCTCACCCAGTCGCTGGACGTGCAGCCGCGCGGCCGGGTCGTCTCCTACTTCGAGGGCAACGAGACGGCCAGGACGCCCGACCTGGTCGAGGCGCTGGAGGGCGGCGCACGGGTGCTGCTGGTCACCGACGCGGGCATGCCGTCCGTCTCGGACCCGGGCTACCGGCTGGTGGCCGCCGCGGTCGAGCGGGACATCCGGGTCACCGCCGTGCCCGGCCCGTCGGCGGTGCTGACGGCGCTGGCGCTGTCCGGGCTGCCGGTGGACCGGTTCTGCTTCGAGGGCTTCCTGCCGCGCAAGCAGGGGGAGCGGCTGGCCCGGCTGCGGGAGGCCGCGGGGGAGCGGCGCACGCTCGTGTACTTCGAGGCCCCGCACCGGCTGGACGCGTCGCTCGCGGCGATGGCCGAGGTGTTCGGGCGGGAGCGTCGGGCGGCGGTCTGCCGGGAGCTGACCAAGACGTACGAGGAGGTCAAGCGCGGCGGCCTGGGGGCGCTGGCCGCGTGGGCCGCGGAGGGGGTGCGGGGCGAGATCACCGTGGTGGTCGAGGGCGCCCCGGAGCCCGAGCCGGTCGAGGACCCGGCGGAGCTGGCGCGCCGGGTGCGGGTGCGGGAGGAGGCGGGGGAGCGGCGGAAGGAGGCGATCGCCGCGGTGGCGGCTGAAGCCGGGCTTCCCAAGCGCCAGGTGTTCGACGCGGTCGTGGCGGCGAAGCGCCCGGAGGCGCGGTAGGGCCGCGCCGGGCCCGGGGGCCGGTTCCGTGCGAGGCCCTCGGGGCGCGGGTCGGGGCGCAGAGCGCCCGGGCTGCAGGGCCGGTTCCGCCGTGCCCACCCTCTCCCGGGCTCTCGGCGTCGCCCGGGCAGGGGGACCTCATCGCCCTGTGGGACGACTGCCCACAGCGGCGGATGCCGGACGAAAGGCGCCTGAAACGGGGCAAGGCGCTATCGTGAAGGCACAGGCCCCGGCGTGCCGGGGCGCGCCTTTCGGCACCAGGCCAGGCCGGGTGCAGCGGAAAGGAACCGGTATGAGCGAGATCTCCCTCCCGGTCGGCCACGAGTCCTACGCCTTCGCCTGTATGCGCTGCGGTTACGGCTGGGAGCAGTCGTACGACATCGAGCACCACACCGACGTCACCGGCCACGACTTCGTCGTGTACCGCAGCGAGGGCCGCCGCGTCCCTTCCCCGCTCTCCCGGCCTGCCTGCCCCAACTGCGGGCGGAACGTCGTCCGCATCATGCGGTCCGGCCGGATCTCGACGGTCCTGGACTACGGGGAGGACGAGGCCCCCGGCACCGGCATGGCCCGGCGCGCCGCCGTCCCGGTCGCCACCACCGGGCCGGTCGGCCAGGAGCTGGAGGCGCGGCTGCCCGCCACCGAGCCCGAGGCGTCCGCCAAGGAGACCCCGGAGGCCGGGGAGCCCCGGCGGCGCTCGGGCTTCCCGAACCCGTTCCACCGCAAGTGACCCGCGCCCCGACCCGCAGCGGCACCGCTTTCGTACGATCAGGGGCATGAGTGCCGCCAAGGACGCCCCGCCGCCGCTGCCCGAGCCGCTGACCGTGGCCGTCGCAGACTCGCACACACATCTGGACATGCAGTCCGGCACCGTCGAGGAGGCCCTCGCGAAGGCCGCGCTCGTCGGGGTCGAGACGGTCGTGCAGGTCGGCTGCGACATCAAGGGCTCCCGCTGGGCCGCCGAGACGGCTGCCCGGCACCCGAACGTGCACGCGGCGGTCGCGCTCCATCCCAACGAGGCCCCGCGGATCGTGCACGGGGATCCGGACGGGTGGTCCAGGCAGGGGGCCAGGGACGCCGGAGGCGACGTCGCGCTGGACGACGCGCTCGCGGAGATCGACCGGCTCGCCGCCCTGCCGCACGTGAGGGCCGTCGGGGAGACGGGCCTCGACTACTTCCGCACCGGCCCCGGGGGCAAGGACGCGCAGGAGCGGTCGTTCCGCGCGCACATCGAGATCGCCAAGCGGCACGGCAAGGCCCTGGTCATCCACGACCGGGACGCCCACGAGGACGTCCTGCGGGTCCTGGAGGAGGAGGGCGCGCCCGAGCGGACCGTCTTCCACTGCTACAGCGGCGACGCCGGCATGGCCCGGATCTGCGCCGAGCGCGGCTACTTCATGTCGTTCGCCGGAAACGTCACCTTCAAGAACGCCCAGCCGCTGCGCGACGCGCTCGCCGTCGCGCCCCTGGAGCTGGTCCTGGTCGAGACGGACGCCCCGTTCCTCACCCCGGCGCCGTACCGCGGACGGCCCAACGCGCCGTATCTCGTCCCGGTCACGGTCCGCGCCATGGCGGCGGTTCGGGGGGTCGGCGAAGAGACCCTGGCGACGGCCCTCGCCGTCAACACGGCGCGTGCCTTCGATTACTGAGGGGGGCACGGGGCGGGGGCCGTAGGGTAGCGTTGCGACGCTCCGTAGCGGAGTCGCTTTGGAGAGTCACGGCTCCTTCGCTAGGGTCCCGGCCTCGTGAGCACCTCGCAGGGCGGTCGCGCCACCGCCACGCCAGCCCCGGGAAGCCGCCGCGCCTGCCGCCGCCGCGCCGCCCCCGGCAACGCCGGGCTCCGGCTCCTCGTGCCGCAGGCACTGGTCGTCGCCGTTCTCGCCGGCGGCACCACGGCCTTCGTCGCGGACGACAAGGCCGTCACGCTCCGGGTCGACGGCGCCCCTCGCACCCTGCACACCTTCGCGGACGACGTGGCCGAACTCCTCGCGGAGGAGGGCCTCGCGGTCGGGGCCCGCGACCTGGTCGCCCCCGGCCCCCGCGCCGCCCTCGTCAGCGGCGACGAGGTCGTGATTCGCTGGGGCCGCCCGGTCGACCTCACCCTCGACGGCCGCAGCCGCCGCCTGTGGACCACCGCGCGCAGCGTCGACGAGGCCCTGCGGGAGCTGGGCGTCCGCGTCGAAGGCGCCCACCTGTCGGTGTCCCGCGCCTCCGCCATCGGCCGCGACGGCCTCACCCTGGACGTGCGGACCGAGCGAACCGTCACCTTCCTCGCGGACGGCCGCGAGCGCACCATCCGCACCAACGCCGCCACCGTGGCCGGTGCCCTCGACCGGGCGGGGATCACCCTGCGCGGCGACGACACCACCTCCGTACCCCTCGACGCCTTCCCCCGCGACGGCCAGACCGTCACCGTCCTGCGCATCCGGGACGGCCGCGAGACCCGCGACGAGACCGTGCCCTTCCGTACCCTCCGGATCCACGACGCCACCCTCTTCAAGGGCACCGAGGTCGTCTCCCGGCAGGGCCGCCACGGCCTGCGCCGGGTCACCTACCGGCTCCGAACCGTCAACGGCGTCCGGCAGAAGCCCCGCAAGGTGAAGGAGGAGACCGTCCGCGCCCCCGTCACCCAGATCGTGCGCGTCGGCACCAAGGCCGCGCCCACCTCCGTCTCCGGCGCCGACCACCTCAACTGGGGCGCCCTCGCCCGGTGCGAGTCCGGCGGGCGCGCCGACGCCGTCGACCCGTCCGGCACCTACGGCGGCCTGTACCAGTTCGACCCGGGTACCTGGCAGGCCCTCGGCGGCACCGGCCGTGCCCAGGACGCACCCGCCGCCGAGCAGACATACCGGGCGAAGAAGCTGTACGTGCAGCGGGGGGCGAGCCCGTGGCCGCACTGCGGCCGTAGGCTGTATCGGTGAGCACCACCGATCCCGACGCCCTCCTCGGCCCTGCCGACATCCGCGAACTGGCCGCGGCGCTGGGCGTACGCCCCACCAAACAGCGCGGCCAGAACTTCGTCATCGACGCCAACACCGTCCGCCGCATCGTGCGCACCGCCGAGGTGCGCCCCGACGACGTGGTGGTCGAGGTGGGACCCGGGCTCGGCTCCCTCACGCTCGCGCTGCTGGAGGCGGCGGACCGCGTGGTCGCGGTGGAGATCGACGACACCCTGGCCGCGGCCCTCCCGTCGACCATCGCGAGCCGCATGCCGGACCGGAAGGACCGCTTCTCGCTGGTCCACTCCGACGCGATGCACGTCCGCGAGCTGCCCGGCCCGCCGCCCACCGCGCTCGTCGCGAACCTCCCCTACAACGTCGCCGTGCCCGTCCTGCTGCACATGCTGGACCGCTTCCCGACGATCGAGCGCACCCTGGTCATGGTCCAGTCGGAGGTCGCGGACCGGCTGGCCGCCCGTCCCGGGAACAAGGTCTACGGCGTGCCCTCGGTGAAGGCCAACTGGTACGCGGAGGTCAAGCGGGCGGGCGCGATCGGCCGCAACGTCTTCTGGCCGGCGCCGAACGTGGACTCGGGCCTGGTGTCCCTCGTCCGCCGGAAGCCGCCGGAGACCACCGCCACCAAGGCGGAGGTCTTCGCCGTCGTCGACGCGGCCTTCGCCCAGCGCCGCAAGACCCTGCGGGCCGCGCTGGCCGGCTGGGCCGGGTCCCCGGCCTCCGCCGAGGCCGCGCTGGTCGCCGCCGGAGTGTCGCCCCAGGCGCGGGGCGAGTCCCTGACCGTCGAGGAGTTCGCCCGCATCGCGGAGGCCAAAGCGTGAGCACCCCCGTCACCGTTCGTGTTCCGGCCAAGGTCAACGTCCAGCTGGCCGTCGGCCCGGCCCGGCCCGACGGCTTCCACGACCTGGCGAACGTCTTCCTGGCCGTGAGCCTGTACGACGAGGTCACGGCCACGCCCGCCGAGTCGCTGCGCATCACCTGCGAGGGGCCCGACGCGGGCCAGGTCCCCCTGGACCGTACGAACCTCGCCGCCCGCGCCGCCGAACTGCTCGCCGCGCGGCGGGGCATCGCTCCGGACGTCCACCTCCACATCGCCAAGGACATCCCGGTCGCCGGAGGCATGGCGGGCGGCAGCGCGGACGGCGCGGGCGCGCTGCTGGCCTGCGACGCGCTGTGGGGGACGGGTGCGAGCCGGGAGGAACTGCTCGACATCTGCGCGGAGTTGGGCAGCGACGTGCCCTTCTCTCTGGTGGGTGGCGCCGCGCTCGGCACCGGCCGGGGCGAGCGGCTGACCGAGCTGCCCGTGGGCGGTGCCTTCCACTGGGTGTTCGCGGTGGCGGACGGAGGGCTGTCGACGCCCGCGGTGTACGGCGAGTTCGACCGGCTCACGGCGGACGCGCCCGAGCCCGTCGCGTCCGCGGCCCTGCTGGACGCCCTGCGCGCCGGAGACGCCGCGGCGCTGGCGGGTGCCCTTGCCAACGACCTTCAGCCCGCGGCCCTGTCGCTGCGGCCGTCGCTGGCGGAGACGCTGGCGGCGGGTGCCGGGGCGGGCGCCCTGGCAGGCATCGTCTCCGGGTCGGGCCCGACGACGGCGTTCCTGGTCAAGGACGCGGAATCCGCTGCCGCGGTGGCCGCCGCCCTGACGGCTTCCGGTACCTGCAGGGCCGCGCGGACGGCGACGTCACCGGCGGCGGGGGCGACACTCGTCTGAGGCGGCGGGTCGGGGCCGGGGCACGGTGCGGGCGGCCGGTTCCCCCGCGCCCACGGCGGAACCGGCCGGGCGGCCCCTACTCCGGCAGCCTGCAGCCGTGGCGGCCCGCCGAGGCATCCGCGAAACGCTTCAGCGCCGCCTTCAGCGACCCGTGGTCCACCGTCTGGCCCAGGTCCTCGCCCGGGACCACGTCGTACACCGCCGTGCCGCCGCTGCCCGGGCACTCCGCCGTCATCCGGTAGCGGCCCGACGGGGAGGGGGACTTGCCACCGCCCGCCGCCGGGCGCACGTCCTGCGGCGGGGCCGCCAGCCCGCTCGCGCCGTACGGGCCGTACGAGGCCGTGAACGCGTACAGCGGCGCGCCCAGCCTGCTGCCCAGCGTGCAGCGCTCCACGGCCATGGGGCCCGACGCGGGCGTCTCCAGGGCCGTTCCCGCGCCCCACTTCCGCGCCGTGGCCGCGTCCAGCACGCCGCCGCAGGTCCCGGACGCCTCGCCCAGCGGCTTGGGCTCCGGGTCCGCGACCGGCGCGGCCACCTTGGTCAGCGGGTCGCCGCCCCTCGGCTCACAGCCCGTGCGGCGCGCGTACGACAGCGTTGTCTCCGTGAGCGTCCCGGCCAGCCGCACCCGGGCGTCCGCGTCACGGAAGTCGCCCTTCTCCAGCCGCCCGTCGGCCCACGCGAGCAGCCCGTCCCCGGACTCCTCGCCGCAGTCCAGCAGCAGCACCACCCGCGCCCGGTCCGTCCGCGTCGCGTCCACCGCGCCGGTGACCCCGCCGCCGTACGTGAACGAGCCCGTCCAGCGCCCGCCCAGCGGCACCGCCGCCTCGCCCTGGTCCACCGGACCCGCCGCGTCGAACGGCTCGTCCGCGCTCCGTATCCGCACGGTCACCTCGGCGTCGCCGTCCCGGGTCTCGTCCGCCGCCGTGACCGCGCAGTTCCAGCCGTCCTGGTCCAGGCCGCCCGACGCGGTCAGTTCGACCCCGCCCAGCAGCCGGCGCGCCGCGTCCGCCGCCAGGTCGCCGTCACAGGCCCTGTCCAGCGCCCGGTCGTTCTGCCACGCGTCGTACCCGCCGGACAACCAGAAGGTCCCGCCCGCCAGGACGGCGACCGCCGCAGTGCCCAGCGCCGCCACCCTCGTTCCGCGGCGGCGCCGGAGCGGCGTCCGCGGCGCCGGGTCCGGCGTGCTGTCCTTGCTGCTGCTCATGTCGGGTACCTCACCTCTCGGTCAAGGGTCGTGCCGAGGCCGCGTCGTTGCGGCCGCCCGTACCGGACACGCACACGCGGTACGGGGAGTTCCGGTTCTGCCGTGTGCGGTACGCCTCGTCGGCCGGAGCCGGTCCGGCTTCCCGGTGAGGCGTCAGGGTGCCTTCTCGAGCGTCCTCTTCGCCAGCTCGAACGCGGGGAGCATCCCCTCGTGCTCCTCCCGGTCCAGGCCGCCGACGTGCAGCACCACCGAGCCGCCCGGCGTCACCACCGCCAGCGCCCGCGAGGGTTTCGGCTCGTCCAGGAGCTCGCCCGCCGTCCCGTACGAGACCTCGGCCGCCGCCAGGCCGCCCGCCTTCACGTCGCGGTACTCGACGCTCTCGGTCGTCCCCGAGTCCTTCATGTACGACTCCAGCACCTCGCGGGGAGTGCCGTCGGCGCGGTCGTCCGTGTAGACGCGGATGAGGCCGATGAAACCGGCGGGCTTCGCGTCGATCTCGCAGGAGGTCCTCAGGCCGCCCCGTACGGCCAGTGCCTCGAAGAGTTCCTTGATCTCCTCCGAGTCCGTCTCCCCGGGCTCCTCGACCTTCTTCGGCTTCCAGTCCTCCGCCACCTCGAACGTCACCGGCAGCTCGCAGGCCGAGCCCGCCGCGCCGATCCTGGTGCCCTCGGGTTCCGCCGCCTTCGCCGCCTTCCCGCCGGGGCTCGCGCCCGCGGTCGTACGCGGGCCGCCGGAGGCCTCCGGACCGCCGGCGGCCTCCGGGGCGCCCGCGCCGCAGCCAGCCAGCAGCAGCGACGCCGCCACCGCCGACGTTCCCGCCCCGTACCCCCTGACCGTGCCCTGCCTCATGCCGTACTGCCCCTCCGGGTCGGTGATCGCCGCACGCTATCGCACCGCCGGAACGCTCCCTCCGGCGCCCACTACCCTGGAAGACCGATCCACCGCGTCGCCGCACCACAGGAGAAACAGGAGAGAAATGGCCGCCAACCTGGTCAATGTCGAGGCCGTCAGCAAGGTGTACGGCACCCGTGCCCTGCTCGACGGGGTGTCCCTCGGCGTCTCCGAAGGCGACCGCATCGGCGTCGTGGGCCGCAACGGCGACGGCAAGACCACCCTGATCCGGGTCCTCGCCAAGCTGGAGGAGGCCGACAGCGGCCGCGTCACGCACAGTGGCGACCTGCGCCTCGGCGTGCTCACCCAGCACGACTCGCTCGACCCCGCCGCCACCGTCCGCCACGAGGTCATCGGAGACCTGGCCGACCACGAGTGGGCGGGCAACGCCAAGATCCGCGACGTGCTCACCGGGCTGTTCGGCGGGCTCGGCCTGCCCGGCTTCCCGCAGGGCCTCGACACCGTCATCGGGCCGCTGTCCGGCGGCGAGCGCCGCCGTATCGCGCTCGCCAAGCTGCTGATCGCGGAACAGGACCTCATCGTCCTCGACGAGCCCACCAACCACCTCGACGTCGAGGGCATCGCCTGGCTCGCCCAGCACCTGAGGGCCCGCCGCTCGGCCCTCGTCTGCGTCACCCACGACCGCTGGTTCCTCGACCAGGTCTGCACCCGCATGTGGGACGTCCAGCGCGGCGCGGTCCACGAGTACGAGGGCGGCTACAGCGACTACGTCTTCGCGCGGGCCGAGCGGCAGCGGATCGCCGCCACCGAGGAGGCCAAGCGGCAGAACCTGGTCCGCAAGGAGCTGGCCTGGCTGCGCCGCGGCGCCCCCGCCCGTACGTCCAAGCCCCGCTACCGCATCGAGGCCGCCAACGCCCTCATCGAGGACGTGCCCCCGCCGCGCGACACCAGCGAGCTGATGCGGTTCGCCTCCGCGCGGCTCGGCAAGACCGTGCTGGACCTGGAGGACGTGACGGTCACCGCCGGGCCCAAGACCCTGCTCCAGCACCTCACCTGGCAGCTCGGGCCCGGGGACCGCGTCGGCCTGGTCGGCGTGAACGGTGCCGGGAAGACGTCCCTGCTGCGGGCGCTCGCGGACGCCGCCGCCAGCGAGGGCGAGCAGCAGCCCGCCGCCGGACGGATCGTGGTCGGCAAGACCGTACGGCTCGCCTATCTCTCCCAGGACGTCGTGGAACTGCCGCCCACGCTGCGGGTCCTGGAAGCGGTGCAGCAGATCCGGGACCGCGTCGACCTCGGCAAGGGCCGGGAGATGACCGCGGGGCAGCTGTGCGAGAAGTTCGGTTTCTCCAAGGAGAAGCAGTGGACGCCCGTCGGTGACCTGTCCGGCGGCGAGCGCCGCCGCCTCCAGCTGCTGCGGCTGCTGATGGGCGAGCCGAACGTGCTCTTCCTCGACGAGCCCACCAACGACCTGGACATCGAGACCCTGACGCAGCTGGAGGACCTCCTCGACGGCTGGCCGGGCTCGCTGGTCGTCATCTCCCACGACCGGTTCTTCGTCGAGCGGACCACGGACCGCACGTTCGCGCTGCTCGGTGACGGGACGCTGCGGATGCTGCCGCGCGGGATCGACGAATACCTGGAGCGCCGCCAGAAGATGCTGCAGGCGGCTCCGGCCGCCCCGGCGTCCGCCGCCGCGCCCGGTGCCGCCGCGGAGGCCCAGGCCGCCAAGGCCGCGCGGGTGGTGTCCGCGGCCGAGGCCCGCGCCGCGAAGAAGGAGCTCCAGCGGATCGAGCGGAAGCTGGACAAGATTGCCGAAAGGGAGTCGCAGCTTCACTCCGAAATCGCGGAAAATCCGACAGATTTCGAGAAGGTCGCCAAACTGGACGGAGAACTGCGGGAACTGGGCGCCGAACGCGAGGAGTTGGAGCTGCGCTGGCTCGAACTGGCGGAGGACGCATAGCGTCGGGCGGTCATACGGAGCCGATAACAGGGGCGTTACGGGCCCGTCCTCCCTTGGGAACAGGGACGGGTCCGGCCGCCGTGGCGGTGTAGGGCGGGTGGTACAAAGAAACCCCGCTCTACATTCGTAACAGTGCGATATCCCTGTCCGATTCGCTCCATTCCGGCGACGAGCCTCGCGCCGGAACAGCGGGGGAGGCCGGTCGGTGCAGGGGCCGCACCGAAGGGGGAAAGCGCTGATGAGTCAGCCGCCCAGCCAGCAGCCGCCGCAGGGGGGTTCCGGGTCGCCGCAGGACCCGCGGAACCCGCAGGGCGCACCACAGACGCCAGCCGCCGACCCCTCGGCACCCGCTCCCGGGTACGGCTACCCGCAGGCCCCGGGCCAGCCCCCGGCCGCGCCCGCGCAGCCCCCGGCCGCCCCGGCCCAGCCGCCCGCGCAGCCCCCGGCCCCAGGC
>NZ_JADWYO010000015.1 GCF_022414595.1 Streptomyces sp. MUM 203J | reverse complement strand
GCCCTGTCCGGCGGGCCGGGCGGAGGCGGCGGCACCGGGGGCGGAACGGCCGACAGGGCCACCGGGGCATGCGGCGCCCGTGGCGCCGGCCCGGCGGGCCGCGCTCGCGGGGTGCTGCCCGGTGGTGGATGTGCCCTCGGACGGCTGGTCGTCGCGGTTCGCGGGGCCGGTGGGGACCTGGGGGCTCCTGGGCTCCGGGGCCTCCCGCCGGGGGCGCGTGCGTTCCTGGGGCCGGGCAGCGAGCGGCTGCCGGCCTTCGTGGGAGGTGGGCTGCTCCGTCACGCGTGGGATTCCGTCCGTCCGGGCCGGTGGGGCGATGCGATCGCTCTGTCAGGCGCTATACCCGTTCTGGGAGCGCCATGGACAAGGGACGTCGGATCCGTGCTCACCTCGGGCACGGTTCCACCCCCTTGCGGATGACTAACGGTCAGTTCATGTCCGTTGCTCGGGCGTTGCTCCTGGCGACTCCTGGCGCGGGCCGCGGTGGCGTCCGGCGGAGGACGATCCTACGGTTTCCTGCCGGGGGTGCATCAAGGGTCTCATGGAGCCGTGCGCGCCGGGGTGCGATCCCAGTCGGCGGGCAGCGCCGGAACGCCCCAGCGCGGGTCGGGCCGCCAGTCCTCCCAGCCGTCCGCGAACGGCGTCCCCCAGGCCCGGATCAGCTCGACGGCGGCCGCGCCGGCCTCCCGAACCCGCTCCGCCTGTCCGGCGTCCATCAGCCCCGTGCGCTGCGCCTGGGCGAACTCGTCCTCGTCCCGCCACAGCCAACTGCGGTCCGGGTAGACCGAGATGTCCAGGAAGTGGTCCTCGGAGTCCACGCCGCCGGACCACCGCACGTGCGGCGCCTCCAGGTTGACGTACCAGCTGCGGAACTCCCAGCCGTGCTCCCAGAACAGCCACACCGACCACGGGTCGCCGGGCCGCGCCAGCTTCAGCACGCCCATGCCGGCCCACGGCGCGCGGGCGGTGGTGCGGGGCGCGGTGTAGCGGGTCGCGAGCGGCTCGTCGTGCACCGGGCTGCCGTCCAGCAGCACCGGCTTGACGCACTCGGTGCCCGGCGCCATCCAGACCGCGAGCAGCTCGTCGGTGTCCTGCACGACGGTCACCGGACGGCAGATGTGGACATGCCCGTCCCCGTTGTCGCGGTAGCGCCACAGGATCCGGTCCCCCGGCGCCCACCGCGCCGCCTCCGGTGCTCCAGGCTCCGCCTCTGTTCCTGTCGTGTCCGCTGTCATGCGCAGATCTTAGGGCCGCCCCACCCGGTACGTCCGCGACTCCGGTCACCGACGTCGCAGGTCACGGGTGCGGCAGCCACGGGTCACGGGCGGGTCATACGCAGGACGTCCAGGGCCCGGTCCAGCTCCTCCAGCGTCAGGTCGCCCCGCTCCACGTACCCCGACTCCAGCACCACCTGCCGGATGGTCTTCCGCTCCGCCAGCGCCCGCTTCGCGACCTTCGCCGCCTCCTCGTATCCGATGTACCGGTTCAGCGGTGTGACGACGGACGGCGAGGACTCCGCGTACTCCCGCGCCCGCTCCGCGTTCGCGGTGATCCCGTCGACCGTCCGGTCCGCGAGCAGCCGCGCCGCGTTCGCGAGGAGCCGCACCGACTCCAGCAGGTTCTTCGCCATGACCGGGAGCATCACGTTCAGCTCGAAGTTCCCGGCCGCGCCCGCCGTGGCGACCGTCGTGTCGTTGCCCGTCACCTGTGCGGCCACCATCAGAACCGCCTCGGGGACCACCGGGTTGACCTTCCCCGGCATGATCGACGAGCCGGGCTGGAGATCGGGGAGGCTGATCTCCGCGAGGCCGGTGCGGGGACCCGACGCCATCCAGCGCAGATCGTTCGCGATCTTGGTGAGGGACACCGCGACGGTACGGAGCTGGCCCGAGGTCTCGACCAGCGCGTCCCGCGCGCCCTGCGCCTCGAAGTGGTCCCGCGCCTCGGTCAGCGGCAGGCCCGTGACCCGCGCGACCTCCGTGATGACCGCTGCGGAGAACCCGGGCGGCGTGTTGATGCCGGTCCCCACCGCCGTACCGCCCAGCGGCAGTTCCGCCAGCCGTGGCAGCGCCGCCCGCAGCCGCTCCGCCCCGTAACGCGTCTGCGCGGCGTAGCCGCCGAACTCCTGGCCGAGCGTCACCGGGGTCGCGTCCATCAGATGCGTCCGCCCCGACTTGACGACCTCCGCGAACTCGGCCGACTTCCGTCCCAGCGACATGGCCAGATGTTCCAGGGCGGGGATGAGGTCTTCGGTCACGGCCGCCGTCGCCGCGATGTGGATGGAGGACGGGAAGACGTCGTTCGACGACTGCGAGGCGTTGACGTGGTCGTTCGGGTGCACGGCACGGCCGTCGAGGCGTTCGCTCGCCAGGGTGGCCAGCACCTCGTTCATGTTCATGTTGGACGAGGTCCCGGAGCCCGTCTGGAACACGTCCACCGGGAACTGGTCGTCCCACCGGCCCGACGCCACCTCTCCGGCCGCCTCCCGCACCGCCTCCGCGATGTCCGGGTCCAGCACGCCCAGCTCGGCGTTCACCCGGGCCGCCGCGGCCTTGACCTGGGCCAGGGCCGCGATGTGGGCGCGCTCCAGGCGCTGCCCGGAGACGGGGAAGTTCTCCACCGCCCGCTGGGTCTGGGCCCGCCACTTGGCGTGGGCGGGCACGCGTACCTCTCCCATGGAGTCGTACTCGGTCCGGTACCCGTTCCGGTCCTGCTCCTGGGGCTCGCCTGCGTCACTCATGATCGACCCTCAACTTTTCCGTGTTGTCCGGGAGTTGTGAGCACTTGTCCTGTTCCCTCTATTCCCAAGTGCGTTACCAGCCAGTAAAAACCGTGGGTAACCCCACTTCCAGGAGGCGCAATGGCGCGCACCAGACCACGACTCGGATGGGCGGTCGCGACGGCCGCCGCGTTCGCGGCCGTGCTCGGCGGGATGTCCGCTCCCGCCGCCACGGCCGAGTCCCCTCGGACGTCCTCCCGCACCGCCGGCTCCGCTCCGCTCCCCGCCGAGTTGGAGAAGATCCGCGCCGCCGAGGCCGTCGCCCTCTACGGCAGCCCCGGCGAACGCCCGGTCGAAGAGCGGAAGAGCGCGCTGATCTCCCTCGGTGACAGCGAGATCAGCGGCGAGGGCGTCGGTACGTACGAGCCCGGCACCGACGGCCCCGACAACTGGTGCCACCGCTCACCCGACGCGGCCATCCACCGCACCGGAATCCCCGCCGACATCACGTACAACGTCGCCTGCTCCGGCGCGTCCAGCGTCAACATCCGCATCGGCGGCTCCCCGCAGTACGCGGACGAACTGGTCCAGAGCGACAGCCTCGCCGTCAAGGCGCGCAACACCCGGGTCAAGATGGTCCTCCTGGTCGCCGGCGCCAACGACGACCTGCAGTTCGGGCCTGTCATGACCGACTGCGTGACGCGGTACGTCCTGCTCCAGGGGGCATGCGAGCCGAAGTACGCGCCCGGCTGGCAGTCGCGTGTCGACGGCCTCGTCCCCAGGATCGAGCAGACCGTCCGCGACCTGCGCACCGTCATGCGCGACGCGGGATACGGCGACGGTGACTACAAGCTGGTCGTCATGAGCTACCCGAGCCCCATCGGCCCGGACTTCCGCGACAACCCGAACTTCCCCGGCAAGCTCGTCTGCGGCGGCCTCGGATACGACTCCGACACCGTCTGGGGCCGCAACACCGCCGTCCCCGCGTTCGAACGCGGCGTCCGCCGGGCGGCGGCGAGCACCGGTGCGACGTACCTCGACGCGTCCCGGCTCTTCCACGGGCGTGAGGTCTGCATGGACGAGACCTGGGCCCGCGGCCTGTACATCGACGTGACCAAGTTCCCCTGGGACGAGAACTCCGTCCGCCAGTCCTTCCACCCGAACAGGGCCGGGCACGGCGCCTTCGCGTCCTGCCTGACGCAGCTGTACGCGGCCGGGGTGCGGGAGGCGAGCTGCGCGGACCCGGCGTCGACGGGGAAGCCGGTGCTGTGGGCCGGGGCGTGGGACGACAAGTTCGCACCGCTGAGGAACCCGGCGACGGGCAACTGCGTGGACGTCGAAGCGGCGACGAGCCGCAACGGCACGGGGGTCCTCGGCTGGCCCTGCCACGGGGGGCGCAACCAGGACTGGTGGTACGACGCGGAGCGCGGCTCGCTGCACACCGCGCTCACCCACGACCGCTGCCTGGACGTGCCGTCGGCCCGCTACGAGCCGGGCGCGGCGCTCATCGTCTGGAACTGCTCGGGCGCGCCGAACCAGAGGTTCACGCGCACGGAGGACACCCTGCGCCCGTCGGCCGCACCCGACCTGTGCGTGACCCTGGCGTCGGCCAGGTCCCCGCTGAGGCTCCAGCCCTGCGAGCTCGGCGCGGCGGGCCAGCAGTTCACCTAGCGGGCACCCTCTCCGGGCCGGCGGGCGGTGCCCCCCCCGGCCCGGGAAGGGGCGGGGCGGGGACTACCGGCCCGGACGCACCGGGATCGACGTGAACGTCGGCTGCGGCGCCGGGTCCTTGAAGAAGTCGTTGCCCTTGTCGTCCACGACGATGAACGCAGGGAAGTCCTCCACCTCGATCTTCCAGACCGCCTCCATGCCCAGCTCCTCGTACTCGACGACCTCGACCTTCTTGATGCAGTCCTGGGCGAGGCGTGCCGCCGGCCCGCCGATCGAGCCGAGGTAGAAGCCGCCGTGCGCCCCGCACGCATCGGTCACCTGCTGGGACCGGTTGCCCTTCGCCAGCATGACCTTCGAGCCGCCCGCCGCCTGGAACTGCTCCACGTACGAGTCCATGCGGCCCGCCGTCGTCGGGCCGAAGGAGCCGGAGGCGTAGCCCTCGGGGGTCTTCGCGGGGCCCGCGTAGTAGACCGGGTGGTCCTTCAGGTACTGCGGCATCTCCTCGCCCGCGTCCAGCCGCTCCTTGATCTTCGCGTGTGCGATGTCGCGCGCCACTACGAGCGGTCCGGTCAGCGAGAGCCGCGTCTTGACCGGGTACTTGGACAGCTCCGCGAGGATCTCGTCCATCGGCTGGTTCAGGTCGATCTCGACGACGTCCCCCGCCTCCTCGGCGAGGTGCTCGTCCGTCGTGTCTGGCAGGAACCGCGCCGGGTCCGTCTCCAGCTGCTCCAGGAACACGCCCTCGGCGGTGATCTTCGCGACCGCCTGGCGGTCGGCCGAGCAGGAGACCGCGATGGCCACCGGGCAGGACGCGCCGTGCCGCGGCAGGCGGACCACCCGCACGTCGTGGCAGAAGTACTTGCCGCCGAACTGCGCGCCGATGCCGATCTTCTGCGTCAGCTCGAAGACCTTCTCCTCCAGCTCCTTGTCACGGAAGCCGTTGCCGAGGACCGAGCCCTCCTCGGGCAGCTCGTCCAGGTAGTGCGCGGAGGCGTACTTCGCGGTCTTGAGGGCGTACTCGGCGGACGTGCCGCCCACCACGATCGCCAGGTGGTAGGGCGGGCACGCGGCCGTGCCGAGCGAGCGGATCTTCTCCTCCAGGAACTTCATCATGGAGGCCTCGTTCAGGACCGCCTTGGTCTCCTGGTAGAGGAACGACTTGTTGGCGGAGCCGCCGCCCTTCGCCATGAAGAGGAACTTGTACGCCCCGCCGTCCGTCGCGTACAGCTCGATCTGCGCGGGCAGGTTGGAGCCGGTGTTCTTCTCCTCCCACATGGTGAGCGGAGCCATCTGCGAGTAGCGCAGGTTCAGCCGGGTGTACGCGTCGTAGATGCCGCGGGACAGGGCCTTCTCGTCCTCGCCTCCGGTGAGGACGTTCTGGCCGCGCTTGCCCATCACGATCGCCGTGCCGGTGTCCTGGCACATGGGCAGCACACCCGCCGCCGCGATGTTCGCGTTCTTCAGCAGGTCCAGCGCCACGAACTTGTCGTTGGCGGAGGCCTCCGGGTCGTCGATGATCTTCCGGAGCTGGGCCAGGTGGGCCGGGCGCAGATAGTGCTGGATGTCGTGGATCGCCGCCTCGGCCAGCTTGCGCAGTGCCTCCGGGTCGACCTTGAGGAACGTCCGCCCGTCGGCCTCGAAGGTGGACACGCCCTCCTTCGTCACCAGGCGGTAGGGCGTGGTGTCCTCTCCCAGGGGGAGCAGATCGGCGTACGCAAACTCTGGCATGACGGCCATTCCTCACTCGGCAGACAGCGGCGCGGCCTCCCTTGGCAACGCGTCCACAAGCCTAGAACGCTCACGGGCGGCACAGCTTGTGAGGTAGGGCTCACCTGTCGGTGAGGTCGGGCCACCCCGGCTCGTACGGTACTAGTCGCGATCTATCGCGTTTGGCTAACCTGGGCGGGTGGACCTCGAAAAGCAGCCCCAGAAGCAGTCCGAGACGCCCGCCGGGACGCCGGCCCCGCAGCCCGACCGGGCCCCGGCCCCGGCTCCGGCCGCGGCGATCCGGGCCTCGGACGCCGACCGCGACCGGATCGCGGACATCCTCCGCGAGGCCATGGCCGAGGGGCGGCTCGACGCGGCCGAGCACGCGGAGCGTATCGACGCCGTGTACCGGGCCAAGACGATGGGCGAACTGGAGCCGCTCGTACGGGACCTCCCGGCGGCCCGGCCGGGCCCGGCCGCGGCGCCGGCGCCGCAGTCGTACGGCTATGCCGACGAGGCGGCGGACGCTACGGCGGAGAAGCTGATCGCGGTCTTCTCCAGCAACACCCGCCGGGGCCGCTGGCGCATCGGCCCCCGCACCGCCGCGTTCTCCCTGTTCGGCAACATCGAGATCGACCTCACCGAGGCCACCTTCACCCAGCGGCTCACCACCATCAACGCCACCTCGATCTTCGGCAACGTCGAGGTGTACGTTCCCGAGAACATCACCCTGCGCGGCAACGGCACGGGTGTGCTCGGCAACTTCGAGGTGGTCAGCCTGGAGGCGTCGGACCCGGAGGCGCCGGTCGTGGTCCTCAACGGCTATTCGGTGTTCGGGAACGTCGAAGCCAGGCCCAAGCGCGGCAAGTGGATCAAGGACCTGCTGCCCCGCAGCATGCGCAAGCACCTGGACAGCTGAGCGGAGTCCGTGCGGGAGCATCGAGTTTCGGCCGTCCCGCCGTCCGGCCCCTGGAACCTCACGCCACGCAGTGCATAGGCGTGCGTACAGCGGGTAGGGCTTGCAGCATCGTCTCTCTCGCTCCCGTAAGCCGTCGTCAGGAGTAGACCGTGCTGCAACTGCCGCATCAGACCCTCCAGATCGCCGCCGTCCCGGCCCAGCGCGTTCCGGCGCGGGAGGATGACGCCGGCCCCTGGCACACGGAGGCGGTGTGCCGCCGGGATGAGGCGGGACTGTTCTTCGCGCCGTCGAAGGAGCCGACGGCCGCCCGGCTGGCCCGGGAGGAGGCCGCGAAGCGGGTCTGCGCCCGCTGCCCGGTCATGGTCGAGTGCCGCGAGCACGCGCTGCTCCAGCCGGAGCCGTACGGGGTGTGGGGCGGGCTGACGGCCGCCGAGCGCCGCGTGGTGCTGGCCCGCCGCAGGCGCCGTGAGATCGAGCTGAAGAAGGCCGCGTCGGCGGAGCAGCGGATCGCCGCCGCCGGCTGACCCGCGCGGACGGCGACGGACGCGGGTACGGCCTGTACGAGAAAGGGGCGCTCCCACCGCACTGGGGGCGCCCCTTATTCGTCACATGCCGACCGGGCTGATGATCAGAGCGCGCAATCGTTCCTGCGTCTCGCCGCGTTCCTGTGCCTCGCCGTGCGTCACTTCGCGCGGTCGAAGTCGATCTGGCTGTACGCGCGCAGCTTCGACAGCCGGTGCGTGGAGTCGATCTGCCGGATCGTGCCGGACTTCGAGCGCATGACGAGCGACGAGGTGCTGGCGGTCTCCGCGCGGTAGCGCACCCCGCGCAGCAGTTCGCCGTCCGTGATGCCGGTCGCGACGAAGAACACGTTGTCGCCGCTGACCAGGTCGTCCGTGGTCAGCACACGGTCCAGGTCGTGGCCCGCGTCGAGGGCGCGTGCCCGCTCCTCGTCGTCCTTCGGCCACAGCTTGCCCTGGATGACACCGCCCAGGCACTTGATCGCGCAGGCGCTGATGATGCCCTCGGGCGTACCGCCGATGCCCATGAGCATGTCCACGCCGGTGCCCTCGCGGACGGCCATGATCGAACCGGCCACGTCGCCGTCCGAGATGAACTTGATCCGGGCGCCGGTCTCCCGGATCTCCCTGACGATGCCCTCGTGGCGCGGGCGGTCCAGGATGACGACGGTGACGTCCTCGGGCGCGGAGTTCTTCGCCTTGGCGACCCGGCGGATGTTGACCGAGACGGGGGCGTTGATGTCCACGTAGTCGGCGGCCTCGGGGCCGGTGACCAGCTTGTCCATGTAGAAGACCGCGGACGGGTCGAACATGGTGCCGCGGTCGGCGGCGGCGAGCACGGCGATCGCGTTGGGCATGCCCTTCGCGGTGAGCGTGGTGCCGTCGATCGGGTCCACGGCGATGTCGCACTCGGCGCCGGTGCCGTCACCGATGCGCTCGCCGTTGAACAGCATCGGAGCTTCGTCCTTCTCGCCCTCGCCGATGACGACGACGCCGTTCATCGAGACGGTGGAGACGAGGGTGCGCATGGCGCGTACGGCGGCGCCGTCGGCACCGTTCTTGTCGCCGCGGCCCACCCAGCGGCCGGCGGCCATGGCGGCGGCCTCGGTGACCCGGACCAGCTCCAGGGCCAGATTGCGGTCGGGGGCCTCGGGAGAGACCTCGAGTTCGGTCGGCAGTTGATGCTCGGTCATCGGAGCGCACCTTTCTGTACGGCGACGGCCGGAGGTGAAGAGGGTGCTGTGACTCTATCGCCAGGTCGACAAATTGAGCAGAGGGGCCCACGTATGAGCACGCCGCCCTGATGCGACCATAGGGGGCGTGGCAGGTATGCGAGGCAAGCAGACGGTGCGTGGGATGTTCCAGTCGATGGCGGTCATCTGCGCCGCCGCGGCGGTGATCTACATGTTCGTCCCGCACGACGAGAACGTGGACCCGATCCAGCCCGTGGACTACAGCGTCGAGCTGGTGACGGCCCAGCGGGCGGCACCCTACCCGGTGGTCGCGCCCGAGGGCCTGCCGGAGGACTGGCGGGCGACCTCGGTCTCGTACCGGCGCACGGCCGACAACGCCTGGCATCTGGGCTACCTGACACCGGAGCGCGAGTACGTGGCGGTGGAGCAGGCGACGGCGGCGGAGGCGGAGAAGTACATCGCCAGGGTCACGCGCGGAGCGTCCGCCACGGACGGGCGGGAGCGGATCGCGGACCGCGAGTGGGAGCGCTGGGAGGGCGAGAAGTACGACGCGCTGGTCCTCCGCGACGAGAAGGCGACCACGGTGGTCATGGGTACGGCGTCCTTCGAGCGCCTCACGGAGATGGCGAAGGCGCTGAGGCCGGGCGCCGCGCTCTAGCCGTGCTGTCCGGCGCCCGGAGGGCGGCCGCCCCGAAGCGCTCCGGGCGGGGGTGCCCCCGAGGCGCGGCAGCGGGAGCCTGGAGGCGGTGTTCCCGGCGCGGCGGAGGGCGGGAGCAGGGGCCGGTCCCGCATCCGGCGGGCGGCGCGGCGGAAAAGGGGAGCGGCCCCGGCACCCGGAGGGGTGCGCGAGGCCGCCGGTTGCGCGGGGCGGGGCGTCAGACGGTCGTGACGACCTCGTCGTACGCGAGCCGCGGCGCCCGCGGGAACGCCGCGTTCTCCCCCGGCTTCCCGATGTTCACGATCATCAGCGGCGTGTGGTCCCCGTCCAGGAACTCCTTCTGGACGCCCCCGAAGTCGAACCCGGTCATCGGCCCGGCGGCCAGCCCCGCCGCCCGCACCCCGACGATGAAGTACGCGGCCTGCAGCGCCGCGTTCATGCCGGCGGACGCCTCACGGGCCGGGCGCTCACTGAAGAACGCGTCCTTGGCCTGCGGGAACGCGGGGAACAGCCGCGGCAGCTCCTCATGGAACTCGTTGTCCGCCGCCAGGATCGCGGTGAGCGGCGCCGTGGCGGTCTTGGCCCGGTTGCCCTCGGCCATCAGCGGGACCAGCCGCTCGCGGGCCTCGGCCGAGCGGACCAGGGTGATGCGCAGCGGCGTCTGGTTGAACGCGGTGGGGCCGTACTTGACCAGGTCGTAGATGGCCTGGACCTGCTCCTCGGTCACCGGCTCGTCGGAGAAGGTCTGGGCGGTACGGGCCTCACGGAAGAGGAGGTCCTGGGCGGTGGGGTCGAGTACGAGAGACATACGGGGACAAACCTTCCGAGTGGTGAGGAGTCGTGCCGACGACTCCACCGTACGGCGAGTTAGGTGAAACTTCAACTAAACCCTGGGGTGCCCTGCCTCACGCCCCTCTGCGGGGCCCCTACTCGTCCTCGCCCGCTTCCGCCTCCTCCGAGGCCAGCGCCGCGTCCAGGCGGGCGCGGGCACCCTCCAGCCAGTGACGGCACACCTTCGCGAGTTCCTCGCCCCGCTCCCAGAGGGCGAGCGACTCCTCCAGCGTGGTGCCGCCCGCCTCCAGCCGGCGGACGACCTCGATCAGCTCGTCGCGCGCCTGCTCGTACCCCAGCGTGGTCCGCCCGTCGGCGCCCGCCACGCCGCCCGCCCTGTCCGTGCTCTCCGTCGTGTCAGCCGTCATGCGGCCACCCTACGGCCGTCCACCGACAACCCACCCGGCGCGGCTCGGCCAAGCCGCGCCGCCCCTGCGGGCAGGCCCGGCGGACACGCCCCGACTGCCCCCCACGCCGCCGCGACGCCTTGCTCCCCGCACTCCCCCTGCTCCTCCTGGTCCCCCTCAGGCCTCGCCGTCCACGCGCCGCACCGTGAACTCCCCCTCCGCCACCCGCGCCCGCAGCTCCTCGCCCACCGGCGCGTCCTCCGGTGCCCGCACCACCCCGCCGTCCGCACGCTGCAGCACCGCGTACCCCCGTTCCAGCGTCGCCGCGGGCGACAGGGCCACCACGCGCGCGTGGGTGTGGGTCAGTTCCGAGTCCGCCCGGTCCAGCAGATGCCCCAGCACCCGGCGGCCGCGCGCCAGCAGCGCGTCCACCTGCGCCTCCCGCTCCTCCACCATCCGTTGCGGGTGTTCCATCACGGGCCGGGCCAGCGCATGCGCCAGCCCCCGTTCCTCCCGCTCCAGCAGACCCCGTACGCAGCGCAGGGCGCGGTCCCGGAGATGCCGCACCCGCAGCAGCTCCTCGCCCACGTCCGGGACGACCTTCTTCGCCGCGTCCGTCGGCGTCGCCGCCCTGAGGTCCGCCACCAGATCCAGCAGCGGCGAGTCCGGCTCGTGCCCGATGGCCGACACCACCGGCGTACGGCATTCCGCCACCGCCCGCACCAGCTCCTCGTCCGAGAACGGCAGCAGGTCCTCCACGCTGCCCCCGCCCCGTGCCACGACGATCACGTCCACGTGCGGCAGCCCGTCCAGTTCCTTGACCGCCCGCACCACCTGAGGCACCGCGTGCACCCCCTGCACCGCCACGTTCCGCACCTCGAACCGCACCGCGGGCCAGCGCCGCCGCGCCACCTCCAGCACGTCCCGCTCGGCCGCCGACGCCCGCCCGCACACCAGCCCGATCAGCTGCGGCAGAAACGGCACCGGCTTCTTCCGCTCCGCCGCGAACAGCCCCTCCGCGCCCAGGGTCCGCTTCAGCCGCTCCAGGCGGGCCAGCAGCTCCCCGATGCCCACCGGGCGTATCTCCGCCGCCCGCAGCGACAGCTGCCCCCGCGGCGCGTACCACTCCGGCTTCGCGTGCACCACCACCCGCGCGCCCTCGGAGACCACGTCCGCCACCGCGTCGAACGTCTGCCGATAGCAGGTCACGCTCACCGAGATGTCGTGCGACGGATCCCGCAACGTCATGAACACCACCCCGGCTCCCGGGCGCCGCGACAACTGGGTGATCTGGCCCTCCACCCAGACGGCACCGAGGCGGTCGATCCACCCCCCGATGAGCCGTGACACCTCACCGACGGGCAGCGGAGCTTCGGCAGACGTGGTCCTAGGCATAGGGGGAGCGTACGCGCCGTCACTGACAACTCCCGGTGCCCACCCGCGCGGGGGACGCCCGGGCGCTACCCGGGCGGGGGGATCCTCGGCCGTCGCCGCCCGCCCTTACGATGGGGGGCATGACTCCTACGCCTCCTGCCCGCCGGGTCCTCCTCGCCGCTCCGCGCGGATACTGCGCGGGCGTGGACCGTGCCGTGATCGCCGTGGAGAAGGCGCTGGAGCAGTACGGCGCGCCGATCTACGTACGGCACGAGATCGTCCACAACAAGTACGTCGTGCGGACCCTGGAGAAGAAGGGCGCGATCTTCGTCGAGCAGACGGATGAGGTGCCGCCGGGGGCCATCGTCATGTTCTCCGCGCACGGCGTGGCACCGGCCGTGCACGAGGAGGCGAGGCGGGGCCGCCTCGCGACCATCGACGCGACCTGCCCGCTGGTCACGAAGGTCCACAAGGAGGCCGTCCGGTACGCGAACGAGGACTTCGACATCCTCCTGATCGGCCACGAGGGCCACGAGGAGGTCATCGGCACCTCCGGTGAGGCCCCCGACCACATCCAGCTCGTCGACGGACCCGGCGACGTGGCGAAGGTCGAGGTCCGCGACCCGTCCAAG
The DNA here is from genome assembly GCF_022414595.1 of Streptomyces sp. MUM 203J. GTDB lineage: Bacteria > Actinomycetota > Actinomycetes > Streptomycetales > Streptomycetaceae > Streptomyces. The sequence goes on along the minus strand of NZ_JADWYO010000015.1, from coordinate 84,213 downwards.
GTCGTCTGGCTGTCCCAGACCACGCTGTCGGTCGACGAGACGATGGAGACGGTCGACGCGCTGAAGGACAAGTTCCCGCAGCTCGTCTCCCCGCCCAGCGACGACATCTGCTACGCCACGCAGAACCGCCAGCTGGCCGTGAAGCAGATGGGCGCGGACGCGGACCTGGTCATCGTGGTCGGCTCCCGCAACTCCTCCAACTCCAAGCGCCTGGTGGAGGTCGCGAAGCTGGCCGGCGCGAAGGAGGCGTACCTGGTCGACTTCGCGGAGGAGATCGACGAGTCCTGGCTGGAGGGCGGCGTCTCGACGGTCGGCGTCACGTCCGGCGCGTCGGTGCCCGAGGTGCTGGTGGAGGGCGTCCTGGAGTGGCTGGCCCAGCGCGGCTTCGAAGACGTCGAGATCGTGAAGGCGGCGGAGGAGTCGATCACCTTCTCGCTGCCGAAGGAGCTGCGCCGCGACCTGCGCGCGGAGGCCGCCGCCCTGACCGAGCAGTAACAGGATGAGCGCCACCCCGGCGCCGTAACGTGGAGTCCATGAACGTCTTCGGAGTGGACATCGGCGGTTCGGGGATCAAAGGCGCTCCCGTGGACCTGGACCGCGGCGATCTGGCCGAGGCCCGCCACAAGGTACTGACCCCGCAGCCCGCGACGCCCTCGGACGTCGCGGGCTGCGTCGCGGAGGTCGTGGCGCACTTCGACTGGTCGGGGCCGGTGGGGGTGACCTTCCCGGGTGTGGTGACCGGTTCCACGATCCGTACGGCCGCGAACGTCGACAAGTCCTGGATCGGCGTGGACGCGGCAGCGCTGCTGGGCGACCGGCTGGGCGGGCTGCCGGTGACCGTCCTGAACGACGCGGACGCGGCGGGCGTCGCGGAGATGACCCACGGCGCGGGGCGGGGGCGCGGCGGGACGGTGATCATGCTGACCTTGGGCACGGGCATCGGCAGCGCGGTCTTCATCGACGGCCGACTCGTCCCGAACACCGAGCTGGGCCACCTGGAGCTGAACGGCAAGGAGGCCGAGCGGCACGCCTCCGTGAAGACCAAGGACGACAAGGACCTGAGCTGGCCGGAGTGGGCGCACCGGGTCCGCAAGTACCTGGCGCACCTGGAGATGCTGTTCAGTCCGGAGCTGTTCATCGTGGGCGGCGGGGTGAGCCGCAAGGCGGAGAAGTTCCTGCCGCTGATCAAGAACGTCCGCGCGGAGATCGTCCCGGCACACCTCCAGAACAACGCGGGCATCGTGGGCGCGGCGATGGCGACGAGGGCCCGCTGACGCGTACGCCGAGGGGCGGCCCGCCTGCTCCGGCCCGAACCCCGGCGGCGGTTTGGCGGCCCCGGCCCCGCGCGGAACCCGCCCCGGCGGGTCAGCCCGGCCGCCGCGGTCCCGCGGCCCGCCCCCGCCGCCCCATCACCCGCACCTTCCGCACACACGTGATCACACCCGCCACCAGCGTCCCCCCGTAGAGCCACCCGGCCTGCACCGCCAGCGCGGTGACCACGGCCATGGTGTGCCCGCCCACCCCGCCCTCGCCACCGGACACGGGGATCACGCCCACGGCGAAGGCGATCGGCACACTGATCGGCGCCGTCACGAGGTCCGCCGCCCGCACCCACAGCGCGGTGAGCGCGCTGACCGGCAGGAAGAGCAGTCCGTACACCAGCGGCGAGCCGTCGAAGAGCAGCAGGTCGAGACAGCCGAACAGCAGCATCGCGGCGGACGCGAACAGCCCGGCGCCGAGCCCGGTCAGCCGGGGTTCGGGCAGCCGCCGCACCGCGGCCACCAGGCCGGGCAGCCCCTGGGTGCGCGGGGGCCGGACACCGGTCGCGCCGCCTCGCCGCGGCCGGGCGGTCGCGGCGCCGGGCCTGCGTGGCAGAAGAGAGGGAGAGGGGGACCGCACGGAGGAGGACTGCGGCGGCCGTACCGGAGGCTGCGGCCGGGCCACCGGGGACTGCGGCGACCGCGGGCGGCGAGGGGGACTGCTCCTTTGCTGCTCCACGGGGACAACGTAGGCCGGGAGCCCGGGAAAAACCGGTACGAGACACGCGTGAGGGGCGACCTTGGCGCGAAGTTCCCGCGGTGTTCCCCGCCCTGGCCGTCACCCCGGTCCGCGGTCCGGCGCCCCGGGCTTGGCCGTTCCCGTCCCCGCGCCCGTAGACTGAGGGGTCGGCCCCATCACCCACACCTCAGGAAGTCGCCAACGTGTCGCTCACGATCGGAATCGTCGGTCTGCCGAATGTCGGCAAGTCGACCCTGTTCAACGCCCTGACCAAGAACGACGTGCTGGCGGCCAACTACCCGTTCGCCACGATCGAGCCGAACGTGGGCGTGGTCGGCGTCCCCGACGCCCGGCTCACCAAGCTGGCCGAGATCTTCGGCTCCCAGCGCATCCTCCCGGCGACCGTCGACTTCGTCGACATCGCGGGCATCGTGCGCGGCGCGAGCGAGGGTGAGGGCCTGGGCAACAAGTTCCTGGCGAACATCCGCGAGTCCGACGCGATCTGCCAGGTCATCCGTGCTTTCCAGGACGAGAACGTCGTGCACGTCGACGGCAAGGTCTCGCCCAAGAACGACATCGACACGATCAACACCGAGCTGATCCTCGCCGACCTCCAGACCATCGAGAAGGTCCTTCCGCGCCTCCAGAAGGAGTCCCGCATCAAGAAGGACGTGGCGCCGAAGGTCGCCGCGGTGGAGAACGCCAAGGAGATCCTGGAGACCGGCACCACGCTCTTCTCCCAGGGCATCGTCCAGGGCGGCGAGAAGGCGGAGCTGCTCCACGACCTGCACCTCCTGACGACGAAGCCGTTCCTGTACGTCTTCAACGTCGACGAGGCCGAGCTGACGGACGAGGCCTTCAAGGACGAGCAGCGCGCGCTGGTCGCCCCGGCCGAGGCGATCTTCCTGAACGCCAAGCTGGAGGCGGACCTGGCCGAGCTGGACGAGGAGGACGCCCTGGAGCTCCTCCAGTCCGTGGGCGCCGAGGAACCCGGCCTGACCACCCTGGCCCGCGTCGGCTTCGACACCCTGGGCCTCCAGACCTACCTCACGGCCGGCCCCAAGGAGGCCCGCGCCTGGACCATCAAGAAGGGCGACACGGCACCCGAGGCGGCCGGTGTGATCCACACCGACTTCCAGAAGGGCTTCATCAAGGCCGAGGTCATCTCCTTCGACGACCTGGTCGCCTCCGGCTCCGTCCCCGACGCCCGCGCCGCCGGCAAGGCCCGCATGGAGGGCAAGGACTACGTCATGCAGGACGGCGACGTCGTGGAGTTCCGCTTCAACGTTTGATCGCATGTATGGAGGCGGCCTGACCTGCGGGAATGTGAGTCAGGCCGTCGCGCTGTCCGCGACAGTCCGCAGAGCGGTTCGACCTGGCCCGGCTGCATTGTGCATTGCGGACCGCGGCGGCGGCCCGGACTCAACCGGCCGTCGCAAGACCGGGGCCTGGTGGTGGATGCCTCGGTGTTCGCATGGCGCGTGACGTTCATGGGCGCCACGGCCGTGGTCTGGCCCCGTCTCTCGCCGGCCGTGCCACCGTCGAGGCGCAGGCTGCCGCCCCTGCCCTTCTTGCGGGCCCGCCCTCTTCGTCGTTCCGGTGAAGGATCGACGTCGGGGTGTCCACGGATGCTGACGCATTGACGTAATGTTTGCGTCAATCTATGGTGAGGACATGCTCTTCCCCACGCCCGCTCTCACCGCCGAGGACCAGCGCGTTCTCGGTGAGATCGAAGACCTTCGTCACTCGTTGCGCCTCCAGGTCCGGTCCACTCCGGCGAAGTGGACCGAAGGGCTGCGTAAGTTCTTGACTGCGGATGCGGTGGCGGCCTCCAACTCGATCGAGGGTTTCAAGGTGTCCACGGTCGACGTCGAGGACCTGCTGGAGGGCGAGCGGGATGTCGACGTCTCCGAGGAGGATCGCGAGGAGACGCTGGCCTATCAGCGGATGATGACCTATATCCAGACGCTGCATGACGTCGCGGACTTCCGATACAGCAAGGAGCTGCTCAACGCGCTCCACTGGATGCTGCAGGGGCACCGGCACACCCCGCGGAAGCCGGCCGGGCAGTGGCGCCGTGGAGCGGTGTACGTGACAGACGCCCGCGACCCCAGCATCGCGGCATATGCGGCACCGGACGCAGCCGAGGTGCCTGCGTTGACGAGTGAACTGGTCGAGTGGCTGAACACGGACGACGGCCCGCACCCCCTGGTGCGGGCCGCCATGGCGCATCTCCACCTTGTTGCCATCCACCCATGGGCGGATGGCAACGGCCGTATGTCCCGATCCCTCCAAACGCTCATGATCGCGAGACAGGGAGAACTGGCTCCCGAGTTCTCCTCGATCGAGGCTTGGCTGGGGCGCCCCGGCAATACCTGGGAGTACTACCGCGAGTTGCAGCGTCGGGGGGCGACCTACCGCCCCGACCAGGATGTCTCCGGTTGGATACGTTTCAACCTCACCGCGTACCACCAGCAGGCGCAGACCGTAAGTAATCGCCTGGATCGTTCGAGTCGGGTGTGGCTCCTGCTGGGTGAGTTCGCGGAGGAGCGGGGGCTGGACGAGAGGGTGGTTTCCGCCCTGCACGATGTGGCGATGTCCGGGCGGGTGCGTCGTACACGCTACGAACGAACGGAGGACCTGAGCCTGCAACGGGCCCAACGCGACCTGCGGGACCTGGTCGCGGGCGAGGTCCTGACGCCGGTCGGCCGCACCCGTGCCCGCTTCTACACCGCCGGACCCGCCTTTCCGGGGTCGGCTCTGGAAGCAGCCCGGACGCCGTTGGCGCTGGCTGATCCGTACACGCGCTGAGGACATCTCGCGAACTGTCGAATCAGTTACGACGGGCGGTGCGGAACAAGTGCACTCGCGGCACGCGTAACTCGTTGCTCGCTCCGCTACTCATGGCCGGCGGAACTGGACCCCGTTGTCCTCCCGGAGTCAGATCGGCCAGATCTTGTACGAGCCGGGCGTTGTGCCCAGTGCGCGGTGCCCGTGGCGCGTGCAGGGGTGGGAGTCGCTCACTGCGCAGTCTCCCCGTGGGCCCCGCCGCCTCGGACCCCCGGCCAGTCCGCAGCCAGTCCGCGGGACACCCGTAAACGGCAGTCGGGAGCCAACGCACGCCAACGAGGAAGTCCGAGGTCAGGGCCCGGCGCGGGGCTCTGCCGCAGGCCAGGATCAGACCTCAGGCGTTCCGCTCAACGTGTAGTCGTGCACATACTCTCGTTAGGTGGTGAGTCAAACGTGCAAGTCAGAGGGGGGCGGGCTCTGAGGAGTCCGACCCCTTCGTCATCACCGTGCTGGATGGGTGCTGGATTTCTGACGCGGAGTCAGCGGGTGATCAGGTCTCGTAAACGGTGGACCGGTGTCCCACGTGAACGACCCAGACCACCAGCTCCCCGTTGTCGATCGTGTAGACGACGCGGTAGTCGCCGACCCGTAGCCGTCGGCGGTCCGGCTGGGACACGAGTGCGGTGGTGTTGAAGCCGAGCGGATCGCTTTCCAGTTCGGTCAGTTTGGCCAGAATGCGCAGCGCCATCTCGCGCGGGATCTTCCGAAGCTCGGCCTGCGCCTCGGGGCGGAAGACGGTTCGGTACTCACTCACCGCGCGCCAGCGTCTCCCTCATGATGTCCTCGATCGGGATGCCGGGTGCGGGGTTGGCCATGCGCTCGTCGATGATCCGATTGATCTCGCGCTCTTCCCACTCCTGGTACTTGCGCAGTACCTCGATGGAGACGACGGCGGCGACTTCCTTGCCCCGGCGCGTGATCACGGTGGGTACGTCGTCGCGATCGGCGCGCTCCACGACCTCGGCGAGGTGGGCGCGCACATCGCGGATGGACTCTATGGGCAGCGGCTGCGTCATGCGCCCAAGTGTACCGAGTGTCCCATGTGTACACAATGGGTCTCCGGCTTGGGTGACGGCCTTCGTCGCGGTCGCGCGTGCTGGATGTGCTGGATGAACTCGCACCGTGCTGGATCGGTTCTGGTTGGGGGCTCCGAGAACAGCGTTTTCACAGGTCGGGGCGCTGCGCTGAAGGTTCCGCTGCAATGTCTGAGCGGGGCCCGGCGCCCGGGGCCGCGGAGGCCGTGACCTGATGGGCGCGGCCCCGTCATGGGGCTCGCGTCCGGTCTGCCCGGGCCGCGCGGCCGAACAGGGCAAATCCTGGCGGAAGCCGATGCTCCGGCGTGCTGGGGTGGAAGGGAGGGGGTGCTCGATGAAGGGGGCGCCCCCATGCCGCAGGTGAATGTGTCCGTGGCCGTGCCGCGGAGTGCCGGTGACGTCTTCGCCTTTCTCGTCGACGGGTGCAATCTCGCGCGGTGGCATTCCGGGGTGGCGGAGATCCGGGCCGAGCGGGGCGGGGGCGAGACGTATCGGTACCGGTTTCCCGGGCGGAGGCGGGAGACCCGGCTGGAGCGGCGGGTGGACCCCCGGGGCCGACGGGTGAGCTTCGTGGGGGAGCGGCTGTGGACGCCGCTGGGGAGCCAGGTGCCGCAGCACGATTTCCGGGTGGCGCCGCGCGGGGACGGGTGCCATGTGGACATCCGGGTGAGTGTGCGGCTGTGGGGCGGGATGGTCGCTCTGTGGCCGGTGGTGGAGATGGGGTGGCGGCGGGACCTGCCCGAGGACGCCCGGCGGCTGCACCGGGTGTTGTCGGAGGGGGGCGGGCCGCGGTGACGGCGGCGGGGCCCGGCGGGTCGTGACCGACGGCTCGGCGGCTCAGGCGCGAAGCCCGGTCGGCCCTGCGGGGCGGCCCGGCTGACGCGCAGCGGGCCTCGGACGGGTGTCATGCGGACGGACGGCGGCTGCGCGGTGGGCGCCGGACCGACGGCCGTGCGGGGCGGGCCCGGTGGCTCGTGCGGGACGGCCCGGCGGCTCCGTGGCGGCGCCGCCGGGCGGTCAGCGGGCCTGTGACGCGATCCAGGTCTCCAGCTGCTCGCGGGTCGTGGACGGGTCCGCGACCAGCTTGGCCAGAGGGTCGTCGTCGAGGGTGGCCGTCGACACGGCCGGGCAGCGATGGCAGGCGGCGACGCCCGACTGGTGCCACCACTTGCACTGGGCGCGCAGATGGCAGCGCGGTACGGGGCGGCCCTCGGCGCCCGACGGGGGCGGGACGGCCGTCACGCGGTCCACCAGGCCGCAGGAGGTGCCGACCCGGTTCCCGCAGTCGCTCACGCAGTGCGACGCGAACCGCAGCACCCGCGTGGGCGGCACGCCCTCCGGCAGCGCGTCCACCACCTGCGCCGCAGGCACCGGCTCCGCCAGATAGCTCACCTGGCCCTCCGGCCCGGACCGCACGCCCAGGACCACCGACTCCGCGCGGTCCGGAGCCCCACTGGGGCACCAGGCCACGGGTGGTTCCGCGCCCAAGGTGTCCTCCTCCATCGTCAGCAGAGGGTGCCGTTCGACTGCGGGGACGCGATGAAGCCCACCGGATTGCCCTGCGCCACCGTCCCGCCGCGGCTCTCCTCCCGGGCCACGGCCTGTTCGAGGCTCCGCGCGAGCTGCTCCGCCGTCGTGATGCGTTCGACAGCCGTGCTCCTCGCCTCCGGCGGTGCCGCCGAGGCGGCGGGGGCGGCGAAGGCCGTCGAGGCGAGACCGCCGGCCAGGGCCGCGGCCACCACGGCCGAACGCAGCGTGGACTTCTTCATTCCGGTCAACTCCCTTGTTGTGTAAAGGAATTGGTGCGGATACACCGTGCCTCCGCCGGGGGTGTTCTGGCAACATTCCGGCGGCCCGGCTTGTTTCGGGACGCTCATGGGACGATGGCGCGATACGTCGTTGCGCCAGGGGGTGTTGATGTCCGCGGCGGGGAACCGGCAGCCGGTGCGGGGCGGGGGCGCGGCTCCCGCAGCCGGGCGGGCCGCCCGGGAACTGCTCGGGGAGGCGCGGCAGTTGTACGGTGCCGCCCGAACACTCATGGACGATCACCGGGGCGCGGTGGACGCGGTGCGGGCCGCGCACGGCGCGCTGAACGACGAGCTGGTGGGGGAGGAGCTGGCCCGCATCCCCGTGCGGCGGATCCAGGAGGCCACCGAGGGGCGGGTGCAGGTCGCCCGGCTGGAGGCCGCGGGGTACGCCACCCTCCTGGACGTGCACGGTGCCTCCCCGCACCGGCTGGAGCGGGTACCCGGGCTCGGCCGGCAGGGCGCACGGCGGGTGCGGGCGGCCACCGACCGGCTCGTCGACGCGGTGCGGGACCTCGCCGTCGTACGGCTCGACCCGGACGACCCGCAGCCCCGCACGACCGCGCTGGCCCGCGCCCTCTACCCGCTGGTGAAGGCCGGACCGGACGCCCGACGGGCCATGGCCGCCGCCGAGGCCCTCGTGGGGGACATGGACGCGGACGCGCTGCTGTCCCGCGCCGGGGCGGCGGGCAGCAGGATGCGGATGCTGTTCACGCGGAGGGAGGGGCGGCGGGCCGCCCTGGAGGCTCTGGCGCGGGTGCGCGACCTGCTGGAGGACGCCGCGCGGGACGGCGTACCGCTGCTGGTGGGGCAGGTGTCCGTGGACCTGCTGCGCGTCCCCGACGAGGTCGAGGCCTGGGTGGACTTCGAGGCCCGGTCGGGCGACTACTACGCGGCGCTCGCGCCGGTCGCGGAGGCCGAGCTGCGGGGCGGGCGGGCCGCCCCGCACAGGCCGGCCGCCGCCGAGGGCTTCCTGCCGCCCGAACTCGCGGAGCGGGTGCGCGCGCAGGAGCTGGACGACATCCACCTGCGGGTGTCCCTGCGCGGTTACCAGGCCTTCGGCGCCCGGTTCGCGCTCGCGCAGCGGCGGGTGATCCTCGGGGACGAGATGGGCCTGGGCAAGACCGTGCAGGCCGTCGCCGCGATCGCCCACCTCGCGGCGCAGGGCGAGACCCACTTCCTGGTCGTCTGCCCGGCCAGTGTGCTGATCAACTGGATGCGGGAGATCCAGACCCGCTCCACCCTCAGGCCCGTCAGGCTGCACGGGCCCGAGCGGGGCGAGGTGTTCACGAGCTGGCGCGAGCACGGCGGGGTCGCCGTGACGACGTACGAGGCACTGCGCGGGTTTCCCGTGCCGGAGAAGTCCGAGAAGCCGGACAAGTCCGAAGGTCCGGAGCGGGGCGAGCAGGGCAGACCGGCCCTGCTGGTCGTGGACGAGGCGCATTACGTCAAGAACCCTCAGTCCCGGCGCTCGCAGGCGGTCGCCGCGTGGAGCCGGCGCTGCGAGCGGGTGCTCTTCCTCACGGGGACACCGATGGAGAACCGGGTGACCGAGTTCCGCAACCTCGTCCGGCCGCTCCAGCCGGAGCTGCTGCCGCAGTTGGCCGGGGTGGACGTGGTGGCCGTCGTGGACGGGTCGCAGGCGTTCCGTACGGCGGTCGCCCCGGCCTATCTGCGGCGCAACCAGGAGGATGTGCTCACCGAGCTGCCCGGGGTGGTGCGTGTGGACGAGTGGGAGGAGCTGAGCCGGAGCGACCGGACCGCGTACGGGACGGCTGTTGCCTCCGGGCGATTCCCGGCGATCCGCCGGGCCGCGTACGCCCGTCGGCGGGACTCCGCGAAGCTGGCGCGGCTGCGGGAGATCGTGGCGGACGCGGCGGACAACGGGCTGAAGGTGGTCGTCTTCTCGTACTTCCGGGAGGTGCTCACGGCGGTACGGAACAGCCTCGGGCCCAGCCGTACGCTCGGCCCGCTGTCGGGCAGCCTGTCGGTCGAGGAGCGGCAGGAACTGGTGGACGCGTTCGCGGCGCGGCAGGGGCACGTGGTGCTGCTCGCCCAGATCCAGGCGGGCGGCGTCGGGCTGAACCTGCAGGCCGCGTCGGTGGTGATCCTCTGCGAGCCGCAGACCAAGCCGACCCTGGAGTACCAGGCCGTGGCCCGCGTCCACCGGATGGGGCAGGTCCGGTCGGTGCGGGTGCACCGGCTGCTGGCGACGGACAGTGTGGACGAGCGGCTGGTCACCGTACTGGAGGGCAAGTCGCGGCTGTTCGACGCGTACGCGCGGCGCAGCGATGTGGCGGAGGCGCTGCCGGAGGCGGTGGACGTCTCGGACGGGGCGCTCGCGCGACGCATCGTGGAGGAGGAGCAGGCCCGCCTGGGGGTGGAGGGCCGGGCGTGAGGGAGCCGCTGCGCGCGGTGACGCCCCGGGCTCCGGCAGCAGGGCGTCCGCGGCGATGGTGACGTCGAAGGGCGCGGTCCGCTGCGGCGTCCCCCCGGAGGATCCCGTCGGGCGCAGACGCGTCGGCCGCCCGGTCCGTCTCGTGGACGTGGACGACGGGCGCTCCGCGCTCCTCCTCCACGCGCCAGGAGTGCGGGATGCCTGCCGGCGCGTGCGTGCGGAGCTCGACCACGGGTCCCGGTCCACGGCCCCGGGCGGGACCACCTGCACGGCCGGCGGGACCTCCTCGGGCGCGTACCGGGTGCCGCCGGGATCGTCAGGCGCGGTGGTGACGAGGGCGTCCGGCTCCGGGCGGTTGCGCTGGTCGAGGCGCATGGTGGTCTCCCGGTCGCCGTCCGGGTCTTCCGGCGCCTCGTTCATGAGTGTGGTCGCAGCGCCGTGACGAGGCGCCCGTGCCGCGATCGCTGCGGGTGACCGCGAGAACGAGAGCTCCGTCGATCAGCTCGGTGCGGTGCGGCGCCTGCGGAAGTCTGCCCGGGCCCCGGCGAACCAGCCTCCCGGGCGCGGACGCATCCGGTCGGGCCGTGCGGTCATGTTCGGCGCAGGTCGCGAAGGCCCTCTCGGCGGCTGTCCGCTCACCCGTCGAGCGCGCGCTCCCCCGCCGGCCCCGTCTTCGCTCCCGCCCCGCACAGCGGCACGACCACCTCGCCCGCCGGCGGGTCCGCGGAGACCGCCGCCCAGCAGGCGCAGCCTGTCGGCTCCACGTACAGCCCCCGGGCGGCCAGGTCCCGCTGGGCTGTCCGGATCTGGTCGTCCGTCACCGTACGGAATTCGCCACCCGATGCACGGACCGCGCGCAGGATCTGGCGGGCGCGGGGCGGGGCCGGGATGGCGATGCCCTCGGCCGGGGTCGGTACCGGGAGGGCGGGGATGATGTCCTCCGCGCCCGCCCGGTGGGCCTCCGCCAGGGGCGCCACCGCCGCCGCCTGGACGGCGATCAGGCGCGGGCGCCGGGCGATCAGCCCGTGGGCGTGCAGCTCCGCGGTGGCCAGGGCCGCACCCAGCAGCAGGGTCCCGTTGCCGACCGGGACGGCCAGAGCGTCCGGCAGCCGGCCGCCGAGGTCCTCCCACAGTTCGTACACGTAGGTCTTGGTGCCGTGCAGGAAGTACGGGTTGTAGACGTGCGACGCGTAGAACGTGCCCGGCTCGTCCGCCGCCGCCCGGGCCGCGTCCGCCGTGGCCTCCCGGTCGCCCGCGACCACCTCGACCCGCGCCCCGTGCGCCCCGATCTGCTCCAGCTTCTTCGGGGACGTCGCCTCCGGCACGTACACCGTGCAGCTCAGCCCGGCGCGGGCGCAGTACGCGGCGACTGCGGTGCCCGCGTTGCCGCTGCTGTCCGCGACCACCCGGCGCGGCTGGAGCCGCCGCGCGAGTTCGGCCAGCAGCACGGCGCCCCGGTCCTTGAACGACAACGTCGGCATGAGGAAGTCGAGTTTGGCCGAAACCGTGTCGGTGAGCCGGACGAGCGGCGTACGCCCCTCCCCGAGGGAGGCGTACGGATCGGCCAGCGGCAGCGCCTCCGCGTACCGCCACAGGGAGTTCACCCGGCCCGGGAGTGCCGCCCGGTCCACGGCGCCGGCCGTGAACTCCAGGTCCCAGGGGCCGCCGCACTTCGGGCAACGCCAGGTCAGCTCCGAAGAGGAGGAGCGGGCTCCGCATGTCGGGCAGAGGTAGTGCGCGTCGACGGTCATGGTCCTCAGCATGTCAGTTGTGCGGCACACGCGTTCGGGGCGGCTCGGCACCCTTGTGTGATTCCTATGGATCGGTCAATCTTTCGGTTGACCGGCGCATGACAGTCCGATGTCGTACAGGGGAGTACGGCGCGACATGCGTGATTGTCATGAACCTGTCTTCCCCCACAGTGACGCACCACCTATGAGGAGGACCCCTCACATGTCCGTGATGCGTACGCCACGGCGCAGAGGCGCCGCAGCAAGTGCCATAGCCGTCGCCGCCCTCGCTCTCGGCTCCCTCTCCGCCCTCCCGGCCGCCGCCGCCGGCGCCGAGGGCACCATCCAGTACGCGGGTGACCCGAAGGCCGTTCCCGGCAGCTACATCGTGACTCTCGACGAGTCCGCAGCCGACTCGGACAAGGCGTCCGGCAAGGCCGTCGCCAAGCGGTACGGCGCGAAGATCAAGAAGACGTACACCGCGGCCCTCAACGGCTACGCGGTGGAGCTGTCCGAGGCACAGGCGAAGAAGCTCGCCGCCGACCCGGCCGTCGAGTCCGTCGTCCAGGACCGCGTCTTCACGGTCAGCGGCACCCAGCCCGGCCCGCCGTCCTGGGGCCTGGACCGGCTCGACCAGCGGAACCTGCCGCTGAACCAGAGCTACACCTACCCGGAGCCGGGCGGCCAGGGTGTCACCGCGTACATCATCGACACCGGTGTGCGCATCACCCACAACGACTTCGGCGGCCGTGCCTCCTACGGCTACGACGCCATCGACGACGACAACACCGCCCAGGACGGCCACGGCCACGGCACCCACGTCGCCGGTACGGTCGGCGGCTCCGCGCACGGCGTGGCCAAGAAGGCGAAGATCGTCGGCGTCCGGGTGCTCAACAACCAGGGCTCCGGCAGCACCGCGCAGGTCGTCGCCGGCATCGACTGGGTGACCCAGAACGCGGTCAAGCCGGCCGTGGCCAACATGAGTCTCGGTGGCGGCGCCGACACCGCCCTCGACAACGCCGTCCGCAACTCCATCTCCTCCGGCGTCACCTACGCCATCGCGGCCGGCAACTCCAACGCCAACGCATCCAACTACTCCCCGGCCCGGGTCACCGAGGCCATCACGGTCGGCTCGACCACCAGCTCCGACGCCCGCTCCAGCTTCTCCAACTACGGCAGCGTGCTGGACATCTTCGCGCCGGGCTCCTCCATCACCTCGACGTGGAACAGCAGCGACACCGCCACCAACACCATCTCCGGTACGTCGATGGCGGCCCCGCACGTCGCGGGTGCGGCGGCGCTGTACCTGGCCGAGAACCCGTCGGCCAGCCCCGCCCAGGTCTCCAGTGCGCTGACGTCCGCCGCCACCACCGGCGCCGTCGGCAGCCCGGGCAGCGGCTCCCCGAACCGGCTGCTGTACGTGGGTGAGGGCGGCGAGGAGCCCCCGCCGCCCACCGGCGACCGCTACGAGAACACCGGCGACTACGCGATCAACGACAACTCGACCACCGAGTCCCCGATCAGCGTCACCGGCCGGTCCGGCAACGCCCCGTCCGGGCTCAAGGTCGAGGTGAACATCAAGCACACCTACATCGGTGACCTGCGCGTCCAGCTCGTCGCGCCGGACGGCACCGCCTACACGCTGAAGGATTACGGCACCGGCGGCAGCAGCGACGACATCAACACCACGTACACCGTCGACGCCTCCTCGGAGAGCGCCAACGGCACGTGGAAGCTGAGGGTCCACGACAACTACTGGTGGGACACCGGGAAGATCGACTCCTGGGCCCTGACCTTCTGATCCCGCTGATCCCGCTGATCCCGGCGGTCTCGGTGATCCCGGGACGGTGAGCGTGGGGCGGGCGCCTTCCGGGCGTCCGCCCCACGCCGTGTGCCGGGGCGGGGGCGGTGCCGTGACCGTCAGGGCGAGCGCGTACGATGCGCGCCGCTCACGCATGTGATCGCCACCGTTCCGACAGGAGTCCCACCCCCGTGTCATCGCCGTATCCCCAGCCCCCGGTTCCGGCCCCCGCCCCGGCCAGGACCAACGGGCTCGCCGTCGCCTCCCTGGTCACCGGTCTGCTCTGTCTCATACCCCCGCTCGGCCTGGTCCTGGGGGCGGTCGCGCTCCGTCAGATCAAGCGCCGCGGCGAGCGCGGCAAAGGGCTGGCCGTGGCCGGTGCCTCGCTGTCCCTCGTCGTCACCCTGCTCATCGCGCTCGGCCTGGTCTCCGGTGCCTTCGGGAAGGCGTGGGACGGGCTGCGGGAGGTCCGGGACGAGGTCGCGAGCAGCGGATCCGCCTTCGGACTGCGCGCCGGGGACTGCTTCGACCAGCCGGGCGGAGTCGTGGAAGAGCAGGAGGTCGAGCGCGTCAAGCACGTCGAGTGCGACGAGCCGCACGACGCCGAGGTGAGCGGGCGGTTCCGTCTCCAGGGCTCCGAGTACCCCGGTGCCGACGCCATCGAGAAGGCGGCCGAGGAGCGCTGCGCCAAGCTGGACGAGGACTACGCCATGGACACCTGGGCGCTGCCCGCCGACACGGTGTCGTACTACTTCCACCCGACCGTGGAGAGCTGGCGCACCCTCGACGACCGCACGGTGACCTGCGCCCTGGCCGCCGGCTCGGGCAAGCTGACCGGCTCGCTGCGCACCGACGCCACCACGCTCGACCCCGGCCGGCTGACCTTCCTCCAGGCCGTGAACCCGGTCGAGGCGGTGCGCTACGAGCAGCCCGAGGCCGACCCGGACACGGACCTGAAGGCGAACACGCAGTGGGCCGGACGGATGGAGAAGGCCCTGGGCGCGGCGGTCGAACGGCTCAAGGGGCACACCTACTCCGGGGCGGCGGCCGGGCCGGTCGCGGAACTGGGCGAGGAGCTGGCGAAGGCGCGCGGGCTGTGGGCCAAGGCGGCCACGGCGCCGGACGCGGACGCGTACTGGGAGCGCTACGACGTGGCGTACGACGCCGCGCCCCTGGACCTCGGCCGGGAGGTACGCAAGGCGCTGAACCTGGGGACGACACCGCCGGGCGAGCAGGCGGACTGAGCGGGCGGGCCTGGCGGGCCGGGCGGCCATCCGTGACGGGTGGCCGCGACGGGCGGTCCGAGCGAGGATGGGCCGCCCGGGGTCTACCCTCGGTAAGCAGGCCCTCAAACTGGGCATCATCACTTCGAGTGAAACTCTGGCCCACGCTTGCGGCGCTCAACATCGGGTTGCGAATCTGTAGCTGTCTGTCAACCTGATGGGAGTGGCCAGTGACATTCGGTGAGCAGCCCGCCTATCTTCGCGTGGCGAGCGATCTCCGGCAAAAGATCGTCAACGGCTCGCTGCCGCCGCACACCCGGCTCCCCTCGCAGGCCCGCATCCGCGAGGAGTACGGCGTCTCGGACACGGTCGCGCTGGAGGCCCGCAAGGTGCTGATGGCCGAGGGGCTGGTCGAGGGCCGCTCCGGATCGGGGACGTACGTGCGGGAGCGGCCCGTGCCGCGCCGGATCTCCCGCTCCGGCTACCGCCCCGCGAACGGCTCCGTCAACCCCTTCCGCCAGGAGCAGGCGGCCGACGGGGCGCGCGGCACCTGGGAGTCCGGCAGTGAACGGGAGGCCGCGAGCGCGGACGTGGCCGTCCGGCTCGGCATCGCCCCCGCCGACCCGGTGATGCGTACGCGGTACGTCTTCCGGGACGGCGGTGAGGCGGTGATGCTCTCGACCTCCTGGGAGCCCTTGGCCGTCACGGGCCGCACACCCGTGATGCTGCCCGAGGAGGGGCCGCTCGGCGGCTGCGGTGTGGTGGACCGGATGGCCGCGATCGACGTGGTCGTGGACAACGTGACCGAGGAGGTGGGGGCCCGGCCCGGACTGGCGGAGGAGTTGCTGGTCCTCGGTGGGGTGCCGGGGCACGTGGTGATGGTCGTCGCGCGGACGTACTTCGCGTCGGGGCGGGCCGTCGAGACGGCCGACGTCGTCATTCCGGCCGACCGCTTCCGCGTGGCCTACCACCTGCCGGTGCGCTGACCGCCTGACGGGCCGCCGGTCGCGTATCGGCAAGTCCTGGGCAAGGGCTCCTGGCTGGAAGTGTGTCTCTTCGTGTAAACCCGTATCCGCTGTGTGAAGGTCAGGCGTAGGGTCAGGCATATGCGGATTGCGGTTTCATCGGAATCCTTGGAGACGTGCGACCCGGCGGGGGGAGCGGCGTGATGCCTGACAGTAGTACGACCCTGCTCTGGCAGGTCATTCGGCAGGACGACAACGGCAACCAGTACCGGGTGGGCCGGTACGCGACGAGGGACGAGGCGCAGCGGGTCGTCGACCGGCTCGACGTGCGAGGACACAAGCAGCTCTACTGGGTCGAGCGCATCGGCGAACCCGCGCGCTGACCTGTACGTCCGTGGCCGGAGTGTCCGCCCGGTACGCTCCGGCGCATGACGGACGTGACGGATCGTGTGGTGGTCGCCGGAGCCGTGTACCACCAGGGGCGGCTGTTGGCCGCGCGCCGAAGTGCGCCCCCCGAGCTGGCCGGCCGCTGGGAGCTGCCCGGCGGCAAGCTGGAGGCCGGCGAGGGCCCGCGCGAGGCCCTCGTGCGGGAGCTGCGCGAGGAGCTGGGCATCGAGGCGGAGCCGGGTGAGCGGATCCCCGGTGAGTGGCCGCTCGGCCGGGGCTATGTGCTGCGCGTGTGGACCGCGCGGGTGCGCTCCGGCGAGCCGCGCCCCCTCCAGGACCACGATGAGCTGCGCTGGCTGGCCCGTCATGAATGGGACAGCGTGGAGTGGCTGGATCAGGATGTTCCCGCGGTCCGTGAGGCCGTGCGCCTCCTCCCTTCTGACGCTTCCTC
Organism: Streptomyces sp. MUM 203J; assembly: GCF_022414595.1. Classification (GTDB taxonomy): domain Bacteria; phylum Actinomycetota; class Actinomycetes; order Streptomycetales; family Streptomycetaceae; genus Streptomyces. Next base: position 67,571 of record NZ_JADWYO010000015.1, on the reverse strand, counting down.
CTGACATGCGATAGTCCACGCCCGATTCGGGTATCTAGGGATTAACCCGCCCGAATCGGGCGTGGCGTGGGCCTGCTCGTGGGCCGGGGGAAGAGCCGGGGAAGTGAGCCGCGTGATCGACACCCAGGGCGCATGCGCCGAGTGGACCTTCCCCGCCGAGCCGGACTCGGTGCGCACCGCCCGCCGCGTCGTCCGTGACACCCTCCGCGCGTGGCGGCTTGAGCAGGACCTCGGCGACCTGACGGTGCTGCTGGTGAGCGAACTGGTGACCAATTCCCTGCGGTACGCGTACGGGCCGATCGGGGTACGGCTCCTCCGCGTCCCGCCGGAACACGACGGGCAGCCGTGGCCGGAGGCGCACCCGGAGCACGGTGGGCACCCGTCCCCCGCGCTGCTCGTGGAGGTCTCCGATCCGCTTCCGGATCCGCCCCGTGAGCGGCTCGCCGGGCCCGAGGACGAGGGAGGCCGGGGGCTCCAGCTCGTGGCCTGCTCCGCCCGCCGCTGGGGCACGCGTAAGGGCAGGTCGGGCAAGACGGTGTGGTTCGAGCTGGCCCTCCCTGGTTAGGAACAGGGAAGGAACAACGATCACTTCCGGCTCGGCGGAAAGCCAACGAGACCACCCTGTGATCGTGAACGGCGTGCCGACGGGGGCCGTAGTGCTGAATACTGCGGGAATGGCCGGTCCGGTGCGGTGAGCTGGAGGGGACGGTCGCGTGAGCGAGACACCTGAGACGGCGAACGGCGTCATGTGGCAGAGCAGCCCGCCTGGCTCGATCTACGACTACATCAGAGTCGCGTCCTTCTCCATCGGCCCCGACGGGCTCGTCGACCACTGGAGCCTGCGGGCAGCCGAGATGTTCGGCCTCTCGGCCGGCGAGGTCCGCGGGATGGACCCGGTCGAGGCGCTGATCCCCTCGGAGTTGCGCCCGCGCGGGCACCGGAAGGTCGCGGAGGTGCTCGACGGCAAGGAGTGGACCGGGCTCGTCCCCTTCCGCATCCCCGGAGAGCGGTTCGCCCACGGCCTGGCCGAGGTGTACGTCATGCCGACCGAGTCCGAGCACGGCGAACGCGGGGCGCTCTGTGTCGCGTTCGACGTACGTGCACTACGCCGAATAGAGACCGACCTGGCCTCGTCGCAAGCCATTTTCGGCCAATCACCCTTCGGGTTTCTGCTGTTCGGTACGGACCTGACGGTCCAGCGGGCCAACCAGCGGTTCGCCACGGTCTTCGGCGGCACCGCCGCCGACCACCAGGGGCGGACCGTGCACGACTACCTGCCCCGGCAGGAGGCGGACCGGATGACCGACGCGCTCCGGAAGGTGCTGGCGACCGGGGAATCCGTCACAGACCTCCAGATCGTCGGCGCGGTGCCCGGCGGGAGCGAGCGCCGCCACTGGTCCATCAGCCTCTACCGGGTGCACAGCGGCTCCGGGCGCCCGGTCGGCGTCGCCGGACTCGGCATCGATGTGACGCGGCGCCACAACGCGGCGCGCGAGGCCGCCAGAGCCCGCCGCAACCTGGCGCTTCTGGACGAGGCCAGCGCCCGCATCGGCAACTCCCTGGACCTGGAGACCACCGCCCGCGACCTGCTCGACGTGGCCGTCCCCGGCTTCTGCGACCTGGCGTCCGTCGACCTGTACCAGGGGCTGCTCAGCGGTGACGAGCCCCCGCCGGGCCGGCCGGCCGGCCACACCGCCCAGCTCCGGCGGGTCGCCTTCGCCAGTGCCGTCTCGGACGCCCCGGCCGTGCCCGCGACGGCCGGGAGCGGTGGGGAGCGGCGGGTGTGGGGCGAGTGCTGCGCGGGGGAAGGCGGCGGGAAGCCCGCGCACGTGGGGGCCGTGCACCGGTACGCGTTCAACTCGGCCTGCGCCAAGGCCCTGCGGACCGGGCGGCTCACCCTGGTGCCCGGTGCGGACGGGGGGATCGTGCACTCCACGCTCGTCGTGCCGATGGTCGCCCACGACACCGTCATAGGACTCGTCCAGTTCTCCCGGGCCAAGGGCAGCGAGCCCTTCGGGGAGCGTGACCGGGCGCTCGCCGTCGAGCTGGCCGCCCGCGCGGCCGTCTGCATCGACAACGCCCGCCTCTACCGCCGCGAACACGAGCGCGCCCTGATACTGCAGCGCAGCCTCCTGCCGCCCGGCGACCCCGAGGCGGCCGGCCTGGACATCGCCTGCCGCTACCTGCCGGGCAACGCCGCCAACGAGGTCGGCGGCGACTGGTTCGACGTCATCGAACTGCCCGGACACCGCACGGCGCTCGTCGTCGGTGACGTCATGGGGCGCGGACTGCGCGCCGCCGTCGCGATGGGCGAACTCCGCACCGCCGTACGGACCCTCGCGCAGCTCGACCTGGAACCCGCCGAGGTGCTGTCCCACCTGGACGAGATCGCCCGCGGCCTCGGCGCGCCCTCCCCGCGGGCCCGCACCAAGGGGCCCGAGCTGTCCGAGGTGTATCTCGCGACCTGCGTCTACGCCGTGTACGACGCGGTCACCAGGCGCTGTACGTTCGCCAACGCGGGCCATCTGCCGCCCGTGCTGGTCGAGCCGGGCGAGGAGGCGCTGCTCCTCGACGTACCGCCGGGGATGCCGCTCGGGGTGGGCGGGGAGCCGTTCGAGGAGGTCGAGGTCGAGCTGCCCGAGGGGGCGCTGCTGGCCCTCTACACGGACGGGCTCGTCGAGTCCCGCGACCACCCGCTGGACGAGGGCCTGGAGGCGTTCCGGCGTGCGCTCGCGCGTTCCGGGCGGCCGCTGGAGGACGTCTGCGACCACGTGCTGGGCACCCTCGACACCCGGCACGGCCAGGACGACATCGCCCTGCTCATGGCCCGTATCCGGGGCATGCCCGCCGAGTCCGTCGGGGACTGGAGGCTGCCGCGCGAGCCCCGCTCGGTGGGGCGGGCCCGGGAACTGGCCCGGGACCGGCTGGCGGCCTGGGGGCTCGACCCGCTGGTGGACACGGTCGAACTGCTCGTCAGCGAACTCGTCACCAACGCCCTGCGGTACGGGGAGGGCGAGATCCGGCTGCGGCTGCTGCGGGACCGCACGCTGGTGTGCGAGGTGTGGGACGCGGGGTTCGTCCAGCCGCGGCGACGCCGCGCCCGCGCGGAGGACGAGGGCGGGCGGGGACTCCAGCTGGTCGGCATGCTCAGCGCCGGCTGGGGGTCCCGGCGGACTCCGCGGGGCAAGACCGTGTGGTTCGAACTGGCGCTGCCGGACGACGGGGGCGCGGTGCGGGAACCGACGGTGGACGAGCTGCTGGACATGTTCGGGGACTGAGGCTGCGAGCGCGGCGGGTGCCGGCCGGTGCGGCCCGTGCGGGGTGGGGCCGGAGCGCGGGCTGCCCGGCCGCAGGCCCGTTCCGCCGCGCCCTTCCCGGGTTCTCGTCCTCGCTTGAGCAGGGACACCCCGTCGCCCCGCGGAAACGACTCCCCACAGCGAGACCTGTGGTCGTGCGCCCGCAGCGGAGAAGCGCGCGGAGGGGCGCCCCCGGCTCCGGCGGTGCCGACACCCGCCCTGAGCCTGGGCCCGCAGGCGTCGCCGTGAGGAGGTGAGGCCCCGCAGCGACCTCGCCCTATCCGCCGGAGGGCGCGGCGCCCCCGACGAAGCGCCGGTCAGGGCGCCGCCCCGGCCCGCGCACGCGGTGCGCCCCGGTCGTTCAGCCCGCCGACTTGAGCGCGGCCAGGCGGGACTCGATCTCCGCCGGGTCGGCCAGGGTGTCGGTCCGTTCGAACTGGGTGTCCAGGGAGGACACCGCGATCTCCTGCTTGCCGAGGGCCTTCGCCTCCTCCCGGCGCACCTTGTCCGCGAACCGCCGCAGCTCGCCCGCCGGGTCCAGCAGGTCCACGCCGCGCAGCGCGTCCAGCATCCGGGTGCGGGCCGCCGCGTCACGGCGGGCGCGGGCCGCGGGCTCGTCGCGGTGCGCGTGCAGTTCGGCCAGCCGCTCCCGCACCCGGCCCAGGCCCGCCTCCAGCAGGGCCAGCGCGTCCCGCTGCGAGGCGATCAGCGGCTCGGCCGCCCAGGCGTCCCGCTCCGCCCGGAGCTGGTGGCCCAGCGCCACCTTCGCCAGGTGGTCGAACCGGTCGGCCAGCCCCGCCCGCTGGGCCGCGCGCAGCTCGTCGGCCTTCGCACTGGCCTCCCGCGCCCGCTCGCCCCACCCCCGGGCCGCTTCCACGTCCTCCTGGTGGTCCGCCTCCAGCAGGCGCAGGTCGACGGCCGCCGCCGCCACGGCGGCCTCCGCCGCCCGGACGGTGTCCGTGTACTCGCGGACGAGCTGCTCGTACAGCCGCTCGGGGTCCTCGGCCTGTTTGAGCAGCGCGGTGACCTCGGCCTTCGCCAGCCGGGAGACGCGGGCGAGGATGGAGTGCTGGGTCATGACACCTCTCCTGACGGGTTGCCGGGCCCCGCTGCCGTCCGCCCCCGGGTCGCCGGGCCCCCGAAGCGGGCCGGGCCGCCCCCGGGAAGGAGGATTCCGCCCAGGACGGCCAGGGCGGTCAGGTCCGGGCCGGTCGCCGTCGCGGGCGGCGGCCCGTGGAGCCGTACGTCCTGCTCGGCCAGGGCCTGCGCCGAGCGGGCCAGACCATCCGCCCCCTGCGCCAGCGGCAGCGCGTCCTCCCGGTGCTCCAGGGTCTCCGCCCCCACCGCCGTCTCGGCCTCCGCGAGCTGCCGCCGCGCCTCCGCCAGCCGGGTCCGGGCGGGGGAGCGCACCACGCCCCGGTGCGTCGCCACGTACTCCCCGGCCGCGCCCACCGCCGAGCGTGCCGACAGCAGCGCCAGCCCGAGGAAGGCCCGCGCCCGCCGCGCGACCTCGCCGGGGCCCCGCACCTCCGCGAGGGCCGCGTCCAGCGCCGCGTCCGCCTCGCACACCCGGCGCAGCGCGTCCACCGGGTCGTGCCGGTCCGCTTCGACCGACTGCCGTACGTCTCCGAGCACCGCCTCCAGCCGAGCCGTACGGCCCCGCAGATCGGCCCGGCTCATCCACTCCACCAGCTCGGTCTCCGCCACCCCGGCCAGCACCTTCTGCGCCGCCGCCAGGTCGGCCTCCGCCTCGGCCAGCGCCCCCGGCAGCCGCCCCGCCGACTCCGCCAGCTCCATGGCCCGCCGGTCCACCGCCTCCACCAGGCGCGCCGCCTGGTCCAGCGCTCCCTCGGCGGCACGCAGCTCCCGCACCGCGTCCGCGCCGGGCGCGAGTGCCCGCGCCAGCCGGTCCGCCGCGAAGTCCAGCCGGGCCCGGGCCTGTTCCGGTGCCGTCGCCACAGGGGCCGCCGCGGACTCGGCGTACCGCCGCCGTATCGCCACCAGAGCCGCCTCGGCCGTCCCGAGCCGGGCGTCCAGTTCCCCGTGCAGCCGCCGCGCGGCGCCCACGGCCTCGGGGGCGGCGCCCGGCAGCCCGCGCAGGGCGTCGGCGTCCGGGGCCGCGTCGTCCAGGGCCGCGTCCGCCTCGGCGCAGCGCGCCAGCACCTCCTCGAGCATCGTCCGCCGCGCCACCTCGTCCTCGAGCCGTGCGTCGTCCACCTCCTGGCGCAGGTGGAACGCCGCCGTCAGCTCGGCCTCCGCGTGCGCCAGCGCCTCCGCGCAGCGGCGCGCCGCGGTGTGTCCGGCCAGCGCCACCGCGAAGCCCAGCTCCTCGCGGCTGGTGCGTACCGCGTCGTCCGTCGCGACGAGCGCGTCGCGCGACCTGGCGTCCAGCTCCGCGACCTCCGGGACCGGGACTCCGCCGTGCGGGGTGGTGCGGGTGGTGGTGCGGCGGCGGCGTGTCAGGTACGTGTAGGCCGCGACGGCGACGACCGCGGCGAGCAGTACCAGCGGCAGCACGAGGTCCACGCCCGACGTTCCCACACCTGTGAGGCTAAGCCGGGGCGGGGGCCGCCGCGACCGGGCGAAGGTCCCCGCGGCTCCGCCGCCGGTCCCCCCGAGGGCCGGCCGTCACCCCCGCCGCCGGATCCGGTTCCCCAGCCACACCAGCGGGTCGTACTTCCGGTCCACCGCCCGCTCCTTCAGCGGGATCAGCGCGTTGTCGGTGATCCTGATCTCCTCGGGGCACACCTCGGTGCAGCACTTGGTGATGTTGCAGTAGCCCAGCCCGTGCTCCTCCTGCGCGGTGCGGCGGCGGTCCAGGCCCTTCTCGGACGCCGCGTCCAGGGGGTGCATGTCCAGTTCCGCGACGCGCATCAGGAAGCGCGGGCCCGCGAAGGCCGGTTTGTTGTCCTCGTGGTCCCGCACCACGTGGCAGGTGTCCTGGCACAGGAAGCACTCGATGCACTTGCGGAACTCCTGGGAGCGGGCGACATCCTGCTGGTGCATCCGGTAGTCGCCCGGCGCCAGCCCCGCGGGCGGCACGAAGGCCGGGACCTCCCGGGCCTTGGCGTAGTTGTACGACACGTCCGTGACCAGGTCCCGCAGCACCGGGAACGCCCGCAGCGGGGTGACCGTGACCGTCTCGTCCCGGGTGAACACCGACATGCGGGTCATGCACAGCAGCCGGGGCCGCCCGTTGATCTCCGCGCTGCACGAGCCGCACTTGCCGGCCTTGCAGTTCCACCGCACCGCAAGGTCCGGTGCCTGGGTGGCCTGGAGGCGGTGGATGATGTCGAGGACGACCTCGCCCTCGTGGACCTCCACCCGGAAGTCCTCCAGACCGCCGCCGTCCGCGTCCCCGCGCCACACCTTGAAGTGAGCCTCGTACGGTCCCTGTCCCTGTCCCTCGGGCGACGTCATGCGCTCAGCTCCTCCTCCGCGAGGTACTTGACCAGCTCCTCCTTCTCGAACAGGTCCAGGAGGTCGGGGCGGATCGGCTCGGCCGCCGTCCGTTCCAGGGCGATCCGGCCGCCGTCGGCGAAGTCCGCGTCCGCCAGGCGGCACAGCAGGTTCGCCCTGCGCCACTCCCGCGCCATCGAGGGGAAGTCCTCCCGGGTGTGCCCGCCCCGGCTCTCCGTGCGCTCCAGTGCCGCGCGCGCCACGCACTCGCTGACCAGCAGCATGTTCCGCAGGTCCAGCGCCAGGTGCCAGCCCGGGTTGAACTGCCGGTGGCCCTCGACCGCGGCCCGCGCAGCCCGCGCCCGCAGCCCGGCCAGCTTCTCCAGCGCCCGTTCCATCTCCTCCGCCCGGCGGATGATGCCGACCAGGTCGTTCATGGCCTGCTGGAGTTCCTGGTGGAGGGTGTACGGGTTCTCCGCCGGGCCCTCGCCGGCCGTGCCGTCCGCGCCGAAGGGGCGCAGCGCCTCCCGTGCCGCCTCCGCGACCAGGTCCTCGGCCACGCCGGGGCGCGCGGTCACCCCGGCCGCGTACTCCGCCGCGTGCAGGCCCGCCCGCCGCCCGAACACCAGCAGGTCCGACAGCGAGTTGCCGCCCAGCCGGTTCGAGCCGTGCATACCGCCCGCCACCTCACCGGCCGCGAACAGCCCGGGCACCCCGACCGCCGCGGCCGTGTCGGAGTCGACCGCGACGCCGCCCATCACGTAGTGGCAGGTCGGGCCCACCTCCATCGGCTCGGCCGTGATGTCGACATCCGCCAGCTCCCGGAACTGGTGGTACATCGACGGCAGCCTCCGCCTGATCTCCTCCGCCGGGAGCCGGGACGACACGTCCAGGAACACCCCGCCGTGCGGGGAGCCTCGCCCCGCCTTCACCTCCGCGTTGATGGCCCGCGCCACCTCGTCGCGCGGCAGCAGCTCCGGCGGGCGGCGGTTGTGGTCCGGGTCGTCGTACCAGCGGTCGCCCTCGTCCGCCGTCTCCGCGTACTTCTCCCTGAAGACGTCCGGGATGTAGTCGAACATGAAGCGCCTGCCCTCGGAGTTCCTGAGCACCCCGCCGTCGCCGCGCACGGACTCGGTGACGAGGATGCCCTTCACCGACGGCGGCCAGACCATGCCCGTCGGGTGGAACTGCACGAACTCCATGTTCAGCAGCGGCGCCCCGGCCAGCAGTGCCAGTGCGTGGCCGTCGCCCGTGTACTCCCAGGAATTGGAGGTCACCTTGAACGACTTGCCGATCCCGCCCGTCGCCAGGATCACCGCCGGGGCCTCCAGCACGAAGAAGCGCCCGGACTCGCGTTCGTAGCAGAAGACACCGGAGACCCGGCCGTCCGGGTCCTTGAGGATCCGTGTGACCGTGCACTCCTGGAAGATCTTCAGCCGGGCCTCGTAGTCGCCGTACTCCTCCTTGTCCTCCTGCTGGAGGGAGACCGTCTTCTGCTGGAGGGTGCGGATCAGCTCCAGGCCCGTCCGGTCGCCCACATGGGCGAGGCGTGGGTACTCGTGGCCGCCGAAGTTGCGCTGGGAGATGCGCCCGTCCTTCGTACGGTCGAAGAGGGCGCCCCAGGTCTCCAGCTCCCACACCCGGTCCGGCGCCTCGCGCGCGTGCAGCTCGGCCATCCGCCACTGGTTGAGGAACTTGCCGCCCCGCATGGTGTCGCGGAAGTGCACCTGCCAGTTGTCGCCCGGGTTGACGTTGGCCATGGACGCGGCGATGCCGCCCTCGGCCATCACCGTGTGCGCCTTGCCGAACAGAGACTTGCAGATCACAGCGGTACGGGCGCCGCGCTCCCGGGCCTCGACCGCCGCGCGCAGCCCGGCGCCCCCCGCACCGACGACCACGACGTCCCACTGCTGCCGTTCCGCTTGCGTCATCAAGAAGGCACCCTTTTCTAGAAGAAGCGCGGGTCGTCGAAGGCACCGGTCGCGAGCAGGTACACATACAGGTCCGCGACGGCGACGCTCAGCAGGGACGCCCAGGCCAGCTGCATGTGGCGGGCGTTCAGCCGCCCCACCCAGGTCCACGCGCGGTAGCGGACGGGGTGCTTCGAGAAGTGCCGGAGCCTGCCGCCGACGATGTGCCGGCAGGAGTGGCAGGACAGGGTGTACGCCCAGATCAGCACGATGTTGACCAGGAACACGACCGTGCCCAGACCCATGTGGCCCCAGGCGTAGGAGGCGTCCCGGAAGGCCAGCACCGTGTCGTACGTGAGGATTCCGGCGACCGGCAGGGCGGCGTAGAAGAAGTACCGGTGGATGTTCTGGAGGATCAGCGGGAAGCGGGTCTCGCCGCTGTACGCGCGATGCGGCTCGGCCACCGCGCAGGCCGGGGGAGACGCCCAGAAACCCCGGTAGTAGGCCTTGCGGTAGTAGTAGCAGGTCAGCCGGAAGCCGAGCGGGAAGACCAGGATCAGCAGGGCGGGGGAGAGGCTCCACCAGCTCCCGAAAAGCGCCCAGTTGGGGCCGTCCTGCATGGGGACGCAGTTCTCCGCGAGGCAGGGCGAGTAGAACGGGGAGACGTAGGGGGCGGCGTAGTAGTCGGCGTTCGCGAACGCCCGCCAGGTCGAGTAGACGACGAAGGCGAGCAGTCCAGCCGCGGTGGCGGCGGGTGCCAGCCACCACCTGTCGGTACGGAGGTGGCGGGCCGCGATGGCGGCCCGCCCCGGGCTGTGCACACCTGGCGGTTCAGTACCTGTGGCCAAGGGGCCCTCCGGGAGTGACGGTTTCTCCTGCTGCGGGCGTGCAGTGTGTGTCGCCGTGTCGCCGATTCGCCGTGCCGCCCGGGGCCGGTACCGCCGTCCCCGCCTCGGGGACACGTCCCTCCGCCAGAGGGGAACCCCCGGGGCGGAACGAGCGGGCGCGGCGGGGCGGCCTTCAGGCCCGCAGGGCTGCCGGACGGTCACCCCTGCCCGCCCCGGCGCGGAACCGCGGCGGGCCGGCGCTACGGCGCGTGCCGCCCCGGGTGGCCCAGGCCCTCGTCCTCCGCGCCGCGCCACTTGGACGCGTCATACGGCGTGTCCGGCACGGACACCATCGGCTCGGCCGCGGGCCGCTGCGCGGTCCCGGACGGCGGCGGCTGGGTCCCCTTCTCCCGCGCCAGATCCCGTTCGAGCTGTCCCACCGAGCGGACCAGCTCGTCGAGGCTGCGCTTGACTGCGGTCAAATCGTCCTGGAGCGACATTCGTTGCCCTCACTTCCGCGAATCGCGGGCGGCTGACACGCGCCTGGAAGTGTCGCGTGTCACGCCCCTCGTTGTGAAGTGCGCGTGCACGGATTCCACTGTTCCGCGTGCACCGCTTCCGGACACCTCGGGCGGAGACATTGGGCCGCACGGGTGGGCTTCGGGGCCCGTGTCGACGTGTCGCCGCCGCTTCGCCCTCCGTGTCGTCTTCAGTGTATGGGCAATAGGTGTGATCATCTCTAAATTCCCGAACCGGACGAAGAGGTACACGTCATGTCCCAGGTCGGCGCCCGCCCCACCAGGACCGCCGCGCTTCTCACGAGCGGGGTCCTCGCCGTCTCCGTGCTCGCCGGCTGCGGCTCCGGGGACGAGGAGAACCGCTCCGAGGCCGCCGCCCCCGTGGATATCGCGCCGACAGCGCGCGACCGCACCGCCGACGGCGGAACCCTCCGCTGGGCCGTCGACGCCCTGCCGAGCACGCTGAACGCCTTCCAGGCGGACGCCGACGCCGCCACGAGCCGGGTCACCGGAGCCGTGCTGCCCACGCTCTTCACCCTCGACGAGCGCGGCAGGCCCCGGCTCAACCCGGACTACCTGGAGTCCGCGGAGATCGTCGAGCGCGAGCCCCGGCAGGTCGTGCTCTACAAGCTCCACCAGCAGGCCGTGTGGAGCGACGGCCGGGAGATCGGCGCCCCCGACTTCGTCGCCCAGTGGCGCGCCCTGAACGGCAGGAACAGCGCGTACTGGACCGCCCGCAACGCCGGTTACGAGCGCATCGCGAAGATCGAGCGCGGCGCCGACGACCTCCAGGTCCGGGTCACCTTCAGCAAGCCCTACGGTGACTGGAAGGCGCTGTTCTCACCGCTCTACCCCAAAGAGGTGATGGGCTCGCCGGACGCCTTCAACGACAGGGCCCGCACCAAGCTCGCGCAGACCGCCGGGCCCTTCCAGATCAAGGCGACCGACAGCAAGGCCAAGTCCGTCACCCTGGTCCGCAACCCGCGGTGGTGGGGTGCCGCACCCAAGCTCCAGACCCTGGTCCTGCGCGCCGTCCCGCGCGAGAAGCGGGCCGCCGCCCTCGCCGGGGGCACGCTCGACATCGCGGAGATCGATCCCTCCGTGGCCGCCCGGATCGCCCGTGCCGCCAAGGACGCCGGGGGCGCGGGGCCGCTCGCCCACGGGCCGGGCGTCACGATCACCCCGGCCGACGCGATCCGGTCATGGGCGGTCGCCTACGGATCCGACGAGGACAAGGCCGCCGAGGAGCGGGAGGCCCGCGAGCAGAACCAGGCGGCCTTCGCCGCGTACGCCGCCGAGCAGGCCGCCCTGCGCGGCTACGTCGTCCGCAAGACCCTGGAGCCCGCCTACACCCAGCTGGCCCTGAACGGCGAGGCCGGGCCGCTGGCCGACGAGCGGGTGCGCCGCGCGGTGGCCCGGGCGCTGGACCGGCAGGAGCTGGCCGAGGCGGTGCTGGACCCGCTGGGGCTGCCCGCCGAGCCGGTCGGCTCGCACCTGGCGCTGGCCGGGCAGGCCGCGTACGCCGACAGCAGCGGCGCCCTGGGCGGACAGGACACGGAGGAGGCCCTCGCGCTGCTCGCGGACGCGGGCTGGACCACGGCGGGCGCGCGGGCGACGGCGACGCCCAAGGACGGGACGAAGGCGGGCGCGGAGGCGTCGAAGGCCCCGGCCTCCGGGTCGCCGTCCGGGCCGGGCGGGGCGGCCTCCGGCAGCCCGTCGCCGACGGCACGTGCGGCGGCGGAAACGGCCTCCGACAAGGCCGCCGACCGGGCCTCCGACGAGGGCCTGTACATCGTGGGCGACGACAAGAGCGGCGACGACGCCAGGAGCGGCGACGAGAAGAACACGCACATCCTGGCCCCCGCACCCGTGGCCGCCCTCCACAGCGCCCTCGTGCGCCAGGCCCGCGCGCTCACGGAGGCCCTGACCGGCGCGAAGGCGGAAGCCGCCGCGGGCGGGGCCGACGGCGAGGCCGACGCCAAGGACGGCTCCGGCCCCGGCCAGACGGCCAGGGCCGACGGAGTTCCCGGCGCCTACGCCCCCCGGGGCACCGCCGCCCCCGCCCCCGCCGATCCCGAGTCGGCGCGGGCCGCCGCCGGGCCGCTCGGCAAAGACGGTCAGCCGCTGAGCCTGCGCTTCGTGCTTCCCTCGGGCCCCGGCTCCGAGGCCCTGCGCACGGTCGGCGACCGGATCGTGCGGATGCTGGACCGGATCGGCATCCGCACCGAGATCGTGAAGGTCTCCGACGACAGCTTCTTCAAGGACCACATCGCCTCCGGCGACTACGACCTGGCGCTCTACTCCTGGCCCGGCACGGCCTACCCGGCCACCGACGGCCGTCCTATCTTCGCGAAGCCGTCGCCCGCGACGGACGGCTCCCTGCTCGTCGAGCAGAACTACACCCGGGTCGGCACCGACCACATCGACCAGCTCTTCGAGCAGGCGGCGGCGGAGCTGGACGAGAAGGCCGCGCGGGATCTCGTACGGCAGGCCGACGCGCGCATCTGGGCGGCGGCCGGGTCCATTCCGCTCTACCAGCGTCCGCAGTTGGTGGCGGTGAAGAGGACGGTGGTGAACGCGGGGGCGTTCGGGTTCAGGACGCCGCGGTACGAGAACGTGGGCTTCCGGGCGCCGGAGAAGAAGTAGCCTCCGAGACCGGGGCTTCGCCCCCCGGACCCTCCTGATCGTGCTTCCGGTGCGCCTCCTCGGGCTCCGGTGGGACCGGACCCGGTCCCACCGGAGCCCGAGGAGGCGCCGGGGAAGCGGCCCCGCTCCCGGGGAGCGGCGGTGCGGGGAAAGCCCCCTGCGGGGCGGCCCCGGGGGCCCGGGGAAAGCTCCCCGATCATGCCCGGGGCGCCGTTCGCGCGGCAGCCCCGTACCATGGGACACAGCCGTGGCGCATCTGCCCGGCGGGCGTACTGAGGAAAAAGAGACGCCGCACCCACGATCCGAGAGAAGCGCCAGCCACTCATGCCCACGCGCCACGACATCCGTAACGTCGCCATCGTCGCCCACGTCGACCACGGCAAGACGACCATCGTCGACGCCATGCTGAAGCAGGCGGGTGCCTTCGCCGCCCACCAGCTCGACTCGGTCGACGACCGCGTCATGGACTCGAACGACCTGGAGCGTGAGAAGGGCATCACGATCCTCGCCAAGAACACGGCGGTGAAGTATCACCCCAAGGACGGCGGGGCCCCGATCACGATCAACATCATCGACACCCCCGGCCACGCCGACTTCGGCGGCGAGGTCGAGCGCGGCCTGTCGATGGTCGACGGCGTCGTGCTGCTCGTGGACGCGTCCGAGGGTCCGCTGCCGCAGACCCGGTTCGTGCTCCGCAAGGCCCTCCAGCAGCGGATGCCGGTCATCCTCTGCATCAACAAGACGGACCGCCCGGACGCCCGGATCGACGAGGTCGTCAACGAGACGTACGACCTGTTCCTGGATCTGGACGCGGACGAGGACCAGATCGAGTTCCCGATCGTCTACGCCTGCGGCCGTGACGGCGTCGCCTCGCTGACCAAGCCGGAGGACGGCACGGTCCCGGCGGACTCCGAGAACCTGGAGCCGTTCTTCTCCACGATCCTGGAGCACATCCCGGCCCCGGTGTACGACGACGAGGCGCCGCTCCAGGCGCACGTGACCAACCTGGACGCGGACAACTTCCTCGGCCGTATCGCGCTGCTGCGTGTCCAGCAGGGCGAGCTGAAGAAGGGCCAGACCGTCGCGTGGATGAAGCGTGACGGATCCGTTCAGAACGTCCGCATCTCCGAGCTGATGATGACGGAGGCGCTGACCCGCAAGCCGGCCGAGAAGGCGGGCCCGGGCGACATCTGCGCCGTCGCCGGCATCCCGGACATCATGATCGGCGAGACCCTGGCGGACCCGGAGAACCCGGTCGCGCTGCCGCTGATCACGGTCGACGAGCCGGCCATCTCGATGACCATCGGCACGAACACCTCGCCGCTGGTCGGCCGCGGTGGCACCGGCAAGGGCGCCGACGCCAAGGCGGCCGTCAAGGACCGCAAGGTCACCGCCCGCCAGGTGAAGGACCGCCTGGACCGCGAGCTGATCGGTAACGTCTCGCTGCGCGTCCTCGACACCGAGCGCCCGGACGCCTGGGAGGTGCAGGGCCGTGGCGAGCTGGCCCTGGCGATCCTCGTCGAGACGATGCGCCGCGAGGGCTTCGAGCTGACCATCGGCAAGCCGCAGGTGGTCACCAGGGAGGTCGACGGCAAGGTCCACGAGCCCGTCGAGCGCATGACGATCGACGTGCCCGAGGAGCACATGGGCGCCGTGACGCAGCTCATGGGCGTCCGCAAGGGCCGCATGGACAACATGTCGAACCACGGCTCCGGCTGGGTCCGCATGGAGTTCGTGGTGCCGTCCCGCGGCCTCATCGGCTTCCGTACGGAGTTCCTGACGCAGACCCGCGGCACGGGTATCGCGCACTCCATCCACGAGGGCCACGAGCCCTGGTTCGGCACCCTGACGACCCGTAACAACGGCTCGCTGGTGGCCGACCGCTCCGGCGCCGTCACCGCGTTCGCGATGACGAACCTCCAGGAGCGCGGCGTGCTGTTCGTGGAGCCGGGCACCGAGGTGTACGAGGGCATGATCGTCGGTGAGAACTCCCGCTCCGACGACATGGACGTCAACATCACCAAGGAGAAGAAGCTCACCAACATGCGCTCCTCCACGGCCGATGTGGCGGAGTCCATCGTTCCGCCGCGCAAGCTGTCCCTGGAGCAGTCCCTGGAGTTCTGCCGCGACGACGAGTGCGTCGAGGTGACCCCGGAGGCCGTGCGTATCCGCAAGGTGAACCTGGACGCCCGCGAGCGTGCCCGCGCCGCGTCCCGCGCCAAGCACGGCTGACGGTTCCCGTCCCGGCCCGAGGGCCCGGCCCTGTGTCGCATCCGACACAGGGCCGGGCCCTTCGTCAATCCGTTTGCCCCTCCGCCTCCCCGGCGCTGTCCGGATATCGATCTCCGCGCACCGGAACATGGGTTAACAGTCCGTTTCGCGGGTGTCTGTCTGTGATCGTTTTGTCCGGATTTCGGTCACCCGGGGTGGAGTGATGTTGTCAAAACGAGACCCTTTAAGTGTGGTTTACGGACCCGTCGTACTTAATAGTTGGCTCCACTGAGCTCGGGTCAATGGGTCACGCGCTGTGGGGAGCGCGCCGACTCACGAGCACACACAGGGGCAGGTGCGCGAACGCCGTCAGGGGTGTCGGTCGCTCGCGCATGCCTCTCATTCAGTGACAAGTGACTCATGAGGAGGAACCCATGCGGGGTGCGAAGAGCGCCAAGTGGGTGGCAGGCGCGATCGCCGTTGCCATGGCCGCCACTGCTTGCGGTGGAAGCAAGAGTGACGACAGCAAGAACGACAGCAGCGGCAAGCCGGCCGGTTATGTCTCGATCGATGTCGGTGAGCCGCAGAAGCCGCTGATCCCGGCCGACACGAACGAGTCCAACGGTTCGTACGTCATCCAGTCGCTCTTCACCCAGCTGCTCGACTTCGACGGCAACGGCGAGATCGTTCTCACGAACGCCGAGTCCGTCGAGACCGAGGACTCCAAGGTGTGGACCGTCAAGCTCAAGGAGGGCTGGAAGTTCCACAACGGCGAGGCCGTCACCTCGCAGTCGTACATCGACGCGTGGAACTGGTACGCCAACGCCAAGAACAAGCAGCAGAACTCCTTCTGGTTCTCGGACATCGAGGGCTACGACGACGTCCACCCGGAGAAGGGTGACCCGAAGGCCGACAAGATGTCGGGCCTGAAGGCGATCGACGACACCACCTTCACCATCACGCTGAAGACGAAGGTCCCGTACTTCAACTACAAGCTGGGCTACGCGACCTGGGCCCCGCTCCCGAAGGTCTTCTTCGACGACCCGAAGGCGTTCGGCCAGAAGCCGGTCGGCAACGGTCCCTACCAGTTCGAGAAGTGGGACCACAAGAAGCTCATCCAGGTCAAGGCCTTCGACGACTACAAGGGCCCGAACAAGGCTGCCAACAAGGGCATCCAGTTCAAGAACTACGCCACGGTCGAGGCCGCCTACCGCGACGTCGTCTCCGGCAACCTGGACATCATCCGCCAGGTCGGCCCGACGGACCTGCCGAAGTACAAGCAGGACCTGGGCGACGGCGCCATCGAGCAGCCGTACTCGGCCATCCAGACGCTGGTCCCGGCGTTCTACAGCAAGACGTTCAAGGACATCGACCCCAAGGTCCTCCAGGGTCTGTCCATGGCGATCGACCGTGACACGATCACCAAGACCGTCCTGAACAACACCCGCACCCCGGCGAACAGCTGGACCCCGCCGCAGGTCAAGGGCAACCAGGACCTGGGCACCGACGTCTTCACGTACAACCCGGAGAAGGCGAAGAAGCTTGTCAAGGAGGGCGGCGGCGTCCCCGACAACAAGCTGTTCATCCAGTACAACAGCGACGGCGGCCACAAGGAGTGGGTGACCGCGGTCTGCGAGTCCATCCGCAACGCCACCGGTGTGGACTGCGTCGGCGACCCGAAGCCGGACTTCCCGACCGACCTCGAGGCCCGCGACAACGACCAGGTGAAGTCGATGTACCGCGGCGGCTGGGTGGCCGACTACCCGGTCAACGTCAACTTCCTCAAGGAGCTGTACCACTCCAAGGCCGAGTCCAACAACGGTCGTTTCTCCGACAAGGAGATCGACGAGATGATGGCCAAGGGCGACGACGCCACCTCCATGGAAGAGGCCGTGAAGGCCTACCAGGAGGTCGAGAAGAAGCTGCTCGAGAAGATGCCGTCGATCCCGCTGTGGTACTACCGCATCAACGGTGGCCACGGTAAGGGCGTCGACAACGTCGTCGTCGACTTCCACGGCGACATCGAGCTGCCGCAGGTCACCGTCAAGTAAGCCTGCGGGCCCACCCCACTCGGCCGTCAACCGCCGCCGTCGGTGATCCGACGGCGGCGGTGGTCCGAGGGCTGCCACCCACCGACACCCCGGCAGCCCTCCGGACCGCGTCAACCCCTCACGGAGGCACCACATGGGGCGCTACGTCGCACGACGACTGCTCCAGATGATCCCGGTGTTCATCGGATCGACATTCCTGATCTTCAGCATGATGTACGCGCTCCCAGGCGACCCCGTCAGAGCGCTCGCCGGTGAGCAGAGCCGGGACCCGGCGATCATCGAGGCCCTGCGCCACGACCTGGGGCTGGACCAGCCGCTGCTGGTCCAGTACTGGAACTATCTGACCAACCTGATCCAGGGTGACTTCGGTACGGAGATCGCCAGTAAGCGCCCCATCGCGGAGATCATCGCTGACGCGTTCCCGGTCACGATCCGGCTCACGCTGTTCGCCTTCGCGTTCACGGTCCTGGTCGGCATCGGCCTGGGCGTGATCGCGGGTCTGCGCCCCAACTCCGTGCGGGACAAGGGTCTGCTGACGCTGACCCTCGTGCTGATCTCCATGCCCTCCTTCGTGCTGGGCTACCTGATGCAGTACATCTTCGCGTTCCAGTTCCAGCTCGTGACGCCGACGGTCACGGACTCCGAGAACTTCGGGGACCTCTTCCTGCCAGCCATCGTGCTCGGTTCACTCTCACTGGCGTACGTGGCCCGGCTGACCCGTACGTCGATGGCCGAGAACCTGCGTGCCGACTACATGCGCACCGCGGTCGCCAAGGGCCTGCCGCGCCGCCGGATCGTCGGCATCCACCTGATGCGCAACTCTCTGGTTCCCGTCGTCACCTTCCTCGGCACCGACATCGGCAACCTGATGACCGGCGCCATCGTCACCGAGGGCATCTTCAACGTGAAGGGTGTCGGTCTCGCCATCTACGAGGCGCTCTTCCGCCGTGAGGGCGCCACCGTCGTCGGCATCGCATCGCTGATCGTCCTCGTCTACCTGCTCGCCAGCCTGCTCGTCGACCTGCTGTACGCGGTCCTGGACCCGAGGATCCGGTATGCCTGACAAGACCGCTGAGACCACGGCCGAGAAGGCCACGACGGTCACGGCGACCGACGCCGCGACCGTCTCCGAGACGGGTCCCGCCCCGGGCAAGCCGCGCAGCCTCTGGTCCGACGCCTGGCACGACCTGCGCCGCCAGCCGATGTTCCTGATATCGGCCGGGCTCATCGTGCTGCTGCTGGTGATCTCGTTCTTCCCGTGGCTGTTCACCAGCGCCTCGCCGCGGGACGCCGACCTGGCGAACCACTACCTCCAGCACCCGAACTGGACGCACTTCTTCCAGCCGGACTGGCTCGGCTACGACGGCCAGGGCCGCTCCATCTACGCCCGTGTGCTGTACGGCGCCCGCGCCTCGATCCTCGTCGGCGTCGGCGTGACCATCCTGGTCACGCTCCTCGGCACGTTCGTCGGCATGCTCGCCGGCTACTTCGGCGGCTGGGTGGACGCCCTGCTGTCCCGGGTCACCGACATCTTCTTCGGCGTTCCCTTCCTGCTCGGCGCCATGGTCATCCTCACCGC
The DNA here is from genome assembly GCF_022414595.1 of Streptomyces sp. MUM 203J. Classification (GTDB taxonomy): domain Bacteria; phylum Actinomycetota; class Actinomycetes; order Streptomycetales; family Streptomycetaceae; genus Streptomyces. The sequence continues at coordinate 49,134 of NZ_JADWYO010000015.1, read as the reverse complement.
CTTCGAGACCCGTGAGGTCTATGTGGTGATCCTGGCTCTGGCGTTCCTCGGCTGGACGTCCATCGCGAGGGTCTCCCGGGGCTCGGTCATCACCATCAAGCAGGCCGACTACGTCGTCGCCGCCAAGGCGCTGGGCGCCTCCACCTGGCGGATCCTGATGCGGCACATCCTGCCCAACGCGCTGGCCCCGATCATCGTCGTCGCGACCATCGCGCTCGGCGGCTACATCGCGGCCGAGGCGACGCTGTCCTTCCTGGGTGTCGGTCTGGCCGAGCCGACCGTCTCCTGGGGCGTGGATGTCTCCAGCGGCCGTGAGCAGCTGCGCAACGCGCCCTATGTGCTGATCATTCCGTCCGTGATGGTCTCGATCACCGTGCTCTCGTTCCTGATGTTCGGCGATGCGGTCCGCAACGCCCTCGACCCCAAGCTGCGCTGAGGGAGGCGTACGTGACCACCATCTCCAAAACCGCGGACGTCCCCGCGCCTCGCGGCGCCGAGGACGACGGCAGCCCGCTGCTCGACGTCCGGAACCTGCACGTGGAGTTCCACACCCGGGACGGCGTGGCCAAGGCCGTCAACGGCGTGAACTACTCGGTCCGTTCCGGCGAGACGCTGGCCGTGCTCGGCGAGTCCGGCTCCGGCAAGTCTGTGACGGCGCAGGCCGTCATGGGCATCCTCGACATGCCGCCGGGCCGTATCCCGCAGGGCGAGATCCTCTTCCACGGCAAGGACATGCTCAAGATGTCCGCCGAGGAGCGCCGCAAGATCCGCGGCAGCAAGATCGCGATGATCTTCCAGGACGCCCTGTCCTCGCTGAACCCGGTGCTCTCCGTCGGCTACCAGCTCGGTGAGATGTTCCGGGTGCACCAGGGTCTGTCCAAGAAGGACGCCAAGGCCAAGGCCATCGAGCTGATGGACCGGGTGAAGATCCCGGCCGCCGCGGCCCGGGTCAACGACTACCCGCACCAGTTCTCCGGCGGTATGCGCCAGCGCATCATGATCGCCATGGCGCTGGCGCTGGAGCCGGACCTGATCATCGCGGACGAGCCCACCACAGCGCTCGACGTGACGGTCCAGGCCCAGGTCATGGACCTGCTCGCGGAGCTGCAGCGCGAGTACAACATGGGGCTGATCCTCATCACCCACGACCTCGGCGTCGTCGCGGACGTCGCGGACAAGATCGCGGTGATGTACGCGGGCCGCATCGTGGAGGAGGCGCCGGTGCACGAGCTGTACAAGCGCCCGGCCCACCCGTACACCCGGGGTCTGCTGGACTCGATTCCCCGTCTGGACCAGAAGGGCCAGGAGCTCTACGCCATCAAGGGCCTGCCGCCCAACCTGACGCGCATCCCCTCGGGTTGTGCGTTCAGCCCGCGCTGTCCCAAGGCGCAGGACGTCTGCCGTGAGGACGTCCCGGCGCTGCACCAGGTGACCGAGCAGGACGGCACCGAGCTCACCGGCCGCGGCAGCGCGTGCCACTTCTGGAAGGAGACGATCCATGGCTGAGCTGGCCAAGAAGGACGAGGCCGTGGACGCGAAGCCGGCCGCGGACCGGGGTGAGCCGATCCTCCAGGTCCGCAACCTCGTCAAGCACTTCCCGCTGACCCAGGGGATCCTCTTCAAGAAGCAGGTCGGCGCGGTCAAGGCCGTCGACGGCATCTCCTTCGACCTCTACCGGGGCGAGACCCTCGGCATCGTCGGCGAGTCGGGCTGTGGCAAGTCCACGGTCGCCAAGCTGCTGATGATGCTGGAGACCGCGACGTCCGGTGAGATCTTCTACAAGGGCCAGGACATCACCAAGCTGTCCGGCCGCGCGCTGAAGGCCGTGCGCCGCAACATCCAGATGGTGTTCCAGGACCCGTACACGTCCCTGAACCCCCGGATGACGGTCGGTGACATCATCGGGGAGACCTTCGAGATCCACCCCGAGGTGGCCCCGAAGGGCGACCGGCGCCGCAAGGTCCAGGAGCTGCTGGACGTCGTGGGCCTCAACCCCGAGTACATCAACCGGTACCCGCACCAGTTCTCCGGCGGCCAGCGCCAGCGCATCGGCATCGCGCGCGGGCTGGCGCTGAACCCGGAGATCATCATCTGCGACGAGCCGGTCTCGGCGCTGGACGTGTCCGTCCAGGCCCAGGTCGTCAACCTGATGGAGAAGCTGCAGAACGAGTTCGACCTGTCGTACGTGTTCATCGCGCACGACCTGTCGATCGTCCGGCACATCTCCGACCGGGTCGGCGTCATGTACCTCGGCAAGATGGCCGAGATCGGCACGGACGCGGAGATCTACGACCACCCGACGCACCCCTACACCCAGGCGCTGCTGTCGGCGGTCCCGGTCCCGGACCCGGACCTGCGCGAGGGCCGCGAGCGGATCATCCTGACCGGTGACGTCCCGTCACCGGCCGACCCGCCGTCGGGCTGCCGCTTCCGCACCCGCTGCTGGAAGGCGCAGGACAAGTGCGCCCAGGAGGTGCCGCTGCTGGCGGTCCCCGAGCGCTTCCAGAACACGGACACGCCGGCGGCCCACGAGTCGGCGTGCCACTTCGCCGAGGAGAAGGACGTCATCCACGCGGCGTAACCTCCGAGCACGGCAGGCGCCCGCAACCTGATGAGGTTGCGGGCGCCTTTCGTGAACCTGGTATCCCCACGCCGAGACGGCCTTCAGGTTCCTCGGCGTGCTGCGGTCAGCGGGCCAGGGCGTAGAACTTGGTGCCGGTCACGGTGACGGTCGTGCAGTAGTAACCCGGGCCGGCGAGGTTGGCATCACTGTTGCACTTCTTCGCACCCTGAGTGGTGTACGAGTACCACCTGAGGATTGTCTCCGCCGAGGCCGGTCCTGCAGAAAAGGCCACGGCTGCGGCGGTCGCTGTGACGATGGTGCCCACCTTCACGGACCAGTGCCTCACGGCATGCTTCGCGATCATTTCTCCCCCTTCGAAACTGAGATGCGGGCGTGAGCCTTGCACGGATGCGACCTGCACGCGAAGGGTTTTCCTGTCAGCTGCTGAAGAAGGCGGACGTCCTCCGACAGGATGGCTGAATCGCTCCGAGAGCTGGCAGGTTGTGGCCGTAACGAGCATGACGACCGGCCCGGGAGGGTTCACAGCCGGTCTGTCTGTTTCGGGCAGCGCAGTGGACCCGGCTCTGTGGCCGCGTAACCTGCGCCCGCCCCACCCGCCAAGGTCGCTGTACCTCTCCGGGGCGACTGTACGCCGTCGGGCCATGGCCCCCACCCCACCCGTACGGGCGGTTTGGCGCGGCGGCATGGTCCCGGATGGGTGTCGTACAGGTGCGGGAGCAGCATGCCCGCGATCTATTGGGGCGCAGTCGGAAGCACACGGCACCGTCCCGGTCAGGAGGCACTCCATGCGTGGAGCCAGGTACGCCAAGTGGGTCGCATGCGCCATGGCCGCCGCCCTCGCGGCGACCGCCTGCGGCGGCGACTCCGGTGGCGGCGAGGGGATCCTGAGCTCGTCGTGGGGCGACCCCCAGAACCCCCTGGAGCCCGCCAACACCAACGAGGTCCAGGGCGGCAAGGTGCTGGACATGATCTTCCGGGGGCTGAAGAGGTACGACCCGGAGACCGGCGAAGCCGAGAACATGGTCGCCGAGAGCATCGAGACGACCGACTCCCAGAACTTCACCGTCACCCTCAAGGACGGCTGGACCTTCAGCAACGGCGAGAAGGTCACCGCCGAGTCCTTCGTCGACGCATGGAACTACGCCGCGGACATCGACAACACCCAGGCCAACGCCCCCTTCTTCAGCGACATCGTCGGCTACGACGAGGTCCACCCGGCCGAGGGCTCCGCCACCGCCGACACCATGAGCGGTCTGGCCGTCCAGGACGACCTGCACTTCACCGTCGCACTGAAGAACAAGTTCTCCACCTGGCCCGACACCCTCGGCTACAACGCGTTCATGCCGCTGCCCCAGGCGTTCTTCACCGACCACGCCGCCTGGCTGAACAAGCCGGTCGGCAACGGCCCGTACACCGTGGACTCGTACGAGCGCGGCAGCGTCATGCGGCTGCGCCGCTGGGAGAACTACACCGGCCCCGACAAGGCCCAGAACGCCGGTGTCGACCTGCGGGTCTACACCGACAACAACACCGCCTACACGGACCTGCTCGCCGGCAACCTGGACCTCGTCGACGACATCCCCGCCCAGCAGCTCCGCAACGTGGAGAGCGATCTGGGGGACCGGTACATCAACCAGCCGGCGCTGATCATCCAGACGGTCGTGTTCCCCTTCTACCGGCCCGAGTGGAACAAGCCCGGCATGGAGAAGGTCCGCATCGGCATCTCCAAGGCGATCAACCGCGAGGAGATCACCCAGCAGATCTTCCAGAACACCCGCACCCCCGCCGAGGACTGGACCTCACCCGCCCTCGGCGAGCAGGGCGGGTTCGCCGACATCTGCGGCGACGCCTGCGAGTTCGACCCGGACGCGGCCAAGCAGCTCATCGCCGAGGGCGGCGGCCTCCCCGGCGGCAAGATGACCCTCACCTCCAACGTGGACACCGGCTCCCACCGCGACTGGATGGAAGCGGTCTGCAACAGCATCAACAACGTCCTCGCCCAGGGCACCGTCTGCACCGTCAACCCCGTCGGCACCTTCGCGGACTTCCGCAACCAGGTCACCACCGACAAGATGACCGGCCCCTACCGCTCCGGCTGGCAGGCCGACTACCCGCTCATCCAGAACTTCCTCCAGCCGCTGTACTACACCGGCGCCTCCTCCAACAACGGCAAGTTCAGCAACGCCCGGTTCGACCAGCTCGTCGACGAGGCCAACGCCGAGAGCGACCAGGCCAAGGCCGTCGACCTGTTCCAGGACTCCGAGCGGGTCCTCGCGGAGCAGATGCCGGCCATCCCGCTGTGGTACCAGAACGGCAGTGCGGGCTACGCCGAGCGGCTCTCGGACGTGAAGCTCAACCAGTTCAGCGTCCCGGTGTACGACCAGATCAAGGTCGGCTGAGCGGGCCCCGGCATGGGACGCTACGTCATCCGGCGGCTCCTGCAGATGGTCCCGGTGTTCATCGGGACCACCCTGCTCATCTTCCTCATGGTGTACGCCCTCGGGGACCCGGTCGCCGCCCTGTTCGGCGACAAGGCCCCCGACCCGGCCACCGCCGCCCGCATCCGCGAGGACCTCAACCTCGACGAGCCCCTGTGGAAGCAGTACCTGCTCTACATGGCCGCCATCTTCCAGGGCGACTTCGGCACCGCCTTCAACGGCCAGCCCGTCCTCGACCTGATGGCCGACGCCTTCCCCGTCACCCTCCGGCTGACGATCGTCGCCATCGCCATCGAGATCGTCTTCGGGATCGCCCTCGGCGTGATCAGCGGACTGAAGCGCGGGCGGCCCGTCGACACGGGACTGCTCGTCCTCACCCTGATCGTCATCTCCGTCCCCACCTTCGTCTCCGGCTACCTCCTCCAGTACCTGCTGGGCGTGAAGTGGGGCTGGGTGAGGCCGTCGGTGTCCTCCGACGCGACCTTCGACGAACTGATCCTGCCCGGCGTCGTCCTGGCCCTGGTCTCCCTCGCGTACGTCACCCGGCTCAGCCGCACCTCCATCGCGGAGAACGTCCGCGCCGACTACGTCCGCACCGCCACCGCCAAGGGCCTGCCGCGGCGCCGCATCATCACCCGGCACCTGCTGCGCAACTCCCTGATCCCGGTCGTCACCTTCATCGGCGCCGACGTGGGCGCCCTCATGGGCGGGGCCATCGTCACCGAGCGGATCTTCAACATCCACGGCGTCGGCTACCAGCTCTACCAGGGCATCCTGCGCAACAACTCGCCCACCGTCGTCGGCTTCGTGACGATCCTCGTGATCGTCTTCCTGGTGGCGAACCTGCTCGTCGACCTGCTCTACGCGGTCCTGGACCCGAGGATCCGCTATGCCTGACGCACCCGACCCGCCCAGCCCCGAGAGCCCTGAGAGCCCTGAGAGCCCTGAGAGCCCCGAGAGTCCCGAGCCGCAGGGCCACAACCGGCCCCCCGAGGACCACCCGCACGACCCGCCCAGGCCCAAGGACCCCAACGGCATCACCACACCCGGGGGCGTCCACAGCCCCTACACCCCCTACGACGACCCCCGCGAAGTCATCGCCCCGACGGGCGCGGGCGGCCAGATGGACCTCGCCATGAGCGAAGCGGAGACCCTCGACAAGAGGGAGACCGAACCCACCACGACCGACGGCGCCGCCCCCGGCCCCGGCGGCAAACCCCGCAGCCTGTGGACCGATGCCTGGCACCAGCTGCGCCGCAACCCCGTCTTCATCGTCTCCGCCCTGCTCATCGTCTTCCTCGTCGTCATCGCGATCTGGCCGCAGCTACTCACCAGCACCGACCCGCTCCGCTGCGACCTGTCCAAGTCCCAGCAGGGCTCAGAGCCGGGCCACCCCTTCGGGTACGACACCCAGGGCTGCGACGTGTACGCGCGCACCGTCCACGGGGCCCGTGCCTCCATCACCGTCGGCATCGCCGCCACGTTCGGCGCCGCCCTGCTCGGCAGCCTGCTGGGCGGCCTCGCGGGCTTCTCCGGCGGCTGGAGCGACGCCCTGCTCTCCCGTACCGCCGACATCTTCTTCGGCATCCCCGTCATCCTCGGCGGCCTGGTCTTCCTGTCCGTCGTCACCAGCACCACCGTCTGGCCCGTCGTCGGGCTCATCGTGCTGCTCGGCTGGCCCCAGCTCGCCCGCATCGCGCGCGGCTCGGTCATCACCGCCAAACAGCACGACTACGTCCAGGCCGCCCGCTCCCTGGGCGCGAGCCCCGGGCGGATCCTGCTCCGCCATGTCGCGCCCAACGCCGTCGCGCCCGTCATCGTGGTCGCGACGATCGCCCTCGGCACGTACATCGCGCTGGAGGCCACCCTGTCCTTCCTCGGTGTCGGGCTGCGCCCGCCCACCGTGTCGTGGGGCATCGACATCTCCAACGCGGCCCCGCAGATCCGCAACGCCCCCCACATGCTGCTGTGGCCGGCCGGTGCCCTCAGCATCACCGTGCTCGCGTTCATCATGCTCGGCGACGCCGTCCGCGACGCCCTCGACCCGAAGCTGAGGTGAGAGCCGCCGTGCTGCTCGAAGTCCGCGACCTCCACGTCGAGTTCCACACCCGCGACGGCGTCGCCAAGGCGGTCAACGGTGTCACGTACTCCGTCGACGAGGGCGAGACCCTCGCCGTGCTGGGGGAGTCGGGCTCCGGCAAGTCCGTCACCGCGCAGGCCGTCATGGGCATCCTCGACATGCCCCCCGGCAGGATCACCGGCGGGCAGATCCTCTTCCAGGGACGCGACCTGCTCACCCTCAAGGAGGACGAGCGGCGCGGGATCCGCGGCGCCGGAATGGCGATGATCTTCCAGGACGCGCTGTCCGCCCTGAACCCCGTTCTCACCGTGGGCGACCAGCTCGGGGAGATGTTCGTCGTCCACCGCGGCATGTCCAGGAAGGACGCCCGCGAGAAGGCCGTCGAACTCATGGACCGGGTCCGCATCCCCGCCGCCCGCGAACGCGTCGGCCAGTACCCGCACCAGTTCTCCGGCGGCATGCGCCAGCGCATCATGATCGCCATGGCGATGGCCCTCGAACCCGCCCTGATCATCGCGGACGAGCCCACCACCGCCCTCGACGTCACCGTCCAGGCCCAGGTCATGGAACTGCTCGCGGAACTCCAGCGCGAACTGCGCATGGGCCTCATCCTGATCACCCACGACCTCGGCGTCGTCGCGGACGTGGCCGACCGGATCGCGGTGATGTACGCCGGCCGGATCGTCGAGACCGCGCCCGTCCACGACATCTACAAGGCGCCCGCCCACCCCTACACCCAGGGTCTCCTCGACTCCATCCCGCGCCTCGACCAGAAGGGCCGGGAGCTGTACGCCATCAAGGGCCTGCCGCCCAACCTGATGGCCATCCCGCCCGGCTGCGCCTTCCACCCGCGCTGCCCCCGCGCCCGCGACCTCTGCCACACCGACGTCCCGCCCCTGTACGAGGTGTCCCTCACCCGGGCCAGCGCCTGCCACTTCTGGCGGGAGACCCTGAACAAGGAGCCGATCGATGCCGCCCAGCACTGAGAGCAGGGCCGAGACCGCACAGCTCCAGCAGCCCCGCCCGCCGGCCGAGCCGCCCATCCTGGAGGTGCGGGACCTCGTCAAGCACTACCCCCTCACCCAGGGCGTCCTCTTCAAGAAGCAGGTCGGCGCGGTCAAGGCCGTCGACGGCGTCACCTTCGACCTGCGCCCCGGCGAGACCCTCGGCATCGTCGGGGAGTCCGGCTGCGGCAAGTCCACGGTCGCCCGCATGCTCGTCAACCTGGAACGCCCCACCTCCGGCGAGATCCGCTACCAGGGTGAGGACATCACCCGTCTGTCCGGCAGGGCCATGAAGGCCGTGCGGCGCGACATCCAGATGGTGTTCCAGGACCCGTACACCTCCCTCAACCCCCGCATGACGGTCGGCGACATCGTCGGGGAGCCGTACGAGATCCACCCCGAGGCCGCCCCCAAGGGCGAGCGCCGCCGCAGGGTTCAGGACCTGCTGGAGGTCGTCGGCCTCAACCCCGAGCACATCAACCGCTACCCGCACCAGTTCTCCGGCGGCCAGCGGCAGCGCATCGGCATCGCCCGGGGCCTCGCCCTGCGCCCCCGGATCATCGTCGCGGACGAGCCGGTCTCCGCGCTGGACGTCTCCGTGCAGGCCCAGGTCGTCAACCTGCTGGAGAGCCTCCAGGCGGAGTTCTCCCTCTCGTACGTGTTCATCGCCCACGACCTGTCGATTGTCCGGCACATCTCCGACCGGGTCGGCGTCATGTACCTGGGCCGCATCGTCGAGACCGGCACCGACACCGAGATCTACGACCACCCCACGCACCCCTACACCCAGGCGCTGCTGTCCGCGGTGCCCGTGCCCGACCCGGCGGCCCGTGCACACCGCGAACGCATCCTGCTGGCCGGCGACGTGCCCTCCCCGGCGAACCCGCCCTCCGGCTGCCGGTTCCGCACCCGCTGCTGGAAGGCCCAGGAGCGGTGCGCCCTGGAGCTGCCGCCGCTGGAGGTGCCGCCGTGGTTCCGGGACGCGGAGCCGCGCACGGCCGGGCATCCGTCGGCATGCCACTTCGCCGAGGAGAAACACGTGGTGCCGGAAGGCAGTTGAGCGGGGCGCGGCCCGTCGCCGCGTTCCTCCGGGGGACGTCTCCGGCCGGTTAACACGGTGGACACGGCTCCGACCTCGTTCCGATATACGGACACGGAAGTCTGAACTGTGTACGGCCGTGCGGGTGCCGTGGACCGGCCGGGGCGTTGCCATGTCGTCCCGGCCGGTCGCCATGCGGACACCTTTACATATGGATTCGGCCAAGTTCCCGTACGCGGACTCGTGACGCGCGCAGACCCGTGCCGGACCGCGTGGCTCACCCCTTCTCGTACGCCCGATCGGTACAAGTGCCGCAAGGGGTACGGGTGCTCGCCGCCGGGCGGGATCCGGCCGCACGGATGTCCGCCCTGCGGACGCGCCCGCTGCGCGGCCCGCCCTCAGGCCCTTCGGGCAACAGATCCGGCCATGCGGAGCCCGGGAGGCGGGCCCGGTGCGGCGGCGATCATCTGTCCGAAACCCGGGTTGTGCGCCCCCGAGTGCCTCTGTGCGACGGCCACGGGGTGCGAGCGGATCGTTATGATCCGTAGCGCAAGGTGGGTAAGAACCCTCTGGCACATGCGCGCTGACCGTTCCCGACACCGATGGAGGTGAACCGCCGTGGCACTCTCGATTTCGGCGGTGGTGCTGCTGGCGATCATCGTCTTCCTGCTGATCAAGAAATCGGGGCTGAAGGCCGGGCATGCGGTGGTGTGCATGCTCCTGGGTTTCTACATCGCCAGCTCCTCCATCGCGCCCACGGTCAGCAGTCTGACCACGAGCGTGGCGAGCATGATCGGCAGCTTCAAGTTCTAGCGCCACCTCCTGTGCGGCTTCCCGTGCGCCGCTCCGGCGCCGGGGGCTCGTAGGGTGTCCGTATGACGGATCTGCCCACCCGTCGTCTGCTCCTGGTGCACGCGCACCCCGACGACGAGTCGATCAACAACGGCGCCACCATGGCCAAGTACGCGGCCGAAGGCGCCCAGGTCACCCTGGTGACCTGCACCCGGGGCGAGGAGGGCGAGGTCATCCCGCCCGCCCTCGCCCACCTCGCACCCGACCGGGAGGACCGGCTCGGCCCGTACCGCGTGGGCGAACTCGCCGCCGCCATGAAGGAGCTGGGCGTCACCGACCACCGCTTCCTCGGTGGCCCCGGCGCCTACCGCGACTCCGGCATGATGGGCCTCCCACAGAACGAGCGCCCCGGCGCCTTCTGGAGCGCGGACCTCGACGAGGCGGCGGCCCACCTGGTCGCGGTGATCCGCGAGACGCGCCCCCAGGTCCTGGTGACCTACGACCCGGACGGCGGATACGGGCACCCCGACCACATCCAGGCCCACCGGGTGGCGATGCGCGCCGCGGACCTGGCGGCGGACCCGGCGTACGCCCCGGAGCTGGGTGCCCCGTACGCGATCGCCAAGATCTACTGGAACCGCGTCCCGCGTCCGGTGGCGGAGGCGGGCTTCGCGGCCCTGCGCACGGCGACGGACGTGACGTTCCCGGGTGCCGGCACGATCGAGGACATCCCGGGCGTGGTCGACGACGGTGCCGTCACCGCGCATATCGACGGCACGCCGTACGCGGACCGCAAGGCCGCGGCCATGCGGGCGCACGCCACACAGGTCACCGTGCAGGGGGCGTTCTTCGCGCTCTCCAACGAACTGGGCCAGCCCCTCTTCTCCGACGAGTACTACGAACTGGCGCGAGGAGAGCCGGGAGCACCGGAAGGACGGCGGGAGACCGACCTGTTCGCGGGAGTGGTCGCCCCGTGAAGGCGCTGGCGCATGCGGGGCTTGTCGTGCTCGGCGCGCTGGTGGGCACGGCGGGCGCGCTCGTGCAGGGCGGCTGGTTCCCCGGCGGCCTGCTGCTGGCCCTCCTGGCGACCTTCTTCCTCTTCTACGCCGGGCTGCGCGCGACCGGCAGCCACCTCGGCATCCTCAGCGCCGGAGCCGGCTGGCTGGTGGCCGTCATCCTGCTCAGCCGCGGCCGCGGTGAGGGTGACCAGCTGTTCTGGGGAGGACTGGCCGATCTGGTGTACGTGCTGGGTGGCATGTCACTCGCTGTGATCTGTGCCACTTTGGCTGTGGTGCCCCAACACCACGGGCCGGCACGCCCACTTGACAAGTGACCCGTTCGAACTTGCCCCGTCGTGCGTGCTGATGTTCCCCTGGCCGGGAATGGCGCGCCGACGGCGGCCAGTATGGTGGTGCGTCGCCGCCGGACGCCCGCGTGTGTGAGAGCGGGCGGCGGAGCCAACCGGGAGAGCCTGCTTTGACTCGTGAAACTGACACCTCGTCCTCGGGGCCCCAGGGGCGTGGCGGAGCCGCGTACCCCTCGGGGACACCGCCGTACGGAACCGGCCGGTCCCAGGAGACGCCGGGCGACGCCGACACGGACGCCGCCGCTGCCGCCGGGGAGCCGGAGCAGCCGAAGACCGAGACGACGCTGACGACCCGCATCCGGATCAACATCCCCGGGTCGCGGCCCATCCCGCCCGTGGTCATGCGCAAGCCGGTCGGCGAGGGCGACGGGACGGAGGAGGAGGCCGCGGAGCCCGCCTCCGACGTCCCCGCGCGTCGCGCCGCCCCGGAGCCGGAGAGCCCGGCGGAGCGCACGGGCGCGAACCCGCGCGTCCAGGACGAACCGAAGCCCGCGCAGCGCGAGACGGGGACAAGTGACTGGTTCGCCCCGCGGAAGCCGCCGACGGCGGCGGACAGCGCGGCGACGGGGTCCGCCGGGAGCGGGGCCCCCGGCGCCGGTACGGGCTCCGTCCCCGGCTCGGGCCCGGCCGCGGGCGGGAACAGCGGCGGCTACGGGGCCACCGGGCGCCCGGCACCGCCCGGTCCGCAGGCCGACGGGCCCCAGGGCCGGGGGACCCGCCCCGCCGGCCCGGCGATGCCGTACTTCTCGGACGGTCCCGAGCCTCCCTCGGGCCCGACGACCGGCCCCGCGCTGGGCACGACCCACGTCCCGCCGGAGGACCCGGCACCGGAGCCGATGGGCATCGGCATGGGCGCGGGCCTGGGGATGTCGGACGACACGGCGGTCCTGACCCCGCGGCCGTCCCCGGCCGACCCGCAGTCCCCCCGGCAGGAGCACCCCCCGCAGGTGTCGGGCGACACCCTGACGACGGGCATCCCGGTGGTCCCGCAGGACGACCGCGCCGCGCGGCCCGGGCCGTTCCCCATGTCGGGCCCGGCGCAGGTGACGCGGGAACAGACCGCGCCGTCCGGCTACGACGCCTACCCGCCCGCGCTCGACGAGCCCGCCCCGGCGGCGCCCGCGCCGACCCCCGCTCCGGAGACCCGTGTCCCGGCGTCGGCACGCCCGAAGAAGGGCCGCTCGAAGCTGGTCCTGGCGGCAGTGGGCCTCGTGACGGCGGCGGGCGTCACCTACGGCGCCGGTCTGCTGCTGAACCACTCCGACGTCCCGAAGGGCACGACGGTCCTCGGCGTGGACATCGGCGGCGGCACCAAGGAGGAGGCCGCCCAGAAGCTGTCGACCGCCCTCGGCCCGCGCGCCGCCCGCCCGCTGGAGCTGAGCATCGGCGGCGAGAAGGAGACCCTGGCACCCGACAAGGCGGGCCTCACCCTGGACACTCAGGCGACGGTCCGGGGCGCGGCCGGAAGCGACTACAACCCGGTGTCGGTGATCGGTTCCCTGTTCGGCCAGGAGCGCGTCGCACAGCCGGTCATCCCGGTGGACGAGGAGAAACTGGCCGTCGCCCTGCGCGACCTGGCGGGCGGCTCCGGCACGGTCACCGAGGGCACGATCACCTTCGAGCCGGGCAAGGTCACCGCCGTACCCGGCAAGTCCGGCAAGTCCCTGGACATCGCCCGGTCGATGATCTCCGTACGGGACGCCTACCGCGCCCAGGTCGAGACCGGCCAGACGAAGGTCGTCGAACTGCCGCTCGCCACCCAGCAGCCGACGATCACCCAGGCCGAGCTGGACCGCGCGATGAAGGAGTTCGCGGAGCCGGCGATGTCGGGCCTGATCACGATCCAGGCCGGCGGCAGGCAGATCCAGTTCGGCCCGCAGCGCTCGCTGCCGCAGATCCTCTCCATGAAGCCGGTCGAGGGCCGCCTGGTCGAGGTCTACGACAAGCAGGCGATCGACCGCCTTCTGGACGGCGTCTTCGACGGCATCACGATCACCAAGGGCGACGGCCAGCAGCACCAGCTCAGCGCCGACGACGTCGCCAGCGCGATGCAGACCGCCCTGCTGGGCCAGACCCCGGCGGAACGGACGGTCGAGATCGACCTCGACCCGCAGGGGTAGGGGCCGGTACGGCACGAAGGGCGCGGCTTCCGTCCGGCGGAACCGCGCCCTTCGCGCGGAGGGCGCCTGCGCCCGCGGTACGAGGGAAGCGGCCGGCCCGCCGCCGAACGGGCCTGCCCGGTTCGCCGGTTCGGCTGCCGTGCCGCCGGACGGCCCGACAGCATGGACGCATGACAGCAGCAGCGATGCACGAGCCGGTCATGGAGCTGATCCGCGCGTCGATGGACCCGGCGGGCCGACATGTGACTCTGCGGAAGGATCATCCTGCCTGCCAGGTGGTCATCCGCGCGGCGAAGGCCGATCTCACTGCGGGCGGCACCGAGAACGTCAACCGCCTCGCGGTGGGCGCGGGGGTTGCCGCCGCCGGGCTCACCGCGCTGCTCGCGGAGCATCGCGGGCTGGAGCCGGGGGAGTTCGTCGACCAGATCGACGCCACCCCCATCCCCGGGCCCGGGGTGTCACCGGGCGTCGTGGAGATGCTGCGCAGCCTGCTCACCGGAGCTGCGGGCATGCGGCAGACGGCCGAGCTGGTGGTCAGGATGCCGCGCGACGACGAGGAGGGCTACTACGACCTGATCGTCGACCTGGGCGACTACGCGGCTGCCTGCACGGACCTGCTGAACACCCTGGGCGTGAGCGGCACGGAGGACACCCTCGCGGAGCTGGACGGCATGCTGCGCGGCTTCTACGGCGCCTGACGCCCGGCCCTCCCCGTGTCGGGACCCTGCCGGTACATCCCCGCGTGCGAAGGTTGCGCCGAAGTGGTCGGACCCGCACGCGGAGGACGCACGACATGGCGTACGTACAGGCCGGTGAGGTGCAGCTGCACTACGAGGAGGCAGGTGAGGGCGAGCCCCTCGTCCTGGTCCACGGCTCGTGGAACGACCACCGCTCCTGGCTGCCCGCCATCGGGGCCGGTCTCGGAGAGGGCTTCCGTGTCATCGCGTACGACCGCCGGGGCCACGGCCGGAGCGAGCAGGTGCCCGGCCAGGGCACCCGGCGGCAGGACGAGGACGACCTCGCGGCGCTGATCGGGGCGCTCGGTCCGGCGCCCGTGCATGTCGCGGGCAACTCCTTCGGCGCCTCGATCGTCGCCGGCCTGGCGGCGCGCCGCCCGGAACTGCTCCGTACGGTCTTCCTCCACGAGCCTCCGCTCGCCGGGCTGGTCCGCGACGACCCCGCCGTGGCGCCGGAGCTGCAACCGGTGTCGAGCGCGATCGAGGACGTGAGAGAACTGCTGCTCCGGGGCGAGACCGAGGCCGGCGCGGAGATGTTCGTCGAGCGGATCGCGCTCGGCCCCGGCGGCTGGACGTCGATGCCCGAGGCCCTGCGGGGCGTCTTCCTCACCCACGCCGCGACCTGGCTGGATGAGACCGGCGACCCCGACTGGGCGAACCTGGACGTCGACGCGCTCGCCGCCTGCACGGCCCCCGTCCTGCTCAGCCACGGCACGGAGAGCCCGGCCTGGTTCGAGGCGATCCTGGACCGCCTGGCCGCCGTCCTGCCCCACGCGGGGCGCAACACCTTCCGGGGCGCGGGTCACATCCCCCATGTGACACACCCCCAGGACTACGCCGCCACGGTCACCCGCTGGGCCCGCAAACCGAGTTGACGGCCCCGGACCCGCCGGGTTCTCCTGCCGCCATGACCGGCCTGCGCATCCGCCACCTGGACGACCCGGACGACGACGCCACGCTCAGAGACTGGCGGCACGTCCACAACACGATCATCCCGACGCATCACCTGTCCCCGGACGACGTCCGGGACCGCGTCGTACGCCACCACCTGGAGGTGGCCTACACGGGCGAGGTCCTCGTCGGCTGCACCACCGTCCGCCCCCCGGCCGACGGAACGGCGACGGCCACGGTCATCGCCCGCGTCCTGCCCGCCCACCGCCGCCAGGGGTACGGCGAGGAGCTGTACACCCGCGGCCTCGCCCGGGCACGGGCGCTCGGCGCCCATGTGATCGAGACCGTCGTCCTCTCCTCCAACCCGGACGGCCTCCGGTTCGCCCTGAGCCACGGCTTCACCGAGACCGAGCGATACCTGCTGCCCGGCGACACCGTCCCCTGGATCGACCTGAGGCTGTCCGCCGGGTGATCACCACTGCCCCCCGTACTGCCGGCGCTTCGTCCTGAGCCACCAGTCGATCTCGGCGGCCTCGATGCCGGTGGCGACCCGCAGGTCCTTCACGTGCACGCTGGCCACGAAGTGCACGAACCTGACCCGCCGCCAGTTGCAGGGCTCCCCCGCCTCCCCGATGCCGCCGTCTTCGTCGATGACCTTGCCGGGTCCGTAGACGTCGGTGGCGGTGTGGGCGACGTACGTCCCCGTGGGGAAGGGGACGTCCCGCTCTTGCGTGACCATGACCTGCATCCTCTCGCTCTGTGTGGTGAATCGCTCACAGAGTGACGCGGTGGTGGCTAGCCTCGGAAGAGGGGTGAGTGACCCAGCGTCGCAGGATCAGAGGGGAGTTATTCCATGGCCATCGAGGACACGCAGGAGGCCCGGGCGAAGTGGGGCGAGGAACTGCAGCAACTGCGGGCGAAGGCGGGACTCACGCAGGCGGCGCTGGCCGAGCTGGTGATCATGTCGCGGTCCCTGATCGCACACTTCGAGTCGGGCCGCCGCCGCCCGACGCGGCCGGACGCGGAACGCCTTGACCAGGCGCTCGGCGGGGGAGGGGTGCTCGTTCGGTTCCTGCCAGCCAAGGAGACGCGGGACATCGGGGAGCACTTCGAAAGGGCCAAGGAGTTCGAGCGTCAGGCGACGGAGATTCGCGAGTTCGCCAGCACCCTGGTGCCCGGCATTCTCCAGACCGAGGCATACATGCGGGCAGTGTTCCAGCACGCCGTTCCTCCCAAGACGGCAGAGGCGTGTGACAGGGCCGTCGTAGCGCGCCTCAAGCGTGCGCGGATCCTGGACGGCCCTCAGTCGCCCATGGTGTGGGCGCTGATGGACGAAGCCGTTCTGCGGCGCCCGGTGGGCGGACCTGCCGTGATGGCGGAACAGCTTTCGCATATCGTGGAGTTGGGTGAGAGGCGCCGCGTTCATACGCACGTGCTTCCCTTTCGGGTGGGAGCGCACGCACTGGGTGAGGGGATGCTCATGCTGATGCGGTTCGAGGAACTGCCGCCGATCGCCTACGTAGAAGGCTGGAAGACAGGGAAGGTCTGGGACCTGCTGTCCCGGGTTGAGCAGGCCTTCGCTGCATACGATCTTGCTCTGGGCGACGCAATGTCGCACCAGGAGTCGCTGGACCTCATGAGGTCCGTAGCGGAGGGATACGAGCATGAAGCGCAGCGAGCACATCGTCCCGGACGCGTCAGCCCTGTCTGGCTGGCGCAAATCCAGCCACAGTGACCCCAACGCGGGCGCCTGCCTCGAAGTGAACGACTCCGCCTGCCCGGCCCACGTCCCCGTCCGGGACAGCAAGCACCCCACCGGCCCCGCAGTCCTGTTCGGCGCGGTCGCCTGGGCGGCGTTCGTCGGAGCCGTGCAGGCGGACAGCCTCCGCTGACAGCCGTCCCAGCCCGCCGCCGGGGTGCGGCCGCCCGTCGGCGGGAGGTGATGCGGCCCGTCAAGAGACCGGGCCCGCGCGAGCCGTCGTGAGGAGGTGAGCCCCCGGAGCGGCTCCGGCCCCCCACGACGGGGAGGCGCCTTCCTCAGCCCAGCTCGTAGCCCAACCTGTACGGGTACGGCGACTCACCCCGGTACGTGAACGAGCCCGTCCCGAGCAGGCCCGCCAACGCGCCCGTGGCCGAGCCCGGGACCACCTCGAACGTGCCGTGCACCGAGCCGTCCGCGTCGAACGTGCCGCGCTGTTCGACCACGAACGTGCCCTCGCGCCCGTCCAGGCTGCCGGTCAGCACCTCCATGCCCGTGAACGTGCCCGTCTTCTCGGCGACGTACGTGATCGTGAGCGCGCAGGCCGTCTCCGCCGCCTCGATGCCGCCGGAGAAGGTGTTGACGGTCGTGGCCGCGGCGATCCTCGGGTACGTCTCGGTCGAACCGAGCGCCTTCTCCTCCCAGTTGACGTACGCGATGTGGCCGGAGATCTCTACGGGCATGGGTGGTGTCCTGTTCGTTCGGGCGCACGGTGTGTCCGCGCGGCGGTGCTGTGCTGCGTGCCCAGCCTCACCCCCGTACCTGACATCTTCTGTCAGGTACGGTTCGGACCCATGCGCGCCGACCGGCTTGTCGCCCTGCTCCTGCTGCTCCAGAACCGCGGACGGATGACCGCTCCCGAACTCGCCGCGGAGCTGGAGGTGTCCGTCCGCACCGTCTACCGGGACATCGAGGCCCTCGGGGCGTCGGGTGTGCCCGTGTGCGCCGACCGGGGTCCCGCGGGCGGCTACCGGCTGATGGACGGGTACCGGACGCGGCTCACCGGGCTGACCGGCGCCGAGGCCGACGCGCTGTTCTTCGCGGGGGCGCCCGGGCCGGCGAAGGACCTGGGGCTGGGCGCCGTGCTCGCGACCGCCCGGCTGAAACTGACGGCCGCACTGCCGGAGGGGCTGGCGGCACGGGCCCAGCGGGTGCAGGAGTGCTTCCATCTCGACGCGCCCGGGTGGTTCCGGGAGGGCGAGGAGGTCCCGTACCTGGAGGCGGTCGCCCGGGCCGTGTGGGAGCAGCGCGTGCTGCGGGCCCACTACCGGCGCTGGCGCGGAGAGGTCCGCCGGGAGCTGCACCCGCTGGGGCTCGTCCTCAAGGGCGGCATCTGGTACCTGGTGGCGCGGGCGGACGGCGACGTCCGGACGTACCGGGTGTCACGGTTCCTGGACGTGGAGGTCACCACGCAGGGCTTCGAGCGTCCGGACGGGTTCGACCTCGCCGCCTCCTGGGACCACTCCTCCCGGCGGCTGGAGGGCGCGCTGCTCCAGGGGACCGCGCGGCTGAGGGTCTCGCCGCGGGGGCTTCGGCTGCTCCCGATGCTGTTCGGCGCCGTGGGCGTGCGGGCCGTGGAGGGTGCGGGGCCGCCGGGCCCGGACGGGTGGGCCGAGGCGGTGCTGGAGGTGGAGACGACGGCCGTCGCCGTCGGGGATCTGCTGCGGCTCGGTACGGAGGCCGAGGTGCTGGGGCCGCCGCCCCTGCGGGAGGCCGTCGCCGGGACCGTGGCCGAGCTGGCAGGGCGGTACGGGGGCGGGGCGGGTCCCGCGGCGGCCGACGCGCCATGACCCTTACGGGCGGGTGTGGCGGTCGACGCGCCGGTGGAAGGGATCAGCGAGGCGCGGGACCGGTTGACCGGGAGGTGGAGCGTGACGCGGGCGCTGCGGGTCGGGACGTTTCTGGCGACGGGGCCGATCGGGGCGTCGCCCGCGCTGGCGCGGATGCCCGGCACCTCCACGCTCACCGTCCCCGCCCGGGAGCGGTGTCTGGAGCTGCTCTCCGGACTGGAGGGCGTCGAGTTCACCCACGACCTGAACCTGGACCGGACCGTCATCCGTGACGGGCGGGTCCACCACGGGGACGTCTGCCTCAACGACCTCGACCTGTACGTCTGGTACGCGCAGATCGACCGGACGCCCGGCAGTTATCACCGGGAGGCCCTGTGGGCGCTCGGTCTCGACACCCGGGTGGTCGTCGACCCGGACTCCTTCGCCGTCGGTGTCGACAAGTACCGGGCCCATCTGACGCTGAGCCGCGCGGGTGCGCGGGTGCCGGAGACGGTTCTGCTGCACCCGCGGAACCTGGGGGCGGCGGAGGACGTGCTGCGTGCGTGGGGGCGGGCGCTGCTGAAGCCGCGCCACGGGTTCTACGGGCAGGGTGTCCTGCTCGTGGACGACTTCGCCACGCTTCGTGACGCCGTCGGGTACCTCACGGCGACGGCTCCCTGCGTCCCGGACGAGACGCTGCTGCTGGAGCGGTTCTACGAGAACGATCCGGCCGACTGGACGTCCGTGACGGTCGTCGGCGGGGCCGTGATGTACGGGTACCGCAAGCGGGCGGCGCGCTGGGCGACGATGCGCGGCGGGGCCACCAAGGTGTACGACCCGGCCGGGGCGGGGGGCGAGGTGGACCTGTGTCCCGTGTCTCCGGCGCAGGAGGAGCTGGCCCTGCGGGCGCAGAAGGCGCTGGGCGCGGAGATCGTCGGATTCGACATGATCCTTCATGAGGGCGAGCCGATCATCGTGGACGAGAACACGACGCCGGGGCTGTATCCGGAACTGTTCGACGCGGTCGGAAAGGAGCTGGGGGGTGAGCTGTTCCGGGTGATCGCGTGCGCGGTGGACGACTGCCGGTCCGGGTAGACGGGTGCACGTCCCCGGAACGGCGCTCGCCCTCGGTCACCGGACGGGCTGGAGCGCGCCGCACGGGAGCAGGCGCGGGGCCGGACCGGGGAAGGTTCAGTTCAGACGCGACCGCGCCGCCATCGCCTGCTGCCGCAGTTCCTCCGCAGCCGCCCGGTCCACCGGCTCCACCACGTCCGCGTACGCCTCCAGCTCCCCCGCCCCCGCGCGGAACTCGCCGCGCTGGATCAGGACCCTCGCCCGTTCGTAGCGGAGCTTCGCGGGGTGGGAGGGGAGAAGGAGGGCCAGGTCCAGGGCCCACAGGGCGACCGCGGAGTGCTCCGGCCGGGCCACCGCCCACGCGCGGATGTTGTTGAGGACGCGCAGGACGATGTCCAACGTGTCGGCCGGCAGCAGCAGGGACGGGTCGAGGCGCTCGCCGGTCGCGCCCGCCACCAGCAGTCCGGCGTCCGCACCCGTCATCGGACGGCCCCCGGCGAACGGGTCGGCCAGCACCCGCTCGCCCGGGTCCCCGAAGCCGACCACGAAGTGTCCCGGCAGCGCCACCCCGTACACCGGCGCGCCCGCCCGCCGCGCGACCTCCATCCACACCACCGACAGGGTGATCGGCAGGCCCCGGCGGCGGCGCAGCACCTGGTGCAGGAGGGAGGAGTCCAGGCGCCCGTACTCCGCGGGCGTTCCGCCGAACCCGTACTGCTCGCCCAGCAGCTTCTCCAGCGCCCGTGCCCAGGCCACCGGGTCCTTCGGGCCGTACGGCACGAGCCCGGCCAGCCGGTCCAGCTCGATCTCCGCCGCGTCCATCCCCGCCTGGCCCAGCTCCGGCTCGGCTTCCGTGCCGATCAGCAGGCACAGCAGCGCCAGGTCCGGCCGCTCCTCGCGGGCCTCCTGGGCGAACTGGCTCCTCCAGTCCTCCATACCGGTCACGTACCCGCCTCGGAGGCGCGGAAGTGGTGGTACAGGTGATGCACTGCGAAGCCCATCCCCGCGTACATGGTCCGAGCGGCCTGGTTGCCGGTCTCCACCTGGAGCCAGGCCGCCGAAGCGCCCTCCTCCAGCGCCCGTGCCGCCAGCGCGGCCATCACCGCGGTCGCCAGGCCCTCCCGGCGCCGCTCGGGGGCGACCTCGACCGCCATGAAGCCGGCCCACCGGCCGTCCACCACGCAGCGGCCGATCGCCGCGGGCACGTCTTCGGAGGCGGCGCCCGGTATCGTCGCGAACCACACCGACGGGCCCGCCTCCAGCACCCGCACCATGTGCGGCGCGGGCTCGCCCACCCGCTGGTACCGGCGCAGCCACGCGGAGTCCGGATCGCGCGACAGCCCTGCTCCGGGCTGTGCCGCCGCGTCCGCCAGCGGTGCCAGCGCTCCGACCCGCACCTCCGCCGACACCTCCCGCCGCCACCCGCGCTCCTCCAGCGCCGCGCACAGCGCCTCCTGGGTGTCCGCCGCGCCCGTCGCCACCTGCAGGTACGGTGGCAGGCCCCGTTTCCCGTACCAGGCGCGGACCCTCGTCAGCGCCTCGTCGAGCGGCACGCCCGGGTCGCCGAGCGGCAGTACCGAGTTCGCCCTGCGGGTGAACCCGTGAGCCGCGCGCAGGGTCCACTCTCCGAGTGGTTCGCTCTCGACCGGCTGCCAGGCCCGCGCCTGCACCCCCGCCAGCTCCGCGAACGAGGCCGCCGGGCCGCGCCGACGCGCCGGGGCGGCCGGGACGGTCTTCCCCGCGACCATGGAGGATTCCGGGATGCGGACGGATTCCCCGGACTTTCGTGTGATCAGCAACACACCTTCGTCCCAGGATGTGAGCACACCGACCGTGTCGGTGAACGTCCCGAGTCCGTCCCCAGCGTCCCTCAAGCAGCGCACGGACACCCTTTTGCCCACGTCAGAAGGGGTGATCCGGACATCCATCCGTCCGCCCGCAGTGAACTCCACAGCTCTCTTCGCCCCTCCTGTACGGATCCCGTTCAAGAACGGAGATACTAGGGGCGGGCATCGACGACGCCGCGCTCCCGCGCAGAGCCAGCCCTACCAAGGAGGAACGACAGCGTGACCTACGTCATCGCGCAGCCTTGTGTCGACGTCAAGGACAAGGCATGCATCGAGGAGTGCCCCGTCGACTGCATCTACGAGGGCAGCAGGTCCTTGTACATCCACCCGGACGAATGCGTCGACTGCGGGGCCTGTGAGCCGGTCTGCCCGGTCGAGGCGATCTTCTACGAGGACGACGTGCCGGAGGAGTGGAAGGACTACTACAAGGCGAACGTCGAGTTCTTCGACGAGCTCGGCTCGCCCGGTGGTGCCTCCAAGCTCGGCCTGATCGAGCGGGACCACCCCTTCGTCGCCGCCCTGCCGCCGCAGGCATGACGGCTGATCGGATCGCTTGTTGAACACCCCCGGTCCCGTACGGTCGGTTCTCCCGCCCGTACGGGACCGGGGCGTTTCACGCCCGTACGAGAAAGAGAGCAGCCCCCGTGTCCGGAGTCTCGTCCCGTCTGCCCGCCTTCCCCTGGGACAAGCTGGAGCCCTACAAGGCGACGGCCGCCGCGCACCCCGACGGGATCGTCGACCTGTCCGTCGGCACCCCGGTGGACCCGGTTCCCGGCCTGATCCGGCAGGCGCTGGTCGCCGCCGCCGACTCTCCGGGCTACCCGACCGTGTGGGGTACGCCCGCCCTGCGTGACGCCATCACCGGGTGGTGTGAGCGGCGGCTCGGCGCCCGGGGCATGGCGCACCCGAACGTCCTGCCCGTGGTCGGCTCCAAGGAACTGGTGGCCTGGCTGCCGACCCAGCTCGGTCTCGGCCCCGGCGACCGGGTCGCCTACCCGCGCCTCGCCTACCCGACGTACGAGGTGGGCGCGAGGCTCGCCCGGGCCACCCCGGTGGTCTACGACGACCCGACGGAACTGGACCCGGCCGGGCTGAAGCTGCTGTGGCTGAACTCGCCGTCCAACCCGACCGGCCGAGTGCTCGGCAAGGACGAGCTGATCCGGATCGTCGCCTGGGCGCGCGAGCACGGGGTGCTGGTGTTCAGCGACGAGTGCTACCTGGAGCTGGGCTGGGAGGCCGAACCCGTCTCCGTGCTGCACCCGGACGTGTGCGGAGGCTCCTACGAGGGGCTCGTCTCCGTCCACTCCCTGTCGAAGCGCTCCAACCTGGCCGGCTACCGGGCGGCCTTCCTGGCCGGTGACGCGGGAGTGCTGGGCGAGCTGCTCCAGATCCGCAAGCACGGCGGCATGATGACGCCCGCACCGGTGCAGGCCGCGACGGTCGCCGCGCTCGGGGACGACGCGCACGTGGCCGAGCAGCGGGAGCGGTACGCGGCCCGGCGCGCCGCGCTGCGGGCGGCCCTGGAGGGGCACGGGTTCCGGATCGAGCACAGCGAGGCGAGCCTGTACCTGTGGGCGACCCGGGACGAGGGCTGCTGGGACACCGTGGCCCACCTCGCGGAGCGGGGCGTCCTGGTCGCGCCCGGGGACTTCTACGGGGCGGCGGGGGAGCGGTTCGTGCGCGTGGCCTTCACGGCGACCGACGAGCGGGTGGCGGCCGCGGTCAAGCGGCTGGGATGACCCGCGCGGACGGGACGGGAAGCGCCCCGGCGCGGTCCCTGCGGGCCGTACCGGGGCGCGGACCCCGTCAGCCCCTGGCGGCGGTGCTGAGGGCGAAGACGTCCTCGGCGCTGTCGAGCCGTACGGGCTCGCTCTCCGCCTTCCGGCCGCTCGCGCCGCTGCCCTGGGACTTCGCGGGCGCGGAGCCGTCGGGCGCGGACGTTCCGGCGGACGCGGCCTCGGTGCCCTCCGCCAGCTCCTCCGCGACCTCCGGGTCGCGGGGCGTCTCCAGCTTCCCGCCCTCGGCGCTCACCACGCACCGCGCGGCGGACGCGCAGCTGTAGACCGGGCCGTCGGGGCCCTGGTACCAGGACGTGAGGTAGAAGACGTAGCGGCCACCGGGCAGGTCGGCCGCGATGTCGTTCAGCTCGGCCCCGGGCTCGCGGGTGAACTCGACGACCGCCTCGGTCACACCGGGCTTGCTGGACTTCTCGACCCGGATGCCGATGTTCGACGTACGGTTCGGCGGCTTGCCGGGGTCGGTGTAGTCCCTGCCCTCCTCGGCGCCCGCGATCGTGCCCAGGACGACCAGATCCGAGCGGTCGGCCAGCTCGGTGAGGCTCTCCGGGGCGTCGGCCTCCGCGGCTCCCCTGCCCGGGTGGGCGCCCCAGAACCCGGCGGGCGCGGCGGCACTGTCCTGGCGCTCACCACCGGTGCGGGAGCTGTCCGTGCGGGTGTCGTCGGCGCGGGTTCCGCCGTCCGCCGAGCAGGCCGTTCCGGCCAGCAGGACGCCGAGGGTGACGGCGGCGGTGGCCGCCTGTGCGGTACGGGTGCGCTTGCGGTGACTCATCGGTTGCTCACTCTCCTCTTCTCGTGTCGGTCCTGCTCAGTAACGGCCGTTGATGTGCTTCTTGTCGTGCCTGGCGTAGTAGTTGTGGTCGGGGTTTCCCCGCATGCAGGAACGATCCGCCGACTTGTAGCTGCTGTTCTTGCCCTTCGAGTGACCCAGGCCCACGCTGTGGCCGATCTCGTGGCAGCTCAGCGACTTGTAGTTCGAGTGCGGCAGCTTGTGGTTGATCACGATCGTGTGCTGGTCGCACTTGCTGGAGCTGCCGCTCACCCTCTTGACGCAGGTCGTCCACGCGTACCAGTGCTTCTGGTCGCCGGTCGGCCTCCAGGTGGCGTAGACCCAGACGTCCACCTGCCTGTTGTACTTCTTGTTGACGCTCGTGGTCATGTCCGTCTTGGCGCCGAGCGAGTTCCTGCGCGCCCAGTCCATGCCGGAGCGCTGGGCCTTCGACAGGTCGTCGTCGTAGAAGAAGCTGTGTGCCTTGTTGTCCGCGTAGGTCGGTCCGAAGGAGTTGGCGGAGGCCGGCTGAGCGGTCAGGGTCAGCGCGGCGGCCGTGGCGCCGACGGCGGCGAGTACGCGTATGCCACGTACACGACGTATGTCGTGTCCCATTGAGTTTTCCCCGTTTCCTGTTGGTCGTCAGGGCGCCCGGGGAGGGCGATGCGTCCCCCCGGTCGCCCCTGCACCATACACAGGACAACTGGCTTATCCGACAACGAATCTGACGTTCCGTGAGAACGCGGAAGGGCCCGGGTGTTCCCGGGCCCTTCCGCGCGGAGGGGAGCTGCGGTCGGTCGTCCGTACGGGTCAGCCGAGCCCGCCGGGCAGGCCGCCGGTCGGCAGGCCCCCCGGGACGGCGTCGGTCGGCAGGCCGCCCAGCAGGCCGCCCTGCGCGGTGTCGCCCGCGACGCCCTGGGCCGCGCCGGCCGTGTCGGTCGCGACCTCGCCGCCGCTGCGGGTCACGTCCTTGGCGGCCTTCTGCGCGACCGGAGTGGTCTTCTTGGCGGTCTTGCCGGCCGTCTGGGTCGTCGACGGGACGGTCTTCTTGGCCGCGTTGCTGCCCGCGTCACCCGCGAGGTCGGTGGCGTTCTCCGCGGCGCCGCCGACCGTGTCGGTCACCGCGCCCGTGTCGAGGGCGCTCACACCGCCGGCCAGGTCGGTGCTCTGGGGCAGGTCCACGGCGCTCGCGGAGCCGGCCGCACCGACCACGGAGGCCGCTCCCGCTGCGGTGAGCAGCGCGGCACTGGCGATCCGGCGGGTCAGGGGGAGGGACATGGTGCTCCTTCGGGTGGGCTGTGATGCCTGTCCGACGATCGGACGCTGTGACAACCGCTCGGAGGGCGGGGGAGGTTGCGGTGAGCCGAGGTAAAGAGTCGGTAATGCGAAATCCCCGCAGGCGGTGATCTGCGGCACCCAAAACCGGGCAAACAATGGGAAGTTCGGGTGTGGGGGAAAGGGGATGGAGAATCGTTTCCTCCGCGCCGCCCCTTGGTGGCCGGGCAAGTCGGCGCCCTGGTGCATAGCGGCTGGTCGCGGTGGCTGTGCGCAGAGCGGGTCCGACCCCCGTGGGTGAATTCCCGGAACGGTGACCGAATGGTGTGCGGGTGGCTCGTGATTACCCTGTGATGTGGGGCGACTACTATGCGGCGATCAGTCCGGCGGGTCGGCCGCCACACGAATGCGCACGTGCGCGGTGTGTTCCGGGTCCGACGCGTCCCGCCAGCCCTGGCCCGGGTGCCGGGCACTCCACACCCGCCCCGCGTAGGACACCTCCGCGACCCGCAGCGTCTCCGCCTGCGCGACCGCCCACTGCGCCAGTTCCCAGCCACGCCGCGAGCCGGGGACGCGTTCCTCCAGCCCTTCGGTCCCCTCCGCCTCGTCGCGGGCCGTGCCCGGGGGGACGGGGACGGCGAGGGTGTCCGGCGCGTCCGGAGCCTGCGGGGGAGAGGAGGGCGAGTCCGGGAGGCCGCCCTTGCCGTCGTCCACGGACCCGCCGTCCGTGGGCTCGCCGCCCAGCACCGCCGTGCCGAACGACCGCTTCAGTTCCTTCCGCACCTGCGCGACGTCGCCGGTCCGCGACCCCAGCAGCGTCGTGCAGTTCAGTGACGCCGCCGAGCGGCCGGTCAGCGCCGCCGCCAGCAGTGCCGCGTCCGGCTCGTGCTTCGCGTACGCCTGCGGGAAGCCGCTGCGCTGCACCCGCTGGGCGGCGACCGTGAGCGGCAGCCGCGAATAGCCGGGGACCTCCGCCAGCCGGTCGTAGAAGATGCCCGAGGAGTAGACCGGGTCCATGATCTGCTCCGCCGTGCCCCACCCCTGGGAGGGGCGCTGCTGGAACAGGCCCAGTGAATCCCGGTCGCCGTAGTCGATGTTGCGCAGCGCCGACTCCTGGAGCGCCGTCGCGAGCGCGATCGTCACCGCCCGCTCCGGCATGCCCTTCGTCGTGCCGACCGCCGCGATCGTGGCCGCGTTCGACGCCTGCTCGGGCGAGAAGCGGTAGGTGTGGCTGCCGCTGCCCACCACGCAACCCGGTGCCCCACGGCCGCCCGTCTCCACCTGAACCACCACGTACCCGGCCACGGCCAGCAGAACGGCGCACCCCGCCGTCACCCGGGCACGGCGGGAGCCGCGGGCACGCCGGGTGCCGCGTGACGTACGGGACGGACCGGAGGTACCGGTCGTTCCGGACACCCGGCCGGCGGGGGACGGCTCGGAGGGGGGAGTGGCGGGGGACTTGGGCACGCGCCCACCGTACAAGGGGCCCGGACGGCGCCGGGATAGGGTCGGGCCATGCCTGACGCCACGCCCCACGCGACCCCGGACCACGCTCCCGATGCCGCCGCGCAGCCGGCGCCGCGCACCCCGCTCGACCTCACCCAGGACGGCCCGGCGCTGACCGCCGCGCTGGTCGACTTCCCCTCCGTCAGCGGAACCGAGGGGCCGCTCGCCGACGCGATCGAGCAGGCCCTGCGGGCCCTGCCGCATCTCACCGTCGACCGGTACGGCAACAACATCGTCGCCCGTACCCGCCTGGGCCGTGCCGAGCGGGTCGTTCTGGCCGGGCACATCGACACCGTGCCCATCGCGGACAACGTCCCGTCCCGGCTGGACGAGAACGGGATCCTGTGGGGCTGCGGCACCACCGACATGAAGTCCGGCGTGGCCGTGCAGCTCCGCATCGCCGCGACCGTGCCCGAGCCCAACCGGGACCTCACGTTCGTGTTCTACGACAACGAGGAGGTCGCCGCGCACCTGAACGGCCTCGGGCACGTGGCCACCGCCCACCCGGAATGGCTGGAAGGCGACTTCGCGGTGCTGCTGGAGGGCTCCAACGGCCAGGTCGAGGGCGGCTGTCAGGGCACGCTGCGCATGCACCTCAAGCTGTCCGGCGAGCGCGCCCACTCGGCCCGCTCCTGGATGGGCTCCAACGCCATCCACGCCGCCGCGCCCGTGCTGGCCCGCCTCGCCGCGTACGAGCCGCGCAAGCCCGTCATCGACGGGCTGGAGTACCACGAGGGTCTCAACGCGGTCGGCATCGAGGGCGGCGTCGCCACCAACGTCATCCCCGACGCCTGCACCGTCGTCGTCAACTTCCGCTATGCCCCCGACCGCACGATGGAGGAGGCCGAGCAGCACGTACGCGAGGTGTTCGCGGACTGCGGCGTCGACGAGTTCGTGGTCGACGACCACACCGGCGGGGCGCTGCCCGGCCTGGCCCATCCGGCCGCGGCGGCATTCATGAAGGCGGTCGGCGGCACGGCCCTGCCGAAGTTCGGCTGGACCGACGTCTCCCGCTTCAGCGCGCTGGGCGTGCCGGCCGTCAACTACGGGCCGGGCGATCCGGTCTTCGCGCACAAGCGGGACGAACACGTCATCATCGAGCGGATCACCCACTGCGAGCGCAGGCTGTACGACTGGCTGACGGCCTGAGACCTGTCCGAGGGCACCCCGGGGCCTGACGGCTTCCCGGGTGACCACCGAAATTTCGCCACGTGTCACCTTCCCCGTCCTACGCTGATCCCGGCAGAAGACGTTCAGCGAGAGGAGCGCGCCATGGGGAACCCCGAGGCCGAGGATCTGCGGTCACCGGCGGAGCAGCGGCTGGGGCCGGTGCTGCGCCGCAGGGGGCAGGTCCAGCCCGGCACCACGGACCAGCGGCTCCTGGATGTGGTGGGGGACTCCGACTGGGTCCACACCGACCCGTGGCGGGTCATGCGCATCCAGTCCGAGTTCGTCGAGGGCTTCGGCGCGCTCGCGGAACTGCCCAGCGCGATCAGCGTCTTCGGTTCGGCCCGCACGAAGCCGGGCACGCCGGAGTACGAGGAGGGCGTGCGGCTGGGCAAGGCCCTGGTCGAGGCGGGTTTCGCGGTCATCACGGGCGGCGGGCCCGGCGCGATGGAGGCGGCGAACAAGGGGGCGCGGGACGCCCAGGGCGTCTCCGTGGGCCTCGGCATCGAGCTGCCCTTCGAGCAGGGGCTGAACCCGCACGTCGACATCGGGATCAACTTCCGCTATTTCTTCGTGCGGAAGACCATGTTCGTGAAGTACGCGCAGGGCTTCGTCGTGCTGCCCGGCGGGCTGGGCACGCTGGACGAGCTGTTCGAGGCACTGACCCTGGTCCAGACCCGGAAGGTCACGCGCTTCCCGATCGTGCTGTTCGGCACCGCGTACTGGTCCGGGCTCGTGGACTGGCTCCGCGGCACGGTCATCGCCCAGGGCAAGGCGTCGGACCGGGACCTGATGCTGTTCCACGTCACCGACGACGTGGACGAGGCGGTGGCCCTCGTCAGCAAGGAAGCCGCGCGCTGAGCGCGCGCCGCGCGGGCTGAACCGCCCGCTGTGCCCACCGGTGTGCGGCCGCCCCGCATTACCGGCCGGTGGGCACACCGCGACGGCGCGGCACACCGGTCAGGCCAGGCCCCGGCGGGCCACCGCGGGTTCGCGGTGGCCCGCGATGGAGGACACCATGTCCAGCACCTGGCGGGTCTCCGCCACCTCGTGGACCCGGTACACCTGCGCCCCCAGCCACGCCGACACCGCCGTCGTCGCCAGGGTCCCGATGACCCGCTCCTTCACCGGCCGGTCCAGCGTCTCACCCACGAAGTCCTTGTTGGACAGGGACACCAGCACCGGCCAGCCGGTCTCCACCATCTCCCCGAGCCGCCGCGTCGCCTCCAGCGAATGCCGGGTGTTCTTCCCGAAGTCGTGCCCCGGGTCGATCATCACCGACTCCCTCGGCACCCCGAGTGCCACCGCCCGTTCGGCCAGCCCGGCCGTCACCCGCAGGATGTCGGCCATGACGTCCTCGTACGCGACCCGGTGCGGGCGCGTGCGCGGCTCGACGCCGCCCGCGTGCGTGCACACCAGCCCCGCCCCGTACCGCGCCGCGACCTCCGCCAGCTTCGGGTCGACGCCGCCCCATGCGTCGTTCAGCAGGTCAGCGCCCGCCTCGCACACGGCCTCACCGACCTCGTGCCGCCAGGTGTCCACACTGATCACCACATCGGGGTGGCGGTGCCGCACCTCGGCCACGAAACCGACGGTCCGCCGCGCCTCCTCCTCCGCCGTCACCTCCTCGCCGGGTCCGGCCTTCACCCCGCCGATGTCGATGATCGCCGCACCCTCCGCCACCGCCTGGTCCACGCGCGCGAGCGCGGGTTCGTCGCGGAACGTGGCGCCCTGGTCGTAGAAGGAGTCCGGGGTCCGGTTCACGATCGCCATGATCACCGGCTCGTTCGGGCCGAATTCGCGTCGTCCCAGGCGCAGCATCCCGTATGTCCTCCTCGCGTGACGTCCCTGCGACCCTAACCGTCGCGACCGCATGGCACGATCGGGACCAGACGTATTCCGCTCCCGGGAGAGGCGCGCTGTGTTCTGGTTCTTGGCTGTGGCGATGGTGGTCGTGGTGGCCGCGGTGACCATCGCGGTCATCGGCGGCGGGGAGAGCGAGCCGCTGCCCGAGGTGGCTCCGGAGCACCTCGTGGACCCGCTGCCGGTGACCCGGCCGGTGAGCCGCGCCGACATCGAGACGCTGCGGCTGCCCGTGGCGGCGCGCGGCTATCGCATGACCGACGTCGACGACGTCCTGGACCGGCTGGCCGCCGAGCTGGCCGAGCGGGACGCGCGCATCGCGGAACTGGAGGCGGCGCTGGCAGGCGCGCAGGCCACGGCGGACGGCGGCGGCGCCGCGCTGTTCGAGAAGCGTGCGCGGCCGGATGACGACGGGGAGCGGTCCGGTGACTGAGGGCGGGGCGGTGCCCGGCCCGGACGGTGCCCTGCGGTGCCCCTGGGGCGTGTCCACGGCCGACTACCTGCCGTACCACGACGAGGAGTGGGGCCGTCCCGTCCACGGCGACGACGCGCTTTTCGAACGCCTCGCCCTGGAGGCGTTCCAGTCCGGGCTGTCGTGGATCACGATCCTGCGGCGGCGGGAGGGGTTCCGGCGGGCGTTCGCCGGGTTCCGGATCGCGGAGGTCGCGGAGTTCACGGACGACGACCGGGAGCGGCTGCTCGCGGACGAGGGCATCATCCGCAACCGCGCGAAGATCGACGCGACCCTCGCGAACGCGCGTGCGCTGGCCGGCTGGGCGGCGGGCGATCTGGACGCGCTGATCTGGTCGTACGCGCCCGAGCCGGAGGCTCGCGCGGTGCCGCGCACACTCGCGGACGTCCCGGCGGTGACGGACGAGTCGGCAGCCCTCTCCAAGGCGCTGAAGAAGCGCGGGCTCCGCTTCGTGGGCCCGACCACGGCGTACGCCCTGATGCAGGCGTGCGGGCTGGTGAACGACCACCTGGCCGACTGCGTGGCGCGCGGGCAGGGGCGGCGCGCGGCGGGCTCCTCCCCCACCCGCCCCTCGCCTGGGACCTGAGGCTTCGCCCCGGGGCCTTCCGGTCCTCGAACTCCGGAGCGCCCGACGAGCCCGCCCGGATTCCGAGGGCGGGCGCGGCCGGGCGAGGCACGCGGTACCGGGTCCGGGACGGAGTCCGGGGCGGGGACGGAGGACAGGACGACCCCGCCGCCCACGGCGCGCTACCGGCCCACGTACCGAGGCTTCTCCTTCGCCAGGAACGCCTCCACCGCGATCCGGTGGTCCTCCGAGGAGCCCGCCCGGCTCTGCAGCTCGTCCTCCTTCTCCAGCGCTTCGGCCAGCGTGTGGCCGGCCCCGTACGCCATGGCCTGCTTCAGGCCCGCGTACGCGACCGTCGGGCCGGAGGCCATCGCGCGGGCGACCGCGGTCGCCTCGTCGGCCAGCCGGTCCGCGGGGACCAGCTTGTTGATCAGGCCCAGCGCGTCGGCCTCCTGTGCGGACAGGGAGCGAGGGAAGAACAGCAGGTCGGCGGCCCGGCTCGGGCCCACCAGGCGGGGCAGGGTCCAGGACATGCCCGAGTCCGCAGCCAGGGCCACGCCCGCGAACGCGGTGTTGAACGACGCCGTGTCCGCGACCACGCGGTAGTCCGCGGCCAGCGCGAAGCCGAAGCCCGCGCCCGCCGCGACTCCGTTCACCCCGGCCACCACCGGCTTCGCCATGCCGGTGATCGCCCGCACGATGGGGTTGTAGTGCTCCCGGACGGTACGCATCGGCTCGGGGCCGCCCAGGCCCGCCACATGCTCCTTGAGGTCCTGGCCCACACAGAACGCCCGGCCCGTGGCGGTGAGCAGCACCGCGCGCACGTCCGCGTCCGCTCCCGCCGACTCCAGCGCGTCCCGCAGGGCCACCTTGGCGTCCGTGTTCAGCGCGTTCATGGCGTCGGGCCGGTTGAGCGTGACGGTGGCGAGCCCGTCGCTCACCTCGTACAGCACGGTGTCGGACATGGCAGTCGGGGTCCCTTCGAGGCTCCGGGGGCGGTGTCCCGCCCAGCATGACGGAGATCATCCGGCTCCGGTACGAGGCCTGGGGTGTGACCTGCGTCAAAGAACGGCCCCCGGGGCCACCTGCTGCGAGGGCGCAGTATCGCAGGCTGACCCCCGGATTGTGGGGTTTTGAGAGATCGCGTTGTCGAAGCGATGCGGCCCGATGTTGGTCATCGGGTGTCAGCATGCGGGATAATGACCTGGAAGCAATGTGTTCGAAGCCGGTACGCGCCCTTCCATGGGGCCATCATCGGCTTGCGATGAGCTGGTTTCAGGAAGGGGAACGAGCATGGCGGCCATGAAGCCGCGGACGGGCGACGGCCCGCTCGAGGTGACCAAGGAGGGGCGGGGCATCGTCATGCGCGTTCCGCTCGAAGGCGGCGGTCGACTTGTCGTCGAGCTGACCCCGGACGAGGCCGAGGCCCTCGGTGACGCGCTGAAGAAGGTCGTCGGCTGACGCCCGGCGGCTGACGCACGCGGTTCGCTTTGTGTCGAGCGCCCTGGCGAGGTGGGAACCCCCCACCCCACCAGGGCGCTCGCGCGTGTGCGGGTGAGGACGGGCCGGAGCACGGCGCCCGGCCTTCGCGGCATGCCGTCGAGAACCCTCAGCGCCGTACCGCGCAGAGCAGGCCGTCGCCCACCGGCAGCAGCGACGCCACGAGTTCCTCGCTCTCCCGGACCGTCCGCAGGAGTTCCCGGAGCGCGAGGACCTCCGGGGGCTGGGCTGCCGAGTCGACCGTGCGGCCGTCCGCGAAGACCCCCTCGAAACACACCAGGCCCCCCGGGCGCAGCAGGCGCAACGATTCCGCGAGGTAGTCCGGGTACTCGGCGCGGTCGCCGTCGCAGAAGACCAGGTCGTACCCGCCGTCCGCGAGCCTCGGCAGGACCTCCAGGGCGCGGCCCGGGATGAACCGCGCGCGGTTGCCCGCGAAGCCCGCCGCCCGGAACGCCTGCCGGGCGAACTGCTGCCGCTCCGGTTCCGGGTCCACGGTGGTCAGCACGCCGTCCGGGCGCATGCCGAGCAGCAGATAGACCCCGGAGACACCGGTGCCGGTGCCGATCTCCGCCACCGCCTTCGCGTCCACCGACGCGGCCAGCATCCGCAGCGCCCCGCCCGTCCCCGGGGTCACCGAGGGCACCCCTGACTCCCGGGCCCGTTCGCGGGCCCAGAGCAGCGCGTCGTCGTCCTCGCAGACAAAGGCGTCGGCGAACGCCCAGCTCGTCTGCCAGTTGGCGGTAATGGCCCTCTCCTGTCCCCGTGGTCGGCAACCGTGACTGTAGCCGCTCGGGGGCGGGAACCCGCAGATGGGACCGAGCGTTGGTAACGGGCAGGGGGGAGTTCGCGGCCCCAAATTCACGTAAAGATTCTTATCCGGAGCTAACGGGCGAGGTGGCTATGGTAGGGGCTCCACTGGACACCACCAGAGCCGACAGGGGAGGTGCGGCTGCGCCTGTGGATCGGGGAGGAGTGTCGCGGTTGCGGCGCTTTCTCGGATCGGCGGGTGAGCCGAAATCCGTGACCGACATCGCTGACACCCGCGCCGCAGCCGACACCGCAGCCACCACGGCCACCTTCGCATCGGATGCGGAATCTCAGGCGTGGGCTCCGCCCTCCTGGGAGGAGATCGTCAGCACGCACAGCGGCCGGGTGTACCGCCTCGCCTACCGGCTGACAGGCAACCAGCACGATGCCGAGGACCTGACGCAGGAGGTCTTCGTCCGGGTCTTCCGCTCGCTGTCGACGTACACGCCCGGCACATTCGAGGGCTGGCTGCACCGCATCACCACGAACC
This sequence comes from Streptomyces sp. MUM 203J, assembly GCF_022414595.1. Taxonomy (GTDB): domain Bacteria; phylum Actinomycetota; class Actinomycetes; order Streptomycetales; family Streptomycetaceae; genus Streptomyces. Next base: position 15,424 of record NZ_JADWYO010000015.1, on the reverse strand, counting down.
TGTTCCTGGACATGGTGCGCCGCAAGCAGCGCATCCGGTTCGACGCGCTCGGCGACGACGCCGCGGAACGGCTGCCGAGCCGTGAGCCCTCGCCCCAGCAGGTCTTCCACGACACCCACTTCGACGCGGACGTCCAGCAGGCGCTGGACACGCTGGCGCCCGAGTTCCGCGCCGCCGTGGTGCTGTGCGACATCGAGGGGCTGTCGTACGAGGAGATCGCCGCGACGCTCGGCGTGAAGCTCGGCACGGTCCGCAGCCGGATCCACCGCGGGCGGTCGCACCTGCGCAAGGCGCTGAAGCACCGCTCGCCCGAGGCACGGGCCGAACAGCGTGAGGTGCTGGCGGAGCACCGCGAGTTCGCGGCCGTGGGCGGGGAGGGCGGAGCCGCGTGAGTGGCACCCATCCGACCCCGGCGGAACAGCACCTCGGGGACCGGCTCGCCGCCCTGGTCGACGGTGAGCTGGGGCACGACGCGCGCGAGCGGGTCCTCGCCCATCTGGCCACCTGTGCCCGCTGCAAGGCGGAGGCCGACGCCCAGCGCCGGCTGAAGAGCGTCTTCGCCCAGGCCGCGCCCCCGCCCCCGTCCGAGGGGTTCCTCGCACGTCTCCAGGGCCTGCCCGGGATGCCTCCCGGCAGTCCCGGCGCGGAGGGGGAAGGCGGCGACCCGGGCGGATTCGGTACGGGGCCGGGGAGCGGGCCCCCGGGGGGCGGCGGGCTCGGCGGTGAGCGGATCACCGGCGGAACCTTCGGCGTCCGGCCGGGCGGCGGCTTCGGGTACGTCCCGGCGGCCGACGGCGGCCATCCGTCCGTCCTGCCCGGCGGCAGTGCGCGTACGGGCTTCCGCATCCACGAGGTCGGCCGCGCGGAGGGCGGGCGCGGGGACGACGGGCGCTCGGCCTGGCGCGGGCGGAGATTCGCCTTCGCGGCTGCCAGCGCCGTGTCGTTCGCGGCCATCGCGCTGGGCGGCGCGATGCCGACCGTGACGGCCGGGGACTTCCGGGGTGACGGCTCCGGCAGCAACGTGACGCCTGTGCGGTCGGCGGGCGGGCAGGCCGCGGCGACGGGCAGTGCGGACAGCCTGCGGCGGCGGGGCGGTACGGGCACGGCCGGGACCGGGTCCGCGGTGACCACGACCGCGGGTGCTTCGGCTGCCGCCTCGGCCGGTCTCGGGCGGCTCGCCGGGGTGGAGCGGGGTGGTGCGGCGCCGCCGCCCTTTCTCCATGCGACGACACCGCTGACCGGGGGGTTCGCGCTGCGGTCGGTGCCGCCGGCCGGGCAGCTGAACCCGCTGGGTCCGCTGAGGCGTCCGGCGGGGACGGTACCCGGACCGTACGCCTCCGCGCCGGTGGCGGGCACGGCGAGCGTGGCGGCGACGCCCTGAGGGCCGTGTCCGGGGCGGTTGCCGGGGTGATCTGGTTGAATCCGTGGGCACGGGCGCCGGAAGCGGCGCCGAGCGGCCGGGAGCCGCGGAGCGGCCAGTAGTTGGGGAGAGCATGGACGACGGGAAGCCGAAGTGGTGGAGCAGGCCTGCGCCCGTCTCACCGCCGGAACCCGCGGGCGCGGGTCCCGTGGAGGACGTGCGGCCCCAGGAGGCCGGTTCCGGCGCCGCCGCCCACGGCTCCGGTGACCCCGGCTCCCCCGGCGGGACGGGAGGCCCGCAGCCCCTGCACGAGCCCGACGAGTACCGGACGCCGCCGTACGGCGAGCCCGGGCCCTGGGCACTCGCGCCGCCGGTCCAGGCACCCGTCCACGGGGCCGGGCCGCAGCCGCCCGCCGGGCAGTGGGCGCAGTACGACCCCTGGAGCAGTCCGGGGGCCGTCGCGGCGCAGAAGGGGGCCGCGTCCAGGTCGCGTCGGGGCCTCGGGCTGATCGCCGCGCTGGTGTTCGCGCTGCTCGCGGGCGTCCTCGGCGGTGCCGTCGGCTCGTACATCGAACGCAGCGGCGGTCTGACGACCGTCGAGCTGCCGCAGGCCGACGCCGAGGTCGCGGACCGTGCCCCCGACAGCGTCGCCGGCATCGCGGCCCGCGCCCTGCCCAGCGTCGTCACCCTGCACGTCAGCGGCGGCGGCGAGCAGGGCACCGGCACCGGTTTCGTGCTCGACCGCAGGGGTCACATCCTCACCAACCACCACGTCGTCGACGCGGCGGGCACCACCGGCCGGATCACGGTCACCTTCAGCGGCGGCGAGACCGCCCGCGCCACCCTCGTCGGCAAGGACAGCGGCTACGACCTGGCCGTGGTCAGAGTCCACGGCGTCTCCAACCTGACCCCGCTGCCGCTCGGCAACTCCGACAGCGTCCAGGTCGGTGACCCGGTCGTCGCCATCGGCGCCCCCTTCGACCTCCAGAACACCGTCACCTCCGGCATCATCAGCGCCAAGGGGCGGCCGATCACGGCGGGCGGCGAGAAGGGCGACGGCAGCGACGTCAGCTATGTCGACGCGCTCCAGACCGACGCGCCGATAAACCCGGGCAACTCCGGCGGTCCGCTGCTCGACTCGAAGGCCCGGGTCGTCGGGATCAACAGCGCGATCCGCGCGGCGGGCGACGGCGGCGACGCCGACCGCGCCCAGGCAGGGTCCATCGGTCTCGGCTTCGCCATCCCCATCAACCAGGGCAAGCGCGTCGCCGAGGAGCTGATCGAGACCGGCAGGGCCACCCACCCGGTCATCGGCGTGAGCCTCGACATGCAGTACACCGGTGACGGCGCCCGGGTCGCGGACGAGGCCAGGGACGGCGGCCCGTCCGTCGTCTCCGGGGGCCCCGCCGCGGCGGCCGGGGTCAAGCCCGGGGACGTGATCGTCAGGGCCGGTGACGAGCGGGTCCACAGCGGCGAGGAACTGATCATCAAGATCCGCGCCCACCGCCCCGGCGACAAGCTGCGGCTCACGCTGCGCCGGGACGGCAGGGAGGTCGTCAAGACGCTGACGCTGGGGTCGTCGGGCGGCAGCTGAAACGCCCGCCAGACCCATGGCCGGACACCTGGCTGAACCGCGTGTGAACGGCTGACGGGCTGTCCGTGCGCAGCCGGCGAACCGGGTACCGTGGACCGGAGACCTGAGGAGGAGCTACAAGGTGTTCAGTGACATAGGCGGCCTTGAGCTGGTGGCGCTGGTGATCCTTGCCGTGCTTGTCTTCGGCCCGGACAAGCTCCCCAAGGTCATCCAGGACGTCGCCGGGTTCATCCGCAAGATCCGGAACTTCTCCGAGAGCGCCAAGCAGGACATCCGCAGCGAACTCGGCCCGGAGTTCAAGGACTTCGAGTTCGAGGACCTCAACCCCAAGACGTACATCCGCAAGCAGCTCACCGAGAACGAGGACCTCCGGGAGCTGAAGGAGCTGCGCAGCAGCTTCGACCTGCGCAAGGAGATCGACGACGTGGCGGGCGCGGTCAAGGGCGCGGCCGACGAGCCCGGACCCGTCGCGCCCGCTCCGTCCCCCTCTTCGTCCTCCGCTCCGGATCTGCTGAAGAAGCGGGACACGTCCGGTCCGGGCGATCGGCCCCCCTTCGACGCGGACGCCACCTGAGTCACCGTCGTACCGGCGTCCCCGAAGAGTCCCGCCCGGGTGGATATCCTCTCCCTCTGTCCGAACGGATCGAGGAGGCGGCCGGGCAGATGGAGACGACAAGCCGGGTGGGGGCGCAGGCACAGCCTGAACCCAGCACCACACCCACCTCCGAGGGGGTGCCTGCCGCCCGTCGCGATGCCGACGGGTATCTGCGGGCCTCCTTCCCCTGGTACGGGCTGGACGACGCGTTCACCGGACCCCGCTGGCTGATGCAGGTCGGCACGGCGGCGGACGGCACGGTCCAGCACGGCTCCACGGGGCACGGCGAGGAGCCGACGATAAGGCCCGAGGGCGCCGGCACCGACCGGTCCCGTTTCGCGGTCGTGGTGACCGTCGCCGCGAACCCGGTGCGGCGCTCCGGGGACGGTACGGGTGTCCTGGACGCCACGACCGTCTCCTCCGCCGCATGGCTGGCCGGATCCGGCCTGCTGGCGTACACCTGGCCGGCTCAGCTGGACCACGCGTTGCGGAGCGAGTGGCTGGAGCAGCAGACCGAGACGGCGTTCGAACTGGCCGACGACCTGGCGGGGCCGGCGTGGACGACGCTGTCCCTGCCCGTGGACGGGGCACCCGTGGACTTCCACTACCGGGAGTCCGAGTTCGGCTGGGTCCTGGCGGGCACGGCGCCGGGAGGACCGCATGTAGGGGCGTACGGGCGGGGGCTGAGCGCGTACGGGCTGGGCTTCTCGGTGGTCAAGGACCTGGCCGGGTACGCCTGACACGCGCATGTGGGCGCCCCTCACACGGAGAGGCGCCCACAGCAGGGGGTGGGAACCCCCTCAGAACTTGTTCCGCGGCGTGATGCCCAGGCTCATCCCGGAGAGCCCCCGCTGCCGCCCGCCCAGCTTGCCCGCGATGGCGCGCAGCGCCGCACCCGCGGGGGACTCCGGGTCCGACAGGACGACCGGGCGGCCGTCGTCGCCGCCCTCGCGGAGCCGTACGTCGATCGGGATCGATCCCAGGACGGGCACCGTCGCACCGGTCGTCCGGGTCAGCCCGTCCGCGACCCTCTGGCCCCCGCCCGTACCGAACACGTCGACCATCTCGTCGCAGTGCGGGCACGGCAGGCCCGACATGTTCTCGACCACGCCGACGATCTTCTGGTGGGTCTGGACGGCGATCGAACCGGCCCGCTCGGCCACCTCGGCGGCGGCCTGCTGCGGCGTGGTGACGACCAGGATCTCCGCGTTCGGCACCAGCTGGGCCACCGAGATCGCGATGTCGCCCGTGCCCGGCGGCAGGTCCATCAGCAGGACGTCCAGGTCACCCCAGTACACGTCCGCGAGGAACTGCTGGAGCGCGCGGTGCAGCATGGGCCCGCGCCACACCACCGGGGCGTTGCCAGGGGTGAACATGCCGATGGAGATGACCTTCACACCGTTCGCGGACGGCGGCATGATCATGTTCTCGACCTGGGTCGGACGCCCGTCCGCACCCAGCATCCGCGGCACGCTGTGCCCGTAGATGTCCGCGTCGACGACACCGACCTTCAGACCGTCGGCGGCCATCGCCGCCGCGAGGTTGACCGTCACGGACGACTTGCCGACGCCGCCCTTGCCGGACGCCACCGCGTACACCCGGGTCAGCGAGCCCGGCTTCGCGAACGGCACCTCGCGCTCCGCGGTGGTGCCGCGCAGCGCCGCCGCCAGTTCCTTGCGCTGCTCGTCGCTCATCACGTCCAGCGACACGTCGACGCGGGTGACACCCTCGACGCGGGCGACCGCCTCGGTCACGTTCTTCGTGATCGTGTCGCGCATCGGGCAGCCGGAGACCGTCAGATAGACGGTGACGGCCACCGCCCCGTCCGTGCCGATCTCCACCGACTTGACCATGCCGAGTTCCGTGATCGGTCGGTTGATCTCGGGGTCGTTCACCGTCGCCAGTGCGTCGCGCACCGCGTCTTCCGTCGTCATGCTGACGATGGTACGGCGCGGGGTGCGGGCCCCGGAAAGCCCGTCAGCGGTCGCCTTCGTCACTCCGCGCCGACCCCGGGGGCGGGAATACGGCCCGTTGCTCGTGCAGCTCCCGCACCAGATCCTCCAGCTCCGAGCGGATCCAGTCACGGGTGGCGACCTCGCCCAGGCCCATGCGCAGCGCCGCGATCTCCCGGGTCAGGTACTCGGTGTCCGCGATGGACCGCTCGTTCTGCGCCCGGTCCTGCTCCAGGTTTACCCGGTCCCGGTCGTCCTGCCGGTTCTGCGCCAGCAGGATCAGCGGAGCCGCGTACGAGGCCTGGAGCGACAGCATCAGGGTGAGGAAGATGAACGGGTACGGGTCGAAGCGCAGTGCCGCCGGGGCGAGGATGTTCCAGACCAGCCAGGTCACGATGAACACGGTCATCCAGACGATGAACCGCCCGGTGCCGAGGAACCGGGCGATCCGCTCGGACATCCGCCCGAAGGCCTCGGGGTCGTACTCCGGCAGGATGCGCGGCCTGCGCACCCGCGGCTGCTCCAGCGGCTGGTCGACCCGCACCCGGGGCGTCTGGCCCCGCACGACGGCCCACTCCCGGCTCGCGGCCCGGTCCCGCGCCTCGGTCCACTCGCGGTCCACGGCCCGCTCCCGGTCCCGCTGCGCGCCCCGGCGGGCACGTCCGGGGCCCCGCTCCGGAGGACGCTCAGGTCCCATGGGCGGACCTCCGCCCGGGATCCGGTTCGAACTCCGTCTCGCGCCAGTCCTCCGGGAGCAGGTGGTCCAGGACGTCGTCCACGGTGACCGCGCCCAGCAGTGAACCGCTGTCGTCCACGACCGGCGCCGCCACCAGGTTGTACGCGGCGAGGTGGCGGGTCACGACCCGCAGCGGGGCGTCCGGGGCCAGCGGCTCCAGGTCGCTGTCGACGACCGCCGACACCAGGGTGAACGGCGGGTCCCTCAGCAGCCGCTGGAAGTGCACCGTGCCCAGGTACTTGCCGGTCGGCGTCTCGTCCGGCGGCCGGCACACGTAGACCTGGGCCGCCAGCGCGGGGGACAGGTCCCGCTGGCGGACCCGGGCCAGGGCGTCCGCGACGGTCGCGTCCGGGCGCAGCACGATCGGCTCCGTCGTCATCAGACCGCCCGCCGTGCGCTCCTCGTACGACAGGAGCCGCCGCATGTCCGCCGCGTCGTCCGGGCGCATCAGGGTGAGCAGCCGCTCCTTGTCCTCCTCGGGCAGCTCCGACAGCAGGTCCGCCGCGTCGTCCGGGTCCATCGCCTCCAGCACGTCGGCGGCGCGCTCGTCCTTCAGCTTGCCGAGGATCTCGATCTGCTCGTCCTCCGGAAGCTCCTCCAGCACGTCCGCGAGCCGGTCGTCATGGAGGGCGGCGGCGACCTCCGCGCGCCGCTTCGGGCTCAGGTGGTGCAGCGTGTTGGCCAGGTCGGCGGGCTTCATCCGCTCGAACGTGGCCAGCAGGCTCTCGGCGCCCTGGCCCTCCTCCTCCAGCGAGAAGCCGGTCACCGCCGACCACTCCAGGGTCAGTGCCTCGCCCTTGCGGCGCAGCGCTCCACGCCCGCCCCGGCGGACGAACACCTTGTCGATCTCCCACTCCCGGCGGGCCGGGAGCTGCCGCATCGCCACGTCCAGCACCGTCACCTCGTCGCCGCCGTCGACCAGCCGCACACGCCGGTCCAGCAGCTCCCCGAGGACGAGCCGCTCGGTGGGCCGCTGCTCGAAGCGCCGTACGTTCATCACCCCGGTGGTGATCACCTGGCCCGACTCGACGCCGGTCACCCGGGTCATCGGCAGGAAGATCCGGCGGCGGCCGATCACCTCCACGACCATCCCCAGCACCCGGGGCGGGCGGCGGCCGACGCGCAGCATGGCGACGAGGTCGCGCACCCGCCCGACCTGGTCGCCGTTCGGGTCGAACACCGCGACCCCGGCGAGGTGCGAGACGAAGATCCGGGGTGCGCCACCCGCCATGCCACGCCACCTCCAGCACGTGTCCTGAAGCATCCCCTATGCAGGGATTCAGGCTAGCCCGATACGTTTCGGGTCGGCCACGCAGGCGGTCCGTACGGCTCCGTGCGGATCAGGCCACCCGGCCCCGGTACCCTGCGGGTCTGCGTCCCCCCACGGTTCCCCTCAGAGAGGCAGCGCTGGTGACTGTTCTCCCTCCGGCTTCGCATGCCCGTCGCGCCGCGCTCACCGTCGCGCTCTGTGCCGTGCTCACGGCGGTGCTCGGCGGCTGCGCGGAGGAGGTGGACCCCGACAAGGGCACGAACGGGCTCGGCAAGCTGACCGCGAAGCAGATCGAGGCCGAGGCCCAGACGGCGGCCGGCAGGGCCGAGGCGGTACGGCTCTCGGGAACGCTGGTCAGCAGCGGTGCCTCGTACAAGCTGAACATGCGCCTGAAGAAGGACGGCGCAGCCGGGTCGGTCGCGACCCGCAAGTCCCGCTTCGAGCTGCTGCGGGTCGGTGACGCGCTCTATATGAAGGCCGAGGCGTCGTTCTGGCGGCAGGCGGAGGCGACGGGGGAGCCGACCAAGGAGGACATCCAGGCGGCGGAGAAGCTGGACGGCAAGTTCGTGAAGGTCCCGCAGGACGATCCCTCGTACAAGCTGTTCCGCAGCTTCACCGAGAAGAACGTACTCGTCAACGGGCTGCTGACGCTGCACGGGGACCTGCACAAGGGGGACCGCGACTCGATCGCCGGCAAGCGCACGATCAAGGTCGCGGGAGGGCCGAACGGCGAAGGCGGCGCGCTGGACGTCTCCCTGGACGGTACTCCGTATCCCCTCCGCTTCGCCCGTGGCGGCGGTGCGGGAGTGGTCGTCCTGACGGACTGGGACGAGGACTTCTCGCTGGACGAGCCGGAGGAGGACCAGATCCTCGACTACGGCAAGAAGCTTCCCCGCACCAGCGAGTAGGGTCCCGGCCCCCCGTCGGCGGGTGGCCGCTGCCGCGGCGGAAGGGGGCGTGCCGGGGGCCGCCTTCCGGGGTGAGCCCCGCAGCGGCACGGACGCACGCTTCCACGTGGGGCGCGGCGGGCACGGGGTGTTCGGCCCCGTGGCCGGTTCTGCTGCAGGGACCCGTTCCGCCCGGCGACGACCGCCCACCGCGGCGGGCGTCGTCCCGGCCTCACCGGGCCGTGCCGCCCACGGCCGGGAGGGGACGCACAGGGGGCGGCCCCGAGACCCTGGCGCCTGCGGCACCCGCGGCTCTCCCGGCCCCAGGGCCGCCGGCCTGCGGCGGCGGGCCCCGGAGAGCACCGTCTCGCGCACCCCCGCGGGTGGCGTGCTAGCTGTGGCGCCTGCCGCGGCGGAGCAGGAGGCGGGGCAGGGCCGCAGGGACCGGGCGGCGGGTGGTCGCCGGGGTCGGGAGGGGCGGGGCCGACAGGGACGTGGCGGGCAGGGACGTGGTGGACGCCTGCGGCGTGAGCCGCAGGACGCGGCAGTCACGGGCCCAGCGGGACGGCATCGTCTCAGCGTCCGGCGCGTTCAGCCGCTTGCCCTTCAGCTCGTCCACCGCGGCCTGCCAGTCGGCGGACTCCGGTGCAAGTTCGCGCACCTCCGCCGTCCACGCCACGACCCGCCCGCCCTTGTCCTTGCTGCGTACCGTGACCTCCGCGACCGCCCCGTCGGCCAGCCCGGACGGCAGCGGCTGCTCCCCGGGCCCGTCGCCCACGACCAGCGCCGCGCCCTCGTGCCACACGTGCCACAGGGCCCGCGCGGGCCCGTCGCCGCGCACCCACACGAGGCCGGACTTCTTCGTGGCCTCCTCGACGAGCGCGGGGCCGAGCAGCTGGTCGTCAGTCATGCCCGCAGCTTAGCTACAGCCAGCCGTTGCGCTTCAGGGTGCGGTGGATCGCGAAGCACGTGCCGATGATGGCCGTCAGCACCATGGGGTAACCGAACTTCCACTCCAGTTCCGGCATGTACCGGAAGTTCATCCCGTACACCCCGCACACCGCCGTCGGCACGGCGATGATCGCCGCCCAGGAGGTGATCTTGCGCATGTCCTCGTTCTGCGCGACCGTCGCCTGCGCCAGGTTCGCCTGGAGGATGGAGTTCAGCAGCTCGTCGAACCCGACGACCTGCTCCTGCACCCGTGCCAGGTGGTCCGCGACATCCCGGAAGTACTTCTGGATGTCCGGGTCGACCAGCCGCATCGGCCGCTCGCTCAGCAGCTGCATCGGCCGCATCAGCGGCGTCACGGCCCGCTTGAACTCCAGTACCTCACGCTTCAGCTGGTAGATCCGCCCGGTGTCGGCGCCGCGCGTGCTGCCCTTCGCCGGTGGCGAGAAGACGTCGATCTCCAGCTGGTCGATGTCGATCTCGACCGCGTCCGCGACCGCGATGTACCCGTCGACGACATGGTCGGAGATCGCGTGCAGCACCGACGACGGCCCCTTCGCCAGCAGCTCCGGGTCGGCTTCCAGCCGGTGCCGCAGGTTCCGCAGCGAGCCCTGGCCCCCGTGCCGGACCGTGATCACGAAGTCCCGGCCGGTGAAGCACATCACCTCGCCCGACTCCACGACCTCGCTGGTCGCGGTGAGTTCGCCGTGCTCGATGTAGTGGACCGTCTTGAAGACGGTGAACAGCGTGTCGTCGTACCGCTCCAGCTTCGGCCGCTGGTGCGCGTGCACCGCGTCCTCCACGGCGAGCGGGTGCAGCCCGAACTCCGCCGCGATACCGGCGAATTCGGCCTCTGTCGGCTCGTGCAGCCCGATCCACGCGAAACCGCCGCCGTCCCGCACCCGCCGCATCGCCTCACGCGGCGTCAGGGAGTCGTCCTCCGTCTTCAGCCGCCGCCCGTCACGGTAGACGGCGCAGTCGACGACCGCGGTGGAGGCGGAGGGGTCACGGGTCGCGTCGTAGGCGGTGTACGCCGGATACGCGGCGGCGCCGCGCTTGCGCAGGGACGGCCGTACGACGGCACGCAGCTCACGGATCATCGACATGGCGGGCTCCTTCACACGGGAAGCCGTCGGGGAGTCGTGGCGCAACCCGGAATGGGGACGTTACGGGTGACGTGTCGGGCGTGATGTCGGCACGTACGTCCGCAAAGCGGGTGGCACCGCGGTTCACGAGGACGGTGTTCGCGGTTCGCGGTTCGCGGCTTGCATTCGCTGATCGCCGTTCGCTGTCCGCCGCTCGTGCGGAGCGCGTACCGGGCACGGCTCGTGCGGTGCGCGGGGACAGCGGGGGAGGCGTGCTCTTCCGGCGACGCCGGTGCGCGGGACGCGCGGATGCCATGTGGCCTGATGCTGCGAAGGCCGGGAGCCGGTGCCGGAACGCCCGGGGTGCCTCAGGGAGGTACCGCCGGCGGGCCGGTCAGCGGGCGCGGGTGGTGCGCGGCCTGCGAGGCACGGAAGAGCGGCTGGTACTGCCAGGTCGACTTCGATCCATCGCAGCCCCACCTCCTCCGGCCGGTCCCCCGTGGGGGATGACGAGTCATCGGGACCGGAAGACGCTTCCTCCGGGGAAGTCCCCGGACACGTCGTCCCGACCGGCGGCCCACACTAGCAGCCGACTGAAGGTCAATCCCTTCCTTTGCCCGTTCGATACGCACCCTATGCTCGCCGCATGGCAAAAGTTCTCGCGCTCGTCGAGGCGCGGCTGCGGACGGCGCTCGGTGAACCGGACGCCCGGGCCTCCGTGACCTTCCTCGGCACGGACCGTATCGAGGTGCTGCGCTTCACCGGCACCGAGGACGGCGGCGACTCCCGCCCCGTGGTCCGCTACGCCACCCTCGGTATGTCCGCCCAGCCCATGACCGACCCCACCGACGTCGTCGCGGACCCCGTGAGGGGGCCCCGCGCGGAGCTGGTCCTCTCGGTGCGGGCCGGTCTCGCCGATACCGACAAGGTGCTCCGCCCGCTGGCCGTGCTGGCCGCGTCACCGCAGGTGGAGGGACTGGTCGTGGCACCCGGGGCGTCCCTGGACCTGGGGGAGCCGCTGTGGCCGGGGGCGCCCTTCACCTCCGTGCTGGTCGGGGAGCCCGGCGGGCTGGTCCCGGATCTGGACGAGGACCTGGACGAGCTGGCCCCCGGCATGGATCCGGTGCGCTTCCTGCCGCTGCTGCCGATGACGCCCAACGAGGCCGCGTGGAAGCGGGTGCACGGAGCGCAGGCCCTGGAGGAGCGCTGGCTCGCGGCCGGCACGGATCTGCGCGACCCCCTGCGCGCGGGCGTCCGGCTGGACTGAACGCGCCACGGTAGCCCCTCCGGCCCGCGGAATGTGTCGTTCGGCACACCGGACGGGTGATCGTCCTTGACGCGGCGACGGAGGGGGAGGACCGTTGAACGCTATGAGGGGCGAACCCAGTTGCCCGAAGTGCGGACGCCGGGTCCGGCCGCCCGGCCTCTTCGCCGATCGCTGGCAGTGCGATGTGCACGGACCCGTCTTCCCGCTGCAGCCGGTGGTCCCGCCCAGCGTGGAGGCGCTTCAGGTGGTGGTGCACCGGGCCAGGGTGCCGGTGTGGATGCCCTGGCCGCTGCCGGTGGGCTGGCTGTTCACCGGCATCGCGTACGCGGGGGACGACCGCAGCGGGGGCCGTGCCACCGCCGTCGCCTGCTCGGGGCCGGGACCCCTGGGCGGCGTGGGGGAGCTGCTGCTGGTCGCGGAGGAACTGGGCGTCGGTCTCGGCGCGCGGTACGCGGGCCTCGACGGACCCGATCCGGGACCGCACCTGTGCACGGACAAGGCGCCGCACGCCAAGCTCCTGGCGGGCGGGCGCCCGACACCGCTCTGGCACGTCGGCGGTGCCCCCGAGGACCGCGCGGTGTTCGCGGGCGAGGCGCGGGGGCTGTGGCTGTGGGCCATCGCCTGGCCCGAGCACTCGGGGCTGATGCTGTACGACGAGGTGGTGCTGGCCGACCTGAGGGAGGCGGGCGCCGAAGTGGAGCTCGTACCGTGCGGGGCGCTGTCTCCCCGGCTGCTGGCCTGACCTTCGTGCGGCCTTCCGTGCGGTAAGGGGCACTCCCCGCCTCCGGTTATTCTTGGGTGTCCCGTGTACCCCGCCCCGCCCGGAGGAGAGAGTCGTGCGCATCGACCTGCACACCCACTCCACGGCGTCCGACGGTACGGACACCCCCGCCGAGCTGGTACGGCACGCCGCCGCGTCCGGGCTGGACGTGGTCGCGCTGACCGACCACGACACGACCCGCGGCCACGCCGAGGCCGCCGCCGCTCTCCCCGAGGGGCTCACCCTCGTGACGGGCGCCGAGCTGTCCTGCAGCATCGACGGCATCGGCCTCCACATGCTGGCGTACCTCTTCGACCCGGCCGAGCCGGAGCTGGCGCGGGAGATGGACCTGGTCCGCGACGACCGGGTGCCGCGCGCGCACGCCATGGTCGGCAGGCTCCGGGAGCTGGGCGTGCCGGTCACCTGGGAGCGGGTCGCGGCCATCGCGGGAGACGGCTCGGTGGGCCGCCCGCACATCGCGACGGCACTGGTCGAGCTGGGCGTCGTGCCGGACGTCTCCAGCGCGTTCACGTCCGAGTGGCTGGCCGATCACGGCCGGGTGTACGTCGAGAAGCACGAGCTGGACCCGTTCACGGCGATCCGCCTCGTCAAGGCGGCCGGCGGGGTCACCGTCGTCGCTCACCCCGGTGCGGCCAGGCGTGGCCGGACGATGCCCGACTCCGTACTCGGTGAGCTGGCCGCGTGCGGTCTGGACGGCGTCGAGGTGGACCACATGGACCACGACGAGGCGACCCGCGCCCGGCTGCGCGGGCTGGCCGCCGAACTCGGACTGCTGACCACCGGCTCCAGCGACTACCACGGCAGCCGCAAGACCTGCGGGCTCGGTGACCACACCACGGACCCGGAGATCTTCGGCGAGATCACCCGCAGGGCGACGGGCGCGTTTCCCGTGATGGGTACGGGCGGAAGCCCGGACGCCTGACATCCGGGCGGCGCTGCCGCCGGGCCCTCCATTCCTGGTTCTCCTCACCCCCAGGACGCCGGAAGCCGCGTTCCGCAGGCACAGGCATCTCCTCCTGGGCGGATTTCCCTCGCACGACCCACTTCCGCAAGGCCATCACTGTGTTCGACCTCGCCGTCTTCGGCTCTCTCTTTCTGACCCTTTTTGTCATCATGGATCCCCCCGGGATCACGCCGATCTTCCTCGCCCTGACGTCCGGTCGGGCCACCAAGGTGCAGCGCCGGATGGCGTGGCAGGCGGTGGCGGTCGCGTTCGGGGTGATCACCCTGTTCGGCATCCTGGGCAACCGGATCCTGGAGTATCTGCACGTCTCGGTGCCCGCGCTGATGATCGCGGGCGGGCTGCTCCTGCTGCTGATCGCGCTGGACCTGCTGACCGGGAAGACGGACGAGCCGAAGCAGACCAAGGACGTGAACGTGGCCCTGGTGCCGCTGGGCATGCCGCTGCTGGCGGGTCCGGGCGCGATCGTGGCGGTGATCCTGGCGGTCCAGCACGCGGACGGGGCGGGCGGTCAGGTGTCCGTCTGGGCGGCGATCGTGGCGATGCACGTGGTGCTGTGGCTGGTGATGCGCTACTCGCTGGTGATCATCCGGGTTATCAAGGACGGCGGTGTGGTGCTGGTGACCCGGCTGGCCGGGATGATGCTGTCGGCCATCGCCGTACAGCAGATCATCAACGGCGTGACACAGACGATCCAAGGAGCCGCCTGAGGCTACGAGGCGCCCGCGACCGGCCGGATGTGGATCCGCTGCCCGGTCGCGGCGGCCTGCTGGACGATCCCGCGGACGGCGGCGGCGTCCACGACGGTGCTGTCCACGGCGGTCCCGGTGACATCGTCGAGGCGCGTGATCTCGAAGCGCACGGCGGCTCCCTTCGTCGAGGTGTACGGGCGTGTCAACGCACCGTAGCCGCTATTAATTCCGTACGCTAACGAAATTTTTCGCCTGTCTAACTAACGCACTGGTCCCAGAAGTCGGCCACGGCCCGGGAGGTCTCCCCGGGGCGGTCGGTGTTGGGGGAGTGGTCGGCGTCCGCGATGACGGTACGGCGGGCACCGAGCCGTACGGCCATGTCGTCGAGCAGCGGGACCGGCCAGGTGTCGTCATGGTCACCGGACACGACATGGAACGGCACCCGGGGCCGCAGCGCGGTCAGCTCGGCGATCCGGTCAGGCTCGGTGCTGAGCTGACGGCCGGTGGCCAGGAGCTGGGCCGGGCTGTTGCGCAGCCAGCGCTGCCTCAGCTCTTCGCGGTTCCCGCCCGCGTGCGGGTCATCGGCGTCCTCCGGGGGGTCGAGGGCGCGCATGGCGGTCCAGAGGGTGGCCATGTCCATGGCCCCGAGGGCGTCGCTCAGCATCTTGATCCTGGCGCGCTGGGGGGCGGAGACCTCGGCCGGGCCGGAGGACACGAGGGTGAGCGAGGTGAACGGCGAGGCATCGGTCAGAAGGGCGGCGCGGGCGACCTGTCCGCCGAGGGAGTGACCGAGCAGATGGAGAGGGCCCTCGTCGCGCAGTGCCTCGGCCTGGGCCAGGACGTCCTGGGCCAGCTCGTGCTGGGCGTAGGCGCGCTGTTCGGCGGGGCCGTCCGTCTCGTACTGGCCCCGGCCGTCGACGGCGACCACGCGGTAGCCGCGTTCCGCCAGGGGCTCCAGCATGACGATGAAGTCCTCCTTGCTGCCGGTGAACCCGGGCAGCAGCAGCGCGGTGCCCCTGCGGGGACCCCGCGGCCGGGCGTCCAGGACGGCGAAGGCGCCGCGGGGCGTGACCAGGGCGCGGGCCCGCGCACAGGCAGGCGGAACGAACGTAGGCGGCCGGCTCATGATCCCGAGGCTAGCGCGCGCCGCCCGGCCCGTCGGACCACCCCCTGTCGGCGGGTGGTCCGTGCGCGGGGCGCGCCCGCACCGGCCGGGGCGCACCCGCGAGCGCGACACGGTCGCCGCCGACCGGGACGAGGCCCACCTCGGCCTCGCCGCCCGGGTCGAAGCGCATG
>NZ_JADWYO010000014.1 GCF_022414595.1 Streptomyces sp. MUM 203J | reverse complement strand
CCGCCGGGCCGCCCCCGTCGGCAGCGGCACAGGCGTCGGCAGAAGCGCTCCGGCGCCCCGCTCGTCGTCACCGCGGCCCCCGTCTCGACCGGCGGAAGCCGCGCCGCCGACGCCCGGCGGCCCACCGGCAGCGCCGCGGTCCCGGCCCCGGCCACGGCACGACCGCTGCGGACGGCTCCGGCGCGGGACGGGAGGCGGGACGGCGGACGACGCCTCGTTCGCCGGACGGGCCCCGAACCGTCGGATCGCGGCCACGGCGCCCGAACAGCCGGTGACCGTGAGGGGTTCCCACCGGCGATGCGCTCGCCGGGTGAGGCGTTCACCCACCGGCTTTCCCGGTGCCGCCACTGGGGCGAGACCGCGGATCCGGTCCGGGCGCCGTCGAGACCCTCGCTCCGTACGACCGGGCGCGCGTCGACGGCGGCCGCGGCGGGAGTGCGGCTCGCGCCGCAGCCGGTCACCGTTTCCGGTCACCACCGGTGCGGGGACCGGGCACCGCCGCCGACCGCGGCGCGCGGCGGCGTCGTCCGCCTCGCCCGGCGGCGCTCGGGCCGCCGTGCGGGGCGATGCCCTGAAGGCGGAGAACAACCGCGAGGGGCCCCGGAGCCGGTGGGCGCCGGCGCACCGGTGGTCTCCGGCCCGAGAGGCCGTCCCGACACTGAGGAGCCCAGGGCGCACAGGTGGGCGAAGCCGGGGCCCGCACGGATCGCGTCATGCCTCCGGTCGTGGAACCCGAGGCTGACAACGCTCCGTTCACCCGGATCCGGGCATCAATGTCAGTGGGGCGCGCTACGGTGCGCAGCAATCCGATCCGCGCTTGCTGGCTGCGGCGCTGCCGGACCCGCCGCCCCGCCCTGCCCGCGCAGGGCGGAGCGGATCCCGGCGACTGACCGGGGCCGCCTGGATGTCAGCGGCTGCCGTCCAGGATGACGCGGGCGACCAGGGCCGGATCGTCGTTCATCGGAACATGCCCGCACCCCGGCAGCCGTACCAGACGGGCAGCCGGGACCACCCGCTTGGCGCGCGGGCCCTGCCGGGGCAGCAGGAGCCGGTCCCGGGTGCCCCAGGCGATGGTGACGGGCACGTGCCGTATGTCGTCCAGGAACAGCACGTCCCGTCCGGCGGTCAGTGTCTGGTCGAACCCGGAGGCCTCACGCAGTGCGAGCGTCTCCGCGACCACCGCCTCGGGGGAACGGCGCCCCGGCCGGGCGTAGATCGTCCCGGCCAGCGCGGCCCGCCCCGCCGCGGACCGGGACAGCCGCTCGACCAGCGGCACCGGCAGGGTCCGCGCCCCCGCGCGCATGGCCCGGAGCGTTCCGAACGCGTACCGCCGCTCGCCCTCCGTCCAGAAGCCGGCGGGGGACAGGGCGGTCACCGAGCGGACCAGGCCGGCCCGGCCCAGCTCCAGGGCGAGCAGCCCGCCCAGTGAGTTTCCGGCCACATGCGGCCGGTCCACGTCCAGGGCCGTGCAGAGCCCGTCCAGCACCGGGACGACCGAGGCCAGGTCGTACGCCATGCCCTCGGGCAGGGCGGAGGAGGCGCCGAAACCGGGCAGGTCGACGGCGATGACGTCCCGTTCGGCAGCCAGCAGATCCAGCACGGGCCGCCAGGCCTGCCAGTGGTGGCCGATGCCGTGCAGCAGGAGCAACGGATCGCCGCCACCACGCCGTTCGTACCGTACGGACACCACGCCCGGCCCCTGAGGGGCGTCCACCGTGAACGAGATCTCCCTGGTCATGCCGCCCCTCTCGCCTGTCCGCCCATCGCCCTGTACGGCGCGTCAGCAAGGATTACCGGCTGGTAGCCAAGAGTTCAAGGGGCCCTTGACCGGATTGCGCCCCGGGGCCGCACGCGCGGCCGACGATTGGTCTTGACCAAGTCCGGGGCCCGTCCTATGGTCGCAGAGTTAGTGAAAGAACCTTTAATAAAGAGCGTCGCGGAAAGTCGTTCCGGGCACGGCGATCGCGGAGGAATCAGGGTGGGGACCACACAGCTGGAGCCGGTGCCGGAGCCGAAGTACTGGCACCTGAAGACCGTTATCAGCGAGGCGCTCGACTCCGAGTTCGAGGTGGGCGAGATCCTGCCCAACGAGCGTGCGCTCGCGGCCCGCTTCGGCGTCGCCCGTGCCACCCTCCGGCAGGCCCTGGAACAGCTGGAGCTGGAGGGCCGCCTCCAGCGCCGCCGTGGCGTCGGTACCACCGTGGCCCCGCCGCGCGTCGGTGTGGACGTCTCGACCGCCCGTCACCACTGGCCCGCCGCGGGTGAGGACACCTGGCAGGCTGTCGACTGCGCCGCCGCCGTACCTCCCGCCGCCGTGGCCCGCCTCCTGGACCCGGAGGGCGAGGACGCGCCGGGCGGCGAGCCGGCGGCCGCCCGCCCCGTGTACGTCGTCCGCAGGCTCCGGGCCTCGAACGGCCAGTCCGTGGCCGCCGAGCAGCTCTACGTCCCGGCCGCCTCCGTTCCGGACCTCGCGGCCTCAGGCGACCCGGCCGGACAGGGGCTCGCGCGCGGGGTGCTGCGCGCACTGCAGTCGCTGCCCCTGGAGGGCCAGGACCGGGCCGTGGAGCTGGGCTCCGCACGCGCCGACGACGCCAGGGAACTGGACCGGCTGCCCGGCGCGCCCGTCCTCGTGGTCACCACCCGCTACTTCTCCGGCGGCCGTACCGCGGCCGTCTCCGTCGCCACCTACCGGGCCGACACCTGCCGACTGACCTTCGGAGACGTGGGCGACCTGCAGATCGCCTCCTGAAGAATCCGGGCCGCGCATGCCCCGGGCCCGCCGCCCCCGGTCAGCGGCGGGCCGTCACCGTGCCCTCCACCGCGAACAGCTGCTCCTCCACGTGGTCGAGCGCCAGCCGCAGCGCGCCCGTCGCCACCGCCGCCTCGCCCAGCAGCGACAGCGCCACCCGGGGCGGACGCAGGCAGAACCTCGCCAACTGCTCCCGCAGCGGCGGCAGAATCCCGTCGAGACCGGCCGCCCAGCCGCCCACCACCACCAGCTCCGGATCGAGCGCCAGCACCAGCGCCGCCACGTCGTGCACCAGCCGCTCCGTGAAACGGTCGACTGCCGCCTGGGCCCGCTCGTCGCCCTTACGGGCCCGCGCGAACACCTCCGCGACCGCCTGCTCGTCCAGAGGGTGCAGCGGTTCGTCCGTCGTCGACAGCAAGGCCTCCGGGGCGTCCCCCCGCCCCAGCAGATGCAGCGCCCCGATCTCCCCGGCCGCCCCGCCGAACCCCCGGTGCAGCCGCCCGCCGATCAGCGACCCGGCCCCCGGGCTCAGTCCGGCCAGCACGAACACGATGTCGTCCGAGTCGATCGCCGCGCCCTTCCAGTGCTCGGCCACCGCCGCCGCGTTCGCGTCGTTCTCCACGAGCACCGGGCAGCGGAACGACCGCCGCAGCCGCTCGCCCAGCGCCAGCCCCGTCCAGCCCGGCAGAGCCGTGCCCAGCCGCACCGTCCCGTCGGCCTCCACGATCCCGGGCGTGCCCACGCCGACCGCACGCAGGCTGCCGCGCGCCACACCGGTGCGCCGCAGCACGTCCGCGACCACCGTCCGTACACGCTCCAGCCGCTCGTCCTCAGAGGCGGTCTCCGCGACCGCCCGCTGTCCCGCGCCGATGATCCGGCCGTCGAGACCGGACAGCAGTGCGGCGACCCGGTGCGGGCCGATCTCGACACCCAGCAGGTGCCCGGCCTCCGCCCGGAACCGGAAGCGGCGGGCGGGACGCCCCTGACGCCGGACCCCGCCCTCCTCGGGCGCCGCCTCCATCACCAGCCCGGTCGCGATCAGCCCCTCGGTCACGCCCTCCACCGTGGGGCGGGAGAGGCCCGTGAGGCGTGAGAGGTCGGTCAGCGTGCGGGACTCACCACCGCGCAGCGCATGGAGTACCACCGCGGAATTGATCCGCCGCAGCAGCGACGGGTCCCCGCCGGTCAGCCGCCCCACCGTGTGTCCTCCCAGCTCGTGCCGCGTTTCGCAGCCGCTCGTCGCGTGTCTGGCGGATCGTACTCAATGTCCCGGCCGACGGGCGAGCAAGCCCGCTGGCTGCGCCGGGGGCCACGACGCTGACGGAACACCAATTGTCAGTGGCAGCAGCTTTACTGGACCCATGACCACCGCTCGGCATCTGGCGACGATCGACCTGCTGCGCCTCCGGCCCTTCCCCGGGCGGTGCGGCCGGTCCGAGGCGGGCGACAGCGGCCCGGGCTACCACGTGGCGGAGCTGGCGACGAGCGAGCACTTCTGGGAGGACGCCTCCCGGATCGAGCCGGTCGCGGAGCAGTACGAGGCCGAGCGCGACGCTTTGAGCGCGCTCCTGGCAGGACGCTGGGGCGAGCCGCAGGTGTTCAGCCTCTGGTCGGTCTTCCGGCGCGGCATGGACGGCGAGGACATCCCGGAGCCGTGGCACGGCCTGAGCGGCCATGTCCCGGACCTGCACCTGTGGCGGGCCGACGGCCGGTGGATAGCGCTCGGCGTCTCCCAGTGGGACGAGGAACTGCCGTTCCAGCTCCTCGCCGTGGTCACCGAGACCGATCCTCCGTAGCGTCGTCCTCCGCGCCGGTCCGCTCCCCGGAGGCGGCCGGCTCCGGCCGCGCGTACCCCTCCGCCGGCGTCCGTGCCGTCCGGCGTGCGTCGAGGCCGCCCGGACCGGGCGGCGCCCGCATCCGCATGCCCCGGACCGGTCCCCGCCTTCCTGTCCCCGAGGATTCTCCGGTGCACGGTGACGCCGACGACCCCGAGCCCAGGGGGGCGGAACCGCTCAGCCTGCGCGGCCCTCGGGGGGCGGCCCTGTCGGCCCGGACGGCTTCATCCGCCGCGGAACGGAACCGGACGTAGCCCGAGGGCCCTCGCCGGACCCGCCGAAGCGGCGGCCTCTCGCCCCTGGCACCGGGCTCGGGCCGATCCCGCGGCAGGGGACGGACAGGCCGCCCGCGGCCACGTCGGGAAGGACGCTGCCGCGGGCGGCCCGGAGTTCTTCAGCGGTGAACCGGCGAGCGGCGCCGCCTGAGGCCGTGTCAGAGAATGGCGCCCGGCGCGTAGGAGGCGGCCGCCGGGTGCTGCTTCACGATCTCCTCGATGCGCGAGACCACCGCGCCGACCTGGTCGGCCGCCGCTCCCGTGAAGGACAGCTTGTCCGCCATCAGCGCGTCCAGCCCGGCCCGGTCCAGCGGGATGCGCCCGTCGGAGGCCAGCCTGTCCAGCAGCTCGTTGCGCTCGGCGCCCTGCTCGCGCATCGCCAGCGCCGAGGCCACCGCGTTCTCCTTGATCGCCTCGTGCGCCTCCTCACGGCCCACACCGGCCCGCACCGACGCCATCAGCACCTTTGTCGTCGCCAGGAACGGCAGGTAGCGGTCCAGCTCCCGCGCCACGACCGCCGGGAACGCCCCGAACTCGTCCAGCACCGTCAGGAAGGTCTCCAGCAGACCGTCGAACGCGAAGAACGCGTCCGGCAGCGCGACCCGGCGCACCACCGAGCACGACACGTCGCCCTCGTTCCACTGGTCGCCCGCCAGCTCGCCCGCCATCGAGGCGTAGCCGCGCAGGATCACCATCAGCCCGTTCACCCGCTCACAGGAACGGGTGTTCATCTTGTGCGGCATCGCGGACGAGCCGACCTGGCCCGGCTTGAAGCCCTCGGTTACCAGCTCGTGCCCGGCCATCAGCCGGACCGTCTTCGCCAGCGACGACGGCGCGCCCGCGAGCTGCACCAGAGCCGTCACGACCTCGTAGTCCAGCGAACGCGGGTACACCTGGCCGACCGAGGTGAACGCGTGCGCGAAGCCCAGGTGCCCGGCGATCCGGCTCTCCAGCTCGGCCAGCTTCGCCGCGTCCCCGCCCAGCAGGTCCAGCATGTCCTGCGCCGTGCCGACCGGGCCCTTGATCCCGCGCAGCGGGTAGCGGCCCAGCAGCTCCTCCAGCCGCGCGTACGCGACCAGCAGCTCGTCGGCGGCGGTCGCGAACCGCTTGCCGAGCGTCGTGGCCTGCGCGGCCACGTTGTGCGAGCGGCCCGCCATGACCAGCTCGCCGTACTCGGCGGCCAGCTTCCCGAGCCGCGCCAGCACCGCGACCGTGCGGTCCCGCATCAGCTCCAGCGACAGCCTGATCTGCAGCTGCTCGACGTTCTCCGTCAGGTCGCGCGAGGTCATGCCCTTGTGCACCTGCTCATGTCCGGCGAGGGCGTTGAACTCCTCGATCCGGGCCTTCACATCGTGCCGCGTGACCTTCTCGCGCTCAGCGATCGACGCCAGGTCGACCTGCTCCAGCACACGCTCGTAGTCGGCCAGGGCGGCGTCCGGGACCTCGATCCCGAGGTCCTTCTGGGCGCGCAGCACGGCGAGCCACAGCCGCCGCTCCAGCTTCACCTTCTGCTCGGGGGACCACAGGACGGCGAGCTCGGTGGAGGCGTACCGGCCGGCGAGGACATTGGGGATACGGGGCTTGGCAGTCACGTGACCGGATTCTACTGGCGATTCGTGCAGGCCAGCGCCCCGGCCCGGCTTGTGGCTTGCTACGAGACCCCGGTCGCCGCCGCCGCGCCCGCCGACCGCCGCCCGGCCGGGGCGGTCAGGGCGCGGGCACCTCGTACGGCAGCAGCTCGGGGCGCTTCGCCGGGAGGCCGTCGCCCGAGGAACGGCCGGTCAGCCGCCGTCCGATCCACGGGCCCAGGTGCTCCCGGGCGAACCGCAGGTCGCCGCGCCGCCGCGCCAGCCACGGGGCGGGGACCGCCGGGGGCAGGGGCGCCCTCCAGTCCTCCTCCGGCGGGAGGCCCAGCGTCTGCCACACCGCCTCGGAGACCCGACGGTGCCCCTCCCCGGTCAGGTGCAGCCGGTCCACGTCCCACAGGCGCGGATCCCCGAGCACCTCGGCGCCGTACAGGTCCACGACCAGTGCCCCGTGCCGGGCGGCCAGCTCGTCGACGTACGAGAGGAGCGCCTCCATCCGGGGGCGGAACCGTTCCATGACCGGGCCCCGGCGGCCGGGGCTGCGCATCAGCACCAGCTGCCCGCACGACGGGGCGAGCCGCTCCACCGCCTCCTCCAGCAGGGCCCGCACCCGCCCCAGGTCGCAGCGGGGGCGCAGCGTGTCGTTGAGGCCGCCGACCAGGGTCACCACGTCGGCCCGCATCGCCGCGGCCGGGCCCACCTGCTCGTCCACGATCTGGCGGATCAGCTTGCCCCGCACGGCCAGGTTGGCGTACCGGAACCCGGG
Source organism: Streptomyces sp. MUM 203J (assembly GCF_022414595.1). Classification (GTDB taxonomy): domain Bacteria; phylum Actinomycetota; class Actinomycetes; order Streptomycetales; family Streptomycetaceae; genus Streptomyces. The sequence goes on along the minus strand of NZ_JADWYO010000014.1, from coordinate 98,301 downwards.
CGTGCGGGCGGCGAGGCGGGTCGCCAGCAGGTCGGCCCAGCCCCGGTAGGAGCCGTCCGGCATCAGGTCGGACATGCCCTCGGTGAAGCTGTCGCCGACCGTGACGAGACTGGTGTGGTTGGCAGTGGTCTCCATGGCGGACCGATCATACCGGTCGGTATGGAGACCACCGCCGCGGCGGCTCAGCCCGCCGAGGGGGAACCGCCCACGAGCTCGCGCAGGACGTCCTCCATGGTGACGAGCCCGGCCAGCCGGCCGTCGTCGTCCAGCACGGCGGCCAGGTGCGTCCGGCTGCGGCGCATCGCCGTCAGGACGTCGTCCAGCGGTGTCGAGGCCCGCACCCGGGCGATCGGGCGCATCGCGGACACCGGCAGCGGCAGGTCCCGCGGCACGATGTCCAGCGCGTCCTTGACGTGCAGGTAGCCGAGGATGCGCCGGTTCGCGTCCACCACCGGGAAGCGGGAGAACCCGGACCGCGCCGCGATCTGCTCCAGCTCCTCAGGCGTGGTGCCCGCGCCCGCGTACACCACCCGCTCCAGCGGCGTGACGACGTCCCGCACCGGCCGGCGGCCCAGCTCCAGAGCATCGTGCAGCCGCTCGGCCGCGCGGCCGTCCAGCAGCCCCGCGTCTCCGGCGTCGGTCACCATCCGTGCCAGCTCGTCGTCGGAGAAGGTCGCCGCGACCGAGTCCTTCGTCTGCACCCGCATCAGCCGCAGCAGTGCGTTCGCGAACGCGTTGATCGTGAAGATCACCGGCCGCAGCGCCCGGGCCAGAGCCACCAGCGGCGGGCCCAGCAGCAGCGCCGTACGGACCGGCTCGGCCAGGGCGATGTTCTTCGGCACCATCTCGCCCAGCAGCATGTGCAGGTAGGTGGCCACCGTCAGGGCGATCACGAACGAGATCGGGTGCACCAGCCCGTGCGGCACGCCGACCGCGTCGAACAGGGGCTCCAGCAGGTGCGCGATGGCCGGCTCCGCGACGATGCCGAGCACCAGGGTGGACAGCGTGATGCCGAGCTGCGCCGCCGCGAGCAGCGCCGACACGTGCTCCAGGCCCCACAGGACGCTGCGCGCCCGCCGGTTCCCGGCCTCGGCCTGCGGTTCGACCTGGCTGCGGCGTACCGAGATCAGCGCGAACTCCGCGCCGACGAAGAACGCGTTCAGCACGAGCATGAGAAAACCGACCAGCAGTTGGATGAAGATCATCGACCGGCCTCCCCACCGGCGGCGGGGTCGTCCCCGTCCGTGCCCGGACCGCCGGGATCACCCGGTGCGTCCGCGGGCGGGGCGTGCAGGATGACGCGCGCGGCGCGGTGTCCGGTGTCGTCGACGACGTCCAGCCGCCAGCCGCCGACCTCGACGTGGTCCCCGGCGACGGGGATCCGGCCAAGAGCGGTGGCGACGAGCCCCGCCAGCGTCTCGTACGGGCCGTCCGGGACGCGCAGTCCGATGGCCCGCAGCCGGTCGGCGCGGGCGGAGCCGTCGGCCGACCACACGGCCCGCCCGTCGGCGTCCTCGCCCGCCCGGACCAGGTCCGGCGTCTCGTGCGGGTCGTGCTCGTCGCGGACCTCGCCCACGACCTCCTCGACGATGTCCTCCATCGTCACGACACCCGCCGTGCCGCCGTACTCGTCGATGACCACGGCGATCGTGGCCTTGCCGTGCATCCGGTCGAGCAGCCGGTCCACGGTCAGCGTCTCCGGGACCAGCACCGGCTCGCGCAGCAGCTCGACGATCGGCGTGCGGTGCCGCCGCTCGGCCGGGATGGCCAGGACGTCCTTGATGTGGGCGGTGCCGACGACGCTGTCCAGCGTGCCCCGGTACACCGGGAAGCGGGACAGGCCGGTGGCCCGGGTGGCGTTCGCGACGTCCTCGGCGGTGGCCTGCGCCTCCAGGGCGGTGACCTGGACGCGGGGGGTCATCACGTTCTCGGCGGTGAGCTCGGCCAGATTCAGGGTGCGGACGAACAGCTCGGCCGTGTCCGCCTCCAGCGCGCCCGCCTTCGCGGAGTGCCGGGCGAGCGCCACCAGCTCCTGAGGGCTGCGTGCGGAGGCCAGCTCCTCGGTGGGCTCCATGCCGAGGCGGCGCACCATGCGGTTGGCGGTGTTGTTGAGATGGCTGATCAGCGGCTTGAAGGCGGCGCTGAAGAACCGCTGCGGGTTTCCGACGACCTTGGCGACGGCGAGCGGGGACGAGATGGCCCAGTTCTTCGGTACCAGCTCACCGACGACCATCAGGACGACCGTCGACAGGCCCGTGCCGATCACCAGCGCCACGGACGAGGCCACGGACGGGGACAACCCCAGGTCCCGGGCGGGTCCGGCGATCAGCTTGGCGATGGACGGCTCGGCGAGCATGCCGATGACCAGGTTGGTCACGGTGATCCCCAGCTGCGCGCCGGAGAGCTGGAAGGTGAGCGACCGTACGGCCTTGAGAGCGCCCTGCGCGCCCCGCTCACCCCGCTCGGCGGCGTCCTCCAGGGCGCCGCGCTCGACGGTCGTGAGGGAGAACTCCGCCGCGACGAACGCTCCGCACATCAGAGCGAGCAGCAGTGCCAGGAGCAGGAGCAGCACCTCGGTCATCGGTTCACCTCCGTCCCATGATCGGTCAGGGACGGGAGGAGCGCGCGGTGTCGGCTCCGACGGCTACTGGGAGGTTCGCCCATGGGCGGACGCTCACAACCTTTCGTGGACAGGAGTGGACACGGACTGCGGTGTCCGGGACTGATGTTCGCTCAGCCATAGTAAAGGAAAGGCAAAAGGCCTCAGTCCCCGAGTGGCCTGACCCACCGGCTCCACTCCGGCTGCGGCTCGTACCCCGCCGCCCGCCAGGCGTGGTGAGCACGAGTGTTGCGGTCCAGGACCATCGCGTCGGCGCGCCGTCCCCCGAGCCCTGCGAACCGCTCACCGGCCGCCTTGAGCAGCGCCGTACCGACGCCGCGCCGCCGCTGCTCCGGGTGGACGGCTGGTCCCCTCGGCCGCCGTCCTCCAGAAGGCCAGGACGTCGTCGAGGTCCTCGGGGGCGGCGGCGCGGACGCTTGGCTGAAGATCACTCATGGCTGGGCATCCCACCACCGGCCGGGGCGTCCCGTCGACCCCTTTCCGCAGCCCCCTTGTCCCTGCTAGCGCACCGGCGCTAGCGTAGTGGCGTGGCGAAGACTCAGCTGAACGTTCGGGTGGACGAGGCCACGGCCGTGACCGCCCGCCGGATGGCGCAGCAGCGGGGGGTCAGCGTGAACCGGTACATCGAGGAACTGGTCCAGCGGGACGCGGGCGAGGCGGGGCGCACCTTCGTCGAGGCGGCGGCCGACTTCATGAAGCAGTACGAGTCGGTGTTCGCCGAGGAGTTCCGCGCCGAGGCGGCCCACGGCCCCCGTCCCCGCCCGGCGGGCGAGCGGTGACGGCGACGGCCCCGCACGCCGCCGCATGAGCCTCACCGTCGACCTCGCCTGGCTGCTCATGGTCGCGGAGCAGAAGACACCCGGCGACCCGCAGGTCGCGGACTGGGGTGCCCTCGTCGCGGCCGTCAGCAGGCACGACGCGAAGATCTTCGACATCCCCGTCTACGACGACCCGCACGCCCGCGCCGCCGCCCTGCTCCAGCTCCTGCTTCACGTGCCCGCCCTGGAGCACTCCAACGCGCTGTTCGCGTGTGCCGTCGCGCACGGCTACCTCGTGGCGTCCGGACTGCGGGTGGCCACGTCCCCGGAGCGGGTCCGGGACCTGGCCCGGCTCGTCAAGGGCGGCCGGACGGACGTACGGAGCATCGCCGCCGAGCTGAAGCGCTGGACGCTGTGACTGCGGCAGTCCCATGACCGGGGTCATGAACGGCACTCCCGGTCCTGACCTCGTCCTCGTCGTGGCGTGCGAGAACCTGCCCGGCGGGCCGGGCCCGACGGCGGCGCTCCGCGCTTGGCTGCGGGACCGGGGCATCGACTGGATGCCCTTCCGGGACGGAGAGGTCCGGCTCGGCCTGGCCTGCGCTCCCGGGGCCGACGGCCGCTGGCGGGGCTGGTACGACGTACGCGTTCCGGCGGACGCCCTACGGCGGCTCGGCCTGCATCCCGACCAGTCCACCGCACGGGTCGACAGCCCCTCCCCGCCCGCGTGGTGGCACGCCGCCGCCGAACGCCAGGCCGGGAACCGGGGAGGGGGCCGGGAGCGGCACGGGGCAGTGACCGGCGTCAGCGGGGCCGCGCGGCGAGGGCGATCACGGGGATCAGGGACAGCGCCAGGGCGCCGCCGACCGCCGCGAGGAACGGAAAGCCCAGGCCCGCCACCACGAACCCGGACGCCATACCGCCCACGGCACCGGAGACCGCGATCCCCACGTCGACCATGCCCTGCGTACGTGCCCGGGTGGCCAGGGGGAGGCTGTCCGTGATCAGGGCCGTACCGCTGATCAGGCCCAGGTTCCAGCCCAGGCCCAGCAGCACCAGAGCCGCCGCCAGCAGCGGCAGGGAGTCCGGCGGGGAGAGCGCCGCGAGCACCCCGGCGGCCAGCAGCACCAGCCCGGACCCGCAGGCCGTCCACAACCGCCCCACACGGTCCACCAGCAGCCCGGTCAGCGGCGACGGCAGGAACATCGCCGCCACGTGCAGGGAGATCACCAGACCCGAGGCCGCGGTGCTGTGCCCGTGGTCCTGCATGTGGACCGGCGTCATCGTCATGATCGCCACCATGACGAGCTGCGCCAGCGCCATGATCCCGGCACCCAGCGGCACCCCGCCCCGAGAGGCGACCGGCTCGGTCTCCGGTCCGCCGCCTGCGGCGGGATCCTCCGCGGCGGCCTCCGCCACCTCCCGGCGCGCTGCGATCTCGCGGGCCGTCAGCAGCGGGTCCGGCCGCAGCCACACCGCCAGGAACAGCGCCCCCGCCCCGTACGCCGCACCGGCCAGCAGGAACGGACCCGCGAGCCGGGGTATCCCCAGCGCCTCCGCCACCACACCGGTCGGCGCCGCCAGGTTGGGCCCGACGACGCCGCCGAAGGTCGTGGCGACCAGCACGGTGCTCACGGCCCGGCCCCGGTGCGCGGGGTCGGCGAGGTCCGCGCCCGCGTAGCGTGCCTGAAGGTTGGTGGCGCTGCCCGCTCCGTACACGAACAGGGCGAAGAACAGCAGCGGCGCGCTGCCGGTGACCGCCGCCGCGATGACGCCCCCGCTGCCCACCGCGCCCGTGGCGTACCCGGCAGCCAGCCCGGGCCTGCGGCCGTATCGCTGCGACACCCGGCCGACCGCGACGGCGGCGAGCGCCGAACCCGTCGTGAACAGGCCGCTCGGCAGCCCCGAGAGGCGGGTGGAGCCCAGCATGTCCTGTGCCAGCAGCGCGCCCACCGTGATCCCGGCCGCGAGCCCGGCACCGCTCAGCACCTGGGACACGACGAGGACGGTCAGCACCCGGCGCTGCGCGGCGGCCTGCTCCACCCCCTCGGCGGCAGTGGGCGGGGTCTGTGAACGGGCGCCCGGCTCGGGCGGCGCTGTCAACGTATTCTCCGTGCTCGCATGGCTGATTGTATGCAGGGTCGCATCGGCCGCCCCGGGGCCGGCAGCCGCGTCAGCCGTCGGACAAAGGGCGCCGCGCCACACCCAGGACGTGCGGCGACATCGGCAGCAGCACCCCGCGCTCCGGCACCCGTGCCCTGCGGTACGTGACGACCTCGAAACCCGCCGCCTCGATCACCGCCAGCGGATCACGGGACGTGTGGCAGCCGCCGAACATCCGCGGCCACACGGTGGCGTCCAGGACCCGCTGTGTGGCCTCCAGCACCCGCCCGGGCGCCCGGGTGTGCTCGAAGAACCGCAGCTCACCACCCGGCCGGAGCACCCGCCGCAGCTCCTCCAGCGAGCGGCGCGGATTCCGTACGCTGCACAGCACCAGGGAGGCGACCGCCCCGTCGAACGCCTCACTCTTCACCGGCAGCGCCTCCGCCACCCCCGGCACCACGTCCACCGGCACACCCGCGCGCAGACCCGCCTCCACGGCCATGCGGCGCAGCACCCGCTCCGGTTCGATCGCGACGACCTCCGACACGGTGGCCGGGTAGTGCGCGAAGTTCAGCCCGTTGCCCGCGCCCACCTCGATGACCCGGCCGGACAGGCCGTCCAGCAGTTCCCTGCGGTACGCGGCCACGCCGGCCTTCTGCTCGCTGACGGTGCTCACGCGGGCGTAGAAGCGGGCGAACAGCGGATGGTGAACGGGATCCCGGGTCATCGCGGCCTCCTCCGGCGGAACGGACGGTTACCGGGATTGTGCCCCCTCCCCGCCTCTGCCGTCGGCCTGTCAGCCCGCCACGAAACAGAACTCGTTGCCTTCCGGGTCCAGCAGCACCTGGAACCGGCCGGCCTCGTCCTCCACGACCCCGCCGACGCGTACGGCTCCCATCCGGGCCGCCTCGTCCGCGGCGGCGGCCACGTCGGCTGCGTGCAGGTCCAGGTGCAGCCGGTTCTTGACGGCCTTGCCCTCCGGTACGCGCTGGAACGCGACCCGCACGAACCCGGGGGGTTCGACGTAGGACCAGTCGGGCCCCCGGTCCACGGGGTCACCCCCGAGCAGCCCTGCCCAGAACCGGACGAGGCCCGCCGGGTCGGCGCAGTCGAACACGATCTCACTGACGATGGCACGCATGAGGGAACCCTATGGACTGCCGCGGTTTCGCGGCAGTCAGTTCCCCGCCGTGGGCCTGCGTTCCCCTCCCCGCACGCGGGGGGTCCGCCGTGCGGGCGAAGCCGAGAGCACGGAGGGGCCGGGCACGGCGGGACCGGCCCGGTGGCCGTACGCCCGCCGCCCTGATCCGCCCTCCCTGTCCCTGCACGCCGAACCCGTATGCCCGGTCCTCAGCCCGTCCACGTCCCGCCCAGGCCCGCTCCCAGCCACCCTCGCGCCGCCGCGCGGAACGCGGCCGGCGTGAGGGCGCCCGCGCCCGCGGGGAGCGCGCCCAGCAGGGGCGCGCCCGCGGCGACCGGCAGGTCCGTCAGGTTGCAGCGTTCGGCGAGCCCGGGCCGCGCCGGCAGGCTGCCGACCAGCACGCCCAGCTGCCGCAGACCCCGGGCCCGCAACGCCTCGCCGGTCAACGCCGCCAGGTTCAGCGTGCCCAGCCCCGCCGCCGCGACCACCAGCACCGGTGCGTCCAGCAGCCGCGCCGCGTCCGCGAGCGTGCCGCCCTCCGCGTCGTAGCGCACGAGCAGCCCGCCCGCGCCCTCCACCAGCACGAGGTCGTGCTCGGCCGCCAGCTTCTCCGCGGCCTCGGCCACGTCGCGCGGCCCCACCGGGGGCAGCCCGGCCCGCCGGGCCGCCGTCTCCGGGGCCAACGGTTCCGGGTAGCGCGCCAGTTCACGACCCGTCACCCCGGCGCCCGCCAGCCGCACCACCTCGTCCGCGTCGCCCCGCTCACCGGGCCCGACACCCGTCTGCGCGGGTTTCAGCACGGCCACCGAACGGCCCGCCGCACGCGCCACGGCCGCTACCGCCGCCGTGGCGACGGTCTTGCCGACCTCCGTGCCCGTGCCGGTCACCACCAGCACGCGGTGCTCGCTCGGCATCTCAGCCCTCCTTCGCCGCGGCGCACACCGCGCGGCAGATCCGCGCCAGGTCCTCGTCGGACGTCACGTACGGCGGCATCACGTACACCAGGTCCCGGAAGGGGCGCACCCACACGCCCTCCCGGACCGCCGCGGCCGTGGCGGCCGCCATGTCGACCGGGCGGTCGAGCTGGACCACCCCGATCGCGCCGAGCACCCGTACGTCCCGGACACCCGCCATGTCCCGCGCCTCCGCCAGGCCCTCCCGCAGCCCCGCCTCGATCCGCCCGACCTCGCGCGCCCAGTCCTGTCCGAGCAGCAGGTCGATGGACGCGCAGGCCACGGCCGAGGCCAGCGGGTTGCCCATGAACGTCGGACCGTGGGCCAGCACCGGTACCTCGCCCCGCGAGATCCCGTCCGCCACGTGCGAGGTGCACAGCGTCGCCGCCATCGACAGGTAGCCGCCCGTCAGGGCCTTGCCGACGCACATCACGTCGGGCGACACCCCCGCGTGCTCCGCCGCGAACAGCGTGCCCGTACGGCCGAATCCCGTCGCGATCTCGTCGAAGACCAACAGCACGTCGTGCGCGTCGCAGGCCTCCCGCAGGACCCGCAGATACGCGGGGGAGTGGAACCGCATCCCGCCCGCGCCCTGGACGACCGGCTCCACTATCACCGCGGCCAGTTCGTGCGCGTGGCGGGCGACGAGAGCCCGCAGCTCCTCCGCGTACGACTCCTCGTACGTCTCCGGCGGCGGGCCCGCGAAGACCTGCTGCGGCAGCGCCCCCGACCACAGCTCGTGCATCCCGCCCTCGGGGTCGCACACCGACATCGGCTGCCAGGTGTCCCCGTGGTAGCCGCCCCGCCAGGTGAGCAGCCGTCGCTTGGCCGGGCGGCCCGTGGAGCGCCAGTACTGGAGGCACATCTTCACCGCCACCTCGACCGACACCGAGCCGGAGTCGCAGAGGAAGACATGACGGAGCGGTTCCGGAGCGATCTCCACCAGCCGTGCGGCCAGGCGGACCGCCGGCTCGTGGGTGAGCCCGCCGAACATGACATGGCTCATCCGGTCCAGCTGGGCCCGTGCCGCCTCGTCGAGCACCGGGTGGCCGTAGCCGTGGATCGCCGACCACCAGGACGACATGCCGTCGACCAGCTCGGTCCGCCCGTGCACCGGTTCGGCCAGCCGCAGCCGCACCCCGGAGGCCGACTCCACCACCAGCGGATCGGCACGGCCGGGCATCGGACCGTACGGGTGCCACACGTGCTCACGGTCGAGCGCGAGCAGTTCGCCCGGGCCGTACGAGGAGGGCTCAGGCATTGGGCGCGAGGTCCGTCCCGGTGCCCCGGCGGCGCACCGCCACCAGGTCCGGGCGCGCGCCCGACTCGGCCTCGGCCGCCCCGGCGGCCTCCGCCGGCTCGGACGTGCCGCACACGCCGCCGGAGCCGCAGCCCCCGCCGTCCGTACCGCATCCGGCCGCCGCGTCCGCCCGGTGCTCCGGCAGGGTGGTCGTGTCCGCGCCCTCCACCTCGAAGCCCGCGTCCGCGATCATCTCCAGGTCCGCCTTGCCGGCCTGGCCCTCACTGGTCAGGTAGTCCCCGAGGAAGATCGAGTTGGCCAGGTGCAGCGCCAGCGGCTGCAGCGTCCGCAGGTGCACCTCCCGGCCGCCCGCCAGCCGCACCTCCACGTCGGGGCAGACGAACCGGACCATGGCCAGAATGCGCAGCGCCCGCTGCGGGGTGAGGTTCCACTCCTTCGCGAGCGGGGTCCCCTCGAACGGGATCAGGAAGTTCACCGGCACCGAGTCCGGGTCCAGCTCGCGCAGCGCGAACACCACGTCGACGAGGTCCTGGTCCGTCTCGCCCATGCCCGCGATCAGGCCCGAACACGCCGAAAGACCGGCCGAGTGCGCCTTCTGCACCGTGTCGACCCGGTCCGCGTAGGTGTGGGTGGTCGTGATGTCCCCGTACGTCTCCTCGGACGTGTTGAGGTTGTGGTTGTAGGCGTCGGCCCCCGCCGTGCGCAGCCGCTCGGCCTGGCCGTCCGAGAGGAGCCCGAGGCAGGCGCACACCTCGATGTCCTCGTTCTCGCCCTTGATGGCCTCGATGGTCCTGGACACCCGGTCGATGTCCCGGTCCGTCGGCCCCCGGCCGCTGGCGACCAGGCAGACCCGCTTGGCGCCGCCCGCGACACCCGCGGCGGCGGCCGCCGAGGCCTCCTCCGGCTTCAGCCAGGTGTACTTGAGGATGTCCGCCTTGGAACCGAGCCGCTGCGAGCAGTACGAGCAGTCCTCCGGGCACAGACCGGACTTGAGGTTGACCAGATAGTTGAGCTTCACCCGCCGCCCGAACCAGTGGCGCCGCACCTTTCCGGCCGCGGCCACCACGTCCAGCAGTTCGTCGTCGGAGGTCGCCAGGACGGCGAGCGCCTCATCGCGGGTCGGCAGCTCACGCCGCAGCCCCTTGTCCACCAGCGTGTTCAACAGGTCCATGGCGCTGATCCTCACCCATGCCGTACCCCGGGGCCAAGGAGGAAATCCACAACAGGGCGCACCGGGGGTGTGTGTATGGCCACACTCTGACCATGCCCCTTCTTCGCTAGGGTCTGTGCGCTGCCTACAAAGCGGCACCCATGAGGCGACAGGGCACAGGAAGGGGCCGGGCATGTCCGAGGAGCCGGACGGGCCGTTCGGGTGGATCACCGCCGAGGCGCGCCGCCGGGCCGGCGCCGGGCTCGTCCGCACGCTGCGGCCCCGCCCCGCCGAGCCGGACCTGCTGGACCTCGCGAGCAACGACTACCTGGGGCTGGCGCGCCACCCCGAGGTCACGGCGGCCGCCGCCGGCGCGGCGACCCTCTGGGGCGCGGGCGCCACCGGTTCCCGGCTGGTGACCGGCTCCACCGAGCTGCACGCCGAACTGGAGCGGGAAATCGCCGCGTTCTGCGGGTTCGAGGCCGCGCTGGTCTTCTCCTCCGGGTACGCCGCGAACCTGGCCGTCCTCACCGCACTGAGCGCCCACGGCTCACTGACCGTCTCGGACGCGGCCAACCACGCCTCCATCGTGGACGGCTGCAGGCTCTCGCGCGCCGAGACCGCCGTCGTCCCGCACGCGGACCCCCACGCCGTACGCAAGACCCTCGCCGCCGATCCCGGGCGGCGGGCACTGGTGGTCACCGACTCGGTGTTCTCCGTCGACGGGGACGCGGCGCCCCTCGTCGACCTGGCCGAGGTCTGCCGTGATCACGGTGCGGCCCTGGTCGTCGACGACGCCCACGGACTGGGCGTCCTGGGCGAGGGCGGGCGCGGAGCGCTGCACGCGGCGGGCCTGGCGGGCGCCCCGGACGTGGTGGCGACGGCCACGCTGTCCAAGTCCCTGGGCAGCCAGGGCGGAGCGGTGCTGGGTCCTGCCCGGGTCGTCGAGCATCTGGTGAACGCAGCCCGGACGTTCATCTTCGACACGGGGCTCGCCCCGGCCGCGGCGGCCGCCGCGCTGGCGGCCCTGCGCCTTCTGCGCCGAGAACCGGAACGGGCCGCACGCGCGCGCACGGTGGCGGCCACCCTGCACGGACGGCTGACCGAGGCCGGGTTGAGCGCCGCGCGGCCCGACGCGGCGGTGGTGTCCGTGCGCGCCCCCTCGCCCGAACAGGCGGTGCGCTGGGCGGCGGACTGCCGCTCCCAGGGGCTGTCGGTGGGCTGTTTCCGGCCACCGTCCGTGCCTGACGGGATCTCGCGCCTGCGGCTCACCGCCCGGGGTGATCTGAGTGACCGTCAGATCGATGCGGCGCTCGCCGTCATCTCCCGGACAGCGCCCGCCGGTTGACGCCCCGCAGTGCGGTGGTGAACGGCCCCCGGGCGGGCGGCGTGAATTACGGCTGCGGTCTGCCGGTGCCCTTGGGGATCCGCCCTCCCGTCCCAGAGTTCACCGCATCGAGCGACAGGTGTGTGCGTATCTTGGTGGATCGCTCCCCGCAGGGGCGACATAAGTGGCAGTCTGGCGCGAAGCACCGCGGGAAGGGACAGCGTCGCCATGGCAGATCACCAGGAAGCGTCCGTCACTCTGCCGAGCGATCCGGCCTCGGTGTCCGCCGCCCGCAGATATGTGGCCGACATCCTGACCGAATGGGGACTGCCGGACGGCGCCGACATCACCGACACCGTCCGGCTGATCGTCTCAGAACTCGCCACGAACGCCGTGCAGCACACCTTCGGCCAGTCGCCCACGTTCACCGTCGACCTGCGGCTGGAACGCGAGGAGCGGCTGAGGCTCGGCGTCACCGACAGCCATCCGCGCTGGCCGCAGCGGCTGCCGGCGGCCGTTCAGCAGGACAACGGCCGCGGCATGGTCATCATCCGCTGGCTCACCGCCGAACGCGGCGGCCGGCTCTCGGTCACCCCGACCGACGAGGGTGGCAAGACCGTCTGGATCGCCCTGCCCTGGCCGGCCCCGGTGCAGAGCTGACCGCCGCGCCGCTACGGGGTCAGCGCACCCGGCCGTACGAGACGGACCGGGACCAGATGCGGTCGAGTTTCACCCACGAACCGCTCTTCGGGGAGTGCCAGATCCTGTTGTTCCCGGCGTAGATGCCCACGTGGTAGACGCCGCCCCGGCCGTGGAAGAAGACCAGGTCGCCCCTGGTCCGCTGGGACTTCGCGATCCGGCGGGTCCGGTTGTACTGAGCCTGCGCGGTGCGCGGCAGCCTCTTCCCGGCCTTCTTGTACGAGTAGAGCGTCAGGCCCGAGCAGTCGAAGCGGTACGGGCCGGTCGCGCCCCACTGGTAGGGCGCGCCCTTCTTGGACGCCGCGATGTTCAGCGCCTTGTTCGCGAGGGCGGGGGCGGCCTCGGCCTCCGGAACGGCACCGGGGGCCAGCATCGTGCCGCCGACGGCGGCCAGGGTGAGGGCGGCCAGGGTCCGGGCGATCCTGGCGGCCTGGGGGTGGCGGTGCGGTGCGGTGCGGCGGTGGTGGGGTGAGGTGAGAGGGCTGTGCGGGGAGCTGAGGGGGGACGGGACCTGATTCTGCGTCTGCGACTGCACGGCAGTACCCTTCGTCAGCCCGCCTGTGAAGGATTGCCTGTCGGGTTCGGACAGAACGAAGATGCCCGGCCGCTGACGCGGCTTCACCCCAAGGAACGCCCCGCTCCGCTGGTGCGGCCGGCTGTTCCGTACTGCTCGGGTCCTCCACTCCTGCCGATCCACTGATGTCGACCAGGCGTCCGGACGGCGGCAGGACTCGGCGTCCGCCCGGACCGCCCCGCCGGGCTGGCGGGGGCTTGTCGTCGGGACGGATCTTTCCCCTCGGCAGCCGGAATCCCGAGAGGAAACAGCGGTGTGTGAGTCTCGTCACGGCTGATCCGATCGGGTGGACACAGCGGGGCTCCGGACGGGCCGCGCGGTCCTGCTGAGCCCGTTACCAGCGGCGGAGCGGACGCGCGCCGCCCGCTGCGTCCACCGCGCCCGCACGACGCGCCGTACGAAGTTCGTCCCTTTGCGTCGGCTGAACGGAGGAGGGCCCGTCGCCCGGACGGGCCCGAAACCGGTCAGTCCAAGGGATCTTGAGGCAGGGTCACCCGACCGGTGCGCCGCTCACCGTCCAGCGCGCGCAGCGCACGCGCCAGGGTCGGGGCATGCACCTCGTGCTCGCCCCGCCGGTGCATCAGGTCGAGCGCGTCACGCAGCGCGACCGCCTGTGCGACCAGCGCCTGCGCCGCCCGCAGTGCGCCGTACGTGCGGGCGGTGCGCGCCGGGTTCAGCCGGGCCACCAGGTCCACGACATCCAGATAGCCGTCCACGTACGCGCCCTCGGCGCGGGTCAGTGCAGGCAGCGGGGTGAATTCGGGGGGCCACGCGGAGGTCACCGGGGGCCTGCCTTCCGGCTCTGGACCACCTCGTCGACGAGGCCGTGCGCCTGTGCGCCGGTCGCGTCGAGGATCAGGTCGCGGGCGAGGTCCGCGTCCACCCGCGAACGGTCCCGGCCGGTGTGCCGGGCCAGCAGGTCCGTCATCAGGTCCCGCTGGCGCAGCAGTTCACGGGCGTGGAGGTCCAGGTCGCCCGGCCGTCCACGCAGCGGCTCGTCCAGCGACGGCTGCCGCAGCACCACGCGCGCTCCCGGGAGGGCGTGCCGCTTGCCGGGGGCTCCGGCGGCGAGCAGGACGGCGGCGGTGGACGCGGCCTGGCCGACGCATGTGGTCGACACGTCGCACGCGACGATCTGAAGCGCGTCGTGGACCGCGGTCATCGCGTCGACCGGGCCGCCCGGCGAGTTGATGTAGAGCGCGATGTCCTGGTCCGGCGCCGCGTACTCCAGATGGACGAGCTGAGCGATCAGGTCGTTGGCGGCGGTCTCGTCGAGCGGGGTGCCGAGCAGGACGATCCGGCCCTCCAGCAGCTTGGAGTAGGGGTCGAGGGTGCGGGTGCCCCAGCTGGTGCGCTCCGTGAACTCCGGCAGTACGTGCCGGGCGGATGGTGCGTGCATGGCATCGCTCCTTGCGTAAAGAACGTACAGAATGTACAGAACGCTAGAATGGGAGCATGACGTACGAGATTCCTGTGACGCAAGCCAGGGCGGAGCTCGCCGACCTGATCAACCGCGTGGTGTACGGCGGTGAGCGGGTCGTCGTGACCCGGCACGGGAAGCCGCTGGTGGCGCTGGTGTCCGCCGCTGACCTGGAGCGACTTCAGTCCCCGGGGCACGCGGAGACCGGCTGGTCGGCCGGCTCGGTCACCGACGGGGGCGCGGCGCCGTCCGCTCCGGGCGAACGTCGCGGCTTCGGCCTCGCGGCGGAGCACCGCCCGTACGGCGACTGACCGGAGGCTCGCCCCGGCCCGCGCCGCGGAGGCCCTTGCCCGGAAGTGCCGGACGGGCGGAGAGGCGCCGGACCGGGCTGGAGCGTGCCGGACGGGCCGGGGGCGGTGGTGCGGCGTGTCCCCGGTTAACCTCCCCGAAATTTTTCTGCGAGCAGTTGAAATATCTCTCGGTCACAGTCGAGCGCAGTGGTCAACAAGGTGTTGAAGTCTGAAGGCCGAGGTGAGGCGACGTGCGACTGACCCCGCACGAACAGGAGCGACTGCTCATCCATGTGGCCGCCGACGTGGCGGAGAGGCGCCGGGCGCGAGGGGTGCGGCTCAACCATCCCGAAGCCGTCGCGCTCATCACCGCGCACATCCTGGAGGGTGCCCGCGACGGCCGCACCGTCGCGGAACTCATGGCCTCCGGCCGCAAGGTGCTCAGCCGCGACGACGTCATGGACGGCATCCCCGAGATGATCCACGACGTCCAGGTGGAGGCCACCTTCCCCGACGGCACCAAGCTCGTCACCGTCCACGACCCGATCCTCTGACCCGGGAGCGCCGCCCATGATCCCCGGAGAGTTCCTGTACGCGGACGGGCCCGTCGCTCTCAACGAGGGCCGTGCCGTCACCGAGCTGACCGTCCACAACACCGCCGACCGGCCCATCCAGGTCGGTTCGCACTACCACTTCGCGGAGGTCAACCCCGGCCTCGAGTTCGACCGCGCGGCCGCCCGCGGGCTGCGGCTCGACATCGCCGCCGGGACCGCCGTCCGCTTCGAACCCGGCATCCCCGTGGCCGTGCGCCTCGTCCCGCTCGCCGGGGCGCGGATCGTGCCCGGGCTGCGCGGCGCGACAGGAGGTGCCCTCGATGGCTGAGTCCCGCCCTGAGCGCCGGCCCGTGCTGCTCGACCGGGCCGTCTACGGGGACCTGTTCGGACCCACCGTCGGCGACCGTATCCGGCTCGCCGACACCGACCTGCTGATCGAGATCGAGGAGGACCGCTCCGGCGGCCCCGGGCGCGCCGGGGACGAGGCCGTGTTCGGCGGCGGCAAGGTCATCCGCGAGTCCATGGGCCAGTCCCGCGCCACCCGCGCGGAAGGCACCCCCGACACGGTCGTCACCGGCGTCGTCGTCCTCGACCACTGGGGCGTGGTCAAGGCCGACATCGGCATCCGCGACGGCCGGATCACCGGCATCGGCAAGGCCGGGAACCCCGACACCATGGACGGCGTCCACCCCGACCTGGTCATCGGCCCCGAGACCGAGGTCATCGCCGGGAACGGGAAGATCCTGACCGCCGGGGCCATCGACGCCCACGTCCACTTCATCTCCCCGACGCTCGTCGACCAGGCCCTGGCCTCCGGCATCACCACCCTCATCGGCGGCGGCACCGGCCCCGCCGAGGGCACCAAGGCCACCACCGTCACCCCCGGCCCCTGGCACCTCGCCCGCATGCTGGAGGCCCTCGACGGCCACCCCGTCAACATCGGCCTCCTCGGCAAGGGCAACACCGTCTCCCGCGAGGCCCTGCACTCCCAGCTCCGCGGCGGTGCACTGGGTTTCAAGATCCATGAAGACTGGGGCGCCACCCCCGCGGCCATCGACGCCTGCCTCACCGTCTGCGACCAGACCGGCGTCCAGCTCGCCATCCACACCGACACCCTCAACGAAGCCGGGTTCGTCGACAGCACCCTCGCCGCCATCGCCGGCCGCACCATCCACGCGTACCACACCGAGGGTGCGGGCGGCGGACACGCCCCCGACATCATCACCGTCGTCTCCGAGCCGTACGTCCTGCCCAGCTCCACCAACCCCACCCGCCCGCACACCGTCAACACCGTTGAGGAACACCTCGACATGCTGATGGTCTGCCACCACCTCAACCCGGCCGTCCCCGAAGACCTCGCCTTCGCGGAGTCCCGCATCCGGCCCACCACCATCGCCGCCGAGGACATCCTCCACGACCTCGGCGCCATCTCGATCATCTCCTCCGACTCCCAGGCCATGGGCCGCATCGGAGAGGTGATCCTGCGGACCTGGCAGACCGCGCACGTCATGAAGCGCCGCCGCGGCCCCCTCCCCGGTGACGGCCGCGCCGACAACCGCCGCGCCCGCCGCTATGTCGCCAAGTACACGATCAACCCGGCCGTCGCCCAGGGCGTCGACCACGAGATCGGCTCCGTCGAGACCGGCAAGCTCGCGGACCTCGTCCTCTGGGACCCGGCCTTCTTCGGTGTGAAGCCCGGGCTCGTCCTGAAGGGCGGGCAGATCGCGTACGCGCAGATGGGTGACGCCAACGCCTCCATCCCCACGCCCCAGCCCGTCCTGCCCCGGCCCATGTTCGGCGCCCACGGCCGCGCACCCGCCGCCGGATCCGTCAACTTCACCGCCCAGGCCGCCGTCGAGGACGGCCTGCCCGAACGCCTCGGCCTCGGAAAGAGGTTCGTCGCCGCACGGAACGTGCGGGGCGTCTCCAAGGCCGACATGCGTCAGAACGACGCCACCCCCCGGGTGGAGGTCGACCCCGACAGCTTCGCCGTCACCATCGACGGCGAGCCGGTCGAGCCCGCACCCGCCGCCGAACTGCCCATGGCACAGCGGTACTTCCTCTTCTGAGAGCTGAGAGCCATGCCCCAGAGGAGCCGTTCCGCACTGCTCGTGCTCGCCGACGGGCGCTTTCCCGCAGGCGGGCACGCCCACTCCGGCGGCGCCGAGGCCGCCGTCAGGGCAGGCCGGCTCAGGGACGCCGCCGATCTGGCCGCCTTCTGCCGGGGC
This sequence comes from Streptomyces sp. MUM 203J, assembly GCF_022414595.1. GTDB lineage: Bacteria > Actinomycetota > Actinomycetes > Streptomycetales > Streptomycetaceae > Streptomyces. Next base: position 81,223 of record NZ_JADWYO010000014.1, on the reverse strand, counting down.
CGCCTCCACACCGCCGGGCTCACCGCGGCGGGCCTCGCCGCTGCCGCCGCCCTCGGACACGACCCCGCCGGCCTGGACGCCGCCGCCGACGCCCGCACCCCGTCACCCGCCCTGCGCGCCACTTCCCGCCGCCTCGGCCGACAGCTCCTGCGGGCCGCCCGCGCCACCTGGCCCGGTCCCGAACTGGACGCGCTGGCAAGGGTGTTCCCGCGCGGGACCCACCAGCCGGTGGTGCTCGGCGCCACCGCCCGCGCCGCCGGGCTCGCACCCGAGGACGCCGCGCACTGCGCCGCCTACGAGACCGTCAGCGGCCCCGCCACGGCCGCCGTACGGCTGCTGAGCCTCGACCCGTTCCAGGCCACCGCCGTCCTCGCGCGGCTGGCGCCCGAGACGGACGCCGTCGCCGCCCGCGCCACCGCCGCCGCCCACCAGGGCGTCGACGCGCTGCCGGCCGCCTCGTCACCGCTGCTCGACATCACCGCCGAACAGCACGCGGCCTGGCCGGTGCGCCTCTTCGCCTCATGACCCCCTGGAGCCCCGCCATGCACCTCGACCACACCCGCACCCACGACGCACCGGGCGCCGTCAGCGCCGACGCCTCCCGCCCCGACGGCACCCGCCGGGCCCTGCGCGTCGGCCTCGGCGGACCGGTCGGCTCCGGCAAGACCGCCACCGTCGCCGCCCTGTGCCGCGCGCTGCGCGACCGGTACTCCCTCGCCGTCGTCACCAACGACATCTACACCCGAGAGGACGCCGAGTTCCTCCTCCGTGAGGCCGTCCTGCCCCCGGAGCGGATCACCGCCGTCGAGACGGGCGCCTGCCCGCACACCGCGATCCGCGACGACATCTCCGCCAACCTCGAAGCCGTCGAGGACCTGGAGGACGGTGTCGGCCCACTCGACCTGATCCTCGTCGAGTCCGGCGGCGACAATCTCACCGCCACCTTCTCCAAGGGTCTGGTCGACGCCCAGGTCTTCGTCATCGACGTCGCCGGCGGCGACGACATCCCGAGGAAGGGCGGACCCGGCGTCACCACCGCCGACCTGCTCGTCGTCAACAAGACCGACCTCGCCCCCCACGTCGGCTCCGACCTGGAGCGGATGGCCCGCGACGCCAAGGAGCAGCGCGGTGACCTGCCCGTCGTCTTCACCTCCCTGACCGGCGCGTCAGGCGTCGCACCCGTGGCGGAGTGGGTACGGGACCGGCTCGCCGCCTGGGCGAAGACGGCTGCCCCGGCGTGAGCGTCCAGGCCACCGCCCGGATCGTCGCGGACCCGGACGGCACCCTGCCGGTCCTGGAGAGCGACGGCCCGCTGGCCCTGCGCCGGACCCGCGCCACCGGCCCGTACGGCAGGGTCACCGTCGTCGGCGCCATGAGCGCGCCCCTGGGTGGCGACCGGCTGGCCCTGGAGGCGACGGTACGGGACGGAGCACGGCTGCTGGTCGACTCGGCGGCGGCGACCGTGGCCCTGCCGGGCCCCGGGGGGGAACCCGCTTCGTACGAGGTGCGGCTCACCGTGGGCGAGGGCGCCGAACTGCGCTGGCTGCCCGAACAGTTGATTGCGGCGCGCGGCTCGGACCTGCGGATGCGCACGACCGTCGCCCTCGCCCCGGGCGCCCGGCTGGTCCTGCGGGAGGAGCAGGTCCTGGGCCGCGCGGGCGAGGCTCCTGGCACGCTCACCACCCGGCTGACGGTCCACCGTGCCGGGCGCCCGCTGCTGGACCAGGAACTGGCCTGCGGGCCCGCCGCCCCGGGCGGCTGGGACGGCGGCGCCGTGCTGGCCGGACATCGTGCGGTCGGGCAACTCCTCGTCGTACACCCCGAGTTCGAGGAGAAACCGCCCGAGGTGCGGCTGCTCGGTGACACCGCGGTCCTCACCCCGCTCGCCGGGCCCGCCGCCCTCGTGACCGCCCTCGCCCCGGACGCGCTGCGCCTGCGCCGGATCCTGGACGAGGCCCACGCCGGACTCACCGGGCACCCGTAGGCCCCCGCGCCGACCTCACCGGCCGTCCGCGGGCTCCGGTTCGGGGCACACCGGTCCGGTGCCCGGGCGGGGAAGGGCGGCGCCTTCCCGCGGTGTGGGGTCGTGGTACGGCACGCGGCAGATGGCGGCGACGGCCGCCGCCCGCTGTGGCAGGGCCACGTCCTGCCACAGGGCGGAACCGTCGCCCCTTCCGGCGGCGGGGCCGCGTCCGTCGGGGTGGCAGGCCGCCGCGTGGATCTCCCCGCCACCGAGGGTCCGCGGCATGCTGAGCGGTTCGGCGGCGGCATGCGGACTGGGGACCGCTTCGCAGGCCGGGGCGGTGCGGTACGCGGCGACGGCGGGCAACGAGGCCGAATCGAGGCCGGCGGCCGGCGGCCCGGCCGAACGGAGGGCGAGCCGCCACGAGGCGGCCCGGAGCCCTTGCGGCTCCGCCTGTTCCCGGGTGTGGTCCGCGTTCCGCTGCTGGACATACGCCAAGGTCGCGGCGACCATCGCCAGGACCGCCAGTGTGATCAGGAGTACCCGGGTGCGTCTTCTGCGCCTCCGCAGGGACTCGTGCCGCTCGCGGCTGAGCGCGAGGAGCGTGTGCACGGGCGGGGGGAGTCCGCGCATGCCCGCCCACTCCAGGCCGTCCGCCAGGTCCGTACCGTCCAGCAGGTCGGCGGCTTCCCGGTGCTCCAGCCACAGGGCGTGCTGGTCGAGCACCCGGCGTAACCACATCTGGAACCGGTGGTCCGCGGCGACCCAGTCGCGCAGATCGCTCCAGCCGCTGATCAGCACGTCATGGATCAGCTCGGCCACCGGTCCCGTGCCGGGCTCGTGCAGACGGCCGGTGTTGCCGGTGATCACGATGCGGTGCTCGGTGAGCACCCGCAGGACCTCGTCCGCCTCTCCGCCCGGCCGCCCGCCCGCAAGGTGTCCGGCCGCCCCTCCGGCCAGGGCGCGCAGGTCGGCCAGGGCCAGCCGCTGACGGGTGGGAGGCACCGAGCGGATCTCGTCGGCGGGCCGTACGAGAGCGGTGAGCATCCGCCGCGCGGTGGCCCGACGGCCCTCCGGGAGGCGGTCCATCGCCGCTTCGCACCAGGTCGCCAGACTGCCCGTCACCCCGCCGACCCGTTCGTACGCGCGGTGGGTGAGGGTGTTGTCGGCCCGCCGCTCCCACAGCTGGCTGAGCGTCAGCTCCAGCAGGGGCAGCACGGTCACCGGGGCCTGCCGCTCCCGGGGTCCCGACGGGGTGGCGGCCAGGATGTCGGTGACGATCCGCTCGGTCAGGCCTTCCTCGACGCGCAGCCCCAGGGCCCGGGCGGGCTCCCGGATGATCGCTTCCAGGTCCGGCCTGCTCAGCCGTGCCGGGACAGTGAGCAGTCCCGGGACGGCGGCCCCCATCAGCTGTGGGGCGAGGGCGGCCAGCCGGGGGAGGAAGTCGTCCCGCATCACCAGCACCACGGTGACGGGTTCGTCGGACGCGATGGCCTGCGCGAGCTGTTCGACCGCCGCGCGGTGGCGGCCGGTGAGGTGGTCGTCGGGTGTGTGCTGCACGAGCGCCTCTTCGAACTGGTCGACGACCAGCAGCAGCCGCTCGGCGGAGGGGTCCTCGGCCAGGAGGCGGCGGGTCGCCTTCACCACCCCGTCCGTGGCCGCCCCCGGCAGCCCGGCGGTCTCCAGGCCGGCCAGCAGATCCTGCCCCGGGCGGGCCACGACCGGCCGCCACCGGTCGCTCCCGGGCAGCTCGCCCGCCGCCAGTGCGGGCAGCACCCCCGCCCGCACCAGGGACGACTTGCCCGCACCGGACGGTCCCAGCAGCAGGAGTGCCCGCCGCTGTCCGCCCAGCTCCGCCAGCAGCTGCTCGACCGCGCCACGCCGCCCGAAGAACCAGTCGGCGTGCTCCTCGGTGAAGGGCTCCAGCCCCCGGTACGGGCACACCTCGTCCTCCCCGAGACCGGGCCACACCTCCCGCAGCACCTCGGCCGGAGTGACACGGACGACGCCCTGGCCGCGCGGCTGCCCGTCCGGTGCGGTGAGCGCGGACACCATGCCGATGACGAGTCCGGTGACCTCGTCGACGACCGGAGCTCCGCCGAACCCCCGGGCCAGGCCGTCGGCGTCGGTCAGCCGGAGCAGCCCGCCGGCCCCGTCTCCGTCGAGAAGCACGTCCGCCGCCCTGCCGTACCCGAAACGCCCTCCGGGCAGGCCCTGTCCGGGGTAGCCGAACGAGGAGACCCGGTGGCCCCGGCACTCGGCGGCCGACCCCAGGGGCAGTCCGCGGGCCCCGTCCGGCGGCGGGTCGGTGAGCCGCAGCACGGCGATGTCCTGGGCCGCCGGATCCCGCCAGCCCTCCGTCAGCACGTCCGCCGGCAGCCGGGGCGACCGGGGCAGGTGCGGGAAGGCCACCTCGATCTCCTTCCCCGGAGCCGCCCCGGCCGCCGCCACTACATGCGCGCAGGTGACCACGGTGTCCGGGGCCACCAGGAATCCGGCACCGGCGACCGCGCCCCGGGTGTCGAGGACCTGGACCGTGGCGGCGACCACCGCCGTGCGGGGATCGCCGCCGTACGTCTCGGAGCCGTCGTCCGGTTCCGGTCTGCCGTGTTCGTCCACCGGACCGGTGGGCTCCAGGGCCGGGCCGGGTCCTGTGCCGAGCGGCTTCACAGGAGACGCAGCTCGTCGGGCTTCGCCTCCGCCGTGTCCCGCACGGAGTCCGAGAGTCCGCTCGCCTTCACCGGGCCGCCGCCCGGCACCGGCGCCTCGGAGAGGATCGTGCCTTTCCCCTCCAGCGGCACGCGCACGAACTCGCCCATCTCTCCCCTTTCACGTCATCCGCCTGCAGCTCAAGTATTGCGCTATGAAAGGCACTTGGGAGGGCGAAACGCCGAAACGGCCATGGGATGGGAGGCGCGGCCCGGAGCTGTCCGACACCCCGCGGCGCCTTCACACGTTCCGCAGGGTGCGGCTGCCCGTGTGGTGGGCGCCGTCGGCCGCCCGGGTACGCATGAACGGCGTTCCTGAGGGCCGCGCCGTCCGCCGGCCCGGGCAGCGGCGCCCGGTTCTCGTCCCGGCCGCCGTCCTCCAGGGCGCCGGTGGCGTCGAAGCGCCCTAGCTCCCCGTCGTGTGTGCCCTCGGCCTGGACGGCCTCGGCGACCGGGACGGTCCGCTTGGGCTGCGGCCGCCCCGTCGCGGCGCAGACGGGGGCGATCCTGCCCTGAGTGACCAGGGCGCGGCGCCGGGTGACGCGGCTGCGGTACCCGGGAACTCGTGCGATGACCGGGACGGGTGACCGCCTTGCGTACGGCGGCCGCCGCCGCGCCGGGAAAGGTCGCCGCGCGTCCGGGGACGGCCCGTCAGGGGGGAGGCGGGTTCAGGTGTCGCGGGTGCTGAGCATCCCCAGGGTCGCCAGGCCGAGCACGATCCAGGCGAACCAGAGCCATCCGTTGCTGCCCAGCGCCACCGTGTACGCGGTGGTCAGGACGAGCGTCCCGATGGTCAGCCCTCCCATGGTCTTCGTCGAACGGGAACCGGACATCGTGCCCTCCTCGCGGCCGTGGGCCTCGATGCCATGGTCCACCCGGACCGGCCGCGGGCGCTACCGGCCGCGCGCCTGGAGCGAGGCCAGATACGCGTTGTACGCCTCCAGCTCCTTGTCCCCGTCCCGGTCCGCCGCCCGGTCCTGGCGCCGCGCCACCCGCTCCTCCGAGCGGTACCACTGGTACAGCAGTGCGACCAGCACCACCACGGACGGGATCTCGCTGAACGCCCAGGCGATACCGCCCGCCGCGTTCTGGTCCGACAGCGGGTCCACGCCGAGCGAGGCGGGCGGGTTCAGGAAGGTGTCGACCATCGGCTGGGTCGCCATCATGAGCGCGATCCCGAAGAACGCGTGGAACGGCATGCCCGCGAACAGCTCCAGCATCCGCATCACATAGCCCGGCCGGTGAGGCCCCGGGTCCACCCCCATGATCGGCCAGAAGAACGTCAGTCCCACCACCAGGAAGTGCACCATCATGAAGATGTGCCCCGGCCTGGTCTCCATCAGCAGGTCGAACAGCGGGGTGAAGTACAGCCCGTAGAGGCTCGCGATGAACATCGGGATCGTGAACGCCGGATGCGTGATCACCCGCATATAGCGGCTGTGCAGCAGCGCCAGCAGCCACTCCCGGGGCCCCTTGCCCCGCCCCCGGCCCGCGACAGGCAGCGCCCGCAGCGCCAGCGTCACCGGCGCGCCGAGCAGCAGCAGGATCGGGGACAGCATGCTGATGACCATGTGCTGCACCATGTGCACGCTGAACATGACCATGCCGTAGTCGTTCAGCCCCGTGCAGGTCACCAGCAGCACGGTGAGGACGCCGAGCGCGAAGAAGACGGTCCGGCCGACCGGCCACGCGTCGCCGCGCCGCCGGAGCCGGGCGACCCCCCAGCCGTACAGGAACAGCACCAGCAGCGAGCCGAGAAGGAAGAAGCCGTCCGGCGAGAGCGCCAGCCCCCGCTCCAGCGTGAACGGCGGCAGATCCGTCGTCATGCCGTGCCCGCTGTGATCCATCCGCCGGCTCCTGGTTCGTGCTGGGTTGTCCGGTTGTCCCGCTTGCGGCACCAGACTAGAACCGCCCCCGGCCGCGTCGACGACCGGGGGCGGTTCTCGGGACCCGTACGGGCCGGATCGGGGCCGTACGGGCCAAACGGCTCAGAGAACGGTCTCGGCCTCCGCGTACCGCTCGGTCGGCACGGTCTTCAGCGCCGCGACCGCGTCGGCCAGCGGCACCATCACGATCTCCGTACCGCGCAGCGCGGTCAGCATGCCGAACTCGCCGCGGTGCGCCGCCTCCACCGCGTGCCATCCGAACCGGGTGGCGAGGACGCGGTCGTACGCGGTGGGGGTGCCGCCGCGCTGGACGTGGCCGAGGATCACCGGGCGGGCCTCCTTGCCGAGCCGCCGCTCCAGCTCCGTCGACAGCTGTCGCGCTATGCCCGCGAACCGCTCGTGGCCGTAGATGTCCTTGCCGCCCTCGTCGAAGTCCATGGAGCCGGGGCGCGGCTTGGCGCCCTCGGCGGCGACGACGATCGCGAACCGCTTCCCGGCGTCGAAGCGGGCGCCGACCCGCGCGGTCAGCTCCTCGATGTCGAAGGGCCGCTCGGGCACGACGATGGCGTGGGCGCCGGCCGCCATGCCGGAGTGCAGGGCGATCCAGCCGGTGTGGCGGCCCATGACCTCCACGGTCAGCACCCGCTGGTGGGACTCGGCGGTGGTCTTCAGCCGGTCCAGGGCCTCCGTCGCGACGCCGACGGCCGTGTCGAAGCCGAAGGTCACGTCGGTGGCGGAGATGTCGTTGTCGATGGTCTTCGGGACGCCGACGATCGGCAGACCGCTGTCCGACAGCAGCCGGGCCGCCTTGAGCGTGCCCTCCCCGCCGATCGGGATGATCGCGTCCAGGCCGAGGTCGGCGACATGGCCCTTGGCGCGCTCCACGCCGTCCACCAGGTGGGCGGGCTGGACGCGGGACGAGCCGAGGATCGTGCCGCCCTGGGCGAGGATGCCGCTGACCGAGTCCAGGTCGAGCTTCCGGTAGTCGGCCTCCAGCAGACCCTTCCAGCCGTCGTGGAAGCCGATGACCTCGTCACCGTGGTCGACGACGGCCCGGTGCACGACGGAGCGGATGACGGCGTTCAGACCGGGGCAGTCGCCGCCGGAGGTGAGCACACCAATGCGCATAGCCCAAAAAACCCTTGCAACGTGGGCGGACTCCCGGACCACGTCGTCCGGCTGGATCGCCCACACCCTACCGGCGCGGGGTGGATCGTCCGAACCGGACGTCCGACCCGTGGACGCGCTTCGGAGGAACCGACGAAACGTCAGACGGCCGCACGACACAGACGTTCGTGCGGCCGCCCGAATGAGCGATTCTGCGCTGGTCGCGCGGGGGGTGACCCGTGGCTTCCGGCCGACGCGCCGGCCGTCCGGAAGAGGGTCAGGACGCCGGCTGGCTGGCCGCCGCGATCCGCTCGGTCCGCAGCGCCTCGTACCACCGGTCGTCGGTCGGCGGCAGTGCGTTCACGTCCAGCGCCAGCTTCAGCAGCAGGTCCGCGATCTGCGGGTTGCGGGCCATGACGGGGCCGTGCATGTACGTACCGAAGACGGTCTCGCTGTACGCGCCCTCGGTGCCGTCGCCGCTGCCGTTGCCCCGGCCGTAGACCGTGCGGGCGAAGGGGCGGGCCGTCGGACCCAGATGGGTGACGCCCTGGTGGTTCTCGAACCCGGTCAGCTGCGGCAGCCCGAGCTGCGGGTCGATGTCCGCGAGGACGTCACCCACGCACCGCTCGCCCTCGCCGCGCACCGACGTGACGTCGAGCAGGCCGAGGCCGGGTTCCCGCTCCCCGAGGTCGTTGACGAACTCGTGGCCGAGGATCTGGTAGCCGGCGCACACCGAGAAGATGATCGCGCCGTTCTCGGCGGCCCGGGACAGGCCGCCGTCCCGGCGCAGCCGCTCGGCGGCCAGCCGCTGCGGCCGGTCCTCGCCGCCGCCGATGAGGTAGATGTCGCCGGAGGTGGGCACCGGCTGGTCGCTGCGCACGTCGAGGCGCTGCACATCGAGGCCGCGCTGCCGGGCGCGGCGCTCCGTGACGAGGACGTTGCCCTGGTCTCCGTACGTGCTGAGCAGGTCCGGGTAGACCCACACCAGACGCAGGCTGCTGTCGCTCATGCTCGTTCCTGTCTGTCTTCGCGCTGTCTTCGCGGGGGCGGGGTCAGTTGCCGACGCGGCGGCGGGCGTCCTGGAACGCGGTGTAGTTGGCGATCAGCTCGATCCGCCCGGGCGGGGCGAGCTGCACGGCCTCGTCGAGCGACTCGCACACGCGGAAGTCCAGCCCCGCGACCTCCAGCCGGACCGCCAGGTCGAGCTTGCGGTCGCCGATGACGAAGATCGGGTGCCCGGCCAGCCGCGGATAGTCCACGTCCCACAGCCACGAGGTGTCCGTGCCGTCGGCGCCGCGCGCGTTGACCGACAGGATGACCGGCGACGGCGGCGGATCGATCAGCGAGAAGGTCTCCAGCCACCCGGCGGGGTTCTTGGCGAGCAGCAGCCGCAGGTCGCGGCCCTGGAAGGAGATCACGTCATAGCGGCCGGCCACGGCCTGCACCTGGTACATCCGCTCCAGGGCCACCTGCGGCGGCACTCCGAAGGCGGCGGCGACGGCGGCGGACGTGGCGGCGTTCGCCTTGTTGGCGCGGCCCGGCAGCTGGAGCTGGATCGGCCAGGCCTGGCCGTGCGGGTCCAGGACGTGGTCGCCGCTGAGCGCCCAGGTGGGGGCGGGGCGGCGGAAGCCGCACTCGGCGCAGAACCAGTCGTCACCGGGGCGCTGCATGACGCCGCCGCAGGAGGGGCACGACCAGGCGTCGTCCTTCCACTCCTGCCCCGCCGCCACCCAGACCACGTTCTGGCAGCCGGACGCGGCCCACACGATCAGCGGGTCGTCGGCGTTGGCGATGACCACGGCCTTGGTGCCGTTCAGGCCCTCGCGCCACTTCTCCGCCAGCATGCGCGTCTCGGCCGCCCGGTCCAGCTGGTCGCGGGAGAGGTTGAGCAGTGCGATGGCCTTGGGGGTCACATCGCGGGCCACCCCGGCCAGGTACTTCTCGTCGACCTCGATGACGCCGTACTTGGCGTCGCTGCCCCCGGCGAGGGCCGAGGTGATGCCCGCGGGCATGTTGGCGCCGAGCGCGTTGGAGACGACCGGGCCGCTGGCGCGCAGGGCCTCGGCGATCAGCCGGGTGGTGGTCGTCTTGCCGTTGGTGGCGGATACCAGAACGACGTCCAGGTGCTGCGCGAGACGGCCCAGAAGGTCCGGGTCGAGCTTGAGGGCCACCCGGCCACCGATCACCGATCCGCTGCCGCGGCCTGCCGCGCGAGACGCCGCCGCTACGGCCTTGCCCGCCGTCACGGCCAGCTTGGCGCGCGGCGACAGCGGCTCCGAGTTGCCTGCCATCGTCCTTGTTCCTCCTAGCGTGGGTCCGGCCTCAGCCTATCGAGATCCGCTCGCCGTCCCGAATCCCGCCACCTGCGGAAGTGCGGGTCAGGGGCGGATCGTACGCTGAACGCCATGCGAAACCGGCCGATCCCCGGCAGTTCCGGCGCCGTGCGGGCGATGAGCCTGTACGGCGCCGCGGAGCTGCACGCGCCCTGCGAACCCGTCAACGACTTCGGCCCCGCGCTGGTGCGGCTCGTCGAGGACATGTTCGCCACGATGTACGCGGCGCGGGGCGTCGGCCTGGCCGCGAACCAGGTGGGGGAGGGGCTGCGGGTCTTCGTCTACGACTGCCCCGACGACGAGGACGTGCGGCATCTCGGGCATGTGGTGAACCCCCGGCTCGTGGCGGCCGACGGGGTCGTGGTGCGGGGCCCCGAGGGGTGTCTCTCCCTGCCGGGTCTTGAGGCGGGCACGGAACGGTACGACCACGCGGTGGTCGAGGGCGTGGACGTGTACGGCGAGCCCGTCCGGGTCGACGGTACGGGTTTCTTCGCCCGCTGTCTCCAGCACGAGTGCGACCACGTGGACGGGACGGTGTACGCGGACCGGGTGACGGGCTGGCGCCGGACGAAGCTGCTGCGGCAGGTGCGCCGGGCGCCGTGGGGCGAACCCGGCCCGGCCCGGGGGGCCTGAGGGCGGGCGGTGCGGGGCCGCGAGACGGGGGGCCGGTGCGGAGCCCCGGTCCCGGGGCCTGAGGGCTAGAATCCCGGCCCGCCCGCGCGATCGTCCGCCGCAGCCAGCCGCCCCCACAGCAGATCCGCCAGCGCCGACACCAACTGCGCCCGCGCGCAGGGGCGTTCCCCCAGCCACCAGTCCCCGGCCGCATGCATCATGCCGACGATCCCGTGGCCCCAGACCCGCGCCAGGGTCTCCCCTCCCTCGCCGAGGTCTATCCGCTCCGCGATGACCTCGGCCAGCTCCTCGCCCATCCGCCGCAGCAGCGGCGCGACGTGCCGTCCCACGTCGAAGCCCTGCTCCGGCTGGTGGCCGGTGCCGTCCTCCGCGGGGTGCATCAGGAACCGGTACACCTGGGGCCGCGCCTCGATCGCCGCGAGGTACGTGTCCAGCGTCGCCTCCACCCGGCGCCGCCGCTCCGCCGGCGCGTCCAGCGCGGCCCGCAACGCCGCCAGCAGCGCGTCCGTATGACGCCTCGCCAGCGCCCGGTACAGCCCGCTCTTGTCCCCGAAGTGCCGGTAGAGGATCGGCTTGGTGATGCCCGCCTCGGCGGCGATGGCGTTCATGGACGCCTGCGGCCCGTCGCGCAGCACCACGCGGTCGGCCGCCTCCAGCAGCTCACGGCGCCGCTGCTCGGCCGACCGCTGCTGCTCGGTCCGGTGGGTGGTGTCCATAGCGCGTCTCCCCGCCCTTCGATGTTCCTGAGGCGCCCGCAACGTAACACCCGTTCACCGCCCGCCGCCGGTTGACAGCGGCTACTTACCGGTAACAGACTGCGGTTACCGCTAGTAACAAGCGCCGTCAAGCGGCGTGCCCGCCGGGAGGGGAACCATGGCCGAGTTCACGTTCGAGCTCAACGAGGACCAGAGGCAGGTCCGTGACTGGCTGCACGGCTTCGCCAGGGATGTGATCCGGCCCGCCGCCGCCGAGTGGGACGAACGCGAGGAGACCCCCTGGCCGGTCATCCAGGAGGCCGCCAAGGTCGGCATCTACTCGCTCGACTTCTACGCACAGCAGTTCTTCGACCCGACCGGTCTCGGCATCCCCCTGACCATGGAGGAGCTGTTCTGGGGCGACGCGGGCATCGCCCTCTCCATCGTGGGCACCGGCCTGGCCGCCGTCGGCGTCCTCGCCAACGGCACCGAGGAACAGGTCGGCACCTGGCTCCCCCAGATGTACGGCGACACCGACGACGTCAAGGTCGCCGCCTTCTGCTCCTCCGAACCCGACGCGGGCTCCGACGTCGCCTCCATGCGCACCCGCGCCGTCTACGACCGGGCCAAGGACGAGTGGATCCTCAACGGCACCAAGACCTGGGCCACCAACGGCGGCATAGCCGACGTCCACGTCGTCGTCGCCGTCGTCGACCCCGCGCTCGGCTCCAAGGGGCACGCCTCGTTCATCGTCCCGCCGAACACCCCCGGCCTCTCCCAGGGCCAGAAGTTCAAGAAGCACGGCATCCGCGCCTCCCACACCGCCGAAGTGGTCCTGGAGGACGTCCGCGTCCCCGGCTCCTGCCTGCTCGGGGGCAAGGAGAAACTCGACGAACGCCTGGCCCGCGCCCACGAGAAGGCGAAGCAGGACGCGGGAGCGGGGGACCGGGTCAAGAACGCCGCCATGGCCACCTTCGAGGCGTCCCGTCCCGCGGTGGGAGCCATGGCCGTCGGCACCGCCCGCGCCGCGTACGAGGTGGCGCTCGACTACGCGCAGACCCGCCGCCAGTTCGGCCGCCCGATCATCGACAACCAGGGTGTGGCCTTCCAGCTGGCCGACATGCGGACCCAGATCGACGCCGCCCGGCTCCTGGTCTGGCGCGCCTCCTGGATGGCCACCGCCGGAAAGCCGTTCACCTCGGCCGAAGGCTCCATGTCCAAGCTGTACGCGAGCGAGGTCGCCAAGAAGGTCACCGCACAGGCCGTCCAGATCCTCGGCGGCAACGGCTACACCCGGGAGTACCCGGTCGAGCGCATGCACCGGGACAGCGCCATCTACACCATCTTCGAAGGCACCAGCGAGATCCAGCGCCTGGTCATCGCCCGCACCCTGTCGGGCATGCCCATCCGCTGACGGCCGCGACGAGACGTGCCGGGCGTCCCCGGGGTGCAGGCGTGCACCCCGGGGACGCCGGGCATGCTCTCCCGTGCACGCGCTTCGCGCAGTGGGGCAATCACCGGGCTCACGCCCATCCGACACGTCCCGCTGCCCTGAAGGAGCCGTCCATGGATCTCGTCACGCGCGCGCAGTGGGGTGCCCCGGCCGCCAGCCCCGCCCCCTACCTCGCCTCGACGCGCGGGGTGAAGGTGCACTACCTCGGCACCCCGTACGCATCCCGCCCGCACGACCGCTGCGCCGCCCACGTCCGCTCCGTACGCGACACCCATCTCGCCGACACCGCCGAGAACTACGTCGACATCGCCTACAGCATGCTCGTCTGCGAGCACGGCACCGTGTACGAGGGCCGCGGCGCCCATCGCCGTACCGGGGCCAACGGCTCACGGGCCCTGAACGAGGCGCACTACGCGGTGTGCGCGCTGCTCGGCACGTCCGGGCTGACCCGGCCGCCGGACCCGATGCTGCACGGGCTGCGGGACGCCGTCGAGTGGCTCCGCACCGAGGGCGCCGCGGGCCCGGAGATCAAGGGCCATCGCGACGGCTACCCGACCTCGTGCCCGGGCGAGCCGCTGTACGCCTGGGTCCGGGACGGGGCCCCACGCCCGTCCGGAGACGCGGGCACCGGTGGAGCGGCCAGGTACCAGACCACCATCCGCGGCCTCGTCTACGGGTACGGTGCCCGCGGCGACCACGTGACGGAGGTCGGCCGGGCCCTCGTCGGGAAGGGCCACGGCGCGCACTACCGGGTGGGCCCCGGCCCGCTGTGGAGCGACGCCGACACCCTCAACTACGCCTCCTGGCAGCGGGCCCTCGGCTACTCCGGCGCCGACGCGGACGGCGTACCGGGCGAAGCCTCCCTGCGCCGTCTGCTCGGCCGTCTGCCCTCGGCCCCGCCCCAGGTGGACCTGGACCGGCTCGTCGCCGCCGCCCGCCAGGACCCGCCGAGGAGCGGAAGGCCCGTCTCGTACCCGGGCGTACGGGTCGTCGAGGACGCGCTCGTCGCCGAGGGCCTGCTCGACGGGACGTACGCGGACGGCCACTTCGGCACCGCGACCGTCCGCGCCTATGCCGCCTGGCAGCGCCGCTGCGGCTACGCCGGCCCCGCCGCCGACGGCATCCCGGGACGCGACTCCCTCACCCGGCTCGGCCGCGAGCACGGCTTCACGGTCGCCTCCTGAGGCCCGGGCCCCGGTACGCCGGACCGGCCCCGCGCCGCCGGAGCGCGAGGCCGGCCCGGTGGCGCCGGGGTCCGAGGGGTGGCCGCCCGGCTCGCCGGTGCCGGGGTTTCCGGGGTCACTTGACCGACCCCGCCATCACCCCCTGGACGAAGTGCCGCTGGAACACCAGGAACACCGCCACCGGCACCACCAGCGACAGGAACGCGCCCGGCGCCAGGATGTCGATGTTGCTGCCGAACTGGCGCACCTGCGACTGGAGTTCCACGGTCAGCGGCTGGGAGGAGGCGTCCGCGAAGAGCAGCGCCACCAGCATGTCGTTCCACACCCACAGGAACTGGAAGATGGCCAGGCTGGCGATGGCCGGGCGGCCCACCGGGAGGATCAGCTGTGTGAAGATCCGCCACTCGCCACCGCCGTCCATCCGGGCAGCCTCCAGCATCTCCTTCGGGATCTCCGCGAAGTAGTTGCGCAGCAGGAACACCGCGAACGGCAGGCCGTACGCCACATGGAACAGCACCACGCCCGGGATCGTGCCGAACAGGCCGATCTGGCCGAACAGTTTGGCCACCGGCAGCAGGCCCACCTGCACCGGCACGACCAACAGGGCGACCACGACCAGGAACAGCCAGTCCCGGCCGGGGAACTCCAGCCATGCGAAGGCGTATCCGGCCAGTGAGGCGATCAGCACGACGAGCAGCGTCGCCGGGACCGAGATCAGGACCGTGTTCCAGAACGCCTTCGTGATGCCCGCGTTCTCCAGCAGCGTCGCGTAGTTCGCGAACGACAGCTGCCCCGGGTCCGCCAGCGCCGTCCACCAGCCGCTCGCCGCACTGTCCTGCGACGAGCGCAGCGAGGACAGCAGCAGACCCGCCACCGGTGTGATCCAGACCAGGCCCACCACCAGCAGGAACGCCTGCACCAGACCGTTGCCCAGCCAGCGCCGCAACCGGGGAGGACGCGGCCGGACGGCGGCGGCCGGCACGGGAGGCGTACCCGGCGGGGACTTCACGGGGGCGGTCGCTGCGGCGCTCATGACTGACTCCTGCGGAAGCGGCGTACGTTGAAGACCATCGCCGGGATCACCAGCAGCAGGAGCAGCACACCCAGCGCGCTGCCCAGGCCCTGGTCGTTGCCGCCGCCGAAGGACACCAGCCACATCTGTGTGGCCAGCACCGTGGCGTCCTCCTGTACCGGGCCCGGCGCGATGATGTAGATCAGGTCGAAGACCTTCATCACGTTGATGACCAGCGTGACGAAGACGACCGTCAGGACCGGCGCCAGCAGCGGCACGGTGATCCGGCGGAACACCTGCCACTCGTTGGCACCGTCCATCCGCGCCGCCTCCAGCGCGTCCCGGGGCAGCGCCGACAGGCCCGCGCCGATCAGCACCATCGCGAAGCCCGTCCAGATCCACAGGTACGCCCCGATGATCGCCGGGGTCACCAGCGCCGGACCGAGCCACGACACGCCCGTGTACGGCTCCGCGAAGTTCGCCGCCGGAAGGCGCAGCGCGTACGGCGCCGAGGCGTCGAGGCCGCTGAAGCGGAACGCTCCGTCGGGCCCCGTGGTGGCCGACGCCACTGCCTTGCCGTCCCGCACCGCCTCCACGGCCACTCCCGGCAGGCCCTTCTCCGCGGTGTCGACCTCGCCCGGGCGCCCCCCGCCGCCAGGCGTGAAGTCCAGGAACACCACACCGCGCAGCTCCCCCGGACCGGCAGCCGCGGCGGCGGCCTCCGTGGCGGGACGTGCCCGCGCCGGGACGTCCTGCGGCTTCACGCCCACCAGTCCCAGGGCCACGGGCGCGTCGCCCGGCGACACCGTCGCGTCCGTCTCGTAGCCGCCGGACGCCGTCTGCCGTGCCGTCCCGTCCTCCCGGGCCCGCGCGCCCGGGTAGGCCGAGCCGTCGGCGACCATGTCGTGCACGCCGACCACGGCCGCGTTCAGCACGCCCTTGTCCGGGTCCTCCTCGTACGCGAGCCGGAAGATGATCCCGGCCGCCAGGAAGGACACCGCCATCGGCAGGAACAGCAGCAGTTTGAACGCCGCCGCCCAGCGGATCTTCTCCACCAGCACGGCCAGGACCAGGCCGAGACCCGTGAGCAGCGTGGGCGCCACGACCACCCAGATCGTGCTGTTGCGGATCGCCTTCAGCGTGGCGGGGTCGCGGAACATGCCGACGTAGTTGTCGGCGCCGACGAAGCGGGTGCCCGACGCGTCGAACATGCTGCGCCCGACCGAGAACAGGACGGGGTACACCACGAGCGCGCCGAGCAGCAGCAGCGCCGGAAGGACGAAGGCGACGGCGATGATCCGCCGGCGCCGCCCGGCGCGGCGCCGCGCGTCCGCTGTCGCGGTCGCGGCGCCCCGCCGGGCGGATTCGGTGACTGTCGTCATGATGAGCGGCCGCCTCAGCCCTGCTTGGCCGAGCCGTACGCCTTGGCCGCGGCCGCCTCCAGCGCCGCCGCCGTGGCCTCCGGCTTCGACGGGTTGCGCAGGAAGTCCTGGAGGATCTTCCACTCGCCGGCGCCCTTCGTGCCGCCGAACGCCGCCGGGGCCTGGTCCGACATGTCGAAGCGGACCGTGTCACCCGCGTCCACCAGGGACTTGGCGGTGGCCCGCAGCGTCGCGTCGCCGTACGCACCCAGGTCCAGGCTGCGGTTCGGGGAGATGAAACCGCCCTCCGCGGCCCACACGGCGGCGGCCTCCGGCGTGGCCAGGTACTCGAGGAAGGCCATCGCGGCCTTCCGGTTCTTGCCGTCCTTCATCACGACGGCCGCGTCACCGCCGCTGACCACCGGTGCGTCACCGCCGCCGACCGGCGGGAAGGGGAAGAACGCCGCGTCCTCACCGATCTTGCGGCCGAACTCGTCCTTGGCGACACCGGCGACGAAGTCGCCCTCGTACACCATGCCCGCCTGCGGCTTCGGGCCGAAGACCTTCTCGACCGAGCCGGGGAAGTCGGTGGACAGCGCGCCCTTCTTGCCGCCCGCCATCAGCTTGTCGTCGGAGAACAGCTTGGCGAGGGTCTTGAGCGCCTCGACGACCGTCGGGTCGGTCCACTTGATCTCGTGCCGGGCGAGCCGGTCGTACTTCTCCGGACCCGCCTGCGACAGATAGACGTTCTCGAACCAGTCGGTGAGCGTCCAGCCGTCCTCGCCGGCCACCGCGAACGCGGGCAGGCCCGAGTCGGCCACGGTGCGCGCGGCGGTGAGCATCTCCTCGTACGACTTCGGGGGCTTCACCCCGGCCGTGTCGAGCGCCTCAGGGCTGTACCAGACCGTCGACTTGTTGGCGGCCTTGAAGTACAGGCCGTACAGGGTGCCGTCGACGGAGCCGTAACTCTTCCACACGGGAGCGAAGTTGGCGTCGACGCTCTTCTCCGCCTCCTTCGACAGGGGCGCCAGCCACTTGTTCTGCGCGAACTGCTGGAGGACGCCGACCTGCGGGACCATCACCACGTCGGGGGCGTTGCCGCCCTCGATCTTGCTGCCGACGACGGTGGAGACGTTGTCGCCGGTGGAGGTGAAGCGGGTCTTCGCGCCGGTCTTCTCGGAGAAGGCGTCCAGCACCTTCTGGAAGTTCTGCTGCTCGGTGCCCGACCAGACACCGGCGACGGTCAGTGTCTGGCCGGACAGCGTCTTCTCGCCGCCGCTGGCCGTGCCGACCGGGTCGGCGCCCCCGCAGGCGGTGGCGCCGAGCGCCAGCGCCGTGACGGTGAAGGCCGAGCAGCACGCCGTCGTGAAGCGTCGTCTCATCATCTTCGTACCTTTCGTGGGGACTTCAGGGGCAGGTGGGGGACTGAGGGGTGGTGCCGTCGGTGATCCACCAGGCGGCGGTCGAGCCGGGCAGCGCCCCCGGCGGGCAGGGGCCGCTCGCCAGCAGCGGCGTCCCGGAGACGGGCGCGGGCACGGGAGCGGTCGTGAAGTTCACCGCGCACACGAGCCCGTCGCCCCGCGCGAAGACCAGCACCCCGGGCGGGCCGTCCAGCCAGCGCAGCGTGCCTTCACCCAGCTGCGGCAGTCCGTGCCGCAGCTGCAGGCCCTCCCGGTACAGGTGCCAGAAGGAACGGGTGTCGGCGAGCGCCCGGTCGGTGGCGTGGTCCGCGAACCACGCGGGCTGGGGCAGCCACGGCCGCGCCTCGGGTCCGGCGCTGAACCCGAACGGGGAGGCATGGCCCGACCAGGGCAGCGGGACCCGGCAGCCGTCGCGGATCCGGGCGCGGCTGCCGGTGCGGTGGAAGATCGGGTCGGTGAGCACCTCGTCCGGCAGGTCCACCACCTCCGGCAGGCCCAGCTCCTCGCCCTGGTAGATGTACGCGGCGCCGGGCAGCGCCAGCATCAGCAGCGCGGCGGCCCGGGCGCGGGCGGCCCCGAGCCCGCTGCCCCCGGTGCCGGACTCGCCGTACCGGGTCACGGTCCGCACCTGGTCGTGGTTGTTGAGCACCCAGGTGACGCTGGACCCGGTCCCGGCGATGTCCCGCAGCGCCTCGTCGATGACGTCCCGGAAGGCGGCCGGGTCCCAGGGGGCGCCCAGCAGGTCGAAGAAGAACGCCTGGTGCAGCTCGTCGGGCCGGACGTACCGCGCGTGCTCGCGGGCGGTGGGCACGGACACCTCACCCACCAGCAGCCGTTCCCGGCCGTCCCGGGCCGTGTACTCCTCGCACACCCTGCGCCACTGGCGCCACACGTCGTGCACCTCGGGCTGGTTCCAGGCCAGCGGGTTCACCGAGTCGCGGGTGCGGGCGTCGGCCTCCGGGTCGTCGGAGTCCGGCAGGTCCGGGTGCTTGAAGAG
This sequence comes from Streptomyces sp. MUM 203J, assembly GCF_022414595.1. GTDB lineage: Bacteria > Actinomycetota > Actinomycetes > Streptomycetales > Streptomycetaceae > Streptomyces. Next base: position 62,470 of record NZ_JADWYO010000014.1, on the reverse strand, counting down.
CCCGGCCGCCACATCGATCCGGAAGCCGTCCACGCCCCGGTCCAGCCAGAACCGCAGCACCTCGTCGAAGTGCGCGGCGATCTCCGGGTTGCGCCAGTTCAGATCGGGCTGCTCCGGCGTGAACATGTGCAGGTACCACTGGCCCGGCGTGCCGTCCGGCTCGGTGACCCGGCTCCAGGCGGGCCCGCCGAACATCGCGTGCCAGTTGTTCGGCGGCACGTCTCCGCCCGGGCCCCGGCCCTCCGCGAAGTGGAACCGGGCGCGGGCCTCGCTGCCCGGGCCGGACGCCAGCGCCTCACGGAACCAGGGGTGCTCGCTGGAGCAGTGGTTCGGCACGATGTCCAGCAGCACCTTGATGCCGAGCCGGCGGGCGTCGGCCACCAGGCGCCCGAACTCGTCGAGGTCGCCGTAGACCGGGTCGACGTCGCGGTAGTCCGCCACGTCGTAGCCGTGGTCGTGCTGCGGCGAGGGGTAGAAGGGGCTGAGCCAGACTCCGTCGACGCCGAGCTTCTTCAGGTACGGCAGTCCGGCCCGTACACCGGCGAGATCACCGATGCCGTCGCCGGTGCTGTCCAGGAAGCTGCGGACGTACACCTGGTAGATCACCGCGTCGCGCCACCAGGGCCGCGCGGGTGTCCGCGTGTCCGTGTCGCGCTGCGAGAGGCCGTCGCCGGCCGGGGCTGTGAGCATCACCCGTTGACCTGTGTTTCTGCGTGCGGGTTGTTATGCATGCATGTTAGGTAGCGCAGTTAACCGGGTGTCAATGACAAGGCAATAAACACTGGAGAGTTACCCGAAAACATCCCGATTTGTCCTACCCGGGATACGTAAAAAGCTGACCCCCAGCTACTTAACAAGTAAGTAGCCGGGGGTCAGCTGCCCGCCGGATCGTCAGCGTCCGCGCGTGGTCACCGCGTCCAGTTCCGCCGCCAGCCGCCGCACCGCCGCCTCCGGCTGCTGCCGCTGCGCCAGCGCGTCGTGCATCACCGCCTGCACCACCAGGCTCACCTGGTCGTACCGGGGGCTCTTCGGCCGCGGCCGGGCCGCCAGCACGCTCTCCCGCAGTGCCGGCAGATACGGATACCGGCCCACCAGCTCCGCGTCCTCGTACAGCCCCGCCCTCACCGGCGGCAGCGCGCCCTCGGTCAGCACCCTGCGCTGAACGTCCTCACCCGTCAGATACGCGATCAGGTCCGCCGCCGTCGCCCTGTGCCGCGCCCGCTCGCTCACCGCCAGGTTCGACCCGCCCAGCACGCTCGTCCCCGGCCCGTCCGGCCCGGGCAGCGGTACGGCTCCGAACCGCCCCGCGACCTTCGACTCCGGCCCCGACGCGCCCGCCCAGGCGTACGGCCAGTTCCGCAGGAACAGCAGCCTGCCGTCCTGGAACGCCCGCCGCGACTCCTCCTCCGTGTACGACAGCGCCTCGTGAGGGATCCATCCCTCGCGCACCCCGCGCGCCAGGAACCCCACCCCGGCCCGCCCTGCCGCCGAATCCACGGCCACCCGGCCGTCCTCGTCGTCCAGCACCGTGCCACCCGCCGAGTACACCGCCTCCACGGTGTTGACCGTCAGTCCCTCGTACGGCAGGAACTGCCCGGCATAGCCGTCCAGCCCGTGCCGCGGCGCGACGGTCCGCGCCTGCCGCTCCAGCTGTTCCCAGGTGCGCGGCGGCTTCTCGCCCTCCGCGGCCAGCACGTCCGCGCGGTAGAACAGCATGCCCGCATTGGTCACGTACGGGACCGCGTACAGCCTCCCGTCGTACGTCGCCGTGTCCACGACCGGCGGCAGGAAGTCGCCCAGCGCGAACCGCGCCCGCTCCAGCGGGGTGATCCACCCGGCCGCGGCGAACTCCGAGGTCCACGCCACATCGATGTTGAGGACGTCGAAGCGGCTCTCCCGCGACCGCAGGTCCGTGATCATCTGCGCCCGGGTCTCGTCCGCCGAGTCCGGCAGCTCCACGAGCGTGACCTTCTCGGCGGGCCGCGCCCGGTTCCAGTCGTCCAGCAGCGGGCCCAGGTACCCGGTGAGGTCCCCGGCCGTCGCCAGCGTCACCGGCCCCCGCCCGGCGTCGGGCCCCCGCCCGGCGTCCGGGACCCGCCCGGCGCCGGGGACACCCGAGGCCACCGAGCCCGTCAGCAGCAGGAGCGCGACCAGGAGGCCCCTACCCGCGGCACGCGTCCACCGCATAGGTTCCTCCCTGTGGCACTGGTACCCGGACACCATCGTCAGGTCAGCGGCATGTATACCTGTTAGGCATTGGGCGATACTAGGGCGCAGAGCACATTGACGCCGGATCGCGACAGAAGGAGAGCCCCCGAGTGCGTATGCAGCTCCTCGCTCTCCTGGCCGACGGGCCCGCCCACGGTTACGAACTGAAACAGGACCTTGAGCAACTGCTGGGTGCCGCGTACCCTCAGCCCAACGTCGGCCAGATCTACGTGACCCTCGGCCGCCTGGAGAAGTCCGGGCTCATCGAGGGCGAGGAAGTCGCCCAGTCGAGCCGGCCCAACAAGAAGATCTACCGCCTCACCGCCGCCGGGCGGGAGGCCCTGCGCGCCTGGTTCGAGGAGACCGCGGACGAACCGCGGGTCAGAGACGAGTTCTTCATGAAGCTCGCCCTCGCCCCCCGCACCGGGCTGGCCGACCAGATCACCCTGATCAACAAGCAGCGACGCGAGTACCTCACCACCATGCGCACCCTGTCCAAGCTGGCCGCGACCGAGAACCGGGACAACCGCATGGCTCATCTGCTCATCGAGGGGGCCATGCTCCATCTCCAGGCCGACCTCGACTGGCTGGAGCGCTGCCAGGAGGAACTGGAAGAGCTGGAGGGCCTGCGATGAGCGACGACAAGGTGATACCCGCGCCCGCTGCCGACCCGGAGCCCGGGGCCGCCCCGGCCGTGCCCCTCCTCGAAGTCCGGGGCCTCGGCAAGACCCACCACGGCGAGGGCGGCCCCGTCCACGCCGTACGCGACGTCGACCTCACCGTCCGGCCCGGTGAGTTCGTCGCCGTCACCGGCCCCTCCGGCGCGGGCAAGTCCACCCTCCTGCACCTGCTCGGCGGCCTCCAGCGCCCCGACAGCGGCTCCATACGGCTCGACGGCGAGTCCACCGACTCCTACAGCGAGGCCCGCTGGGCCGTCGCGCGGCGCCGCAGCATCGGCGTCGTCTTCCAGTTCTTCAACCTGGTCTCCGATCTCTCCGTCGCCGACAACGTCGAACTGCCCGCCCTCCTCGCCGGAACCGCCCCCAGGCAGGCCCGCGCCGAACGCGAGAAGCTCCTCGAAGAGCTCGGTCTCACCGCCAGGGCCCGCAGCATGCCCGGCGAGCTGTCCGGCGGTGAACAGCAGCGCGTCGCCCTCGCCCGCGCGCTCGTCAACCACCCCCGTCTGCTGCTCGCGGACGAGCCCGCGGGCAGCCTCGACAGCAAGGGCACCCGCGAGGTCATGCGGCTGCTGTCCCGCTTCCACCAGCGCGGCCAGACCATCGTCCTCGTCACCCACGACGCACGGCTGGCCAGCGCCGCCGACCGCGTCATCAGCTTCTTCGACGGCCGGATCACCGACGACGCCCACCTGGACACCACGCCCGCCCCCGCCGCCCGCACCCGTGTCGTCGAGCTGAGGGACTGACCGCCGTGCGGGCCATGCTGCGCTGGGCGCACGCCTCCCAGCGGACCCACCGGGGCGAGGCGCTGTTCCTGGTCTCCGCCACCGCCGGGATCGTCGCCTCCCTGCTGCTCGCCGCCGCCCTCTTCGGCTACGCCACCAACCCCTGGCAGCGGATCTTCACCCAGTCCCACGGCGCCCACGTCTGGCTCCACACCACCCGCGCCGCCGACCCCGCCCCGCTCGCCGACCTCAACGGCGTGGCCGCGGTGACGGGCCCGTACGACACCGTCACCACCGGGGTCACCTCGGGCGGCGTCCGCGCCACCGTCGAGCTGCGCGCCGCCCCCGACACCCCGCCCGCCATCGGCCGCCCCCTGCTCACCTCGGGCCGCTGGCTCGACCCGGCCGTCCCGGAGGGTGTCGTCCTCGACAGCGGCCTCGCCGCCGCGCTGGTCGCGGAGCCGGGCGACACGCTCACCCTGCCGGGCACCGACCGCCGTACCCTCACCGTCCTCGGCGTGGCGGACACCGCGGAACCCCGCTACGAACCGGGCGAGCGTCCCGGCACGGTCTGGGCGCGGCCGACGGCCGTCGCGGCGGCCCCCGGCACTCCCGGCCGGGTCACCGGACTGCGGCTCGGCCACGCCGACGACACCGCGTACGCCGTTCAGCGCGCCGTCACCGTGCTCGGCGCGGGCGCCGTCACCGACGTCACCCCCTGGCAGCAGGCCCGCGCCGAGGCGCAGGGCGACACCCGGCTCCTCGGCCAGGTCCTGGGCCTGTTCGGGCTCGGGGCGCTGGCCGCCGCAGCGCTCGCCGTCTTCGGCGCGATCAGCACCCGCGTACGGGGCCACCTCCGCGACATCTCCGTCCTCAAGGCCATCGGCTTCACCCCCGGCCAGGTCGTCCGCGCCTACCTCGTCCAGCATCTGGCGTACGCGGCCCTCGGTGCCGCCCTCGCCACCGCGCTCGTCCAGGGGCTCGGCCGACACCTGCCGGGGCGGCTCGGGGAGGCCGTCGGAGTCTGGCAGGGCCTGGCCGGCCACACCGCCGCGCTGCTCGGCATACCCGTGGCCGTCGTCGTCCTGATCGGTGCCGCCACCGGCCTCGCGGCCTGGCGCGCCGGACGGGTGCCGCCCGTCCCCGCCGGGACGGCCGCCACCCCGCGCGGCGGCCACGGCCTGTCCCGTCCCGTGCTCCGCGCCCTGTCCGTCCCCCGCGTCCCTCCCGCCCTGGTCCTCGGCTGGCACCGCGCCTTCGGGCGGGGGCGCGTCCTCGGCCGGGCCCGCCGCGGCCACGCCCTGACCACGCCCGCGGCCGTGGCCCGGCTGGCCCTCCCGCTGCTGCTGATCACCGTGGCGCTCGGCGCCTGGACGACCCTGGAGCGCTTCGAGTCCCGCCCCGATCAGCTCGGTCTGCCCGCCGCGCTCACCGCCCGCCCCGCCGACGGCGTCGGGGACCGCGAGGCCCGGGCGCTGCTCCAGCGCAGCCCCGACGTGGCCGCCGCCCACCGCGGCCTTGAGGTCGCCGCCCTGGTCCCGGGCCAGACGGGCACCATTGCGCTGCGCGGCCTCGGCACCCGGCAGGACCCGTACCCGTACTCCGTCGTGGAGGGCCGCCCCGCCCGCGGCCCCGACGAGGCCGTCGCCGGACAGGGCCTGCTGGACCTGCTCGACGTCCGGGTGGGGGACTGGGTGCGGCTCACCGTCGCCGGACACCCGCAGGTGCTGCACCTCGTCGGCCGGAGCATCGAGCCCGAGAACGGCGGCCGGGTGGTCTCCACGTCGCTGGACACCCTGCGCGAGAACGACCCCGCACTGGAGCCCACCCTCTACCACGTACGCCTGCGCCCCGGCGCCGACCCGCATGCCGTGCGCGCCGAACTGACCGAGGCCGCGGCCGGGCGCCTCGACATCCACGAGGTCGCAGGCCCCGCCGACCGGCTCACCTCCCTGAAGGGCGTCGTGGTCGGCCTGATCGCCGTCCTGGCCCTGATCGGGCTCACCGAGGTGTCGACGGCGATCGGCGGGACCGTACGGGACGGGGAGCGGGACCTGCTGGCACTGAAGGCCATGGGGCTGTCCCCGCGCCAGATCACCGCTGTCACGGTCACCGCCGTCGGCTGGACCGCCCTGGCCGCAGCGCTCGCCGGTACGGCTCTGGGGGTGCCGCTCGCCCACTGGCTGATCGACTGGCAGGGCCACACCAGCGGCATGGGCGCGGGCATCGCCCACGGCCCGTCCGCGCTCCAGCTCCTGGCCCTCGGGGCGGGCGCGGTCATCGGTGCGGCGGCCCTCGCCGTGCTGCCGGCGGCGCGGGCGGCACGGCGCAGGCTGGCGGACACGCTGAGCGCGGTGGCCTGAGCTCCCGCCGTGCGGGCGTGCGACCGGGAATGATCTCCGGTGGATGACGGTTCAACCTTCAGCTGAACGAAGCACCGACCGACGACGCAAGGATCCACCCCACGTGACCAAGGTCCCGTCCCTCACGCTCAACAACGGCACCGCGATGCCCCAGCTCGGCTTCGGCGTCTGGCAGGTCCCGGACGACCAGGCCGCCACCGCTGTCGGCAAGGCCCTGGAGGCCGGTTACCGCAGCATCGACACGGCCGCCGTGTACGACAACGAGCGCGGTACCGGCCAGGCCGTCGCCGCCTCCGGCATCCCCCGCGACGAGCTGTTCGTGACGACGAAGCTCTGGAACGGCGAGCAGGGCCACGACTCCACGCTGCGTGCCTTCGACGCCTCCCTGGAGCGGCTCGGCCTCGACCATGTCGACCTGTACCTGATCCACTGGCCGGTCCCGGCCAAGGGCGCGTACATCGACACGTACAGGGCGCTGGAGAAGATCCTCGCGGACGGTCGCGCGAAGGCGATCGGGGTGTCCAACTTCCTCCCCGAGCACCTGGAGCGGCTGATGGACGCCACGTCCGTCGTGCCCGCGGTCAACCAGATCGAGCTGCACCCGCAGCTCGCCCAGGCCGAGACCCGCGCCTTCCACGCCCGCCACGGCATCGCCACCGAGGCGTGGTCGCCGCTCGGCCAGGGCCGGGGCCTGCTGGAGCTGCCCGCGGTCGTCGAGATCGCCCGCAAGCACGGACGCACCCCGGCCCAGGCGGTGCTGCGCTGGCACCTCCAGCTCGGCAACATCGTCATCCCCAAGTCGGTGACGCCCTCCCGCATCGAGGAGAACATCGAGGTCTTCGGCTTCGAGCTGGATGCCGACGACCTCGCCGCGTTCGCCGCCCTCGACGAGGGAAGGCGGCTCGGGCCGGACCCGGCCCACTTCGGCTGACGCCCGGCAGCGCACCGGGCTCCGGTGGCAGCTCCCGGAGTCCGGTGGGATGCTGGTGATCATGAACGCTGCTGTCTCCCCGGCTGCGGTCACCCCGTACGCCTCCGTCACCGTCGCCGCCCGCCTCGACACCCCGCTGTCGCGCTGGCTGTGGCTGGTGAAGTGGATCCTCGCGATCCCGCACTACATCCTGCTGACGTTCCTCTGGATCGCGTTCTTCGTGGTCGCGGTCATCGCGTTCTTCGCGATCCTGTTCACCGAGCGCTACCCGCGCGCCCTGTTCGACTTCAACCTGGGCGTGCTGCGCTGGTCCTGGCGTGTCAGCTACTACACGTACGGCGGCCTCGGCACCGACCGCTACCCGCCGTTCAGCCTGGGTCCCGAGCCCGACTACCCGGCCCGCCTCGACATCGCCTACCCCGAGCGGCTGTCCCGCTCGACGGTGCTGGTCAAGTGGTGGCTGCTGGCCATCCCGCACTACCTGATCGTCGGGTTCTTCGCCGGGGGCGGGCGCATGGGGTGGGCGAGCGGCGGGCTCATCCTGCTGCTGGTCCTGATCGCCGGCTTCGCCCTCGCCTTCACCGACCGCTACCCGCCCGGCATCTTCGACCTCGTCATCGGCCTGAACCGCTGGGTGATGCGGGTCGTCGCGTACGCGAGCCTCATGACGGACGCGTACCCGCCGTTCCGGCTGGACCAGGGCGGGGAGGACCCGAACGGACCCGCCGGGGTAGAAAAGGCCGTATGACCGACCACCTCCTGCCGGACGGCGACGATCCGGCCCTGCGCCCCATGCGGTGCCGACTGTGCGGCCGGCCACTCACAGGACGGGCCTCCCGGCGCAGCGGCCTGGGCCCCTCCTGCGACGCGAAGCTGCACCCGGCGCGGGCGGAGGTGCGGGCGCGGCGCCACGAGGTGGCCCAGGAGCCGCTGCCCGGGCTGTGAGCCGGGCCAGGCCCGGGGGCAGAGCTCCCGGAAGGGCCCGGCGCACGCGTCAGAACGGGCCCACGTCCGTCACGCGGACGACCGCCCGCCCTTCCTCGTCCGACGCGGCCAGGTCCACCTCCGCGCTGATGCCCCAGTCGTGGTCACCGGCCGGGTCCGCGAAGGTCTGGCGGACGCGCCACAGCCCGTGCTGCCCGTCCTCCTCGATGGACAGCAGCTTCGGGCCCCGGGCGTCCGGGCCGGTGCCCAGGTCCTCGTACTCGTCCCAGTACCGGTCCAGTACCTCGCCCCACCGGTCGGCGTCCCAGCCGGACTCGCCGTCCATCTCGCCCAGCTCGTCCACGTCGTCCAGCGCGGCCAGCTCCACCCGTCGGAACATCGCGTTACGCACCAGCACCCGGAACGCACGGGCGTTGGCCGTGACCGGCCTGACCTGGTCGGCCTTCTCCTGCGCCTGCTCCGCGGTCTCCACCTCCGGGTTGGCCAGCTGCTCCCACTCGTCCAGCAGGCTGGAGTCGACCTGCCGCACCATCTCGCCCATCCAGGCGATCAGGTCCTCCAGGTCCTCGGTCTTCAGGTCGTCGGGGATCGTGTGGTCCAGCGCCTTGTACGCGCCCGCCAGATAGCGCAGCACGATGCCCTCGGTGCGGGCCAGTTCGTAGAACGACGTGAACTCGGTGAAGGACAGCGCCCGTTCGTACATGTCCCGGATCACCGACTTGGGGGACACCGGGTGGTCGCCCACCCACGGGTGCGACTTCCGGTAGGTGCCGTAGGCGTGCCACAGCAGCTCGTCCAGCGGCTTCGGGTAGGTGACGTCCTGGAGCCGCTCCATGCGCTCCTCGTACTCGACGCCGTCCGCCTTCATCGCGGAGACCGCCTCGGCGCGCGCCTTGTTCTGCTGGGCGGCCAGGATCTGCCGGGGGTCGTCCAGCGTGGACTCGACGACCGACACCATGTCGAGCGCGTACGACGGGGACTCCGGGTCCAGGAGGTCGAACGCGGCCAGCGCGAACGTCGACAGCGGCTGGTTGAGGGCGAAGTCCTGCTGGAGGTCCACGGTCAGCCGGATCGTGCGGCCCTCCGCGTCCGGGGTGTCCAGCTGCTCCACCACGCCGCCGTCCAGCAGCGAGCGGTAGATGGCGATGGCCCGGCGGATGTGGCGGAGCTGGTTCCTCCGCGGCTCGTGGTTGTCCTCCAGAAGCCGCCGCATCGCCTCGAAGGCGTTGCCCGGGCGGGCGATCACCGACAGCAGCATGGTGTGTGTGACCCGGAAGCGGGAGGTCAGCGGCTCCGGCTCGGACGCGATCAGCTTCTCGAAGGTGTTCTGCGACCAGTTGACGAAGCCCTCCGGCGCCTTCTTCCGCACCACCTTGCGGCGCTTCTTCGGATCGTCCCCCGCCTTCGCGAGCGCCTTCTCGTTCTCGATGACGTGCTCGGGTGCCTGCGCCACCACGAACCCGGACGTGTCGAAGCCCGCCCGCCCCGCGCGGCCCGCGATCTGGTGGAACTCGCGCGCCCGCAGCGTCCGCACCCGGTTCCCGTCGTACTTCGTCAGCGCCGTGAACAGCACCGTACGGATGGGGACGTTGACCCCGACGCCGAGCGTGTCCGTCCCGCAGATCACCTTCAGCAGACCGGCCTGCGCCAGCTTCTCCACCAGGCGGCGGTACTTGGGCAGCATGCCCGCGTGGTGCACCCCGATCCCGTGCCGGACGTAACGCGACAGGTTGCGGCCGAACTTGGTGGTGAAGCGGAAGTTGCCGATGAGCTCGGCGATCTGGTCCTTCTCCTCACGCGTGCACATGTTGATGCTCATCAGCGACTGCGCCCGCTCGACGGCCGCCGCCTGCGTGAAGTGCACGATGTAGACCGGCGCCTGCCTGGTCTGGAGCAGCTCGGTCAGCGTCTCCGTGATCGGTGTGGTCCGGTACTCGTACGACAACGGCACCGGGCGGGTCGCGGACCGGACCGTGGCGGTGGGGCGGCCGGTGCGGCGCGTCAGGTCCTTCTCGAACATCGAGACGTCACCGAGCGTCGCGGACATGAGGACGAACTGCGCCTGCGGCAGCTCCAGCAGCGGGATCTGCCAGGCCCAGCCCCGGTCCGGTTCGGCGTAGAAGTGGAACTCGTCCATCACGACCTGGCCGATGTCGGCGTCCTTGCCGTCCCGCAGCGCGATCGACGCCAGCACCTCCGCCGTACAGCAGATGACGGGCGCGTCGGCGTTCACGGACGCGTCGCCGGTCAGCATGCCCACGTTCTCGGTACCGAACAGCTTGCACAGGTCGAAGAACTTCTCCGACACCAGCGCCTTGATCGGCGCGGTGTAGAAGGTGACCTGGTCGTTGGCCAGCGCCGTGAAGTGGGCACCCGCCGCGACCAGGCTCTTGCCGGAGCCGGTGGGGGTCGAGAGGATCACGTTGGCGCCGGAGACCACCTCGATCAGCGCCTCCTCCTGGGCCGGGTAGAGGCTGATGCCCCGGCCCTCCGCCCAGGACGAGAAGGCCTCGAAGAGGGCATCGGGATCGGCGGACTGCGGGAGCTGATCGATAAGGGTCACGCCTCCATCTTGCCTGCCTTCCCCTGTGAAAGGGGAACCGGGCACCGGGCCGAAGATCACGGGCGGTACCCTGTGCCGTCAACTCGGCTACACGGCACGAACACTGGGGGCGGGCACACACCATGATGGGACCGGCGCACTCTCTCTCCGGCGCGGCAGCCTGGCTGGGGGTGGGTGCCGCGACCGCGGCCGCCGGCCACCCGATGCCATGGCCCGTGCTCGTCGTCGGCGCGCTGATCTGCGCCGGAGCGGCCCTCGCTCCCGACCTCGACCACAAGTCCGCGACGATCTCGCGCGCCTTCGGACCGCTGTCCCGCTGGCTCTGCGAGATCGTCGACAGGCTGTCGCACGCGGTCTACAAGGCGACCCGCAAGCCCGGCGACCCGAACAAGCGGGGCGGCCACCGCACCCTCACCCATACCTGGGCCTGGGCCGTGGCGGTGGGTGCGGGGTTCTCCGGGATCGCCTACCTGGGTGGCCGCTGGGCGGTCCTCGCGATCCTGTTCGTGCACCTGGTGCTGGCCGTGGAAGGGCTGCTGTGGCGGGCGGCCCGGGTCTCCAGCGACGTGCTGGTGTGGCTGCTCGGCGCGACGAGCGCCTGGATCCTCGCCAGCATACTGGACCAGCCCGGCAACGGGGCGAACTGGCTCTTCGAGGCGCCCGGCCAGGAGTACCTGTGGCTGGGGCTGCCCATCGTGCTGGGCGCGCTCGTCCATGACATCGGGGACGCGCTGACCGTGTCCGGCTGCCCGGTCCTGTGGCCCATCCCCGTCGGCCGCAAGCGCTGGTACCCGGTCGGCCCGCCCAAGGCCATGCGCTTCAAGGCGGGTGCCTGGGTGGAGGTCCGGGTGCTGATGCCCGCGTTCATGATCCTCGGCGGTGTGGGCGGGGCGGTGGCCCTCAACGCCACGCTCTGAGCCCGGATACTGCGGACACATCACCGGCACCGGATGCGTGAGGGGCGGCCGACCCGAGGTCGGCCGCCCCTCACGTCGCGTTCCGCAGCTCACCCGTCCCCGTGCCAGGACCGCCACAGCGCCGCGTACGCACCGCCCGTCGCGACCAGCTCGTCATGGGTGCCCAGCTCGGCGATCCGGCCGTCCTCCACCACCGCGATCAGGTCCGCGTCGTGCGCCGTGTGCAGCCGGTGCGCGATCGCGACCACCGTGCGCCCCTCCAGCACCCGCCCCAGCGACCGCTCCAGATGCCGCGCCGCCCGCGGATCCAGCAGCGACGTCGCCTCGTCCAGGACCAGTGTGTGCGGGTCCGCCAGCACCAGCCGGGCCAGCGCCACCTGCTGCGCCTGCGCCGGGGTCAGCGCCCGGCCGCCGGAACCGACCTCGGTGTCCAGCTCCTCCGGCAGCCCCCGCGCCCAGGCGTCGGCGCCCACCGCGTGCAGCGCCGCCCACAGCTCCCCGTCCTCCGCGCCCGCCCGCGCCAGCCGCAGGTTGTCCCGCAGCGACCCGACGAACACATGGTGCTCCTGGTTCACCAGCGCCACATGCTCCCGCACCCGCTCGGCCGGCATCCGGGCCAGCTCCGCCGCGCCCAGTGTGACCCGCCCGGAGCCCGGCGCGTAGATCCCGGCCAGCAGCCGCCCCAGCGTCGACTTGCCCGCACCCGAGGGGCCCACCAGGGCCAGCCGCGTACCCGGGGCCACCGTCAGTGACACCGTGTGCAGCACGTCCACGCCCTCCCGGTACCCGAACCGCACCTCGTCCGCCCGCACGTCCCGCCCCTCCGGGCGTACGGCTCCGTCACCCGCGTCCGCTTCCACCTCGCGCACGCCCACCAGCCGCGCCAGCGACACCTGTGCGACCTGGAGTTCGTCGTACCAGCGGATGACGATCCCGATCGGGTCGACCAGCATCTGCGCCAGCAGCGCCCCCGTGGTGAGCTGGCCGACGTCGAGCCGGCCGTGCAGCACCAGCACACCGCCGATCAGCAGCACCGCCACCAGCACCACGGCGTGCGTGAGGCTGATGACCGGCAGGAACACGGTCCGCAGATACAGGGTGTAGCGTTCCCAGGCGGTCCACTCCCGGATCCGCCGCTCCGACAGCGCCACCCGCCGGGCACCCAGCCGGTGCGCCTCCACCGTGCGGCCCGCGTCCACCGTCTCCGCCAGCGCCGCCGCGACCGCCGCGTATCCGGCGGCCTCGGAGCGGTACGCCGCCGGGGCGCGCCGGAAGTACCAGCGGGCACCGGCCAGCAGCAGCGGCGCCGCCACCACCGCGGCCAGCGCCAGGGGCGGCGCGACGGCCGCCATGCCGCCGAGCAGCAGCGCGACCCACACCACGCCCACGGCCAGCTCCGGCACGGCCTTGCGCATCGCCTCCGCCAGCCGGTCCACGTCCGTGGTGATCCGGGACAGCAGGTCACCCGTCCCGGCCCGCTCCAGCACCCCGGGCGGCAGCCGTACCGACCGCACGAGGAAGTCCTCGCGCAGATCGGCCAGCATCTCCTCACCGAGCATGGCCCCACGCAGCCGCACCAGCCGCATGAACACCGCCTGCACCAGCAGGGCCAGTGCGAACAGGGCCAGCATCCGCTCCGGATGCAGCTCACGCGTCCCCGTCGCGATCCGGTCCACCAGCGCGCCGAGCAGATACGGACCGGTCATCGACGCGACGACCGCGACCGTGTTCACCCCCACCAGCAGGGCGAACGCCCTGCGATGGCGGCGCAGCAGGGCCCGCGCGTACGAGCGGACGGTGGTGGGCGAGCCCACGGGCAGGGTCGTCGCGGACCGAGGAGCCGCCGGGTCGTACTCCGGGGGTGCCAGGCCGATCATGCGGACTCCTCGGCGGGAACGGGCGCGCGGGACACCACGGCGCGGTACACGGGGTCGGACAGCAGCAGTTCACGGTGGGTGCCGGTCGCGGCAGCCGTGCCGTCACGGACGAGCACCACGCGGTCGGCCCGGTCCAGCAGCAGCGGCGACGAGGTGAACACCACCGTCGTACGTCCCGCCCGCAGCCGCCGCACCCCGGCGGCGACCCGGGCCTCGGTGTGCGAGTCCACGGCCGACGTCGGCTCGTCCAGCACCAGCACCTCCGGGTCCGTGACCAGTGACCGGGCCAGCGCGAGCCGCTGCCGCTGACCGCCCGACAGCGACCGGCCCCGCTCGGTGATCCGTGCGTCCGCGGGCTCCCCGTCCGGGTCCGGCGACCCCTGCGCCAACGCCGCCAGCACATCCCCGCACTGCGCGGCCGCCAAGGCCTCCCGCGCGCTCACGGCCCCGGACGACGGCACATCCAGCAACTCCCGCAGGGTGCCCGACAACAGGACCGGGTCCTTGTCCTGGACCAGCACGGCGGTACGGGCCGCCTCCAGGGCCAGCCCGTCCAACGGCACCCCGCCGAGCAGCACGGACACGTGCTCCCCCGCGTCGGCATCCTCCCCCGCCGGATGCCCTCCGAGCCGGTCCGCGAGGCGGCCCGCCGCGTCCGGATCGCCGCACACCACCGCCGTCATGAGCCCGCCGGGTGCAAGGAGACCGGACGCCGGGTCGTACAGGTCCCCGCCCGGGGCCTCCCCGCCGGGGGATACCGGCACGGTGGGCCGGTCCGTGCGGGAGAGGGCCAGGACCCGCGCCGCGCGCGTGGCCGACGGACGGGAGAACGAGTAGGCCATGGCCAGCTCCTCGAAGCCGCGCAGCGGATACTGCGTCAGCATCACCGCGCCGTACACGGTCACCAGCTCACCGGCCGTGATCCGCCCGTCCAGTGCGAGCTTCGCCCCGTACGCCACCACGCCGATCAGCAGCAGCCCCGGCAGCACCACCTGCACCGCCGCGATCAGCGCCCAGGACCGGGCACTGCGCACGGCGGCGGCCCGCACCTCCTGGGACGCCTTCCGGTACCGGTCCAGGAACAGCTCCTCACCGCCGATACCGCGCAGCACCCGCAGGCCCGCGACCGTGTCCGAGGCCAGCTCGGTCGCCCGGCCCGCCTTCTCCCGCTGCGTGTCGGCCCGCCGGGTCGCGTGCGGCAGCAGCGGCAGCGGCGCGACCGCCAGCAGCGGCAGACACAGGGCGACCGGCAGGCCCAGTTCCGGCTGGTACAGCACCAGGCCCACGCACACCGCGAGCAGTGTCAGCGCGGCCGCCGCGAACCGGGACAGCACCTCCACGAACCAGCCGATCTTCTCCACGTCGGCGGTCGAGACGGCGACCACCTCGCCCGCCGCCACCCTGCGGGTCAGCACCGCGCCCAGCTCGGCCGTCTTCCGGGCCAGCAGCTGCTGCACCCGCGCGGCGGCGGTGATCCAGTTGGTGACGGCGGCACGGTGCAGCAGCCCGTCGGAGACCGCGATGACGACGCCCTGGACGGCGAGGATCCCGCAGGCCACGGCCAGCCCGCCGCCCGACCCGTCCACGACGGCCTGGACGGCCAGGCCCACGCCCAGCGGCAGGGTCGTGATGCCGAGCTGCATGACCAGACCCCAGCACAGGGCGGCCAGCTGGCCGCCCCACTGCCGGCGGCCCAGCCAGACCAGCAGCCGGGTGCCCGAGCGGACGTCGGGTTCGCCGGGGTCCTGGTACGGAAGATGACGGATCTGCATGGAGTCCCGGATATCTCGTGGAAGGGGCGAAGCCGTGCAAGGTTCGCGCCGCCACCCCGCCCGGGGCAAACGGTTTTCGCACCGGGAACACCGGCACCCGCCGCCCGAACGCGCCTTCCGCTGACGGGCCCTCAGGGCCGGGTCGCCCGTTCCAGCTCCACCAGCACCGAACGGTACGGGCGGCCCGTCGCATGCCGCATCCCGGTCTCGCACATCCGCCCCGCGGACAGGTACACGTCGAACGCCCGGGCCGTCACCTCGACCGCCTCCCGGGCCGTCGCCGCCTCCGTCAGCTCCCGGTGCAGCAGCCCCCGGTCGCCCGCGAAGGCGCAGCACCCCGCGTCGTCCGGGACGACCACCTCCCGCGCGCACACCGCCGCCAGCGCGGACAGCCGGTCCTCCGCGCCGAGGCGCCGCGCCGCACACGTCGGGTGCACCACGGCCGACGCCACGCGGCGCCGTACCGCCAGCCGGGGCAGCAGCCGGTCCGCCGCCCACACCGTGGCATCCAGCACGGTCAGCTCGCCGTGCAGTTCCCGGGCCCGCCCGCTCAGGTGCGGCACCAGCTCCGGGCCCAGTCCCAGGGCGCACGACGAGGCGTCCACCACCAGCGGCAGCCGCCCGCCCTCGGTCCAGCCCCAGGCGGCCTCCACCACCCGCTCCGCCATGACGGCCGCGCCCTCCGCGTACCCCTTGGACGCCCAGATCGTGGCGCAGCACGTGCCCCGCACGTCCTCGGGGATCCACACCGGCAGCCCGGCCCGCTCCGACAGCGCCACCACGGCCTCCGGCAGCGACGGCCCCACCTCCTCCGGCGGCCCGCCGAAGATCCGGTTCACACAGGCCGGGAAGTACACGGCGGCCGCACCCTCCCGCTCGGTCCGCGGCAGCTCGGGCGCGGCGGCACCGGGCAGCTCCGGCAGCCACTCCGGGACGAGGTCCGGCCGTACGAACCAGCGCAGCGCCCCCGTCACGGCCTGCGGCAGCCGGTCGCCCGTCAGCCGCCCGGCCCGGTGCGCCGCCGCCACCGCGCTTCGCGCCGCCGCCTCCACGGACGCGAAGTTCCGCGCGGCCAGCGCGGCGGCCCGTTCCTCGCGCTCCGAGTGCCGGGCGTGCCGCAGCCGCTTCATCAGCGCCCCCGTGTCGATGCCCACCGGGCAGGCCAGACCGCAGGAGCCCTCCACCGCGCAGGTGTCGACCGCCTCGTAGCCGTACGACTCGGCAAGCGCCGTCTCCACGGGGGAGCCGTGCCCCTGCCGGGCCATCTCCCGGCGCAGCGCGATGCGCTGGCGCGGAGTGGTCGTCAGATCGCGGCTGGGGCAGACCGGTTCGCAGAACCCGCACTCGATGCACGGGTCCGTGAGGTCGCCCACCGCCGGGACGGACTTCAGTCCCCGCAGGTGGCCGCGCGGGTCCCGGTCCAGGACGACCCGGGGTGCCAGCACCCCGTCCGGGTCGAAGGCCTGCTTGGTCCGCCACATCAGCTCGGTCGCCCTCGGCCCCCACTCCAGCTCCAGGAACGGGGCGATGTTCCGCCCCGTGGCGTGCTCGGCCTTCAGCGAGCCGTCGAACCGCTCCACCACCATCCGGCAGAAGGCCTCCATGAACGCGGCGTATCGGTCCACGTCGGCCGGGTCCGCCGGGTCGAAGGCCAGCAGGAAGTGCAGGTTGCCGTGGGCGGCGTGCCCGGCCACGGCCGCGTCGAAGCCGTGCTCGGCCTGGAGCTTCCGGAGCGCCTCGCAGGCCTCCGCGAGCCGGTGCGGCGGCACCGCGAACTCCTCGGTGATCAGGGTCGTACCGGAGGGCCGGGAACCGCCGACGGCGGCGGCGAACCCCCGCCGGGCGGACCACAGCCGGGCGACGGCCGCGGGATCCCGGGTGAACCCCTGCACGGCGTCCGCCCCCAGCCTCTCCACCACCGCGGTGGCGACCCGCTGCAGCACCTCCAGGGCGGACTCGTCCGCCGCCCGCAGCTCCACCAGCAGCGCTGCCGCGTCCCGGGGCAGTCCCGGCCAGCCGTCCCGCAGGGAGGCGCCGTCCATCAGCTCCACGGCCGCGGCACCGGCCTCGGCCAGGCTCGGCACGGCCGCCGCGGCGTCAGGCAGCGACGGGAAGAGCAGCAGCGCGGCCGACACGGCCCGGTCCAGCGGCAGCGTGTCGAACACCGCCTCCGCGATGAACCCGAGCGTTCCCTGCGAGCCGACCATCAGCCCGCGCAGGATCTCCACGGGCGTCCGGCCGTCCAGGAACGCGTCCAGCCGGTAGCCGTTGGTGTTCTTGATCGCGTACTTGGCGCGGATCCGGGCGGCCAGCGCGGGATCACCCTCGATCTCCGCCCTGAGGCCCATCAACGCGGCACACAGCACGGGCTCGGCGCGGGCGAGTTCCTCGTCGGCGGCGGGGTCGCCGGTGTCGACGACGGTCCCGCTGGGCAGCACGGCCGTCACCGACGCCATCGTCCGGTACGCGTTCCGCTCGGTCCCCGCCGTCATGCCGGAGGCGTTGTTGGCGACGGCCCCGCCGACCGTGCAGGCGGCCGCGCTCGCCGGATCCGGTCCGAGGACCCGCCCGTACCGGGCGAGCGCGGCGTTCACCCGGCCGACCGTGGTCCCGGGCCGCACCCGCACCCGCGCCCCGGCGTCCAGGACCTCCACGCCCTCCCAGTGGCGGCGCACGTCCACCAGGATGTCCTCGCCCTGAGCCTGGCCGTTGAGACTGGTCCCCGCGGCCCTGAACACGACCTCACGTCCTTTGCCGCGCGCGAACGACAGGATGGCCGACACGTCGTCGATGTCCTGCGCGACCAGCACGACCTGAGGCACGAACCGGTACGGGCTGGCGTCCGACGCGTACCGCACCAGATCCTGCACCCGCCACAGCACCCGCTCGGCGCCGAACACCGCCTTGAGCTCCTCCCGCAGCCGCGAGGGCGTCCCGTGCGCCGTCAGGTCGGCCACCCGGTCGGGGAACGGTACCCGCGCCGGGTCCCCGTGCCGCAGCGCATCAGGGTCCGGCTCCAGCAGCGGCATGTCGCACTCCCCTCGCCGAGCGGTCGTGTAGGCCCAGCATCTCCCCTGGACGGGGTTTCAGCCCGTCCGGCGCCCGTCAGGCCCGTCGCGTGTCCTCAAGCCCGCCCGGCGTTCGGGGAAGCTGCGGCGACGCCGCGACGACAGGGCCCGGGACGGCGCCCCCGAGCCGCGGGCCGAGGTCCGCTCCGCCACGGCCGGGAAGAGGCGGGCTGGGGGAAGGGCCCGCCGCAAGCGCCCACCCGGCCTCACCCACCGCACGCCCCCACCGGGTGGGCTAGCCTCGCAGAGACCCCCGAGCCGCCCGAAGGAGCCATGCGCATCCACGCCGAGTCCACCTGGACGCCACCCCCACCGGACCCCGACCAGCCCCCCGCGCAGATCCGCCGCATCCTGGGGCTCTTCCGCCCCTACCGCGGCCGTCTCGCCGTCGTCGGCCTGCTGGTCGGCGCCGCGTCCCTGGTCGGGGTGGCCTCGCCGTTCCTGCTGCGGGAGATCCTGGACACGGCGATCCCCGAGCGCCGCACCGGGCTGCTCAGCCTGCTGGCCCTCGGCATGATCCTCACGGCGGTGGTGACCAGCGTCTTCGGCGTGCTGCAGACCCTGATCTCCACGACCGTCGGCCAGCGCGTCATGCACGACCTGCGCACCGCCGTCTACGCGCAGCTCCAGCGGATGCCGCTGGCCTTCTTCACCCGTACGCGCACCGGCGAGGTGCAGTCGAGGATCGCCAACGACATCGGCGGCATGCAGGCCACCGTCACCTCGACGGCGACCTCCCTCGTCTCCAACCTCACCGCCGTCGTCGCCACGATCGTCGCCATGCTGGCCCTGGACTGGCGGCTCACCTGTGTGTCCCTGGCCCTGCTCCCGCTCTTCGTGTGGATCAGCCGAAGGGTCGGCCGGGAACGCAAGGCGATCACCACGCAACGCCAGAAGCAGATGGCCGCCATGGCCGCGACCGTCACCGAGTCGCTGTCCGTCAGCGGCATCCTGCTGGGCCGCACCATGGGCCGTGCCGACTCGCTGACCCGCTCCTTCGAAGCCGAGTCGGAACGGCTGGTCGACCTGGAGGTGCGGGCCTCCATGGCCGGGCGCTGGCGGATGGCGTCCGTCAGCATCGTCATGGCCGCCATGCCCGCGCTGCTCTACTGGGCCGCCGGGCTCGCCCTCCAGACCGGCGGGCCGGACATCTCCATCGGCACGCTGGTCGCCTTCGTCTCCCTCCAGCAGGGCCTGTTCCGCCCGGCGGTCAGCCTGCTCTCCACCGGCGTGCAGATCCAGACCTCTCTCGCCCTCTTCCAGCGGATCTTCGAGTACCTCGACCTGCCCGTGGACATCACCGAGCCCGAGAATCCCGTCCGGCTGGAGAAGGTCCGCGGCGAGGTCCGCTTCGAGAACGTCGGCTTCCGGTACGACCCCGAGGACGGGACCGCCCCCACGCTCGACGGCATCGACATCACCGTCCCGCCCGGCAGCAGCCTCGCCGTCGTCGGGGCGACCGGCTCCGGCAAGTCCACCCTCAGCTACCTGGTGCCGCGGCTCTACGACGTGACCGGAGGCCGGGTCACACTCGACGGCGTCGACGTACGCGACCTCGACTTCGACAGTCTCAGCCGCGCGGTGGGCGTCGTCTCCCAGGAGACGTACCTCTTCCACGCCTCCGTCGCCGAGAACCTGCGCTTCGCCCGCCCCGACGCCACCGGCGCGGAGATCGAGGCCGCCGCCAGGGCCGCGCAGATCCACGACCACATCGCGTCACTCCCGGACGGGTACGACACGCTGGTGGGGGAGCGCGGCTACCGCTTCTCGGGCGGCGAGAAACAGCGCCTCGCGCTGGCCCGCACCATCCTGCGCGATCCGCCGGTGCTCATCCTGGACGAGGCCACCAGCGCGCTGGACACCCGCACCGAGCACGCCGTGCAGCAGGCCGTCGACGCCCTGTCGGCGGGCCGCACCACCATCACCATCGCCCACCGCCTCTCCACCGTCCGGGACGCGGACCAGATCGTCGTCCTCGACCGGGGCCGCGTCATCGAGCGCGGCACCCATGCCGAACTGCTGGCCCTGGGCGGCAGGTACGCCGCGCTCGTGCACGGCGACACGACGACGGCGGCGCCGCCGCTCCCGTGGGACGGGGGAGCGACGGCGCCGCGCGAGGCGAACGTCAGACCAGCCAGCCGACGAAGTGGATGAATCCGGCGAGCAGGTCGGTGATGAGGTTCATGGGACGTGGATCTCCTTGTGCAGTCATTTTCCTCGGGACAACGCCAACAGCGGTCTGCAGCCCGCCGCTTGCGCACCACAAGCATCAGCCGCAGCAGCCGTTCTGCGGCTCGGATCCGGAGGCGGCCACACATTCGAGGGAACGCCCGTTCGTGCGTTCGTTTAGGTGATGGCTCGACCGGCACTCACCCGAAATATCAGAAAGTGGGATGAACGCACCCTAGGGTGCCGTGCATGAGGCGAGCGCCCCGACACCTGCACAGAAGGCCACGGCTCACCCGCCGGGGCCGGATCGTCGTACTCGCCGCCGCGCTCGCCCTGATCGCGGCCGGCGCCCTGGTGCCGCTGCTGCTCAAGGACACGGCACCTCCCGAGCCGCCGCCCCCGGAGACCCGCACCCTCGTCGTCCCCGAGGGCTGGCGCGCCGCCCAGGTCTACGACGCCGTGGACAAGGCCCTCGACGCCCCGCCCGGCACCGCCCGGGCCGCCGCCGGCACCCTCGCCACAGGCCTGCCGCCCGCGGCCGGGGGCAACCCCGAGGGCTTCCTGTTCCCGGCGACGTACCCGATCGACGACACGACCACCCCGGAGGGCCTGCTGCGGTACATGGTCAGCACGGCTGTGGAGCGCTTCGGCAGCGACCGCATCACCAAGGGCGTACAGCGGAACGACCACAGCCTGTACGAGACGGTCGCGATCGCCAGCATCGTCCAGGCGGAGGCCGACACGGCCGAGGACATGGGCAAGGTCGCCCGCGTCATCCACAACCGCCTCGCCCTCGGCATGGCCCTCCAGATGGACTCCACGCTCAACTACGCGCTGAACCGCTCCACGCTGGACACGAGCCACGCGGACACCCGCATCGACAGCCCGTACAACACCTACGCCCGCACCGGCCTCCCGCCCACCCCCATCGGCAACCCCGGCGAAGCCGCCATGCACGCCACCATCGCCCCCACCCCTGGCGACTGGCTCTACTTCGTCACGGTCAGACCCGGCGACACCCGCTTCACCGACAGCTACGCGGAACAGACCCGGAACGTCGCCGAATTCAACGAGCACCGCCGCACCGCGAGCTGAGCGCGGGAGGACGCGCCGGCCGGTGCCGCCGGCCGCGCCGACGGCGCGGCGTTCCGCCCGGCGTCTCCCCGCGCGAAGCGATCGGGGCAGGACCCCGGCCCCGCGGCCCGAGCGGAACCTGCCCGGTACGCCGTGCCGCCCGCGTGCCACCCACGCACCCCACCGGCCGGGCACGCGAGACGTCACGCCGCCGCCCGGGCCCCGCCCAGCACGTCCAGCACCTCCCGGACCGCCGCGCGCCCCGCACGGTTCGCGCCCACGGTCGAGGCCGACGGCCCGTACCCCACCAACTGCACCCGCCCGTCCCGCACCGCCCGCGTCCCGTCCATCCGGATCCCGCCCCCCGGCTCCCGCAGCCGCAGCGGAGCCAGATGGTCCAGCGCCGCGCGGAACCCGGTGGCCCACAGGATCACATCGGCCTCCATCACCCGCCCCGAGTCCCACGCCACTCCGTCCGGCGTGATCCGGTCGAACACCGGCAGCCGGTCCAGCACCCCCCGCTCCCGCGCCTCCCGCAGCGCGCCGTCCAGCGGCAGTCCCGTCACGCTCACCACGCTCCGCGGCGGCAGCCCGCGCCGTACCCGCTCCTCCACCAGCGCCACCGCCGCCCGCCCCTCCGCCTCCCCGAACGGCCCCTCGCGCCACACCGGCTCCCGCCGCGTCACCCAGGTGGTCTCCTCGGCGACCTCCGCGATCTCCAGCAGGTGCTGAGTCCCGGACGCCCCGCCCCCGACCACGACCACCCGCAGCCCCGCGAACTCCTCCGGCCCCGCGTACTGCGCCGTGTGCAGCTGGCGCCCCCGGAACGTCTCCTGGCCCGGGTAGCGCGGCCAGAACGGGCGGTCCCAGGTCCCGGTCGCGTTGATCAGAGCCCGAGCCGAGTACACCCCCTCCGAGGTCTCGACCCGCAGCCGCCCGCCCTCACCCTCCCGCACCGCCGCCACATGCACCGGCCGGTGCACCCGCAGCCCGAAGGCCTCCTCGTACCGGGCGAAGTACCCGCCGACGACCTCTGCCGACGGCCGCCCGGCGTCCGCCCCGGACAGCTCCATGCCCGGCAGCGCGTGCATCCCGTGCACCCTGCCGTACGTCAGCGAGGGCCAGCGGAACTGCCAGGCGCCGCCCGCCCGGGGCGCGTGGTCCAGCACCACGAAGTCCCGGTCCGGCACGAGCGCCTCCCGCCGCAGGTGATACGCGGCGGACAGCCCGGCCTGCCCGGCCCCCACCACGGCCACATCGACATCCCGTCCCGGCGCGGAACCCGTCCCGAATTCGTTCACGCTTCTACCAACTCTGGAAGCGTCATGGATCTTCCCGGCCCGGGAACGGGCACCATGGAGACATGAGCGACGCCTTCACCACCCGTACGCTGCACATCACCACCGGCCGCCACGAGGTGGTCCACGACCTCACGGCCGCCGCCGAGTCCTTCCTCGACGAGGCCGCCGCGGGCCGGGACGGCCTGCTGAACGTCTTCGCCCCGCACGCCACCACCGGCATCGCGATCCTGGAGACAGGCTCCGGCAGCGACGACGACCTGCTCGCCACCCTCCACACCCTGCTCCCCGCCGACGACCGCTGGCAGCACCGCCACGGCACCCCCGGACACGGCCGCGACCACGTCCTCCCCGCCCTGGTCCCACCCCACGCCACCCTCCCCGTCGTCGCCGGCCGCCTGGCCCTCGGCACCTGGCAGTCCGTCTGCCTGGTCGACACCAACAAGGACAACCCCGACCGCCAGGTGCGGTTGAGCTTCCTGGGCTGATCGGACCGATCAAGATCGTCCTGGATGTGGCCGCCGATTCTCCTTGCGCTCCGGCGAAACGGGAGAAGGATGCGCGGTACGACCATGGACGGGATCGAGCGGCCGTACGACGGCTGCGGAAAGTGGCTGCTCGGAGTACGCCGGCTGCCGCGGGTCAAGGCCGCCACGACCTCGCCCGAGCGGCAGCGGGAGGGCGTGCCGACGGCTGCCGCCGCCGCTGGCGGGCGCGTCATCGACTGGGGCGGACGGCTGGGAGGTGTCCGGCGCCACCGACCCGATGACCCGTCCGAAGCTCGGCCCGTGGCTGCGCGACGAGCGGGGCACGTACGACGGGCTCGCCGCCGCGGCCGTCGACCGGCTCGGTCGCAACGTGGTCGGCTGTCTTAAGAGCGTCGACGTAGCCGAGCACGAACTCCCTTGCAGCCGCAACCCGTTCCATACGGCGTCATCTTCCCCTGAGCCCGTAGTTGGGGGGATGGTTCCATGGGCCTCTGGCGTTTCCGCGCGACGGAATTCTGAAACGATCAGTAAGCCTTGATCGGTGCGGCCGACCTGGCGGCCTGCTCGATCTTCGCGCAGTGGGCTGCACGGGCTTCCTCGTCGATCTGCTTCTCGTGTTCGGCGCGCAGCCCGGTCCGGCCGTCGATTCCCTCGCGCAGGATGTCGGCGTGCCCGGCATGCCGGATGGTCTCGCCGAGGGCATGGGTCATGACGGCGAACAGGTTCGTGTTGAGATAGGGCTCGGGCCACCACGGCACGTGGCCGGGGGCGTCGAGGGGGAGCTCGTTGATTGTCGCGTCCGAGTGTTCCCACGTGCGCTGGTAGAACCCGATGATCTGATCGCGGGTCTCGTCCTCGGTCGCCCATAGATCGCTGCCGTTGGAGTCCTGCCACCGGGGCAGCGGTTCCGGGGAAGGGCGGTCGAAGACCTCGCCGAAGTACCTGGCCTCGACGGTGGCCACGTGTTTGACGAGGCCGAGGAGGTTGGTCCCGGTCGCTGTCAAAGGTCGGCGGGCGTCGTATTCGGACAGGCCGTCGAGTTTCCAGAGCAGTGCCTTGCGGTCCCGCCGCAGTCTCCCGTGCAGGTTGCCTTTCGCGAATTCATCGATCATGCGGCATGAGCCTGCCATGGGCTGTTCGTGGTCTCAAGATCCCGTACGTGGTCCGCAACGGCTGGCAGAGCCGAGACCCGGCCATGGCCGTCGTCCTGACCTGCTACAAGGAACTCGCGAAACCTGCCACGTGAGACACCCTCCGAGTCGCTGCGCTGCTTCGGTCGGCAGCCAGGGATGGTCTCGCCAGTATGGCGAGGCGAACAGGCCGGTGAGAAAGACGGCTTCGGGGCAGATGTGTGTCCCTTCGGCGTGGAAGCCCAAGCAGAATCCCGCCTGTGCCCCGACCGGTTGGACCGGCTCGAAGGAGGCCATGGTCTCATGGTAGGCAGGCGAGAGCGGCTCGGACGACGGGAGACCATCCTCGAAGACCAGGTCCAGGGTGGTCTCGCGGGTGGTCTCCAGACGTGGGTGCGGCCTGGGTGCGCAGTCCTGTGACGCTTCGATGAGTCGACGTGGAGCGGGAGTTCACAGTGCCAGAGGTTTGGGTGCGCAGCGGAATGGACCCGGACGACCCTGAAGCGGTCGTGGTCGCTGTTGTCATGGATCCGAAGGGGTCACCGGAGGAACGCGCAGTCCTTGAGCTCGGTAACCGCGCGCACGAGATGGAGGACTGTTTCGGTCTCCTCCAGACGGACGGCTGGGCCGAGCGGCGACTGGACGGTGAGGTGCTGACCGTCGACATCGTAGCCTACCCGTTCGAGGGGCTGGAGATTGACGCAGGCGCGTACTTTGAACGCTCGCTCGTTGATCAAGAGGCGGTCCGGCTGCTACGGGTGAGCTCCCATGTCGCTCGGCCTCAGTACGAACGGGCACTCGACTTGACGGCCGTGGTGATGGCTCCGGCCGGCACGTCGGACAAGCAGATTGCGGCCGGCCTCCAGTCCGGGGAGCTATGGCCGCTGATCCTGGACACGCCGCCTCCGGCGGAGATCTGAGGCTTCTGAGCAGACGCCGTGGGCACACATGTCGGGCGAGCGGCTCGGCCGACACCACTGGAAGATCGAACGGTCGATCGCCTGGCTGTTCGGCTACCGCCGCCTCACCGTCCGATACGAGCGCAAGGGCTCGCGCCTCCTCGCCCTCGCAGCAGCCCTGCCCTGCTACCAGAAGCCGGCACAAGTCACCACGTGAGACATCCTCTCAGTCCCCAGGCACAGGAGCAGCATCGGTTCTGAGTCGTGCCGCGTTCGACCCGCCGGTCCGGAACGCGAAGCCGCCCGGGATGCCGACGGCGCCGTTCGGGAGCGGGAGGCAGCAGCGGGGACACCCGCTCCCACAGGTCGTCAGGAACAAGATCAGCACGCACCCGGACACCCTGTCGATCAAGATCGACAAGTGCGGGACCCGCAGCTCGACTCAT
Source organism: Streptomyces sp. MUM 203J (assembly GCF_022414595.1). Classification (GTDB taxonomy): domain Bacteria; phylum Actinomycetota; class Actinomycetes; order Streptomycetales; family Streptomycetaceae; genus Streptomyces. The sequence continues at coordinate 36,917 of NZ_JADWYO010000014.1, read as the reverse complement.
TCTGAAACGATCAGTTGGCCAAGCTTCGAAATCATGCATCCCGAGCGCGGAGCGTCCCTCTCCCGGGACGCGGCAATCACTGGTCCGCGAAAGGGCCCTTCATTCCCTCACGCCAGAACAGGCAACGATTCCAGACCGCGGACCAGTCGGGTCCGTCGCCAGTCCAGCTGATCCGCCGGTACGGCAAGGCGGATTCCGGGAAATCGAGTCAGCACTGCTCGCAGAGCGATCTCCACCTCGGCCTTGGCAAGGGGAGCACCCACACAGCGGTGGAAGCCGTGACCGAAAACGAGGTGAGCAGCCGCGTCCCGGCCCAGGTCGAGCTGGTCCGGCTTCGGGAACCGCTTCGGGTCTCGATTGGCCGCCCCGAGAACTATCTGTACCGGGACGCCGGCTGGGAGGTCGGTCCCGCCGAGCGTGATGGCTTCCGTGGTGAACCGGAAGGTGGCCGTACTCACTGCGGAGTCGAAGCGGAGCAGTTCGTCCAGCGAGGCAGGGATCTCATCCGGATCCGCCCGAAGGCGATCCAGCTCGCCTGGGTGCTGGAACAGCGCCAGGAGGACGTTGCCCAAGGCATTGGTGGTGGTCTCGTGTCCGGCCACGAGCAGCAGCACAGCCAGGGAGACCAGTTCCTCCTCGCTCAGGTGGTCGTCTCCGTCACGAGCAGAGATGAGCCGGTCGAGAAGAGAGCTGCCTGGATCCCGGCGCTTGGCGGCGATGAGTCCTGTCATGTAGTCAGCCATCGAGTGAGAGGCCGAGTCGATGACGTCGGGCTCTCCCGCCGCGAAGAGCTGCGCGGACCAGCGCTGGACAGCAGACCGGTCGGCCGACGGGACTCCGAGCAGTTCACAGATCACGATGACGGGTAGCGGTACCGCTAGGCCGGCCACGAAGTCGAACGGTTCTCCGGCTGGCCACTGGTCCAGCAGCTCGTCGGTGAGCCGGCAGATGAACGGGCGCAGCTCCCCGACGGCCCCGGTGGTGAACGCCTTGGTCACCAGCTTGCGCAGCCGGGTGTGCTGGGGCGGGTCGCTGGCCAGCATGGTGTGGGCAACCGCAGGATGCAGACGGCGTCGTGACCCCTTGCCCGCGAAGAACGCAGCCGTGTCCTTCGAGAGCCGAGCGTCGCCGAGAGCTTCTCGGGCTTCCGCGTAGCCGGTGATCAGGTAGCTGGAACGCCCGCCGGAGCCGGCGGATACGGGCTGTACCGGGCTGGTGGACCGCATGGTCGCATAGGCCGGATAAGGATCCCGGAGGAAGTCGGCGTCCTGAGTCGGGTCGGTCATGACCTCAGGCTCCAACGGGTGCCGGTCGGCCGTCTACGACGACACGCCCGACACGGTCGGCGTAGGGCGTCCGCCACGAGGAGGAGCCACTCGGTGTCCGCACGCAGGTCCCCACGGGAGGCGGCCTCCGCCGATGGTGGGGCGGCATCGTCGGCGAGCCGCCCGGCCTTCAGGCCGACGAGCGCCGCCTCCACAACGGCCGCCTCGACTGCTGCGGCGCCTCGCTCCGTTCCGGCGTCGACGGTGATCTGTGCGGTTTCCTGCACCTTGAGGGACCGGTACGGCCGCAGAGCGAGAATGCCGTCACTGATCTCGATGCCCCCTCGCGGAGCAGGAAGTCCGAGTCGGCCGACACGTCCTCGATGGCTACGGACGAGGACGATGTGCGGCATGGACCACGTCCTGTACGGACCACTGTGGCCCGTTCCCTCGTACGGTTTCGGCCTCGTTTCCGTGGTCGCGCACAGTCCTCGTTCCCGGCGACGACGGAGGCTCCGGCGGGTGACAGTGCTGCTCCTGACCGCTGCGACGGCGTACACGGTACCGGAGCGGCCGCCATGTGGGGCGGGAGTTCTGCTGGCTCTCCTGATGCGATGGTCCACGCTTGGGGCGCCTCGGAAGGGCAAGAGATCGAGGTCGGCGCCCTCACCCGGCCTGGCGCATTTCAACCCCTTCCCGCGCGCATCAGCAGACCCCCGGCGGATCCGTTCCCCCTCGCACGGCTCGCGCAGCATCCGGCCGAACCCGGTGAGACCGGCTTCGCCGGCCGGCCCGGCCAAGCCGTCGATCGGCCATCGGCAGGCCGTCGTCACCTTGTGGTCGAACGCCGTGGTCGGCTCGCCTTCGGACTCGGAGAAGGCGATCGGGAGCGTTCCGTCGGGCGCGAGTACCCGACGGAACTCCGCGAAGTGCAGAGGCATGTCCTGCGGCGGGGCGTCAATGACCGAGTACCAGGACACGATTCCGTGCAGCCCGCCATCCCGCCAGATCCAGGGCGCCCATGGAACCGACCTCGAAGCGCAGGTCCGGGCAGGCCCCGGGGCGAGGCCGATCGTCACCGGCGGCAGGTCGATGCCGAAGAAGTCCAGCCCCGGATCCCGCAGACGCGCGGTGACCGGCCCCGGACCGCATCCAGCTCGGCGACCGGCCCGGCGCCGTCGGCTCGCACGGTCTCCGCGAACGCGGCGAGCACCGCGCGAGCCAGAGGGAGCGATTCGAGGTCATCGTAGGAGAGTTCGCATGGCGCACGGCGATGGCGTCGTAGGCATCGGCTGTCGCACGGCGACGCGAGGAAGGTCCAGTCACAAGCGGGGACGGCAGAACCTTCCTGTACGTCCCGTCAGACGGTACGGGCCGCCAGTTCCGCCCACACCACCTTGCCGCCGGGCGGGAACGCGGCGCTGCCCCAGTGGTCCGCGAGGGCGTCGACCAGGACGAGGCCGCGACCTCCCTCGCTGTTCCCGTCGGAGTCCTGCGCGTGCGACGGTGCTCGCTCGCCGCGAGCGTCGGTGACCTCGATGCGGAGCGTTCCGGCCGCCGCGTCGAGTGCGAGCCCGAGCCGGAAGCCCCGGCCCCGCACGCGCCCGTGCAGGACGGCATTCGCGGCCAGCTCTCCGACGATCTGTTCGGCGCGCCGCGCCGACTGCGGTGCGCAGCGCCATCCGTGAAGCTCCATCACGGTGACCAGCCGTGCCTGCCGTGCGCCGAGGTGGGTGGCGGGGAAGAGGCGGCTGTACGTGTGCGTGGCGGGAGGCGGCAGTGAAGTGACCGGGTTCATGGGTCCACCGTGGCGGCAGCGGCCGGGTCCGCGCGAGAGCCTCAGTCCGTACGCTGCGTCAGCGTACGGACACCCAGGGTGGACAGTACGTCCCGCGCCGCGCCAGGCTGGTCCCGGACAGTGCTCGGGTGCACGCGGAGGTGGCAGCGCATGACGGTGGTCGAGGGGGACGTCGGTGAAGGCGTGGGGAAGGAGGGGGAGGGGGCGCGGGAACCCGACCCGTCGGACAGCCTGCGGACGTTCGGCGCGTTCGTCCAGGCCCTGCGCGAGCATGCCGGGTTCAGCCGGGGCGAGTTCGGTGAACTCGTGCAGTTCTCCAAGCACACGGTCGAGTCCGTGGAGCGGGGCCGCCGCATGCCGGACAAGGACTTCGTGGAGCGGGCGGAGGCGGCGCTCGGGAACACCGGGGCGCTCCGGAAGTCCGCGAGGCACCTGACACGGGGTGAGTCGGGGCTGGCGACGTGGTTCCGCCAGTGGGCGCGGCTGGAGAAGGTGGCGGTGAGCCTGTGCACGTACGAGTGCAGGCTGGTGCCGGGCCTGTTGCAGTCGGAGAGCTACGCGCGGGCGGTGTTCGAGGGGACCGTTCCGGTGGCGCCGGACAGTCGGCTGCAGGACTACATGGCCAAGCGGATGGAACGGCAGCGGATGCTCTTCGAGCGGCCGACCACGCCCTTCAGCTTCATCGTCGAAGAGCACGTCCTCCGGCGCCGGTTCGGAGACGCCAACCAGATGCGGGAGCTGCTCGACCACGTGCTGGCACTGACCGCGCCGCGGAACGTGACGCTTCAGATCGTCCCGTGGGAGGCCGGGCTGCACGCCTGTCTGGACGGCCCCTTGCAGCTGCTGGAGACACCGAGGGGGCAGCGGCTCGCGTACTCCGAAGGGCAGCAGAACGGCCGCCTGATTTCGGACCTGAAAGAGGTGAGCCTGCTCCACCAGCGCTATGACACACTTCGCTCGCAGGCCCTCAACGCCAAGGACTCGCGGGGCCTGCTGGAGCGACTGCGAGGAGAACTATGAGCACCACGACGGAACTTGCCTGGTTCAAGTCCAGCTACAGCGGCAGCCAGGGTGACAGCTGCGTCGAGGTCGCCGTCACCGAACAGGCCGTCCACGTGCGGGACTCCAAGGACGTGGAGCTGCCCCACTTCGCCGTCAGGCGCGAGGGCTGGTCGCGGTTCATGTCGTTCGTGGCGCACGTCTGAGCGAAGCGCACACGCCGGGCGGTGGAGGCCTGTCGGCGGCCATCGCCCGGCGTTCACGGAGTTCCGCGGCGGGTGAGGCGTTTGACCTCGCGGATGACGGGGGTGGCCTCGACACTCTGGATGTCGGGCAGGGCGCCGATGCGGTGGTTGAGGTAGAGGTAGAGCTCGGTGGCGTCGCGGCAGATGACCGTGGCGACGAGGTTGGCGGGGCCGGTGGTGGCGGCGACCAGGTCGGTCTGCGGATGGCTGCTGAGGGTCTCGCCGACGGTCTGCATCGCCCCGGGGGAGACGCGGAGCCACAGCACGGCACGCTTGCGGTAGCCGACGCGGGCAGGCGGGAAGGCGACGGCGATGCGGACGGCTCCGGTGTCGCGGAGCCGGTCCAGGCGTCGGCGGACCGTGGTGCGGGGGAGCCCGGTGGCCGCTTCCAGCTCCGGCAGGGTGGCGCGCGCGTCGCGGGCGAGGGCGTCCAGCAACAGCCGGTCGGCGTGGTCGAGTTCCAAGCTCGGCCGGGCCGTGCTGAGAGCTGCCGGAGGCGGCGGCCCGGGGTCGGGGAGCGGGCGGCGGCTGTCGTGGGGCGGCAGCAGGGCGGCGTGCTGGCCGGGGGTCAGGGAGCCGAGCTTGGTGTACCAGCTCGGCGGGTCGCCGGCGAAGGTGTGCAGGAAGCAGTGGGCGTCCAGGGAGATGATGCGCGGCGTGCGGGGAAGGGCACGCAGCAGGATCTCCTCGTCCTCCTCCGCGCTGCCGGTGCTGAGCGAGCAGTGCAGTTCGGTGCCGCCTGAGGCGAGACTGACGTAACCGGTGTCCGGCCGGCGGGCGAGGGCGTCCGCGATGGCGGGCGCGGCGTCCGGGGCGCACCGCAGCCGCAGCAGCCAGCGGGTGCGGCCGAGGCGCTCGGGGTCGGGCTCACCGGCGAGTTGCAGGCCCGCGGCGCGCAGGCGGCGGTAGCGGCGGGCGACGGTGTGCTCGGAGACGCCGAGCACCGGGGCGATCCGGCGGAAACGGGCGCGCCCGTCGAGCTGGAGGGCGTGCAGCAGCTGCCGGTCGAGCTGATCCACGGTGCTGGTATCGGCCATCTGGTTCCTGGATGCTGACGGTATGTGCCGCTCTGCCGCGCCTGGTTGGGGCCTGCGGCCGTACGTGGTGATCGTAGAGGACAGTTCACACCGCGAAGGGACGGAAACGTCATGTCACAGCAGGTACGCGGGGTCATCGCGCCCGCGAAGGACGCCCCGGTCACGATCGCCACGGTCCTGGTGCCGGAGCCGGGGCCGGGCGAGGCCGTGGTGAAGGTGCAGGCGTGCGGTGTCTGCCATACGGATCTGCACTACCGGCAGGGCGGGATCAGCGACGCGTTCCCCTTCCTCCTCGGTCACGAGGCCTCGGGCGTCGTGGAGAGCGTGGGCGAAGGTGTCACCGACGTCGCGCCCGGCGACTTCGTCGTCCTCAACTGGCGTGCGGTGTGCGGGCAGTGCCGTGCCTGCCGCCGGGGCCGCCCGCAGTACTGCTTCGACACCCACAACGCGAAGCAGCAGATGACCCTGGCCGACGGCACCCCGCTCAGCCCGGCGCTGGGCATCGGCGCCTTCGCCGAGAAGACCCTGGTCGCCGCCGGGCAGTGCACCAAGGTCGACCCGGCCGCGTCCCCGGCCGCGGCCGGGCTGCTCGGCTGCGGGGTGATGGCCGGTATCGGCGCCGCCGTCAACACCGGCGGTGTCACCCGCGGCGACTCGGTGGCCGTCATCGGCTGCGGCGGTGTCGGGAACGCGGCTGTCGCCGGGTCCCGGCTGGCCGGAGCGGCACGGATCATCGCCGTCGACATCGACGACCGCAAGCTGGACCGGGCCCGCACGATGGGCGCCACCCATACCGTGAACTCCCGCACCGCCGACCCGGTGGAGGCCATCCGCGAGCTGACCGGCGGACACGGCGCGGACGTGGTCATCGACGCGGTCGGCCGCCCGGAGACGTACCGGCAGGCCTTCTACGCCCGCGACCTCGCGGGCACCGTCGTCCTCGTCGGCGTACCCACCCCCGACATGGAGCTGACCCTGCCGCTGCTCGACGTCTTCGGCCGCGGCGGCTCCCTGAAGTCCTCCTGGTACGGCGACTGCCTTCCCTCACGTGACTTCCCGATGCTGGTCGACCTCTACCGGCAGGGCAGGCTGGACCTGGACGCCTTCGTCTCCGAGACCATCTCGCTCGACGACGTCGAGACGGCCTTCGCACGGATGCGCTCCGGCGACGTGCTGCGCTCGGTGGTGATCCTGTGACGACCGCACGGATCGAACACCTCACCACCGCGGGGACGTTCTCGCTCGACGGCGGCACGTGGGACGTCGAGAACAACGTCTGGATCGTCGGGGACGACACCGAGGCGGTCGTCATCGACGCCGCGCACGACGCCGATTCCGTCGCCGCCGCGCTCGGCGACCGCCGCCTGCTGGCGATCGTGTGCACCCACGCGCACAACGACCACGTCGGCGCCGCCCCGGCCCTCGCACGCCGCACCGGCGCGCCGGTCCTCCTCCACCCCGACGACCTGCCGCTGTGGCGGATGACCCACCCCGACCGTGATCCGGACCGGCCCCTCACCGACGGGCAGACGCTGACCGTCGCGGGCGTGGACCTGACGGTGCTGCACACCCCCGGACACGCGCCCGGAGCAGTCTGCCTGCACGCACCCGGTCTCGGGGCCGTCTTCACCGGGGACACCCTCTTCTCCGGCGGCCCCGGCGCCACCGGCCGCTCCTTCTCCGACCACCCCACCATCATCGGCTCGATCCGCAGCCGGCTGCTGACGCTGCCCCCGGACACCGTCGTCCACACCGGCCACGGCCCGAGCACCACTATCGCGAAGGAGTCGCCCGGCCTGGCCGGGTGAGCCTCCCACGACGACCGGCCGACGGGGAGCGGGGTCCGGGCTCCGGCCGCGGGGGCCTCCGTGGCTCCTCGGCCCTCCTGCCGGGCCTTCCCGGCAGGAGGGCCGAGCCGGTCCCGGGGAGTCCCGAACTCGCCGGGATGGGGCGCTCGAACAAGGTCTCCAGGACGACGGTCGCCTGCGTACCGCCCACCCGGCCGATCGCGTACAGCCGCCGCAGCACGTCCCGGAGCTGTTCCGCCGTCGCCGTCCGGACTTCACGAGGACCATGGCGTTTGCCCGCGATGTCATGGGCCTCCTGGACCCCGGGGACGGCCACGAAGGCGTCGTGTGCGTCGCCGGTCCGGGCCGAAGAGCCGACCATCACGGACGCCCGGCAGGTCCGTCCCCAGCACGGCGGGGCGGGCGCCGACCGTCGTGCGCCGGACGACGCCCCGCTGCAACCTCTCGGACAGCGCACGGCGGATCCGGTGGGACAGGAGGGGCGGGCAGACTGCGGCGGCGTTCCGCCCACCGCACACGCGGCTCAGCGCGGCGGGAGCCCCGCGCCCCCGCTCGCGCGGGACGGACGCGAGGCCCGGCCGATGGACTGCACCAGCGGCAGCAGCCGGTAGGGCACCCGCTCCCGCAGGGCGACCTCGGTCCGTGTCCGCACCACCCCGGGCAGGCGGATGAGCTGCTGGATCACGTCTTCGAGATGCTCGTTGTCCCGCGCGACCACCCGGGTGAGCAGATCGCCGCCGCCGGTGATCGAGAACGCCTCCACGATCTCCGGCACGGCCGCCAGCGCGTCCCCCACCTCGTCCAGGTGCCCCTGCGTCACCTCCACGTGCACGAACGCCAGGACCGGGTGACCGAGCGACGCGGGGGAGAGGAACGGACCCGTCCCGGTGATCACGCCCTCCCGCTCCAGTCGGTCCAGCCGGGCCTGGAGCGTGCCCCGGGCGATCCCCAGGATCCGGGCGTACTCGCGCACACTCGTGCGGGGCTGCTGGATCAGCAGCCGCAGGATCCGGGTGTCCAGCTCGTCCACCGGCATCGCGTCCGCTGCCTCCTCCCACTGGCCGGAATCCGACATTCCGACATGCCGACTGTACCAACGGCGGCCGTGCGCGCCTCACGCGTGGGCCAGTGGCCGAACGGGGCCTGCGGCGGACCATCTGGTCCGTTGGCCAGGTGGTGGCCGACGCGGTGGCCACTCTCCTGGGCCAATGGCCCAGCGCTGCGGGTGCGAGTTGAGCCAACGCGCCACGTGGTGGTGTCATGGAGCGGTCGATGGCGCTGCGGATCCCGCGGCGCCTTTTTCATGCCACGGGTGCCTGCCGCCGATTCCGGCGGCAGGTCTCCGAGAACGCGCGAAGGGGCGGTAGTAGGTGCTCAAGAAGATGTTCGTGGCTCCTGACCCGGGTCTGCTGCGGCTGCGTGCCGCGACGCGGGCGGTCCTCGGCATCACCCTGGCGGTCGCACTGTGCGGGACGGCCGGTCACTCGCTCGTCGCGGCCGTCACCGGCGGTCTCGCCGCGCTGCTCGCGCTCTTCACGGTGACCGACCCGACCGTGCGCGGCCAGGCCGTCACCACCGCCCTGCTCCCCGTCGTCGGCCTGCCGGTGCTCGCCCTCGCCGCCGTCCTGCACGACCAGCCCCTCGCCCGCGACGCGGCCTTCCTCGCCATCGTCGGCGCCGGCGTGTACGCCCGCCGCTGGGGGCCGCGCGGCCACTCCCTCGGCGTGTTCGCCTTCATGTCGTACTTCGTGACGCAGTTCCTCGGCACCGTCCCCGCCCAGCTGCCCGAGCTGTACGCGGCCGTGACGGTCTCCCTGGTCGCCGCCGCGTTCGTGCGGTTCGGGGTCTGGTGCTACGAGCGGCGGCTGCCGCAGCCGCCCGCCCTCCCCGCCCCGGACAGCGGTACGGGCCTGCGCCGCGCCACCACCCGGCAGGCCGTCCAGGCGACGGCCGGCGCGGGTTTCGCGCTGCTCGTCGGGCAGCTGCTGTCCCAGGACCGCTGGTACTGGGCGGTCGGTGCCACCTGGTGGATCTTCGTGAACACCACCTCCCGGGGCGAGACCCTGGTCCGCGGCTTCCGGCGCTTCCTGGGCACGTTCATCGGCATCGGGGTGGGCGCGCTGGTCGCCGTACCGCTGCACGCGGCGCCCCTGCCGAGCGCCGCCATCATCGCGGTGTGCGTGTTCGGCATCTTCTACACCGCGCCCGTCTCGTACACCTGGATGATGCTCGCCGTCACGGTGATGGCCAGCCTGCTGTACGGGCTGCTGGGACTGCTCGACACCGGACTGCTGGCGCTGCGGCTGCTGGAGACCGGTGTCGGCATGCTGGGCGCGGTGCTGGCGGTGCTGTTCGTCCTGCCGATCACCACGGACGCGACGACGAACGGCTGGATCGCCCGAGCCCTGCGCAGTGTGCACGCCTCGGCCGCGTCGGCCGCCGCCCGGCTCGCGGGCGACGCGCAGGCGGACCCGACCCCGCACATCAAGGAGCTGGAGGCCGTGCTGGCCCGGGTGCGGATGTCCCTGGCCCCGCTGCTGCACCCGCTCAACCCGCGGCGCGTCCGCAAGCAGCGCGCCCTGCGGGTGATGGAGCTGCTCGACGACTGTGCGGCCGAGACGCGGGCGCTCGCGCTGGTCGCGGCGGACGCGGACGCCTCACACGACGCGCGGCTCGCCGTGGCCTGCTGGCGTGTGGAGGCCGCCGTGCGGGCCCTCACGGCGGCGCCTCCGACCAGGGCCGAGGCGGCCCCCGTGCCGTCCGGCGCGACCGGCGGCACGGAGGCGGACCACCCGGCGCTGCACCACCTGCACGCGCTGGAGCACGCGCTGACGGACCTGGCGGCCCCCCTCCAGCGGTCCGTGGACCTCCAGCCGCAGCCCTGAGTGTCGGCCGGGCACCTGACGGCGGCTCGGATGGTCTAGACCTGAAGTGCTAGCGTCGGCTCCCGTCGGTTCCACGGCCGAGGAGAGGGGCAGCGCGATGTCATCGCGTCAGGAGGGATCGGGAGCGGTACGGCGCAGGGGGGCCGCGCGCCGCGCCTTCATCGGGTCGTTCACCCACGCCGGGGGAGCGGGGATCACCGCCGCCTCCGTCGAACCGGGCACCGGCGCGCTCACCGTCACGGGCGCCACCGACGCGGTCCCCGACCCGTCGTTCCTCACGCTCGGCCCGGGCGGGTCCGTGCTGTACGCGGTGTCCGAGACGGAGAACGGCGCCGTGGCAGCGCTCGACGTCGCCTCCGGCCCGGCGCCCCGCTTGCTGGCCGCCCCCGTGCCCACGGGCGGCTCCGCCCCGACCCACCTCGCCTACCTGGCGGGACACGTGCTGGCCGCCCACTACGGCTCCGGAAGCGTCGCCGCCCTGCCGGTGCACCCGGGAGGCACGCTGGGCCGGGTCACCGGCGAGCTGCGCCACGAGGGGCGCGGACCGGATCCCGAACGGCAGGCGGGCCCGCACGCCCACCAGGTCGTGCCCGCGCCCGGGGGGCGGCTGGTGCTGGCGGTGGACCTCGGCACCGACTCCGTGCACGTCAGCGCGCTCGACGCGGCGACGGGGGCGCTCACGCCGCGCGAGGTGACCCCGTTGCGGCCCGGGAGCGGGCCGCGCCATCTGGCCTTCCACCCGGCGGGCAGCCATGTGTACGTCCTCGGCGAGCTGGAGCCGACGCTGGCCGTGTGCCGCTGGCAGGCCCGTACCGGCACGCTCGTCCCGGTGGGGGAGGTGTCCCTGCGGCCGGAGGGAGGCCCGGCCGCCGGGAAGGGGCCCGCCTACCCGTCGGCGCTGGCCGTCGCCCCCGACGGCCGGCACGTCTGGGCGGCCGTGCGGGGCGAGGACATCATCGCGGTGCTGGCCCTGGACGAGGGCGGCGAGCGGCTGACGCCCGTCGCTCATGTGCCCTGCGGAGGGCGCTGGCCCCGCGATCTGACCCTCGACCCGGGGGGCCGCCGCCTGTACGTGGCCAACGAGCGCTCCGGTGACGTCACCTGGTTCGACCTCGACCCGGACAGTGGGGTGCCCACCCCCGCCGGCTCCCTCGCGGTGCCCGCCGCGACCTGCGTCGTCCTGGCCTGAACGCGAAAGGGCCCGTACGTCTGAACGCGAAAGGGCCCGCACGGCGGCGAACCGTGCGGGCCCCGCGAAGTCGGGGGGCGGCGTCTCAGCGGGCGGGCGTCGCCGCCTGCTGAGACGTGATCCCCAGCAGCGTCATGTACTGCGACAGCACCAGCTTGCCGACCGCCGGGTACGCGCCGAGCGCCTCGGCCACCGGGCAGTCCGCAGCCTTCGCCGCGTCGTCCAGCAGCCCGTCGGCCACCTCCGGGCCCACCACGTACGGCGCCAGTGCCAGCTGCACCGAGCCGGAGGAACGCAGCTGGTCCGTCACGGCCGCCACCGAGCCCTCCTGGTCCAGTGCGGCGGCCATCACCGGCACCGCCAGCCGCGCGGCCAGCAGCATGCCGGTGATACCGGCGGCCTGCACGGCCTCTTCGCCGCCGACCGTGGCCAGCACGATGCCGTCGGCCGCCGTCGCGACGGTGAACAGCCGGGCCCGGTCCGCGCGGGCCAGGCCCGCCTCCGACAGCCGTACGTGCAGCGCCTCGGCCAGCAGCGGGTGCGGGCCCAGCACATCGGTCAGCTCGGCGGGCACGCCGCTGTCGGCCACCGCCTGCCGTATCCGGCCCATCACCTGGACGTCCGGGCCGGCCAGCAGCGGGACCACCACGGCGGCCGGGCCCTCGGGCGCGGACACCTCCCGGCCGGCGGCCTGGGCCAGCTCGTACCGCTCGACGCGCAGACCCTGGGCCGCCTTCAGCACGCCCTGCAGCGAGGGGTGCTCGGCGTCGTCCCCGTCCAGGAAGGCCACGGCGGCCTCCAGTCCGGGCAGCTCGGAGCGCGCGATGCTCACCAGCTCGTCCGCGAGGCTGCGCACCTCGGCGGAGGGCTCACCGGGGACGGCGAGGACGAGTGCGGGCGCGCCCTCGGGCGCCGCCAGGGGTTCGGGGCGACGGTGCCGCCCGGACTGGCGGGGTCGCGGCATTCGTACAGGCAGGCCGTTGTCGGGCCCAGTGGGGGAGCTCATGGCGCCGCATGCTACTGGTTTTGCCTGCGCGGAAGCTCGGGAGGGTGCGGTCCGGTGGCCTATACCCGGGTTTGTCCTTTCCTTTGCCTTGCCCTTGCCGGGCCTGTCGGCGGTACCCCGCTCGCAGCGCGCGGGGGAGTGCGGGGACCAGGGGCTAAGCCGCGGTACCTGAGGCCCGTGCCGCGGGTACCGTCGCGGCCGTGCCGCGTACCGGCACAGACGGAAGGGGAGGGGCGGGGGAGCCGTGGGCAGTCGCGGTGACGCCTCACCCTCCGTAGACGTCCAGCAGCCCCCGCTCAGCCGGCAGCCGCAGCCCGCCCCGCGCCACCGCCGCCGCGAGCCGCAGCGCCCCGGCCAGCGGGTTGCGGGCCGCCGGCACCACCCGGACCCCGGGCAGCGCCCCGGCCACCGCCTCCCGCACGGGAGCGAGCAGCACCTCTCCCGCCCGGAACAGGCCACCGGCCAGCGCCAGCACCTCGCCGCCCGGCGGGTGCACCGCCGCGGCCGACCCCGCGAGATGCCGCGCCGCCTCCGCGAGGATCCCCGCCGCCACCGGGTCACCGGACGCGCACCCCGCCACCTCGGGCGCGAACGAGGCCAGCACGGCCGGCCGGTCGGGCCTCGGGTACACCCGGCCCGGCAGTCCCCCCACCGGCCCGAAGACCGCCTCGGCCCGCCGCAGCAGCGCGCGCGACCCGTCCGGCCGCCCGTCATGGGCCCGCAGTGCCGCCTCCAGCCCCGCCCGCCCGATCCACGCACCGCCTCCGCAGTCGCCCAGCAGATGCCCCCACCCGTCCGCCCTCCGCCAGCCGGACAGGTCCGTGCCCAGAGCCACCACCCCGGTCCCCGCGGCCACGACCGCCCCCGCCCGCTGCCCCAGGGCACCCGCGTACGCGGTGACGGCGTCGGCCGCCAGCACCACCCGCCTCACCCCCAACGAGCGGCGCAGCGCCCCCGGCAGCGCGGCCCGCAGCCCGTCGCCCAGTGACGCCATCCCCGCCGCCCCCACCGCGACCGCCGCCAGGGGCGGGCCCGCCCCGCCGCCCGCCTCCGCCAGCAGCTCCCGCGCCACCGGCAGCACCCGCGCCAGCATCGCGTCCGCGTCGATTCCGCCGGGCCCGCTCGGCACGGGCCCGGCGAACGCCCGTGCCGCCACGGTCCCGGCACCGGCCTCATCGCCCTCGCCGGTGATCCGGCCCAGCGCGACCCGCAGCCCCGACCCGCCCGAATCCACCCCCAGCACCCGTTCGCACGACGCCATACCGCTCACCCTCTCCCGGCCCCGTTCCGCGTCCCCAACTGCCCACACTCCGGCGGCCGGGCGATTGGGGCGTGTGCCCGTTGCGCCGGTAGAGTGACGCTTCGTGGCAGCACTACCCTTGGATCAACTGGTCGAGCCCGGCTGGGCGGAGGCGCTGCGCCCCGTGGCGGGGCGCGTCGCCGCGATGGGCGACTTCCTCCGCGCGGAGATCGCGGCCGGCCGTACCTACCTCCCCGCCGGACCGGACGTCCTGCGCGCCTTCCAGCAGCCCTTCGACGAAGTGCGGGTCCTGATCGTGGGTCAGGACCCGTATCCCACGCCGGGGCACCCCGTCGGGCTCAGCTTCGCGGTCGCGCCCGACGTCCAGCGGCTGCCGGGCAGCCTGGAGAACATCTTCCGCGAGCTGCACACCGACCTGCAGCTTCCGCGCCCCTCCAACGGCGACCTGACACCCTGGACCCGTCAGGGCGTCCTGCTGCTGAACAGGGTGCTGACCACCGCCCCCCGCAAGCCCGGCGCGCACCGCGGCAAGGGCTGGGAGGAGGTCACCGAGCAGGCCATCAAGGCGCTGGCCGCGCGCGGCAAGCCGTTGGTCGCCATCCTGTGGGGGCGGGACGCCCGCAACCTGCGGCCGTTCCTGGACGCCTACCCGGCCATCGAGTCGGCGCACCCGTCCCCGATGTCGGCCGACCGCGGTTTCTTCGGCTCCCGGCCGTTCAGCCGCACCAACGACCTGCTGATCGGCCAGGGCGCGCAGCCGGTCGACTGGCGGCTGCCGTAAGCGGCCGGGGCCCGCGGCGAGGAGCCGAAGGACCGTCACCCGACGACCGCCGCCCGTACGCACAGCACATCCGGCAGGTGCTCGGCCAGCAGCTGCCAGGTGTCGCCGTCGTCGGGGCTCCCGTACAGCTCGCCGTTCCGGTTGCCGAAGTACACCCCGGCCGGGTCGGCGCCGTCCGTGCACATGGCGTCCCGCAGCACCGTCCCGTAGTGGTCGCCCTCGGGCAGGCCCGCCGACAGGGCCTCCCAGCCCGCACCGGCGTCCCGTGTGCGGAACACCCGGCAGCGCCGCTCGGCCGGCACCCGGTCCGAGTCGGCGGTGATCGGGAAGACGTAGGCCATGTCGGCGTGGTGCGGATGCGCGACCGCCGCGAACCCGAAGTCGGACGGCAGCCCGGCCCCGATGTCCGTCCAGGTCACGCCGTGGTCGTCACTGCGGTACACGCCCCAGTGGTTCTGGAGGTACAGGCGGTCCGGGTCCCCGGCGTCCTGCGCGATCTTGTGGACGCACTGCCCGAACCTCGGGTGCCGGTCCGGCAGGAACACCGCCGACACCCCGTCGTTCGACGGCGCCCAGGTCCGGCCGCCGTCGACGGTGCGGAACACCCCGGCCGTGGACACGGCCACCGTCACCGCATCCGGGTCCCGCGGGTCGGTGATCACCGTGTGCAGGGCCTCCCCGCCCCCGCCGGGCTGCCACTGTGACCGGGTCGGGTGCTCCCACAGGGGCCGCACCAGCTCGAACGTCTCGCCCTCGTCCACCGACCGGAACAGCGCGGCCGGTTCCGTGCCCGCGTACACCACGCCGGGCGCGGCGGGCCCCGCCGGATGGAGCTGCCACACCCGCTCCAGTGAGGCTCCGGTGTCCTCCGGGAACCTCACGGCCGGGCGCGCGGGCTCCGTCCAGCTCGCACCCAGGTCGTCGGAGTGGAACACCGACGGCCCCCAGTGCGCGCTGTCCCCGCCCACGAGCAGCCGGGGCGAGCTGCGCCGCAGGTCGATCCCGATGGAGTACACGGCCTGGGCGGGGAACTGCGGATCCCCGAACTCCCAGACCCCGCCGCGCCTGCGGCCGATGAAGAGGCCCTTGCGGGTGCCGACGGCCAGCAGTACGTCATCTGTCATGGTTCAGCCTCCAGGACGCCGTTGTCACGGATATGCGCCAGTGTGCACCCGCCCACCGACACCGGCCCGTTCTCTCCGCGACCGGGCGCCCCGCCCCCTGACACCTCGGGCGGAGCCCTGCCTCAGGCAGAGTCCCCGCTCAGGCGGAACTCCCCGCAGCCGCCAGCAGCCCCTCCCAGTCCGGGATCTTCACCCGGTCCCGTCCGAGCGCCCGCCCCAACGCGGCCTCCGCCCGCTCGATGGCGAGCCACCCGGGCCACTCCACCGGCCGCAGACCCCAGGAGCGCATCGCGTCCAGCGGGTCCGGGGCGACGGCCCGGCGAGCCAGCAGGTGGGCGTCCGCCAGGACGGACGCGGCCGTCTCCTTGGCGCAGGGCCGGTTCGTACCGATGACCCCCGAGGGGCCGCGCTTGATCCACCCCGCGACGTACTCGCCCGGCGACGGCGTTCCGCCCCGCAGCACCCGCCCGGCGGCATGCGGCACGGTGCCCCGTGCCGGGTCGGACGGCAGGCCCTCCGGGGGCGCGCCACGGTAGCCGACCGCCCGCAGCACCAGGCCGGCCGCGATCTCCTCGTACGTCCCGGTGCCCCGTACCCCGCCCGCCCCGTCCGGCAAGGTCCGCTCGAAACGCACGCCCGCCACCCGGCCGCCCGCGCCGAGGATCTCCACGGGCCGGAGGAAGAACCGCAGCCGGATCACCCGTCCCGTGCCGGGATCCGGCTCCGCTCCGGGGGCGTGCCCCCCGCCGGGGTCCCGGGTGCCTGCACCCTGTTCCGCGCCGGAGGACGTCGCCCAGCCGCGGATCACCTCCACGTTCCGGCGGTTCACCGCCGGGAGGCCCGTCGGGTCCCCGTACGCGGGGTCCAGCGCCAGGTCGGCCTCGGTCAGCGCGACGCCCGCCGACGGCAGCGTGCCCAGCTCCCGCAGCTCCTTGGTGGTGAACCGGCCCTGCGACGGCCCCCGCCGGGCCACCATGTGCACCTCCCGTACCGTGCTCGCCGCCAATGCCTCCAGCGCCGCCGCGGGCACGTCGGTCGGCCGCAGCTCCTCCGGGGCCCTGGCCAGGATCCGGGTCACGTCCACCGCGACGTTGCCCGCGCCGACGACCACGGCCGACCGGACCGTGTCCAGTGCGAAGCGGCGCGCCCAGGCGTCCGGGTGAGCGCTGTACCAGGCGACGAAGTCGGTGGCGGAGCAGCTGCCCGTCAGGTCCTCCCCCGGGATGCCCAGCCTGCGGTCCCGCGCGGCGCCCACGCAGTACACGACGGCGTGGTAAAGCTCCAGCAGCCGCGCGGGTGTCAGCGCGCCCTCGCCCACCGGCACGTTCCCGATGAAGCGGACCCGCTCGTGCTCGAGCACGGCCCGCAGGTTGTTCTGCAGTGACTTGATCTTCTCGTGGTCCGGCGCCACCCCGTAGCGGACCAGCCCGTACGGGCACGGCAGCCGGTCCAGGACGTGCACCCGCACGTCCGGCACCGCGGTCTGCTCGACCAGCGACTGGGCGGTGTAGACCCCGCTGGGGCCGGAACCGACCACGGCGACACGAAGCATGCGCGCTCCTTCCCGGGGAGGGTTCCAGCATCCCACCGGCCGCCGCGCGGGGGGAGGCCGCTCAACGCCAGCGTGTCAGCGGCGCGTCGGCGGGGACGGTCCGCCGGCGAGCGGGGAGGCGGCCCGCGGTCGCGGGCGGTGCCGGGGTCACATCCCGCGCATCCGGTGGATCTCCGCGGTCTGCTGGGCGATCACGTCGTTCGCCATCTCCTGGACGCGGATGTTCCGTCCCTCGCCCAGCACCTCCGACGCCATGGTGACCGCCCCCTCGTGGTGGGTGATCATCAGTTTCAGGAAGAGGTCGTCGAACGCCTCGCCCCGGGACCGCTCCAGCTTCGCGAGCTGCTCCTCGGTGGCCATGCCCGGCATCCCCGAGTGGTCGTCGTGTTGCTCGCCGTGGCGTCCGCCGCCGTGGCCCTCCTCGCCGCGACTCGTTTTCAGCCAAGCCCGCATCGCTGCGATCTCCGGTCCCTGCGCCGCCTCGATCCGCGCCGCCAGGGCCCTCACCTGCTCCGAACGCACCCGGTCCGGGACCAGTGCCGTCATCCGCAGTGCCTGTTCGTGGTGGACGATCATCATCGTCGTGTACGACACGTCCGCCGCGTTCGGCGCGTCCTCGGGTACCGCGGTGGCGGCCTCCTCCGGTGACAGTGTCCGGGCGGGCTCACCCGGCCTGCCCGGGGCCAGCACCCCCACCTCGGCCCCGGCCGTGGCCTGCGGCTTCCCCCCGCTCCCGGCGGTACCGGGGTCACAGGCGGAGAGGACGAACACGCCCGTCAGGGCCAGCGCGGCGGCGAGGGCCACCGGCAGCGGGGCGGGGCGAACGGGCTCACTGCGGTGTCTGCTGCGGGTCAACACGGCGACCTCCCGGGTCAGTTGTGTACAGGGAGTCGGTCCTGGCGTGCTTCCGTACGGTGGCGCCCGCCGGCGCCCCTCCCACTCTGTAGCCATCTGTTGAGATGTCCATGCCCGGGCCCATACTGCCGTGGTCGACGACCCTCAAGGGAGGACGCACATGGCCCTGTCGCGTACCACTCGACCGCGTCGCAGACGCCTGCTCGTGACCACCGCAGCGGCAGGCCTCATCGCCGCCCTGCTCGCCACGGGAACAGCCGCCGCCGTCCCCGGCCCCGGGGACACGCCGTCCGGCGGCGGCGCGGCATCGGAGCGCCAGAGGGAGGACACCCGGGCCGCCATCGCGCGCGGGGACATTCCCGATGTGGACGAGATCGTTCACAGCGACAACATCAAGCACGTCGCCAACATCCCGTTGACGACCATCAAGGGCATCAACTCCGACCTGGCCTTCCAGGGCAGGTACCTGTTCGCCGGAAACTACGACGGCTTCCAGATCTTCGACATCGGCAGGCCGTCGAAGCCCGAGGCGGTCGCCCGGGTTCTCTGCCCCGGCTCCCAGAACGACATCTCGGTCTCCGGGGACCTGCTCTTCCTGTCCACCGACTCGTCCCGCAGCGACGACTCCTGCCAGAGCACCTCCCAGCCCGCGACCGAGAAGTCGTCCTGGGAGGGGATCAAGGTGTTCGACATCAGCGACATCCGCAATCCGCGGTACGTCGCCTCCGTCGAGACCGCCTGCGGCTCCCACACGCACACGCTCGTGCCGCAGCGCGCGAACGTGTACGTGTACGTCGCCTCGTACTCGCCCAGCGCCGCCTTCCCCGACTGCCGTCCGCCGCACGACGGCATCTCCGTCATCAAGGTGCCGCGCAACGCACCCGAGAAGGCCCGGGTCGTCGGATTCCCGGTGCTCTTTCCCGGCGAGGGCCCCGACGGCGGCGGCAACCCCGGCTCGCCGGCCAACCCGGGCGTCTCCAAGACGACCGGCTGCCACGACATCACCGTGCTGCCGTCCAGGAACCTGGCGGCCGGCGCCTGCATGGGCGACGGCATCCTGTTCTCCATCGAGGACCCCGAGCACCCCAGGGTGATCGACCAGGTCCAGGACAACACCAACTTCGCCTTCTGGCACTCCGCGACCTTCAGCAGGAAGGCTGACAAGGTCGTCTTCACCGACGAGCTGGGCGGCGGGGGCGGTGCCACCTGCAACGAGCGGGTCGG
Source organism: Streptomyces sp. MUM 203J (assembly GCF_022414595.1). Taxonomy (GTDB): domain Bacteria; phylum Actinomycetota; class Actinomycetes; order Streptomycetales; family Streptomycetaceae; genus Streptomyces. The sequence continues at coordinate 17,888 of NZ_JADWYO010000014.1, read as the reverse complement.
TCCCCACCGAGGCGCCGACGGCTTCTACGACATCACCGGCAAGGGTGACAGGCGCAAGCTCGTCTTCCGCGGCTACTACAAGATCGACCGCCACCAGGGCGACACCGAGAACTGCGTCGCGCACAACGGCTCCCTGATCCCCGTCAAGGGCCGCGACCTCATGGTCCAGGCCTGGTACCAGGGCGGCGTCTCCGTGTTCGACTTCACCGACTCCACCCGCGCCGAGGAGATCGGCTACTTCGAGCGCGGCCCGCTCAGCGCCGACACGCTCTCCGTCGGCGGCTCCTGGTCCGCGTACTACTACAACGGCCACATCTACTCGAACGACATCCGCAAGGGACTCGACGTCCTGAGGATCGAGGACCGCCGCACCGACCCGGCCGAGCGGATCCGGATGGACGAACTGAACGTCCAGACCCAGCCCGACTACTTCGACCGCCGGCACCGGCCGTGACCCGTCACCTGTGAGCCGACCCGCCGGACGGCGACCGGTCCTCCGGTCCCGCGTCCGGCGGGAAACCGCGCTCCCAGTCCAGCCCGTACCGCTGGAACAGCTCCGCCCGCAGCCGGGTCACCGGCATCGGCGCCCCCGGCAGCAGGACCGCGAACACCGCGCCCATCAGCAGCGCCCGCAGCAGCGGGTAGTCCGTGTCCACGTCCCGCGAGCCGTACCGCACCACCGTGTCCCGCAGCAGCGCCGCCAGCCGCTGCTGCTCGGCGCACCGCACGAACCCCTCAGCCTGGAGGATCCCCGCCATGTGCGTCCGCATCAGCACCGGCTGAGCCACCGCGAGTCCCAGGATCGCGTCGATCGCCCGTGCCAGCCGCTCCCGGCCGTCGTCCGTGCGCGGCTCCCGCTCCAGGGCGTCCTCCAGTGTGCGGTGCATGAGCCGGTGGACCGCCGACTGCAGCAGCTGCCGCTTGCCGGGGAAGTAGTACGAGACCAGCCCGCGAGCCGAACCGGCCCGCTCCGCGATGTCCCCGAGGGTCGTCGCCTCGTACCCGCGTTCGGCCACCAGCTCGACCGTCGCCTGAAGCAGCCGTTCCCGGGAACGGCGCCGGAGTTCCTCATTGACCGACGGGCTCCGCGGGGACATGCTGAACTCCTGCGTTGACTGGCTCCCAGCCAATATACTCGGGGTGTCCAGGTCGGCAGGCGGAGCGCCGCCGGTCTCGGCGTGCCTCCGGACCGGGCGACGCGGGGGATCGTCCGGTCCGGGGTGCGGGTCCTCACGGCCGCCGGACCACCCGTACGGGACGCGCCGCCGCTGCCGCCGCCAGACACAGGCCCAGCAGCCAGCCGCCGACCACGTCCGATGCCCAGTGCACCCCCAGATACACGCGGGTCAGCCCCACGCCCAGCACCGAGACGCCCGCCACCACGGCCCAGCCGGAGGCCGCCGCGCGCCCCGGAGCCCGGCCCACCGCCGTCGCCGCCCACCACAGCAGTCCGCAGGTGACCGCCGCCGTCAGTGCATGGCCCGACGGGAACGCCGCGAACGCGGCGCCGTCCACCGGGTCCGCCCAGCGGGGCCGGTCCCGGCCCACCGCCGCCTTCAGCCCCTGCTGCACCACCAGCGCCAGCGCGCTCACCCCTGCCACGCGGCCCGCCACCCACCGCTGCCCGCGCCGCCACAGCGCGACCACCGCGAGGGCGGCGAGCAGACGCATCGCCCACGGGTCCCACAGCCAGTCGGTCAGCAGCAGACTGACCCGTACCAGCCAGGGGGACTCCACCGCCGACGCATGCGTGGCCTCGGCCACCCACCGGTCCAGGGCCGTCAGCGGCCCCCACCCCACCACCACCGGCGCCAGCAGGGCCAGGGACGCCCCGCCGGTCCACCAGACCACGGACCGCGCGGCGGCCCACGGGGCGCGGGTGACGGAAGTGACGACGGATGCGCGCGAGGACGGTGAGGTCGCCATGGGCGCCATCCTCGCAGCCGAACCGGTCCAGTCCCGTCAGCGCAGCGCGCTCAGCCCCGGGGCGAGCGCCACCAGCAGCGGCACAGCCGGCACGAGGGCTGCGGTGGCCGTCAGCCTGAGGCGACGGCCCGGGGTGAGCCTCGGACGGTTCGCCAGCAGCCGGTTCACCCGCAGCGGCAGCTCCGCGCCCGGCGTCGGGCAGGGACCGAACACCCCGCGGTCCTCGTTCAGCCCCACCAGCGCCAGCGCCGTCGTCAGTCGCCCGTGCCGCTTCGACGCCGCGTCGTCCGCCGCCAGCTCCACCAGCCGGTGCATCTCGTCCCGGAACGCTGCGAACACCGGAACGCGCGGGAACCCCTCCGCGAGCGCGGCGGCACAGTGCAGCAGCCAGTCGTGCCGGGCGCGCGCGTGGCCCTCCTCATGGGCCAGCACCGCGTCCAGCTGACGCCCCTTCAGCCGGCGCAGCGCCGCCGTGGTGATCACCAGCCGGGGCGTGGGGCCCGGCAGCCACCACGCCCCCGGGCGGTCGCCCTCCAGCAGCGCCAGCGGTCCCGCCTCCGGCTCCTCGCCCGGCAGCAGCGGTGCACGCACGAGCAGTTCGGCCCGCCGACGGCGGCGCCGCGCCCGCGCCCTGCGTACCACCAGGGTCAGCATGGCCCCGGTCCACAGCCCGCCGCAGGCCAGCAGCACGGCCAGCGCCGCCGACCAGGGCGTGTGGTCCACCAGGGCGTAGGCCTCCACGACCGCGCTCGGCGCCGGGGCGAAGACCTGCCCCCGCACGCGCTGCCACGCGGCCGATGCGCTGAACGTCATCGCCAGGGCGAAGCTCAGCAGCACCGAGGCGACGACGCACTGCCACACCCAGAGCGCCACGATCGGCTCGCGCTCGGGCCAGTCGGCCCGTGCCAGCAGGCGCGGAGCCGTCACGGCGGCCACGACGCCGAACATCAGCAGCGCGAAGGAGAGCAGCATGGCGCCAGCCTATGAGCGGCGGGCCGCCCGGCGGAGCGCCGCGGACCGCGAAGTGACGCACACCACGGTTTGGGCCGTGCCCGCCGCACGTCACAGCGTGAACAGCATCGCCAGCATGGCCGTCGCCATCACCATCCGGCATCCGAACGGGAGTTCAGGGCCGTCCAGCACCGTCCCGGTCCCCCGGGGGATCGCCACACCGACCGGCACCGTCCGCGTCCCCGACCACAGCACCCACCCCGCGTAGTACGCCAGCAGCGCGCCCGTCACCAGCGGAAGCCCCCCACCCGCATGCGCCCCGTGCGGCCCGTGCGTGCCGGCGGCGGCGCCCGCCGACGGCACCGCCATGTACACCATGGCCAGGCACCCCACCAGGTGGTGCAGATGCCGGCGACCGTCCCGGATCTCCCACAGCACCCGCGCCGCCGCCGTGCCGAACACCGCCGCGTACACCGTCCACACCCACTCCGGAGGCGCGAACACCGCGGCCGGGACCCCCATCGTGGCCATCCCGAAGGCCATCACCGCCTCGCTCGCGGCCTCCCGCCGTTCCCGCACCGCTCCCCGCCGCCGCATCCGGGCCCTCCGCACCAGGCAGTACGCCCCGGTCGCCGCGCACAGCGCCACCAGCAGCCAGCTCGCCACCGCGTGCCCCCTCCCCGAGACGGGACCGGCCCCTGGGACGATGCCCGCGAGCCATGGGGCGCACGCGAGCGCAGGGACGTACAAGGGGGGCGCGCTAGGCTCGTCGACCGGGACGACCATCCCGGGACAGCTTGCCGAGGGGAGACCGCACACGATGGACACCGCAGTTCAGAGGACCGGAGAGCCGACGTACCGCGACGCGGTGGAGGCGGACGTTCCCGCGCTCGTCGCCCTTGTCGAGTCGGCGTACCGGGGCGACTCCAGCCGTTCCGGGTGGACCACCGAGGCCGACATCCTCGACGGGCAGCGCACCGACCCCGACGGGGTCCTCGCGGTCATCACCACCCCCGGCTCCCGGCTCCTCGTGGTCGAGCGTGACGGTGCGCTCGTCGCCTGCTGCCAGCTCGAACACCGCGGTGACGCGGCCTACTTCGGGATGTTCGCGGTGCGTCCCGGGCTCCAGGGCGGCGGCCTCGGGCGGCGGGTCCTGGCGGAGGCCGAGCGCCTCGCGCGCGCCGGGTGGGGCGTGCGCGAGATGCACATGACGGTGATCTCCGTGCGAGAGGAGCTGATCGCCTGGTACGAGCGGCGCGGCTACCGCCGCACCGGCCGGACGACCCCGTTTCCGTACGGCGACGAGCGGTTCGGGCTGCCTCGCCGCGACGACCTGTGCTTCGAGCTGTTGGTGAAGGACCTCGCATTGGGTCCGGTGAGTGACCGGTGAGCCGTCACGCGGAGACGGGCTAGGCCGGGGGCTCCGCCCGCAGGGGCTCCTGGCGGAACGGGTCCGTGCGGAAGTCCAGGCGGCCGTCCGCCACCCCGACGGTCACCGAACCGCCCTCCCGCAGCCGCCCGTCCAGCAGCAGCCGGGACAGCTCGTTGTCGACCTCGCGCTGGATGGTGCGGCGCAGCGGGCGGGCGCCGTACTCCGGCTGGTAGCCGCGACGGGCCAGCCAGTCGACGGCCTCCGGGGTGAAGTCCACCGTCACGTCCTGGGCGCGCAGCCGGCGCCGGGTCTCCTCCAGCAGCAGGTCCGTGATCTGCCGCAGTTCCGCGCCCTCCAGCCGGTGGAAGAGCACCACCTCGTCGATCCGGTTGAGGAACTCGGGCCGGAAGTGCTCGCGCAGCGGGCGCAGCGCACGCTCCCGCCGGGCGTCGCCGTCGGCGCCGGTCTCGGCGGAGCCGAAGCCGAGGACGCCGCGGCCGGTGCCGATGGCGTCGGCCCCGAGGTTGCTGGTCATCACGACGACCGTGTTCTTGAAGTCCACCGTGCGGCCCTGGGAGTCGGTCAGACGGCCGTCGTCGAGCACCTGGAGCAGGATGTTGAAGACGTCCGGGTGGGCCTTCTCCACCTCGTCGAGGAGCAGCAGCGAGTACGGGTGGCGGCGTACCGCCTCCGTGAGCTGGCCGGCCTCCTCGTGGCCCACATAGCCGGGGGGCGCGCCGACCAGGCGGCTGACGGTGTGCCGCTCCTGGAACTCGCTCATGTCCAGGCGGACCATCCGCTCGTCGCTGCCGAACAGGGCGTCCGCGAGGGCGCGGGCCAGCTCGGTCTTGCCGACGCCGGTGGGGCCGAGGAACAGGAAGCTGCCGATGGGCCGTCTGGGGTCGGCGAGCCCTGCCCGGGAGCGCAGCACCGCCTCGGAGACGGCCGAGACGGCCTCGTCCTGGCCGATGACCCGCTCCTTGAGATGCTGCTCCAGGCCGAGCAGGCGGTCCTTCTCCTCCTGGGTGAGGCGGCTGACCGGGATGCCGGTCTGGCGGCTGACGACCTGCGCGATGTCCTCGGCGGTGACTTCCAGGACCGGGTCGTGGGCGTCCGCCGACTGCGGCTCGCTCCGGCTGGCCCTGATCCGGGACTCCACCTCCTGGACGCGGTCGCGCAGCTCGGTGGCCCGCTCGTACTGCTCGGCCGCCACGGCCTGGTCCTTGTCGCGGACGAGCTGCTCCACCTGCCGCTCCAGGGCCCGCAGGTCGGTGGGCTGGGCATGGGCGCGCAGCCGCACGCGGGCACCGGCCTGGTCGATCAGGTCGATGGCCTTGTCGGGCAGGAACCGCTCGGTGAGATAGCGGTCGGACAGTTCGACGGCCGCGCGCAGTGCCTCCTCGGCGTAGCGGACCTGGTGGTGGGCCTCGTACCGGTCGCGCAGCCCGCGCAGGATCTCCAGGGCGTCCTCGGGGCCGGGTTCGGGGACGAGCACGGGCTGGAAGCGGCGCGCGAGCGCGGCGTCCTTATCGATGTAGCGGCGGTACTCCTCCAGCGTGGTGGCGCCGATGACGTGCATCTCGCCGCGGGCGAGCACGGGCTTGAGGATGTTGCCCGCGTCCATCGAGCCGCCCTCGCCGCCGCCTCCGCCGCCCCCGGCGCCCACCACGGTGTGCAGCTCGTCGATGAAGACCACCAGTTCATCGGAGTGGGCCCGCACCTCGTCGATGATGCCGGTCATCCGCTCCTCGAAGTCGCCCCGGTAGCGGGTGCCGGCCACGACGCCCGTCATGTCGAGCGCGACGACCCGGCGGCCCAGCAGGGAGTCGGGCACGTCGCCGTCCGCGATGCGCTGGGCGAGGCCCTCCACGATCGCCGTCTTGCCGACGCCGGCGTCACCGATCAGCACGGGATTGTTCTTGCCGCGCCGGGACAGCACTTCGACGGTCTGCTCGATCTCCTGCTCGCGGCCGATGACGGGGTCGATCCGTCCCGAACGGGCCAGGTCGGTGAGGTTCCGGCCGAACCGGTCGAGGGTGGGTGTGCCGGTCTGGGGGGCGGGGCGGTGGTCGGCCGCGGTGTTCTCCCAGCCGCCGGACGGTCCGCCGCCGCGCTGTGGCGCCGCCCCGGCCGAGGGTCCCGGCACCGAGCCCGGGTCGAACCGGGCGGCCCGCAGGATGCGCCCGGCCGCCGAGTCGGGGTTCGCGGCGAGGGCGGCAAGGACGTGCTCGGGGCCGATGTAGGAGGCGCCGATGTGCCGGGCCAGGTCGTGGGCGTCGAGCAGGGCGCGCTTGACGGCGGGAGTGACGGCGATACGGGACTGCGGCGGGCCTTCGCCCGCGGTGCGGTCGATCTCGGCGGCCAGCGCGTCGGGGTCGGCGCCCGCCCGGACGACGAGGTCGCGGATCGGCTCGGTGTCGAGCGCGGCGCGCAGCAGGTGCTCGGTCTCCAGGTCCGTGCTGCCGTGCTCGGAGGCGTACGAGGCGGCCTCGTCGACCATGCGGCGGGTGGGTTCGCTCATCATCCGGGCGATGTCGCTGTACCGCGGCCCGCGGCGGGCCGCGGAGGCGGCCGGGGCGCCTCCGAAGAGGCGGGCCAGAAACTCGCTGAACGGGTCGGGGCCGAAGCCCTCGGGTCCGAGGTAGCCGCTGCTCATCTGTTCGTACCGTCCGTCCCAGTTAGCCCAGTCCGTCCCTGTTCATTCCTGTCCGTCCAGGATTCCTGCGGAAGCCGCCGAACACCAGCCGGCGGGTTCCCCGGCACCTCCGGGTTACACCCCGGGTGGCATCAGACCCCGGCAACACCCGTGGAACGGGAGGCGTGCAGGAAAATCAGCGGTGACCATAGGGGTCGCGCAGGATAATTTTCATCGAACCCCCTTGTGGTGGAGAAGCGCGCATGGATACGGTGCTTTGACGCGAGGTTCTCCCGTGGAGGAAGTGAGATGACGGAAATTCTTGTGCAGGACGTTGCCGGTGGCGGCGTGGCCACCGACACTCGGGTGGTCGACCACCCGGCGTGGGCCGCGCTCAAGAATGCCGTGGAGGAGATCCGCGTCTGGCAGTCAGCGGACGGCTCCATCGCCTTCGACGCCGAGAACGCCCCGGCCCGCGCGGACGCCGACACCGCGCTCGACCGGGTCGTCGCCGCCGTCGAGCAGCTCTCCCCGCTGCTCCCGCACGGCACCGCCTACCACCGCGCCCTCGTCGCCGATCTCCGCAAGTGGGCCGAGGGCGGCTACGCCGTCCCCGACTTCCTGGACTCCCTCATGGAGTTCCACCCCGCCGCCGAGCGCGTCGACGGGCGCCAGCACCTGGTCGTGTTCCCGATGTACACCCAGAACGGCAACCCGGACCGCAATCTGGAAGCCGTCGTGCTCCGCATGGTCTGGCCCGAGTGGCTCTCCGAGCTGGAGGCCGCCCGCTACGACAACCCGCTGTTCTGCGGCATCACCTTCGAGGACTTCACCTCCGGCTACGACACCAACTCGGCCGTCCTCTTCCCGGAGACCGTCGCCGTCCGCGAGGCCCCCGAGCGCTTCACCTGGGGCGGCATCTTCTGCGACCGCGAGGCCGCCCGTTTCCGCCGGGTCACCGAGGCCGCCGTCGGCATCCTGGGCGTCGAGCTGCCCGACGACATCAGGGACATGCTCGCCGACCAGCGGCGCTGCCAGCAGGCCTTCGTCCTGTGGGACATGGTCCACGACCGCACCCACAGCCACGGCGACCTGCCCTTCGACCCGTTCATGATCAAGCAGCGGCAGCCGTTCTGGATGTACGGCCTGGAGGAGCTGCGCTGTGACCTGACCGCCTTCAAGGAGGCCGTCAGGCTGGAGGCCGAGGGCAACCCGGTCGGCCGCGACGTCCAGTACGCCGTGCTGTTCGACCGCATGTTCCGCTTCCCGCTCACCGGCGACCGGGTCCGCAACTACGACGGGCTCGGCGGCCAGCTGCTCTTCGCGTACCTCCACAAGCGTGACGTGGTGCGCTGGACCGACAACACCCTGCACATCGACTGGAAGCGGGCCCCCGAGGTCACCAACCAGCTGTGCGCCGAGATCGAGAAGCTCTACCGCGACGGCATCGACCGCCCCAAGCTGGTCCACTGGTTCGCCGCGTACGACCTCGTCTCCACCTACCTCTCCCCGCACCCCGGCTCCCGCTGGGCCAAGGGGCCCGACGCCCTGGACCTCACCCAGCAGCCCCGCAAGCTCGTCGACGACGTGCTTCCGGACGAGTTTCCGCTCAGCATGTTCTTCGAGGCTCTTTCGAAGAAGATGAAGTCCGTGATCGCCTCCACCAAGGGGATCACCGCCGCCGACGTCGAGAAGGCCGCCGCGTGAGCGACGGCCCGACGGGTGAGGCAGCAGGGGCGGAAACGCCAGACGCGTCCGGCACGGAGGAGACGAACGACATGACCAAGAACGGCAACGGGAACGGCGGGCCCCTGGAAGGCGCCGTCGTCGCGGTCGCCGGAGCGGCGGGCCCGGCGGGCCGCGCGGCCCTGCTGCGGCTCGCGGAGGCGGGGGCGACCGTCGTCGCCGCCGACGCCGACCCGGAACGCCTGGCCGAGGCCGTCGACGCCGCCCGGTACGCCCACGGCGGCGCCACCGTCATCGGCGACACCGTCGACCTCCTCGACCCCGACGCCACCCGCGCGTGGGCGGAGAAGACGGAGAAGGAGTTCGGCCGGATCGACGGGCTGGTCCACCTCGTCGGAGGCTGGCGCGGCAGCGCCACCTTCGCGGACAACGACCTCGCGGACTGGGCCCTGCTGGAGAAGCTGCTGATCCGCACCGTCCAGCACACCTCGCTCGCCTTCCACGAGGCGCTCAAGCGCAGTGACCGCGGCCGGTTCGTCCTGGTCAGCCAGTCCGGCGCGGCCAAGCCGACCGAGGGCAACGCCTCCTACGCCGCGGCCAAGGCCGCCGCCGAGGCGTGGACCCTCGCCCTCGGGGACTCCTTCCGCAAGGCGGGGGGCGAGGAAGGCCCGAAGTCGGCTGCTGCCATCCTGGTGATCAAGGCACTGGTGCACGACGCTATGCGCGCCGAGCGCCCGAATGCGAAGTTCGCGGGCTTCACCGACGTCAAGGACCTGGCCGACGCCATCGTCGGCGTCTGGGAGCAGCCCGCCCAGGAAGTGAATGGACAGCGCCTGTGGCTGACCCCCAAGCCGTGAACCCGGCCGTGAACCCGGCCGCCGTGAACCTGGTGGCGCCCGCCCGTACCGACGCCCGTCGCCACCACGACCCGTCGGTACGGGGCTTCGCCAGCGACAACTACGCCGGAGTCCACCCCGAGGTCCTCGCGGCCATCGCCCTCGCCAACGGAGGCCACCAGATCTCCTACGGCGAGGACGAGTACACCGACCACCTCCAGCGGGTGATGCACAGTCACTTCGGCTCCACCGCCGAGACGTTCCCGGTGTTCAACGGCACCGGTGCCAACGTCACCGCCCTCCAGGCCCTGACCGACCGCTGGGGCGCCGTGATCTGCGCCGAGACCGCGCACATCAACGTCGACGAGGGCGGCGCGCCCGAACGCATGGCCGGTCTCAAGCTGCTCACCGTGCCCACCCCGGACGGCAAGCTCACTCCCGAGCTGATCGACCGGCAGGCCTGGGGCTGGGAGGACGAGCACCGGGCCATGCCGCAGGTCGTCTCGATCGCCCAGAACACCGAACTCGGCACGGTCTACACCCCGGACGAGATACGGGCCGTCGTCGAGCACGCCCACGGCCTCGGCATGAAGGTGCACGTCGACGGCGCCCGTCTGGCCAACGCCGCGGCGACGCTGGACGTCCCCATGCGGACCTTCACCAACGCGCTGGGCGTCGACATCGTGACCCTCGGCGGCACCAAGAACGGGCTGCTCTTCGGTGAGGCGATCGTCGCCCTCAACCCCGAGGCCGGCCGCCGGATGAAGCACATCCGCAAGATGTCGATGCAGCTCGCGTCCAAGATGCGCTTCCTGTCGGTGCAGTTCGAGGCGCTGCTCGCGAAGGACCTGTGGCTGCGCAGCGCCCGGCACGCCAACGCGATGGCCCAGCGCCTCGCGGACGGCGTCCGGACCGTGGACGGCGTGGAGATCCTGTACCCGGTGCAGGCCAACGCGGTCTTCGCCCGGCTGCCGCACGACGTGACCCTGCGCCTCCAGGAGCGGTTCCGCTTCTACTTCTGGGACGAGGCGGCGGGCGACGTCCGCTGGATGTGCTCCTTCGACACGACGGAGGAGGACGTGGACGCCTTCGTCCAGGCGCTCAAGGAGGAGACGGCCCGGTAGGCCGTGGTCCCGGACCTCCCCGCCCCGCCGGGCGGGGAGGTCCGGTCATGCCCACCAGGGTTCAGTGAAGTGAATCGCGGGGTCCTGTACGCTGAACCTCGTGATTCCGATGTTCCCCACACTCACCGTCCACGAGGACGTACGCGCCCTCGTCCCCGGCTTCACGCATCTCGCCGTCGAGGCGCGCGGGCTCGTCAACGGTCCCAGCGACGAGGCCAGTGCCGCCCTGCTGGACGACGCCGCCCGCCGCCTCGCCGAGCGCCTGGACGGCCGCGCTCCGCAGGACGACCCGCACATCGCGGCCTGGCGTGCCGCCTACACCGCGTTCGGTGCCAAGCCGTCGCGCACCCGCAACTCCGCCGAGGCGCTCGCCCGGCGGGCCCTCGCGGACGGCGGGCTGCCGCGCATCAACCGGCTGGTCGACGCGTACAACGCGGTGAGCGTCGCGCACCTCGTCCCCGTCGGCGGCGAGGACGCCGACCGCATCCGGGGCGGCATGCGGCTGGTGCGGGCCACTGGTGACGAGCCGTTCCCGACCGCCGCGGGCGGCGCCGGGACCGTCGAGCACCCGGACGCGGGCGAGGTCGTCTGGCGCGACGACGAGGGCGTGACCTGCCGCCGCTGGAACTGGCGCCAGGGCGTGCGCACCCGGCTCACGGAGGAGTCCGTGAACGCGCTGTTCCTCCTGGAGTGCCTCGCCCCCATGACCCGTATGGCCCTGGAGGCGGCGGGCGCCGAACTGGCCGGGTCCCTGGAGAAGCTGAGCCCGGGCGCGAGCGTGACGGTCCACCCGGTGGCCTGACCCGGCGGGACGTTACTGCGCTTCGCGCACCTGTGCCGGTGTCGGGGCCGTGCCGCCCAGATGGGCGGGGATCCACCAGGTGTCGGCCGCGTCCCGGGGCCGTACCGGATACGCCCGCTGGGCGGCCTCCAGCAGCTCCTGGACCCGCTCCCGAAGCCGCCGGGTGATCGCGCCCGCGTACTGGTCGGACGGCGCCTCCACCGGCTCGCCCACCCGGATCGTCACCGGGATGTGGCTGCGCTTCAGATTGCGGGGGCGGCCCTTGGTCCACAGCCGCTGCGTACCCCACAGGGCAACCGGGATCAGCGGGACCCCGGCCTCCTGGGCCAGCCGGGCGGCGCCCGACTTGAAGCTCTTGAGGGTGAACGACTGCGAGATCGTCGCCTCCGGGAACACGCCGATGACCTCGCCCGCGCGCAGCGAGTCCAGGGCGTGCCGGTACGCGGCCTCGCCCTGGGTGCGGTCCACGGGGATGTGCTTCATGCCCCGCATCAGCGGGCCGGAGATCTTGTGGCGGAACACCGAGTCCTTCGCCATGAACCGCACCAGGCGCTTCTGCGGCCGGGCCGCGAGACCCGAGAAGATGAAGTCCAGGTAGCTGATGTGGTTGCTGACCAGGACCGCCCCGCCCTTGCGCGGGATGTTCTCCGAACCCTGCACGTCGATCTTCAGGTCGAGCGCCTTGAACATCGTGAGCGCGGCGCCGATGACCGGCCGATAGACGAGTTCTGCCATCGGGGAGAACACCCTTCTTCCATGCCTGGGGAGGCTTCTCCCGGCGAAGTTACGCGGCCGTAGGTAACGGCATGCGCCCGATCGTGCCCCATGCGCCGGGAACAGGCCAGCCCGGATGGGGGCGGAGCAGGGGAAACCCGGCGAGATACTTGTCACGTCACGCGGGCACAGGCAGTGAGGGCGGGCGACCGGCCGTGACGCTCGTCCCATCTTCCCGTACGCCCTTGACGACGCGCGCCGCCCGTCGAGAAGCTGACGCCCGTGCCGTACGAACTCCTTCTCTTCGGGCGCGTCCACGTCGACCTCGCCCGTAACGCGAGCGCGCTCTGTCCGGGTGTCTGAGCAGCCACGGACCACCCGCACGCGCGCCAGCGCCCCGCAGAAGGACAACTCCATGACGGTCACCTCTCCCCTCGGCGCCGCACCGGCCCTCGCCGGTTCCGATCTCCTGCGCTCCACGTTCCGGCGGCATGCCGCCGGTGTCGCCGTGATCACCGCCGCCGGGGACCCCGCCCACGCCGACAGGCCCGTGGGCTTCACCGCCACCTCCCTCACCTCCGTCTCCGCCGAGCCGCCGCTCGTCTCGTTCGGCATCGGCACGGCCTCGTCGAGCTGGCCCGTGGTCTCCGCGGCCGGGCATGTCGGCGTGCACATACTCGGTGAGCACCAGGAGGAGCTGGCCGCCACCTTCGCCCGGAGCGGCGCCGACCGGTTCGCCGCGCCGACCCGCTGGCGCCGGGGGCCCGAGGGCGTCCCCGTCCTGGAGGGCACCCTCGCGTGGCTGGTCGGGCGGGTGGTGGCGCGCATCCCCGCGGGCGACCACCGGATCGTCGTGGCGGAGGTGGTCGCGGGCGATCCGGAGGCGGGCGGCGGTCGGCCGCTGCTCTACCACCACGGGCGCTTCAACGCGTTGCGCGGCTGAGGAATCCCCGGGAATCCTGGTTACTCAGCGTTGCCAAGGTCACAGTGCAAAGCGCTTGCTTACCGGGAGGGAGCCCGGTGTACTGGCGAGTAATATTTCGTTGCGGGGCGCCCGCCGCCCCGAGCGGAATCCGCCCCATAAGGCGCCTATGCTGCGTGCAACAAGGCAGCTCGGTAATGACGATGCAGTAGGAGAGCCGGCGTGAGCTTGAGGATCGTTGTCTGTGTGAAGTACGTGCCCGACGCCACCGGCGACCGGCACTTCGCCGATGACCTGACCGTCGACCGCGACGACGTCGACGGCCTGCTGTCGGAGCTGGACGAGTACGCGGTCGAGCAGGCGCTTCAGATCGCCGACGAGGCCGACGACGCGGAGATCACCGTCCTCACGGTGGGCCCCGAGGACGCCAAGGACGCCCTGCGCAAGGCGCTGTCCATGGGCGCCGACAAGGCCGTCCACGTCGAGGACGACGACCTGCACGGCACCGACGTCATGGGCACCTCCCTGGTGCTCGCCAAGGCCATCGAGAAGACCGGCTACGACCTGGTCGTCTGCGGTATGGCCTCCACCGACGGCACCATGGGGGTCCTTCCGGCGCTGCTCTCCGAGCGCCTGGGCGTCCCGCAGGTCACCCTCCTGTCCGAGGTCTCCGTCGAGGACGGCACCGTCAAGGGCCGCCGCGACGGCGACGCCGCCACCGAGCAGCTGGAGGCATCCCTCCCGGCCGTCGTGTCCGTGACGGACCAGTCGGGCGAGGCCCGCTACCCGTCCTTCAAGGGCATCATGGCCGCCAAGAAGAAGCCGGTGGAGTCCCTGGACCTGGACGACCTGGACATCGACGCCGACGAGGTCGGCCTCGAGGGCTCCTACACCACGGTGGACTCCGCTGCGGAGCGCCCGGCCCGTACGGCCGGAACGATCGTCAAGGACGAGGGCGAGGGCGGCAAGCAGCTCGCGGAGTTCCTCGCGGGCCAGAAGTTCATCTGAGGCTTCGGCCACCCACTGCCCCCTCACACTTCGTAAGCAGGAGAGAAGAAGTCCCATGGCTGAAGTTCTCGTCTATGTCGACCACGTGGACGGCGCGGTCCGCAAGCCCACCCTGGAGCTGCTGACTCTGGCCCGCCGCATCGGTGAGCCGGTCGCCGTCGCTCTCGGCTCCGGTGCCGAGGCCACCGCCGCCACGCTCGCCGAGCACGGTGCGGTCAAGGTCCTGACCGCCGACGCCGCCGAGTTCGCGGACTACCTGGTCGTCCCGAAGGTGGACGCGCTCCAGGCCGCGTACGAGTCGGTGTCCGCCGCGGGCTCCCCGGCCGCCGTGCTGGTGCCGTCCTCCGCCGAGGGCAAGGAGATCGCGGCCCGCCTCGCGCTGCGCATCGGCTCCGGCATCATCACCGACGCCATCGACCTGGAGGCCGGTGACGAGGGCCCGGTCGCGACGCAGTCCGTGTTCGCCGCCGCGTTCACCACCAAGTCCCGCGTCTCCAAGGGCACCCCGGTCATCACCGTCAAGCCGAACTCGGCCCCCGTGGAGGCCGCCCCGGCGGCGGGCGCCGTCGAGGCCCTGTCCGTCTCCTTCTCCGAGAAGGCCACCGGCACCAAGGTCGTCTCCCGCACCGCGCGTGAGTCGAGCGGCCGCCCCGAGCTGACCGAGGCCGCGATCGTGGTCTCCGGCGGCCGCGGCGTCAACGGCGCGGAGAACTTCGCGATCATCGAGGCGCTGGCCGACTCGCTCGGTGCCGCCGTGGGTGCCTCGCGCGCCGCCGTCGACGCCGGCTGGTACCCGCACACCAGCCAGGTCGGTCAGACCGGCAAGTCGGTCTCGCCGCAGCTGTACATCGCCGCCGGCATCTCCGGTGCGATCCAGCACCGTGCCGGTATGCAGACCTCGAAGACCATCGTGGCCGTCAACAAGGACGCCGAGGCCCCGATCTTCGAGCTGGTCGACTACGGCGTGGTCGGTGACCTGTTCGAGGTCGTCCCGCAGCTCACCGAAGAGGTCCGCAGCCGCAAGGGCTGACCCTCTCGCCCGTACACGGCCGGGGCCGCGTGGTGCACCTGCACCACGCGGCCCCGGCCGTTCCGCGTCAGGCCGCGCCCTCGTCCGCGAGGATCCGCCACCGCCCCACCTCGCGGTACTCCGAGTCGTGGACGGCCGACCCGTCGCCCGGCTTCAGTGCGTAGTGGTGCAGATTGCCGCCCCAGTAGCGCAGGATGCGCCCCAGCTCGCCCGCGGTCTGCTCGGCCGTCGCCTCGTCGTCCACCGTGACTTCCAGCAGGAACTGCACATCGAGTCCTTCCGTCGTGGGATCGGTCCGAGTGTCGCGCGAGGCTCTCATGGGCGGGCGGTTTCCGGACACCGCCGCCGACGGGGCGGGCGCGCGGAGGGCCTCGCCCGCTGGTGCGCCGCCGTGAGACACCATTGACGGGTCTCCGTCGACCCGGATAACTTCACCATGCGGATGAAGGATTCCGTGAAGCGGAAACAGTCTGGTGTGGAGGGTGCGGGAATGGGTCAGCAGGACCGGCAGCAGGAGCATGTGGCGACCAGCCTCGCCGGCGCGGTCAGCAAGGGTGTCAGTGCCTCCCTCGCCCCGGTGGACGCCGAACTCGCCCGCCGCTACCCCGGCGACCCCGGCACCCGCCAGCCCGTCCACACGGTGTACGTCCCCGGCGAGGCCTTCGCCGCCGGCACCGTCCGCAGCTGGGGCGACCGCGCCCTCGCCGCGCTCGACGAGCACGCCCCCGACGCCGCCTCCCTCGGCGCCGTCCTCGGCCTGTCCGAGGAGCTCGCGGAGCCCGTCTACGCGCGCGTACGGGCCAAGCTGGAGCGCGAGCCCGTCGAGGATCTGCGCGTCGACTTCGAGGACGGCTACGGCGGCCGGACGGACGACGAGGAGGACCGGGACGCCGCCCGCGCCGCCCGGCTGATCGCCCAGGCGTACGAGAACGGCACCGCCGCCCCGTACACGGGCATCCGCATGAAGTGCATGGAGGCCGCCGTCCGGGACCGGGGCATCCGGACCCTCGACGTCTTCCTCACCGGCCTCATGGAGGGCGGCGGGCTGCCGGACGGGCTCGTCCTGACGCTGCCGAAGGTCACGTACCCCCAGCAGGTCACCGCGATGGCGCGGCTTCTGGAGGAGTTCGAGAAGGCGCGCGGTCTGGCGCCCGGCCGGATCGGCTTCGAGATCCAGATCGAGACCAGCCAGGCCATCCTCGCCGCCGACGGAACCGCCACCGTCGCCCGCATGATCGACGCCGCGGAGGGCCGCGCCACCGGCCTCCACTACGGCACCTTCGACTACAGCGCCTGCCTCGGCGTCTCCGCCGCCTACCAGGCCAGCGACCACCCCGCCGCCGACCACGCCAAGGCGATCATGCAGGTCGCGGCGGCGGGCACCGGAGTACGGGTGTCCGACGGCTCGACCAACGTCCTCCCGGTCGGCCCCACCGAGAAGGTCCACGACGCCTGGCGGCTCCACTACGGACTCACCCGCCGCGCCCTTGCCCGCGCCTACTACCAGGGCTGGGACATGCACCCGGGCCACCTCCCCACCCGGTACGCCGCCGTCTTCGCCTTCTACCGCGAGGGCTACGAGCAGGCAGCCGCCCGTCTCTCGGCGTACGCCAACCAGGCCGGCGGCGACGTGATGGACGAGCCCGCCACCGCCAAGGCCCTCAGCTCCTACCTGCTGCGCGGCCTCGACTGCGGCGCCCTCGACACCGCCGAGGTCGACCGCCTCACCGGGCTCACCCGCGCCGACCTAGACGGATTCGCCGCCCCCCGGCGCGGCGACCTGACGGCCGGCGCCCAGTAGCCCGACACCTCCGTCGGCGGGTCACCGCCGCCCCGTAATGTGGAGGCGTTCGACGCGCCGGCGCAGAGGGACCACAGAGGAACGGGGCAGCGGTGTCATCGGGGGAGCACGAACCGTACGGGCTGATCGCGGGGCGGTACCGGCCCGTCCGGCAGCTGGGGCGCGGTGGCATGGGCGTCGTGTGGCGGGCCGTCGACGAGGTCCTGGGCCGCGAGGTGGCCGTCAAGGAACTGCGTACCTACGCGGACGCGTCGGGTCCCGAACTCGACGAGCTGCGGCTGCGGATGCGGCGGGAGGCCAGGGCCGCCGCCCGCGTCCGGCACCCCGGGGTCGTCGCGGTCCACGACATCGCGGACCACCAGGGGCGGCCCGTCATCGTCATGGAGCTGGTCGACGGGCCGTCCCTCGCGGACGTCCAGACGGAACGCGGCCTCGTGGACCCGCACGAGGCCGCCCGGATCGGCGCCGAGGTGCTGGAGGCGCTGGCCGCCGCCCATGAGGCCGGTGTCCTGCACCGGGACGTCAAGCCCGGCAACATCCTGCTGGACCTTCCCCGAGCTCCCGGCTCCGCTCGAGCAGGGGAACCCCCGACCGGCCGCGTCGTTCTCACCGACTTCGGCATCGCCGCCATGGAGGACCCCGGCGACGGCGGCGCCACCCACCTCACCCGAAGCGGTGAACTCGTCGGCTCGCTCGACTACCTGGCACCCGAGCGGGCCCAGGGGCACCGGCCCGGGCCCGCCTCCGACGTGTGGGCGGTGGGGGCCACCCTGTACACGGCCGTGGAGGGCGGCTCCCCGTTCCGCCGTACGTCGGCCTGGTCGACGCTGACCGCGATCGTGTCCGACCCGCTGCCGGAGCCGCAGCGGGCCGGTCCGCTCGCGCCCGTGCTCCGGCTGCTGATGCACAAGGACCCGGCACAGCGCCCCGACGCCCGGTCCGCCGCCCGGCTCCTGAAGGCCCTCGCCGACGGTGCCGCCGACCCGGCGGGCGCGGCGCCCGCGCCGGTCCCGGCCCCGGAGCCGCCACAGGGCTTCGGGCCTGCGCAGGCCCCGCCGGGGGGCTTCGAGCCGGGCGGCCC